>CAZGKV010000228.1:0-2574 GCA_964526305.1 uncultured Planctomycetales bacterium | reverse complement strand
TTTCCTCGCGGATGGCCTCCTCTATCCGGCGATTTTTTCGTCCGGTCCTCCCGGTTGGATCGCAGTCGCTCTCTAATCCGCGGTGAAGCTGGGAGTGACGCTCTATCTCGGCGAGAAGCTCGAGGGCTGGATCCACGAATGGATGAGAGCCTCGCATCGATCCCGGGAGGGCGTGCGGCAGAAAGTCGAAGCCATCGGCCGATAGTACGACCCATCGTCATCCTTCTACTCGATATGCCTTCCCTTGATACACCACCACCACGGTTCCCAGCGAGAGGTAGCGCGCGATCGCCGGCTTGTCTTGGATCAGCTTTGTGCAATCGTCGCTCTGCACCTTCAGCACCGTCGGCGAGGGGTGCTTCTTCGGATCGTACGCGCTGTCGTACCAGACGCCGTCCGTGAAATAGAAGGTCTTGGGACCGATCATCCGCATCTTCTGCATGACCTGTGTTTCGCTCCGTCCGGAAGCGCCGACTCCTCCTTCGAAGAGTCCCCAGGCGCCATCGTTCTCGCTTAGCAAACGATACATCTTTTGTTCCGACCCGCTGGCTCCAAAGCTCAATCGACCCCGGAGATCTTCTGTCGAGGCACCGGGCGAGACATCCTGAGTGACCAGGAAGCTCGTGTAGGGGGTCACGATCCCGTGTTGCTTCGCGAGATGGATCACCTCGTCGATCAGCTCTTGGTTCTTCCCGTTCCGTCGAATTTCATCGAGCAGATAGGCGACCTTTCGGCCGGCCCACACGCGCGGAAGGAAGTCGTTGCCAGGATTGTTCGCGGGGAAGTGCAGGGAGTATTCGAACGAGATCTCCTCTCCGTTCACGCGGCCGGAGACGACGACCTTCTTCGACCCATGGGATTCGTCCGCGAAATAGCGCCCGAAGAGGATGAGTTGCTTCCCCTTGAAGAGATCCGGTGTTCGGCGCGGATAGAGTTCCTCCACCTTAAGATCCTCAAAGCGGATCGTGATATCCGTAAGGACCGGGCTGGCGATTCGATCGTAGAACTCGGAGAGACGCGTAGTGATCTCTTCCTTCGGCAGGAAATAATCGCTGGTCCCTCCGTTTTCCTCCGCGAGGCGATCCAGGAGCTTCGCGTTGACGTCGTTCCCGACTCCGAAGACGAACAAGCGAGCGGCATGGGGATTCTTCTTCTTCGACATCGCGACGAGCTTTTCCGGATCCGATTCGCCGATGTTCGGCGCGCCGTCGGTCAAGAAGACGAGCATCCTGGGAGCCTCGGCTGCGGTAAACTGCCCGAGCGATTGATCGAGGGCGTCCTCGATCGCCGTCCCGCCGCGGGCCGTGAACTTGCGGACGTACTCCAGCGCCCGCTTTCGATTCTCCGCCGTCGCCTCGACGAGACCGTTCTCGAATTTCCGCGCCTCGGTGCTGAAGTCGACGACGTTGAAACGGTCGTCCGGATTCAGACGCTCCAAGCAGTGGGCGAGCGCCTTCTGCACCTGACCGAGCCGGTCCTCTTCCACCATGCTGCCCGAGGTGTCGATGCAGAAGACGATCTCCTTGGGCAGGACACGGATGCGCTTCGAATCGAGGCCGGGAGTCATCATCAGCATGAACGTGCCGCGCTCGTCCTCGTCGCGATGGGTGAGGACGTTGAGTCCCACTTCGCCCTCCGCCAGGTGCCAATAGAGGACCATCGGTTGCTTGGGGAGATAATTTTCCTGCTCATAACTCACGGTCGCCTCGTTGTCGTTCGTGCGGACCACCGTGATGTTGTGCGTCGGAGAATAGATCGTCTTGATCGGCAGCTGAGACCGGATCTTTCCCTTGACGGTGACTTTCTTCAGGGGCTTAAGCCAGGCCTTCGGATTCGTGTTCAACACCTGAAGCCGATAGAGCCCATTGTCTCCCTTTACGATCGTGGTGTAACGGAGGACGGCGGTTACGGTCCCGCCGGGCGGAATCTTCGGGACGTCCGCCTTGATGAGTCCGTTGCCGTAGAACTCTAGGAGCGCGGGGGAGCCGCCCTTGGCAACGATTTCCTGGAAGACCTTCTTCGCCTTCTCCGCATCCAAGATGTCGGCCTGCACTTCTTGGTCGCCGAGTTTGAGCTTGAGATTATCCACCTGAGCGCCGGGCTCGACCTCCATGTAGCACGTCCCGCCGACGACGGCCTGGTTGTTCGGATTGTAAAACGTGCACGTATACGTCTTCACGGCGATCTGCTCCGTCACGTCGATCGTGATGTGGTCTTCGATCAGCTCGACCGGCAAAGGTGAGTGGATGAAGCAAGCGGAAGACTCCAGCTTGGCGACGGCGACACAGGCGATGACGACGGCGATCTTCTTCATGGCGATCTCCTAGAATCCATCTTGAATGCGATCCAACTCCGGCCACGGCAACCCTTCGCTCATCAACGTGACTTCGTCGGTCCCGACGGGGAACCGCGATATTTTGATTTCGTGTCCTTGGGTGAGAATCGTGTGAGTTCCTAAGGCACCGCTGGGTTCCGCCGTTCGGAAGATCGAGAGCTTGCCGAGGGGCGTCCAGTAGAGGACGTGGCCCTCGAGCGATCTCTGGAGCAGCGCCCCCGGGGGCAAGCCTTGGAGGG
>CAZGKV010000227.1:0-2659 GCA_964526305.1 uncultured Planctomycetales bacterium | reverse complement strand
AAGGACGAAGGGAGGGGAGATCCAGTCGGCGACTTGGGCCTTCTCGCCGCGCTGGATTTCCCAGAAGAATTCTCCCAAGACGTAGGTGACGCGCGCCTCCGCGGCTTGGAATTTCTTGAAGGTGAGGTCGAGATACTTCGCCTCGTTCCCGGCGACCTTCGGAACCCCGGTGCACGACTTGATGAAATTCCAATGGCCGCCGAAGTGCGCGAGCCAGCGGAATCCGCGGTGGGGATGCCAAAGGAGGTATTCCTCCCACGTGTACGTCGTGCCCTCGATCGTCACCGCGCGGCGAAGGAAGCCGATCATCTCGTACTCTTCGCCGCGAATCCGACCTCGTTTCCCGAGCGGGATCAGGGGCTGGAAGGCGAGCTTCTGCTCGAATTTCTGGATCAGGGCGAAGTTCGGATTCCGCGCATCGGTGATGGATCCGCAGAAGGGGCAAGCGACATGCTGCGCCTGCGGAGTCTTCAGTTGGATCGAACCGCCGCACTGGCGGCACTGGAAGGACTGGAGCTGGACCGTCGCCTGGGGGCGCATCTACCAGCCCTCCACCTTCCGCACGTTTTCGAGCTTGAGCTCGTCGAACTCGCACTGCTCCCCCAGAAACAGGAGCGGCGGAGTTTCGCTGTAGTCCAGCGTCGCGAACTCCTTCCCGTGCGTGGCAAGATCGACGACGGGCGCGAGGGTGTCGCTCTCGATGCGAAAAGGCAGCTCTCCTTCCCCTCCGACGCACATCGCCTCCTGGACCTCCTTGACGATGAACTCTCGTTGGGCGATCGTGATCGGCTGTCCGGCGCGAAGCGAACGGTACTCCGGCGGACGCTCGGGATACCGGGTCAGGAACGTGACGACATAGGTCCCCTGGGCCTCCCCGAGCCAACCGCTGCGATCGCCGCGGAACTGCGCGTGCCATTCGTTCCAAAATCCCGTGGGGAACTGAAGCTGGATCCGGCCGACGACCTCGAAGGTCGCGCCCGCGTGCGTCCCTCGGGTCCCGAGTTGGATCGGCGTGCCGTCCTCCTGAACGTGCCCCAGGGCACCGACGCGTTCTACGTCGAGATCCTTGCGGAGCACGAGATTGTCGCAGGCAGGGCAGACCGCGTAGAGGGATGCCTTGGAGACGAAGCGGATCTGGGTCGCGCACGAAGGACAAGGGGCCTGGATCATTCGGCGGTCTCTCCCGGCCCGTATCGGCGGTCGCAGGACCGGACCGCGACGTGGCGGGCTTCCAAGAGCTCGCCGAGACGATTCTTCCACGCCCACTCGGGTCGGGGCCGGCAGCAAAACAAATTCAGGCAGGCCGAACCGAATTCGGGAAACGTGTGGATCGCGAGATGCGACTCCTGGAGCATCCAGAATCCCGTGAGCCCTCCCGCGTCGGGGAATCGGTGCCACTGCGCCCGGCCGATCGGGTGGAGGTCGGATTCCTCGACGATCCGCTCGAACACCCGTTCGAGTCGTTCGCGATCCCGGAGCAAGAGCGCGGGACATCCGCGGACGTCCACGAACCACTCGATCCCTTGCGGCGGCATCCCTCGTTCTCTCCGCTGGAATTATCGGACGCGCGGGAAGGGATCTTCATGGAATCCACCGGACCTCGCCGATATAACAGTGCGCATGTCTCGATTCCTCCGGGCGCTCGAGGAGCGCGTTCTCATCGGCGACGGCGCCATGGGGACCCAGATCTACGCGAAGGGCGTTCCTCTCGGCCGGTGTTACGACGAGCTCAATCTCTCGACGCCCCATCTCATCCGGGTCATCCATCGCGAGTACGTCGAGGCCGGAGCGGAGATCCTGGAGACGAACACCTTTTCGGCCAACCGCATCCGACTCCGGCGGCATGAATTGGAGTCCAAGGTGCGGGACATCAATCTCGCCGGGGCGCGTCTGGCGCGGGAGTTCGCCGGCACCGAGCGGTTCGTCGCGGGGTCCATCGGGCCGCTCACGGGAGTGAAGCGCGAGGAACGCGAGCCCACCGCCGAGGAGAAAACCGAGGCGTTCTCCGAGCAGGCGCAGGCGCTCGAGGACGGCGGTTGCGACGTGCTCTACCTGGAGACGTTCACGGATCTCGAGGAGCTGAAGATCGCGCTCCGGGCGGCCAAGGAGCAGACCGACGTGCCGTGCGTCTGTCTCATGGCGTTCGTCTTCAAGACGAAGACGCCCTTCGGGGTCGATCCGGAACGGGCGGTCCGGGAGCTCGAGAAGGCCGGGGCCGACGTGATCGGGGCGAACTGCGCCGTCCCCCACTGGACGGCGAAGGTGATCGAGCGCCTGGGCGCCCTCACGAAGGGGCGCCTCTCGGCGTTCCCGAACGCGGGCCTGCCCGAGTTCGTCGACGGGCGCTTGGCGCGGATCATCGAGAAGCCGTCGTCTCCGCCCTCGAACCTGGCCGTAATCGGCATCTACATGTTCGACAGCAACGTCTTCGAGGCGGTGGAGCAGCTGAAGCCCTCCGCCCGCGGCGAGCTGGAGATCACCGACACGATTCAGTACCTGATAGACCGCGGCCTGGATGTGCGCGCGGAGGTGCTGGACCGCTACTGGATCGACACCGGCAAGATGGACGACATGCTGGAGGCGAACCGGATCATCCTCCAGAGCCTCACGCCCCGCAACGAAGGCTCGCTGGACGAGCGCAGCCGTGTCTACGAGCCGG
>CAZGKV010000226.1:0-2703 GCA_964526305.1 uncultured Planctomycetales bacterium | reverse complement strand
TTGTCCAGGTCGGAGTGGCGTACGGAAGCGATCTCGAGAAGGTCGAGCGCGTCACCACGGAGACGGCGCGCGAGGTGATGACGACCGTGAAGGGCGGCGTGGCCGACTTCGAGCCGTTCATCCGTTACCACACGTTCGGAAGCTCTTCGATCGATTTTACGGTGATTCTTCGCGCCGCCGAGTTCGTCGATCAGTTTCTGGTCAAGCACGAGTTCGTCAAGAGGCTGGACGCGCGGTATCGCGTCGAGGGAATCGAGATCCCCTTCCCTCAGCGGGTGGTCCACCTGCCGTCGAACTCCCCCGTTCCCCAGGGGCCGCGCATAGAGCGGGGTTGAGCGCGGCATCCGGGCGGGCCTGTCGCCCAGAGAGTTCGAGGGTGGGAGCGGTAGACTTGCGATCCCTACGCGAGCCGAACGAGCGACGAAACGAGCGCCTTGAATTCGTCCAATTCGTTCTTCAGGACGCGGAAGACGATCGCTCGGTCGACGTCGGCATAGTGATGTACCAAGACGTTCCGAAACGCGACCCACCGACGGCCCGATTTCGCGTCGGATTCCGAGAGGCACTCCGCCCGAGCCAGGGCATCGAATAGGCCCGTGCTCGTTTCCGGACGGGTGAGTCCGCGGTTGGCGGCGGCATGCGCGGCGACGTCGATGAGGCTTCGATCGCCAGGTGAAAATTGCGCTCGACGATGTCGGAGACGTCGGCATCGGCCGCGAATTCGCGGGCATCGTTTACCCGACCTCGCATCTCCTCGAGGCGCGCAAGGCAGGCCCGCAACTTCTCCAGCCTACCGCGCAAGTCAGGCGCCACGAGACCATCCTCGAATCTCTCGAAGGAGCGCCTCCTCCAGGATTCGACGTCGGGGTTCGAAATCCCAATACTCCCGCAGAGCCCGGACTTCGGCCTCCGCCCGCACCTCGGGATCTCGATCGATCAGGAGAATCCCGTCCTTCAGCACGGAACACCACAGCCCGGGACCCGCGGCGTTCAGCACGGTCACATCGACCGCGTCGCAGCCCAAGGCCTCCATCAGATCGACCGTCAGCGATCGTTTTGTCTCGATCGGATCCACACCGGGCCCGAGAAAGACCGCGACATCCACGTCGCTTTCCGCGTGCATGCGACCTCGAGCCGCGCTGCCGAAAAGATAGCCGAACAGCACGCCCTCCCGCGGGCGCAGGGTCTCCCGAATCCGTTCTTCCATTTCCGCCTCAGTATACTCGGAAAGAGAGGAGAGGTCCTACGGGAAGTGGGTGGACGGCCCGAGGAGGAGCCGGAGTCGAATCTTGCACCGCGCCCATTCCGAGAATCGTACGCAGGGATGGAATGGACCCGGCGACCAAGGGAGTGACTCGCAAAGTGAATTTGCGGTGCACCCACGCGCTCCTGGCCGGCGTTTCCGAGGAGCGCGTTAAAGCGCTGCCGGCAACCATCCGATGTGCGTGAGGATTCGTGCGGAGATCCTAGCCGGAGCAAGAGAGCTTGCTTGCGGATTGTGAGAAGCGCTCCCCTACTGTGCGTGACGACGACCGAGGTCGCGGGCAGGAGTTCCCCGAGCCTTGGCAGCGATTCCTCCACATTATGTGCAGTATACTGCATGAGAATTGACCATTGCATGCATCATAGTATGATATCAAGTAGTGGGAAGCGACGACGATCTCCGGCAGGTGCTCCTAGACCAGCGTGAGGAGCTGAAGGCGCCGGCCCCCACCGGCCAATGGATTCCACGGACCCAGGAGCGGGAACTCCGAGAGGCCCTTCGCCGGCCGTTGATCAAGGTCATCAGGGGAGTTCGGCGGTCGGGAAAGTCCGTCCTCGCACGACTGGTTCTCGCCGGGCAGGAGTTCGCCTATGTGAACTTCGACGACGAACGACTGACCTGGCTGAAGGCCGAGGATCTCCAGCGTGTCGAAAAAGCGGCGGCGGCGATCTGGCCATCCGCCCGGTTCTGGCTCCTCGATGAAGTCCAGAACGTGACCGGGTGGGAACTTTTCGTCAACCGCCTTCACCGATTGGGCCACAATCTGGTCGTCACCGGGAGCAACTCCAAGCTGTTGAGCCGGGAGTTGGCGACTCATCTGACGGGCCGCTACGTCGCGGTCGAACTGTTTCCGTTCTCGTTCGGCGAGTTTCTTTCCGCCCGGGGCGTGGCCGCCCCGGGCAAGTCGGTACCCACACGGGACCGAGCCGGTCTCGAGGAGAGGCTTCGCGAGTACGGACTCGTCGGAGGCTTTCCGGAAATGGTTCTGTCGGGCCCCTCGGGGGAATACCTGCGCGAACTGCATGACAAAATTGTTTCGCGCGACATCGCTGCACGGTATCGGGTCAAGCACCCACGGACGCTGAAGGAACTCTCGCTCTATTGCTTCTCGAATCCCGCCACCTCCATCACGTACAATCGAGTCCAGCGCGCGTTCGGGCTTCGAAGCGTTCACACGGCGGAGAAGTACGTCCACTTTCTCGAGGAGGCCTATCTGATCCTCCTGGCCCGTCCCTTTTCGCTTACGTTCACCGAACAGGTTCGGAAGCCCCAGAAGATCTATACGATCGACAACGGATTGACTCGCGCTCTGACGACCAAGATCAGCCAGGATCGCGGAGCTTTGCTCGAAAATCTGGTGTTTCAGGAACTTCGACGGAGAGGCTCCGACGTATTCACATGGACTCAGCCGGATCATGCGGTCGATTTCCTAATCCGCG
>CAZGKV010000225.1:0-2861 GCA_964526305.1 uncultured Planctomycetales bacterium | reverse complement strand
GCGGATCCGGCGCTACTCCGCGACAAGATCGTCGAGGAGGCGTGCGAACTAGCGATGGCGTCGCGGGGCGGACGGGAATCCGAAATCGTCGGCGAGGCCGCCGACGTTCTCTATCACGTCCTCGTGCTGCTGGGCGGGGCGGGCGTGCCTCTCGCGGACGTGAAGGCGGAACTGGCCCGCCGACATCGTCCATAACGATATTCGTATCCGTTCCGGACTCCGTGGATTGGCGCCGGTGGCGTCTCCGGGGCCCTCCCCGTGGAGGTCGTTCTGCCCAATCTGGGGGCGCGTCCACAGGCCCTGCGTGCCACGCGAGCTGTCCGGGACGCGATTCTGCGGAATCGGTGTTGGCCGGCGCGCATCCATCCTCTGAACGGTTGCCGATTTTCTTCAACTCGGCATCGATTTCCGTCCTATTTCCGGTGAAGAAAACAGCGGAACTACGCCGAGAATAATTTATGGATGGGTCACCCTTTTTTTTTGGGTTTGGAACATTTTTCGGATACTATCTTGTTCGGTTCGTCGTTCCTGTGGGAGTGGACCGAGAGGCGTGGCGAGGTGGTATGACGCGAAGCACGGATGGGGGGTGGTCATGTCTCGTATCCTGACGGGTTCGTTGGCGCTTTCGCTCTCCGTCGTCGTGGGATGCGGGGGCGGCGGAGGCGGCCTGGTCGACGCCCTGGGGAGCGCCGTCGGCTCCGGCTCCCAAAGCGAGCCGCAGGGAGGATTGGCCAGCCTCTGTTTCGTCGACGGTCGCGTCAAGCTCTGCCATCGGAACGATACGGAATGGTCTCTCGCGAAGACGGGCTCCGTGTCGGGAAACACGGTGACATGGACCGTGACGGCCACGCGCGGCGCCACGTCGAACGATGAGATCGTCGTCAACGGGTTCGTCCGCGTGGCGAACTATTGTCCGTATCCCGCCACGATCGGCAACGTCGTCGTGAACCTCCAGCGCTGCATCGGCTCGGGCTGGGTGACGGTCTCCTCCGACGTGGCCACCTCCTCGCAGGGCGACGCGGCCACCTTCGCGCGGGTGGTTCCGGGAGCGGCCTGGGATTGGTGGGCTTCGAGCTTCAGCGAGAATTCCGCCTCGGGGAAGCTGGACGTGCTGGACTCCTCCTTCAACAACCTGTTCTCGGCGGTTCCTCGAGCGCAGGTGGATGGGGAATCGACGAAAGACCTCCTGTTCGTCGCCGCGTTCAACAATACGGTGCTCGGGATTCCCCAAGGAGAGCAAATCTACCTCGAGGTGGTCGTGAGCTTCGGGAACGCCCAGGCCGGTGGATACGGAGGGGCTTCGGGGCAGAACATCGACATCGACGGGAACAGCGTCGTCGATTCGGACGAGGCGAACGTCGCGACCCGGGCGGACGACTTCCTCCGGTGCGTTCCCGCGCTGGAGAAGTGCAACGACAGCGTCGAACTGTCGGACACGCTCGCCGACATCACGTCGACGACGGGGGTGACGTATTCGGGGTACACCACCGATATCGGTGGCGGAGGCGGTGTCGAGTCGGTGTCCGGGTCGGTCGTGCGGACGGTGCAGGTCTCCGTGGACGCCGGTTCGAACGGGACGATCACGAATACCGCCCGCCTCGAAGGCGCCGATGACTTTGTGGTCGTCTGGGTCTACTGTCCTCCTCCGGACAACTACACCTTCCCGTGCTGTCGAGGCGTGAGTCTCTCCGCGAGTCAGAGTCTCGCCATCGGCACGCCGCCGGGAGGATTGGCCGGCGAATACAAGACGTTCACGCAGGGCGGATGGGGATCTCCCCCCGCAGGTTCGAACCCGGGGCAAGTCCTGGCGGGTTCCTTCGCCACGGTCTATCCGAACGGCCTCAAGGTCGGCGTGACCGGGAAGTCGATGACGTTTACCTCCTCGAACGCCGTGAGCGTCTATCTGCCTGCCGGCGGGGCGCCGGGCACGTTGACGGCCGATCTCGTCGATCCCCCCAGCAGCAGCGCCGGAGTACTCGGAGGACAGGTCGTCGCCCTGCGCCTCAACGTAGACATGTCCGCGGCGGGAGTCACGGGCGATCCGATGGGAGGCTTGAAACTCGCGAATACGGGGACATCGCTCGACGGCAAGACCGTGACGGAAATCCTGGCGGCGGCTGAACAGGCTCTGGGCGGAGGGGCGTTGCCCTCGGGGTATACTCTCGCGAGTTTGAACGACTTGGTCACGAACCTGAACGAAGCCTTCACGGATTCGGTTCCGAGCGCGTGGGCCGCGGGGCATCTGGTGGAATAGCGGAGGGGACGGGACGATCCCTCTCCCCGGCCGCGATACGGAAGTCGCAGAGGCTCGCACCGTCGGCGATCGTCATCGTCCTGCGGAGGTCGAGACCCTGCCGCCGGAAGAACCCGGCGTCCCCTCGGCAAAAGACGGGAGCGAGTTCCGGAACCCCCGCGGCTCGGCAGAGCGGCGGGAACCGGCAGGCGACCACGTCGAATCGCACCTCGTCGGAAGCGATCTTCCTCCACTCGATCGTAGCGTTGAAGAAGCCGTCTCCGGCTTTCCTGGCCCAACGTTCGTCGATGCGACGGAGGCGTCCGAGGCTCCGGTGCAAGAAGTCCTGCGCCGCGGCCTCGACGATTTCGGCCGTGATCCGGAAGGCGTCCCGCGGGAGAGATCGATAGAGGAGGATCGCCGGGGCAATCTGCGCGCGGCTCTTCGCATCGCGCTCGGAATCGGGCGGAGCCAAGTGAGCGAACGGTTCCCCCGCCCGACGTCGGCGCCGCACCGCGAGGAGGATTCGGATCGTATCCCAGAGACCGAATTCGCGGAGCAAGATGCGGAGAGGCTTAGAGCTCATCCCGGTAGGATCGTGGCCGCGGTGGCGGCGCCGAGGGTGCAG
>CAZGKV010000224.1:0-3044 GCA_964526305.1 uncultured Planctomycetales bacterium | reverse complement strand
GCGTACGAGTACCCGCGCACGATCGCCTTGAGGGGCATCTCGACCGTGATGACCGCCCAATTCCCGTCGACCCTTCCCTCGATCCACCGAGCCTCGGTGAACGAGCGGCGGTGATCGGGATCCGCGAGCAACGCTTCGTTCAGCATCAGGTAGTACTGCAGCCCGGTCGTACAGGTCGCGGGATCCTGCGGAAGCCGGAGGGTTTCTCGGAGGCTCCGGGCGTGCTCGGGATTGGACCGGAGCACCTGGAGCATCGACTCGAACTCCGCCTCGAGGCGAATGCGGGAGCGGCGCGAATGGAGCTCGAAGATCCGCGCGGCGTTCTTGTCCGCGGCGGCTCGGCGAAGCTCGACGAGATACCCCTGGGGATCCGGTCGATCGTCCCGCTTCGCGCACGCCGCCAGAACCAGCAGCGAGAACGCCACAGCCTTCCGCACGTCACTCATCGTTCGTCGATACCTCCGCTTGGGCATGCCGGTTGAGCCGGAGTCCCGTCTCTCGTTGAACGCGTTCCTGGAGGTCGGGATCGGCGCGCCCCGAAAGATAGGACAAGTCCCAGAATCGGACGCGATCGTATCCGAGAGTCGCCAGCCAGGATCCGTCGCCGGCGAATTGGACCCCCCGTTTTCGAGATCCGTGGCGGAGAAGTCGTCCCACGATCGTGCCGCTCTCCGGAGACCAAACGCGCACCGCACCCTCCGCATCCAAGGTGGCGACGAATCGGTCGTCCGGGGACCATCGTTCGGACTCCACGCTGCGTGAATGGATGAGGGCCGGTCCCAGGAGCGTCCCCGTGTACACGTCCCAAACCAAGACGCGATTCTCCTCAGGTCGAGTCAGCGCATGACGGCGCGCTCGGCGAGCCGGAAGTCCGCGTCCGAGTCGATCATGGGATGGGGATTATGGCACATCCAAGGCGAAGACGGCCAGCGACCTAGCGGCATTGTCGATTTCGCGAGAGCTTTTGCCCTTTTGGGCAATGGAAGCGGCGACGGGAGGAGACTTCGAGCGGCTTCGGATTCCTCTCAACCCAGGGGTCCGGCGCGTCATGGAATGGAGTAGCAAGGAGGATACGATGAAGGTCGAGACGGCGCTCAGGGGCGGGCCAAACTTTACAGATTGGCTCAAGTAGTCGCGCAGACTCGCCCGGAAACACGCCGGTCGAAGGACATCACCTGGTGCGTCATCGTGAGGGCGCGTTGCCCGCAGGATTCGGAACCCGTTTGGACTCCTTCTCCTGGAGCGACGCGGTCTCGGTGTTGATTACTCGGGAACGCACACGATCAGCCTTTCCAAGGATTGACCACCGTCAGTCCCGGCAATTTACCTCCGAGAGACTTCGGGGATTTTGGCGTAATTCCTTCGGGGGTGCACGTTTAGTTACCGGAAATGGTTGCGCTTTCTTTTCATCTCCAAACGGATTACTCTTTCGGCCGTTTCAGTGAAAGACACAGATGTCACAGAGGCGCGTGCCGGACGGGGCTCGGGTGCCGGGGGAGCCAAGACGCGCACACAGAGGACACAGAATGGCCACCGCTGATCTGTGGAATCAGGGGCCGCGTCCGCCGGAGTTCGAGTCCGGCCTGGACGCACGTCTGTGGCATCTGTGGGTGGGTTTCATAGATTCTGTTTTTGGGAGGATGGATGCGTACCGTTGCTGCGTCCCTCGCGTTGCTCCTTTTCCAGGAGCCGGTCAAGAAGGATTCCCCTCCGCAGGCTAAGGAGGAGAAGCCGACCGAGGTAAAGGTCCCCACGGCACCGCGCCTCGAGGACTTGGTCAAGGACCGCGAGGTCCTGAAGGGGTTCTATACCCTGTACCGGAAGGGGAACCACATCTTGGCGGAGATCCCGGCCAATCGGATCGGCCAGCCCTTCCTTCTCGCTACGAGCTTCTCCCGCGGCCGGTTCGCGGGCTGGATGTGGGAGGATCTCCTCCTCCAATGGCAGCTCGTCGACAAGAAGCTCCTCCTCGTGGAACCCGAGGTTCGCCATCGAGTGAAGGACGACGACCCGCGGGCTTCGTCGGTTCGGAACCAGCACACCGAATCCGCGATCGCCTCGGCGGACGTGCTCATCACCGGCGCGGGCGGGAGCGTCCTCATCGACCTCAACCAGCTCCTCATTTCCAAGGTCACGGCCTTCCTCGGACGGTTCGCGTTCTTCATCCTTCGAGGGGGCTTCGATCCCACGACCTCGAAGTACAACAAGGTCAAGGCCTTCCCCGGGAATCTCGAGATCTCGGTGGACTTCGTCCCGCCCCAGCGCGGCAAAGTACAGACGCTCCACTACAGCATCTCCGAGCTCAAGAACACCGGGTATCAGCCGCGCCTCGCGGACGATCGGGTCGGCTACTTCCTGAGCGCCGTGCGGGACTACTCCACCGATTCCAAGGAGCGGACCCAGTTCGTGCGCTACGTCAATCGTTGGAACGTCCAGAAGGCGGACGCGACCCTCACGGTCTCGCCGCCGAAGGAGCCCATCGTCTTCTACGTCGAGAAGACCGTGCCGGTGCGTCACCGCCGCGCCGTTCGCGACGGCATCCTCGAATGGAACAAGGCGTTCGAGAAGTGCGGAATCAGCGAGGCGGTCGTCGTGCGGCAACAGACCGATACCAACGAATTCGCGTCGCTCGATCCCGAGGATGTCCGGTACAACTTCTTCCGCTGGATCACGAGCGACATGGCCTTCGCGATGGGTCCGTCCCGGGTGGATCCCAGGACGGGACAGATCTTGGACGCGGACATCATCTTCGACGACTCGATGGTCCGCTTCTTCCTCCAGGATCACCAGCTCATGATCGGCGAGACCGCGCGCTCGCGGTTCTCTCCCGCGCTCAAGAAGTTCCTGGCTCAGAATCCCGACCTGGATCCCTTCCGGGCCGATCGGACGGCCGTGGAATCAGACGAACCCGCGATCGAGGAACCCCACGGTTGGGACGGCCGCCAAGTCTGTGCGCTCGGCCAGGGTCGCGCGCAGCAGATGGCGCTGGCGCAGCTCAACGGGCTGCTCGTTCCCGAAGGGGAGGGCGGCGAAAAGTGGCCGGA
>CAZGKV010000223.1:0-3048 GCA_964526305.1 uncultured Planctomycetales bacterium | reverse complement strand
GCCGTCCATCCCAAACTCGTCTTTGTGTCGATGACCGCGAAAAATCCAGGCTAGGGCGCCGGTCCGCATGGGGGATCCGGAGACCTCTCGCCCACTGCGCGGCCGGACATTTTCGAAGCGCCGGCCGCCGCTTCCTCCGATCCACATCGCCCAACATCCGATCATTGTAATACGGTCGGTCATCATTCTGATCGCCCCGAACGTGTCGCCGGCCGACGGCCCTGTTTCCGCGCTCGTGGAAGAGGTGGGTGGCTGAGGGTTGGATGATGCCTCTCAAAATGATAGACTCGAGGTCTCTGGAGAGGGTGATCTGTGCGTGCCGAAGAGCTTGATCTGAAGGAGCTCCTGGAGCTGGACGTCGACGGGGGGCTCATTAGGTTTGCCGGACAACGGGCGCTCCTCTTCGACGCCGTTGCCCAGGGGCTGCTCAGGAAGGAGCTCATCGACACCTTCGGAGTGAATGTGGCGCGCGGCATTCTGAGCCGCTTCGGTTACGTCCACGGGAGACGCATGGCGGAGGCGATGCGCTCCCAATTCAAATGGGACAGCGACGAGGACTGGCGCAAGGCGGGAGCAAGGCTCTATTCGCTCCAGGGCCTGTTCATGTTGGAGCCCGGCAGCATCTCCTCCCTCGCCTCGGAGGGCGGGACTTGGCGCGTCTCCTACGAGGCAGAGCAACACCTCCTTCACCTGGGGCGGGCTGAGTATCCTGTGTGCTGGACACTCTGCGGCCTCGCCAGCGGCTACTTGAGCTTCGTCGCCGGCAAGGAGGTGTATGCGCTCGAGGACCGGTGCATGGGCAAGGGCGATACGGCTTGCCATGTGATGCTCAGATCCGTGGAAGAATGGGGCGCGGAAGTCGACGAGCAAGTGTTGTCTTTCAAGCGCGTGGAGATCGATACTGCGTTGAAAGAGGTCGCCGACGCGCTCAAGCGCACCGAGGGGCAGTTCCGCGAGCGGTCGCGCAAACTGGCTCGGATTACCAGGGTCGCGGAGGATCCATCGGATATCGTGGCGCGAAGTCCCGAGATGCGTCGGATCGTGGATCTTGCCAAGACGATCGCCACGGTGGACTCCACCGTGCTGATCACGGGGGAGAGCGGTACGGGAAAGGAACGCATCGCACGGTTCGTGCATGAGCAGTCTGCGTGCGCGAACGGCCCGTTCATTGCCGTCAACTGCGGCGCGATCAGCGAATCTCTCCTCGAGAGCGAACTATTCGGACACGTCCGTGGAGCCTTCACAGGCGCGACGGCGGATCGCCCGGGCCTCTTCGAGGCGGCGAACGGCGGGACACTCTTCCTGGACGAAGTGGGCGAGATCCCTCTTCCGATGCAGGTAAAGCTCCTCCGCGCGCTTCAGGAGCGGGAAGTACGTCGCGTCGGCGAGAACCGGAATCGGGCGGTGAATGTCCGCATCGTCGCCGCGACGAACAAGGCACTTGGGGCGGAGGTGGCCGCGAAGCGATTCCGGCAGGACCTTTACTACCGTCTGAATGTCGTAGAGCTGCCGGTGCCCGCTTTGCGCGGGCGCAGAGAAGATATCTTGCCGCTCGCGCGGCTGCTCCTGGCGGAGGCCGCGCTCCACATGAAACGGCCCGTCGAGGGTCTTTCCGCTCGGGCGGCCGACCGGCTCCTCGGCTATCCCTGGCCCGGCAACGTACGCGAGCTGGCGAACGTCATGGAGCGTGCGGTGGCCGTGGCGGCGAAAAACCGCGTCGAACTTGAGGATCTTCCCCCCGAAGTGCGTCTGGCTCTGCCGGCACCTGCTGTCGACGGATCCGTTCGTCCTCTCAAGGACGTCGAGAAGGAGTACATCTTCGCGACCCTCGAGGCGCAGCACGGGAATCGGACCCGAGCGGCGAAGTCGCTAGGGATCGGGGTCGCGACTCTCCACCGGAAACTCAACTTATACAAGCTCTCACCCGGCGTCGAGGACACCCCTCCCAGGCGCAGGCCGGCGGATTAGCCGTCTCACGGACGACTGCCTCGACTTCTCAAGCCGGCACTCCTGCTCAATCGAGGCAATCGCACCATTCGGACAAGGTGGCACGAAGCTTGCTCTCTATACCTGCGATGGAGAACAAACGGATGGGACTTCGGAAGTTCGGACAAGCCCATGCCCGGCCCGTCCGTTTTGATTGGAGGTCGCGATCCGTTCGCCACGACCACTGGCGATCCTGTGCCGCTTCTCAAGACGGGCAGGATCGCGCCGTTCGTCCGGAACGGTGAAGTGCGTCAATACGGCTTCCGGCGGCCGCATGCTCGTGAGGATGTGGCCGCCGGAGATGCCGCTCTGGTGGTCTCTTGCATCGCGAAGGAGGTGTCTTGTGACTCGATGGCTTACGCTGTTTCTGGTCAGCGCTATTCTTGCCGGAACCCTGGCGATGAGCGGGATCGTGAAAGGGGCATGGGATGGAATTTGGATCGGTCTGTTTTTCCTAATTGTGCTGTTCGGCTTCTCTCGGATATGGCGCTTACGAAACGATCCATCGCAGCAGCGCTGAGGGTACGCCATGAATCAATGTGAACGGTTGGAGTCTCCGGTGCGTGAAGGCGCCTTCGCGGGCGGATGGAAGAACGTGCTGGTCCCTCTAGACGGGTCCGAGATCTCCAAGTGCGTCATGGCCCAGGCCAGGCTCATCCTGCAGCAGCCGGGAATCTTCGTGACGCTGCTCCGGGTCATCGAGTGCAAAGAGGAGCGGGCGAAGGACCTGATGTACCGGATCGACTCGCGCCACGTCGGAGCGCGCGACGCGCTCGCGGAGTTTCGGGACGAGCTTGCGGACCGCTCGGTGCCGGTGAAGGCGAAATTGCGTTTCGGCGACCCTGCGACGGAAATCCTGCGTGAGGTGGAGGAAGGGTGCTACGACCTGGTGGTCATGAGCACGCTGGGCCGAGCTTGGCTCAGCCGAGTCCTGCTCGAGAGCGTGGCCCAGAAACTGATCCGCGAGGCCGGCGTGCCGATCCTGGTGTTCTGCAATCGACGAGACCGTCGCCCGCTCTCCGCTCCGGTCGTGGAGCGTCGTCCGGTACTGGTGGAATGACA
>CAZGKV010000222.1:0-3077 GCA_964526305.1 uncultured Planctomycetales bacterium | reverse complement strand
AGGAAGCCGGAGACGACGAAGGCGATTCATTTGAAGGCGCTCAAGAAGGCCTTCCCCAAGAGGACGCCGGTCCCGGAGATGCTGCTCAAGCTGTTCGACTACGGATTGGAACGGGGGCTGCTGGTCGCGGACTTCTCCATGGTTCCCTACATCGGCGCCAACCGTCCGCTTCCGGGCGCGGACGTGTTCGCTCGAATCCGCGATCGCTTCACCGGATGACGTTTTCGTTTCATCCCGAAGCGAGCGCGGAATTCCAGGGAGCCGTCGCCTATTACGAAGAGCGCCAGAGGGGTCTCGGGCTCGATCTCGCGCTCGAAGTTCAGACGGCCATCCTGAACATCGTCTCGTACCCCAGGCGTGGCCCGTGGTCGAGGGTGAAATCCATCGGTGTCTGGTCCACCGCTTCCCGGATGGAATCCTCTACACCATCGAGCCCACTGAGATCTGGGTCCTGGCCGTGATGCATCTGAATCGGGAACCCGACTACTGGAAACATCGCCGGCAAGCCTGAGCGCATCTCGGAGGAGGGCGGGTTCGAGACTATCGGAAGGGTTCGACTGGTCGACACGGGGGCCCCTGATTCTGGTTACGCCGCAGTCGATCACGGCCGCTTCGAATGCCCGGGGATGGTGGGCCTTCGGCTGCCGCTGACAATGCGACTGGAATCGTGCCGCCTGATCCAGAACGCATCTTGATCCTCAACTTTCACCGGCACGACGTGTGACCTCGCCAGCGATTCAACGAAGCACGATACGGCAGGGTGACGGATGGCGTTGGTCTCACCCCCGTCGGTAGTGGGCGAACAGGGGGAAACCCCTCCTCTTCGTAGATTGGAGCGAGCGGTTTGATCGTGAGCGACTTCAGGCCGGGGCCGAGCTTGGGAACGTTCGGCTGCCCAGGCTTGGGCATCGTTGATCGCCAGACATTCTCATGCCCGCAATACAGCGACCATTGAGTTTGCGCGAGTTCGCCAGGCACACGAGGTGTTTGATGACCATGGCCTACTCCGCGCGCTCCCCGAAGGGTCCGCGCTGCTCAGCTGTGGGGGTTTGAGAGGAGCAAGGCCGCCTCCGCGATCTGCCGCACGCTGAAACCCGAGGCCGGCACGGTACGGGCATGGCCATCAACGGGTGGTTTCGGGTTCGACGGACGTGGAGGGGGTTCCCGCACTGGCGGATCATGAGGCGGTGTAGTTTGCGGTTCAGGGAGTTGCGGTTCGAAAATCGGAGAGAGGATCGGCCTTCGGCTACTCCGGAAGAAACAACGGGGCATTCCGCCGAAGCTCGGCGAGCGCATGTCGGGTGGGTCCGCCTCCGCTCCTTCGGAGCTACGGCGGGACATTCGCCTTCGCGATCGGCTCGCTGCGCTCGCCGAGCGAAGGCGAATGGGCCGTACAGGATTCGAACCTGTGACCCCCTGCGTGTAAGGCAGGTGCTCCACCGCTGAGCTAACGGCCCGACGGCGTGCATTCTACCGGCCGGGCCTGCGCCGCCGCCAGTTTCTCCGCGAGCTCGGCGGAGAGCTCCGCCGCGCGCGGGCCGAATTCGCAGCGCCCGACGAGTTGCGCCCCCGCTTCGATCGAGAGCGTCGGGGCTCGAACGTCGCCGAACACCCGCCCCGTCTTCGCGATGGAGATCGACTCCCGCACCTGAACCGGCCCCTTGACCTCGCCGAGGACCGAGAGCGAGAGAACCCGCACGTCCGCGATCAGCACGCCCTTCTTGCCGACCGTCACCTCGCCCTCGGTGAAAAACTCGCGCCGGGCACAGTACGTATTGACCGTTTCATCCTCCGTCCGGACGTTTTGATGGCAGCCGGGACAGAGCGTGGACCGGGCGTTGCGACTCACCTCCAGCGAGGTCGCGCACCGCGGGCAACGGACGAGACGTCGTTCCGGGACCTTTCCCACGGCGGCCCCGGAGCTCCTACTTCCTGATCGGAGTGGCGGCCATGGGCACGACGAACTCGGACTTCTCGATTCCCTTCAGCGCCTCCGGGCCGACATGAACGTTTCCCACGAAACTCGCTCCTTCGGCGACGACAAGCTTGGGCGCGCGAAGGTCGGCCAGGACGACCGCGCTCGCGGCGAGCTCGACCCGCTCCGACGCAACGATATTTCCCTTCAGGTTTCCCTCGATGCTTGCCTGCCCGACGGTGATGTCCGCGGTGAGCTGAGCGCTCCTTCCGATCCCGAGCTTGCCCTTCGAGTGGATCTTTCCTTCGAACTTCCCCTCGACGCGCATCGAGCCCTCGTAGGTCATCTCCCCCTTGAACGCGCAGTCGGCCGCGAGAACGGTGGTAGAATCGGTCTTGGGCGCTTCCGGCATAAACCCTCTCTCCGTCAAGTTCCCCTCTCCTAGCCCCGGGTCGGTTTGGCGTGCCCCGACCCACATTGAACTTTATACTTCGTCATTTATGTTCTGTCAAGCCGATTTCCGGTGCAGCCGAGGGGGGGCGGGAGTAAAATCCGCGCATGTCCAAGGCCAAGTGCGCGACCTGCGGGACGCGATTCGATCCGAAAATCTCCCCCTGTCCCCAATGCGCTTCCACCTCCTCCGTCGGGGGAGACGCCGTCCGTCGCGTGAACGCCGCCGTGCGCGCGCGACTCCAGGAGACCGACGACGGCACGGGTCCCGTTTGCCCCCACTGCCGGACCGCCATCAGCTGGGAGAACGTGGGCACGATCGAGACCGAAATGACGATCTACGTCCGCGAGAAGATCTTCTTCTGCCCCGGATGTCGCGCCTTCCTCGGCGTCTCGTCCTGGCACTCGGAAGGATAGGCTACCGGTATCCGTTCCCCGGGTCTCTTGCACCGCAGAGACGCGGAGGTCGCTGAGACGCGCAGAGGAGGAATCTCTTGGATGAACGGGGAGACGGAACAGGTCATCGGGACGGCGATTGAGGTACCCCGTCGCTTGGGCCCCGGGTTGCTTGAGTCGGCCTACGAAGCATGTCTTTGTCGCGAGTGGAGCCTCCGGGGGGTCTCTTTCGAGCGCCAGAGAGCGTTTCCACTCGAGGACAAGGGCATGGCCGTGGAGTGCGGATAGAGGCCCAGTGGCTCCCCTACTGGAAGCT
>CAZGKV010000221.1:0-3092 GCA_964526305.1 uncultured Planctomycetales bacterium | reverse complement strand
AGCGTCCTTCGACTCCAACTCAGCGCTGAATCCGATTGCTTCACAAACTCTGAGTCGCCGGTACAGAGTCCCTTCCCCTGGGCGACCCCGCCGCAAGGAAGAGACCATAGTACGGCGGGCTCAAGACGGAGTCTTCTTGGCATCGGCGATTCTCCCTCCGAACCTTTTCCCGAGTTCCCCGTTTGCACCCTCGCAGACGGAGGAACGACGATGGAAAACGCGACGGCGCAGCCCTTCACCGACCGCCTGATCTCCCGCACTCCGTGGTGGGCCATCTCGATCGGGCTCCACGCGGTCCTCGCCCTTGTGATGGTCTACGTCGTCGCTCTCGGCTCCTCGGCGGACGACGAGGAGGCGGTCGTGGTTCACGTGGCGAAGAAACTTCGTCCCCTGGACGAGTTCGATCCTCCGAAGGATCTCCCCCCGACGAACAAGATTCTTGACCTCAAGAAGACGTCCGAGGAAACGGTCTTCCGGAAGACGAACGAGGATCGGAAAGTCGAGACCCGAGACGAGGACTTCCGCGAGATGGCCCGCGGCGACGATACCAGTCTTGTCGACAAGAATCCGTTCAAGTCGCGGAACCCCAATTCCAGCATCGGGCTTCAAGGCGGAGGTGGAGGGAAGTTCGGCACCCGAATCGGGGGACTCAACGACCGTTCGCGCGACGGAGGCGGAGGCCCCGACACCCAAGGAGCCGTTCGCGAGGCGTTGAAATGGCTTGCGCGCCATCAGGGCTCCAAGGGATCCTGGAGCGTCCAAGGCTACTCGGACCGGTGTGGGAGCGTGGCGAAATACCCCGGTCGATGTATCCCCAATCCCGGATACGGCGACTACGAAGTGGGAGTCACCGGACTCGCTCTTCTGGCCTTCCTGGGGGCGGGATACTCCCATCACTCCCGAGATCTTTGGGACGGGATCCGCGTCGGGGATGTGGTCCGCCGCGGCTTGGAGTGGCTCATCTCGCAGCAGGACACCGACGGCTGCGTCGGCTCCCGCGAAGTTCATCGTCACTTGTACAACCACTTGATCGCCGCTCTTGCCCTTTGCGAGGCCTACGGACTCACCGGGTCGCTCCTCACCCGCGATGCGGCGCAGAAGTCCCTGGATTTCACGATCGCGGCGCAGAATCCCGATCGGGGATGGCGCTACGTCTCTCGCCAAGGAGAAAACGATACGTCCGTTACGGGCTGGGGGGCGATGGTGCTCAAGTCGGCCGAGATCTCCGGCCTCTCCGTCCCTCGCACCGCCTACGACGGAATCCGCACCTGGTTGGATCTGGTAACTTCGAGCGACTACTACCGCGTCGGCTACGACCGGCGGGATACGGGGACGGTCTATGACGAGCACAACAAGCGATTCAACGGCCACGAGGCGCTCACCGCGATCGGGATGATGGCGCGGATCTTCATGGATCGGAACCGCGGCGACGCTCGCCTGGCCGGTGGGGCCCAACTTCTCCTGCGCGATCTGCCGAAGTGGGACGGCAACGACATCGATTTCTATTACTGGTACAACGGATCACTCGCGATGTTCCAGTTCGACGGGCCCTCCGGGACCGGGTGGCTCCGGTGGAACGGCGCCATGAAGGAGGCCGTCGTCCACCATCAGAACGTCAACGCCGGTTGCAAGACCGGTTCGTGGGAACCGATCGACCGCTGGTCCTGCGAGGGCGGCCGGGTGTACTCCACCGCGCTCAACTGCCTGACGCTCGAGGTGTACTACCGCTACGCCAACGTCTTCGGGGCTCGGTAGGGACGCGGCCCGCGGGGCGTGCTCGCGATGGCCCAGGAGGAGGACGAGCGCGGCGGTGGCGGCCGCCGAGGCGAGCGCCGCGACGATCTCGGCCCGGTGTCGCTTGAGTTCGTTGAAGAGGCGAAGGATCCATCCGTGCCGGCGCGCCCGAACGGGCCGGCCGTCGAGGAACCGCGCCAGGTCGTCCGCGAAATCTCTTGCGCTGCCGTACCGCAGATCGGGATTCTTCTCGAGCGCCTTCATGCAGATGGCCTCGAGGTCGGGATCGACCGAGGAGTCCAGAAGCCTCGGGGGCATCGGATCCTCACGCGTGATGCGCGTGAAGACCTGTTCGAACGTTCCTCCTCCGAAGGGAGGCTGACCCGTGACCACCTCGTACAGCGTCGCGCCCAATCCCCACACGTCCGTACGCTCGTCGATCCTGCGATGTTCGCCGAGGGCCTGTTCGGGACTCATGTAGGCAGGAGTTCCGATCATGACTCCGGCGATCGAGGTTCGCGGATCCGGACCGCCCTGGAACCGGGCCAGGCCGAAGTCGATCACGACGCTGTGAAGATCGGGGGTGAGAAGGATGTTGCGGGGCTTGAGGTCTCGATGGAGGACGCCGTGCGCGTGCGCGTGGGCGACGCCTTCCGCCGCTTCCTGGATCGCCCGGATCGCTTGGGGACGGGTCACCCGCCGGCCGGCGAGGGCCTGTTCCAAGGTCGGTCCGTCGATCCACTCCATGACGCAATAGGGCCGGCCGATCTCCTCGCCCACGTCGAACAGCCGCACGATGCACGGATGATGGAGCCGTGCCGTGGCCTGCGTCTCTCGACGGAAGAGCATCAGCGTCTGCTGGTCGTGGACTCCGTGGAGCATCTTGATCGCGACGGTGCGATCGAGCTGAGTGTCGCGCGCCGCGAGCACGACGGCCATGCCTCCGCGACCGAGCTCGCGAAGCACTTCGTATCGGCCGATACGGAACCCCGGAGCGGGGCCGTCGTCGGCGTCCTCGAATCCGCTCTCCCACGCTTCGCGAAGGAGCGTGGTGAGAGAGGGGAGCGGACGCGAATCGTCGGATTCCCCTGAAGCCAGCCACGCCGCCCGGGAGTCCTTCATGGATCACCCCGCCCGGAAGCGATGCAAGCCGGAGACCATTCGATTCCTGAGGCTCCAACTTCGACTCCGGTCCGGCCTCCGGTCCAGAGAGTCGCGAGCAACCTCTTGGGCTTTGCCCCTCAAGGCGATAGATCGGACCGGGCGGAAACCGCTCCAGGGCCGACCACGGCGAGGGCTCCTTAGAGCACATCCCGGTAGGCTCGTGAGCCGCGGCGGGCTGAGAAGCGAGCAGCGCC
>CAZGKV010000220.1:0-3100 GCA_964526305.1 uncultured Planctomycetales bacterium | reverse complement strand
CTTTGAGCCCTACTACGAGAACTACGGACCCGATGCGATCCTCTCCGGGGCGACCCCACGATTCGTGAAACTCCATCCCCCGGATTGGTGCTTTGACGAGCGCGAAGTCGCAGCCGCCTTCAACCCACGCACGAAGGCGATCGTCTTGAACACGCCGAACAACCCCACCGGCAAGGTCTTTACGCGGGACGAGCTCGAATTCCTCGGAAGTCTTTGTCGGAAATGGGATGCGCTGGCCGTGACCGACGAGCCCTACGAGTACATCGTTTTCGACGGTCGAGAACACATCTCGATCGCGTCGCTCGACGGAATGGCCGAACGCACGATTACGGTGAGCGCCCTCTCAAAGACGTTCTCCGTCACCGGCTGGCGGCTCGGCTATGCGATCGCCTCCCCTCCGGTCACGGCCGAGATCCGCAAGGTCCACGACTTCCTGACGGTGGGTGCCCCTCATCCGCTCCAGGAGGCCGCCGCGCGGATTCTCCCCAAGGCCGACCCGCTCCTCGCGGCCCTGGCGCGAGAGTATCAGGAACGTCGCGATGTCTTTCTTGCCGGACTTCGAGAGGCCGGCATGGATGCGGCACGCTCCCCAGAGGGCGCGTATTACATCATGGTGAACATCCGAAAGTACGGATTTCCGAACGACACGGAATTCGCACGGTGGCTCGTGAGAGAAATCGGCGTCGCGGCCGTACCCGGGAGCTCCTTTTATTCGAATCCCCGGGACGGCTACGACCAAGTCCGCTTCTGCTTCCCCAAGAAGTTGGAGACCCTCCGAGAGGCTTGTCGCCGACTCCGTCCGCTCGACGCGAGAGGACGCTGAGCGGGTCGCTTCGGATTCTGGGTCGAAGGCGGCTCCTACGATATAATCCGCGGATGGCCCGGCGGAAGGAAACTCCTAAGTGGGTCAGCGCCCTCGCTGCGGGCGTTGCCACTGCCGCCGTCGTTTCCGGCCTCCATTTCGCCGGTTGGCTCCTCCCCATCGAGTACAGACTCCGAGACCTCCGGATGCGGTGGACCTTACCCGAGACCGCCGGTCACCCCGATGTCGTGATGGTCTATTATTCGGAGGAAAGCCTTACGGCGATTCGACAGAAGTGGAACACCGACTGGCGAGATCGCGCCCTCATCGGCAATCTCTTCCGGGGACTCTCGGGAAAACCCTCGGCCAAGAACCCATCGGCCGGGCCGGGAGCTCCGCCACCGACGGCGGTCTTATACGATTTCTTTACGCTCTGCGATCCTGTCGAGCTTCCCGACAACATCATGGAGGAGCTCTCGGATCAGAAGCAATTGTACCTAGCGGTCCAGTTCAGCATCCATTCCAGAAAGTATGAGTATGCCCCTCAGGAATTCCTCGACCGGCTTGCCCTGCGAGTCGAAAACGACGGGAGTGTTTCTGCGCCCGAGTACGCTTCAGCCGTTCTACCGGTGGAGGAGATCGCTTCGACCGTTCACGGCATCGGCGATGTGCGCAGTCACACCGATGAGGATGGCGTCGATCGTCGATACCATCTGCTCTGCCGGTTTCGCGGACGTTACTACGCGAGTTTCGCTCTGGCCGCCATGATGGAGCGCGAGAAGGTTCGAGAGGTTCGAATACAGAACCGTGTAGTGAGCGTGGGATCGTTCTCGGTCCGAACCGATTCCGAGGGGGCGATTCTGCTGCGATATTATCGCCCCGAAACGTCGTTCCGGGTTCACGGGGCATTCGACGTCATCAACGGACGTCTTCAGTACGACAAGCTCGGATCGGCTCAGAATTACGATCCGCAGAAGTTTTCCGGGTCCGTCGTCATTGTGGGTGCCACGGCCGCAGGCCTTATGGACCTCCGCGTAACGCCCGTCTCCCGGGTGACGCCGGGTCCGGAAATCCATGCGGTCGCCATCGCGAATCTCCTGAACGGCGACCTCCTGAGGCCGGTACCTCGCTTTTGGTCTTTCGTCACCATTGCGCTCTTGGGGATGCTCACGGCCCTGATGACACGATATGCACCCGCGGTCGGAGGGTTCGTCGCTATGCTCTTCTTCTTTGTGGCCTATGGAGCGCTTTCCGTATGGCTCTTCAAGTACCGTTGGGTCGTGGATGCGGCGCCTCAGCTCGCGACCGTGGTTCTCTCCTATGCCACGACGGGCATGGTGAATTTTCTATACGAGGGTCGCCAAAAGCTCCGCGTGAAGCGCGTCCTTCAGCAACACGTCTCCGTCCAAGTCGCGGAAAAGATCTTGAAGAACTTCGACGACCTCCGATTCAAGGGGGAGCGGAAAACCCTATCGATCTTCTTCATGGACTTCGCCGGTTTCACGACGCTCTCCGAGAAGCTCCCTCCGGAGGAGTTGGTTCCTTTGATCAACCGGTACCACGAAACGGCCGCGCACGAGATCTTCCGTACCGAGGGGACGCTCGACAAATTCATCGGAGACGCGATCATGGCGTTCTGGGGGGATCCGATCGATCAGCCGGACCACGCGATACGGGCCGTACGCGCCGCGATCGCGCTTCAGGAACGGCTCAAATCGCTCGCGGAGGAACTCCGTGGCCACGGACTTCCCGACATCCGCGCACGAGTCGGAATCAATACCGGTCTCGTGATGGTCGCCAACGTCGGCTCCAAGGAGCGCCATAATTACACCGCCATGGGAAACGACGTCAACCTGGCTTCGCGCCTGGAGGGGGTGAATAAGGAATTCGGAACCGACATCCTCATCAGCGACTCCACCTACGCCGGGTCCCACGACGTCGTGGAGGTACGCGAAGTCTCCTTCATCAAAGTCAAAGGGAAGACGCAGGCGGTTCGGATCTTCGAGGTGTTGGGGGAAAAGGGAAGGGTCGATCCTACGCGACTCGCCCGAGCCCGAAGATTCGAAGAGGGTCTTCGGTTTTTCCGAGAACGACGATGGCCCGAGTCCCGATCGATCTTCGAGGCCCTCGCGGAAGACAAGGCTTCGCAGCTATACCTTCAGCTTTGCGACGCCTACTCCGCCTCTCCCCCTCCCGCAGACTGGGACGGCTCCTACGTCATGGACCACAAGTGATGATATAGAAATCGTCTAACTTATTCTATATCATGATATAGAATAAGTTAGACGATTATTATAT
>CAZGKV010000219.1:0-3174 GCA_964526305.1 uncultured Planctomycetales bacterium | reverse complement strand
CATGGCGGCGTCACGAGCGATACGAATCTCGGGACGCTCGGCTTTCAGACGACGTCGACGAACGATGCTTCGAACGAAACGGAACTCACTCTGTCACAAGGGACCAACGGTTCCATTGCGGGCATTCCGGCCGGAAGTCTGGGAAGCGAGTTCATCAGCACGACGGTTCGCGCCACCTATGGACCGACTGCGGTCTGGCCGCTCCTGGGAATGTGGGCGCTTTCACCGCTTTCGTCCTCTTCGAACCTTATGGATTGCTATTACTACAACGATCCCATCGCCTCCGGGCTCCAGATTGTGACGGCCGTACTCGGCAGCAACGGAGCGGCGGGGGCCTCGGCCGCGCGATCGGCTTCGTTCGACGTTCGTTCCCTCTCTGCGACCAACCCCGCGTTGCCGCAGAACGTCGTGCTCCCTTCGGTCCCGGCCATCAGCAATCCCATCTTCGGATCGGTCAATCAGGGACTGACACCCACCTTCAGTTGGAGCGCCGTCCTCACCGGCGTCCCGGGGTTTTATGAGCTGGCGTTGGACCAGGTCGACGGGTCCGTCGTTCGTGGATGGCGACTCATCCTCGCCTCCGGAACCACGGTAGTGTCGCTCCCGGCGTTGAGCGCGACCGGGTTCGCTTCGTTGAAGTTCCAGCAAGGCGCGAACTTCGGGAGCGCGAACCAGATCCGGGCGATGCTCTCCGCCGTGCGGACGGCGCCGGGGTTCGATTTCAACAACGCTTCCCTGGATGCGGTGTATGCCTCGGATCACCAGATCGGGAGGGTGGTGTTCGGGTACGCACCCTGAGGGGTGGATCACCGATTCGTCGGTCCGGCCCGAGACGCAGGCCGTCTCCGAAAAGGGGATAAAGATGCGGACCTTGGGACCGGTTCCGATCTCCCTATCTCCACGATCTCTCCATCCCCTATCCGGTTTTGACCGACGATCTCGTGCTACACCCCGCCTTGAGAGGCTGAAAAAGTTGAGTCCGCCGTAAATAGTCTCTTCCGTTGACGGACTCAACCCGCCGTAGCCATCCCCGAAGTCATGGCGAAGGCGGGTCACCCAAGAGTCGCCCGGCCAGTGCGTTACGGCGGACTCTGCCTACCCGCCTTCGCGAAACGCTACGGCGGGTGAGTCGCCCTCAAGGAAAAGACTTTTTACGGGCGACTCAAAGTTGTCTGCCACCTCTTGTAAGCGCTATGATATCCTATGGGCCTGATCATGGAGTTGGAGTATCCGATCCCCAAACGAGGAGCTTTATGTCCCACAAGCGACGCATCCGGAAGAAAAAGTTCGAGTGCGGGCACAAGGGCTTCGGCAAGTACTGCCACCGGTGCCAGGACGAGAAGACGGGCAAGCCCGTCGGCGTCAAGACGAAGAAGGCCGAGGTCGGCGGTCAGCCCGCCGTGATGGAGCAGCCCAAGAAGTACTGGAATCGCGCCAAGTGTCCGTACTGCGGAGGGTCGCGCGTCAAGAAGAACGAGATCAACGCCCTTTCGAGGCTCGAGACGTACGAGTACGTCTGCACGAGCTTCGAGTGCGGCAAGTCGTTCAACTCCGACCAGGTGAAGGAGTACGAGGAGGTCGAGGTTCGACCTCGACAGGTAGGGCCGATCAATCGGCGGTTGACGGACTAAGGTGTCCTCAATCCTAATCGGCCCGAGTTAATATCTTGCACTCCTTGCGGGCCGCTTACCCTGAGCGAGCCGCAGGCGAGTCGAAGGGTTTCGCAGGGAAAACCCCTCGACTCCGCTGCGCTTCGCTCGGGGTAAGCAGGGCGTAAGGATGCAACTATTTACCCCGCCCTGCTTAGACCTCTCCCAGAACGCCGAGGGCCTCGAGCGCCTGCCGCGCCGCGCTCTGCTCGGCGTCCTTCTTGTTCGATCCCCACGCCGGGCCATAGGTTCGGGAGTCCAGCGTCACCACGACTTGAAACATCTTTCGATGGTCCGGACCGGCCTCCTTCAACACACGATAACTGGGGATCGTGGCCAGGTTCCGTTGCGCATAATTCTGGAGCAGGGACTTGTAGTTCTTCTCGTGTTCGTCCTTGAGGATTTCGTCGATCTTCGGAATGACTCGGTCCAAGATGAATTTTCGAACCAAAGCGATGCCGGCGTCGAGATAGAGCGATGCCACGAGCGCTTCGAACGCGTTGCAGAGAATCGATCTCGGCAAGCTCCGCTTCTCCGTCAGCCCGCGACCCAAGATGACGATTTTCTCGATCTCGAGGTCCCGCGCCAAATCGGCGAGCGTTTTCGCGCTGACGATGACCGACTTCATCGTGGAGAGGTCGCCCTCCTCGTACTGTGGAAAATGCTCGAAGAGGTATTCCGAGACGATTTGGCCGATGATGGAGTCTCCTAGAAACTCCAGCCGCTCGTTACAGGGGAGATCCGCCTCTTTCGCGGAGGAATGAGTTAGGGCTTGGACGGCCAAAGCCGGATTTCGAAAAGCGTGGCCGATTCTCTGCTCGAGGTGGCGAAGCAACTCTCCGTGCTGCACTTCGGTCGCTCCCATGCGGTCTCCGTTCTCAAAAACCTCGCGGGAGCGTTTGCCGGTGATTACGCGGACGAGCCATCCGCGGGATCAGAAGCAAAAGACCCGCGCTTCCATAACATTCCTAACAGAAGGATCCAGCGGGCGCCAGCAAAAACAGGGGAGTTATTGTTTGATGAAAAGCGCTCCGTTCAGCACGAGGCCGTTCCCGCCCTTCAACTCGTAAGTCGCGTTCCACGTCTTCCCGTTATCGTAGTGGAAGGTGAGGAGGTTGCCTCGCTTGACGATTTTCCCCCGTCCTCCGCCGTCGGTGATGTTGAGAAAGGAATCTTGCGCGGGAGCGCTGTTGTGCGCGGCGGTTGCGGACTGCGAGATATCCGTAAACGTGCCGTTGGGGTAGAGGGTGACGTACCGATAGGAAGTATGCATGACGGCTCCCGTCGCCGGACGCGATTCCCATACCCACGTCCCCACGAGTCCCGGCTCCACCGGAGATTCTTTGAAGCCGATGCTCTGCGCCACGATTTCCACCGATCGTCCGAATTCTTGGAAGGATTCTTCGGTGCCGTTCCCCATGACGAGCACTGCGATATCTTTCTTCTTGATGTAGACGGCTTGAACCAGAACCCTCCTTCCCTCCACGGTTCCCTCGTACCGTTCGGCACGCGCTTCGTCGCCTCC
>CAZGKV010000218.1:0-3303 GCA_964526305.1 uncultured Planctomycetales bacterium | reverse complement strand
GCCGCCGGTCCTCTCTGCCATCGGACGAGCGCCAGGCTACCTTCCGATCCTTGCCTTCTCCGGCTCCTTCTTGGACTCCGGCTTCGGGACCGGCGCACCCTCGGACGCGGCCGGTTTCTGGGCGGTCGACCGAGGTTCCAATCCCAGCTTCGCTCGGACCGCATTCTCGATTTCGAGGGCGATTTTCGGCGTCGTCTTCAGTGTTTCCCGGGCCTTCTCGCGTCCCTGTCCCAGCTTCTCGCCCTTGTAGGAAATCCATGAACCGGACCGGTCTACGATGCCCTGTTCCTCGCCGAGATCCAGGATGTCCCCTTCGTACGAGATGCCGCTTGCGAAGAGCATATCGAACTCCGCCTTCTTGAAGGGCGGGGCGATCTTGTTCTTGACGACCGACGTGCGGACGCGGGTACCCACCTCGGCCTCGCCGTCCTTGAGATGGCCGATGCGACGCACGTCGAGCCGGACGCTGGAATAGAACTTGAGCGCGCGGCCCCCCGGAGTCGTCTCGGGATTTCCGAACATCACGCCGATCTTTTCGCGAATCTGGTTGATAAAGAGAAGAGAAGTGTTCGACTTGGAGACGGCCGCCGTCAGCTTCCGGAGCGCCTGACTCATGAGTCGGGCCTGAAGTCCTACGAATTGGTCGCCCATTTCGCCTTCCAGTTCGGCTTTCGGGACGAGGGCCGCGACCGAATCGACGACGATCACGTCTACTCCGTTCGAACGCGTGAGGATCTCTGCGATTTCCAGAGCCTGCTCGCCGCTGTCCGGCTGGGAGAGGAGGAGCGAGTTCAGATCCACCCCGAGTTTGCGGGAATACGTAGGATCGAGCGCGTGCTCCGCATCGATGAACGCCGCCTGTCCGCCGTTCTTCTGAGCGTTGGCGATGATCGTGAGGCAGAGGGTCGTTTTGCCCGACCCCTCCGGCCCGAAGACTTCCACCACGCGGCCGCGGGGAATCCCTTTACCGCCCAGGGCGAGGTCGAGCGTCAGGGAGCCGGTGGTGATCCCCTGGACGTCGAGCCTCGTATCCTCGCCGAGCCGCATGATCGAGCCCTTGCCGAACTGCTTTTCGATTTGTCCGAGAGCCGCCTTCAGGGCCTCCAAACGGCGGTCGTCTCTGACGGGGGTTTGGATGGTCATCACCCTCTCCTTGGGTAGAAGTTGAATCGGAGCCGTCGTCATTAGACATCCCTCCAAAATGGGCGTCAATCCCAAAAGACACAGAAGGGGGAGACAGAGGACACAGAAAAGAAGGAAGGCTGGCCGGAACGAACCATACGAGGATTCGGAAAAGCAATTGTCATGCCCTCCTCCAGGGTCGCGAGCGACGGTGGGGAGGTTACGAATCTACTCACCGAGGTTTCGATTCGTAACCATTCCTGGAGGGAACTATCGCCTGCGCCCGTGTCAATTCGGGACACAGGGGTAGTACTCGCTTTCATCAATCCGTATCGGGTCGTCCGACGACCCGATACGAATCGCCCTTGACGGCCGGCTCCGGCAAGTACCCTCTTCGAACCTGCCGCATTTCTACGCCTACATCGTGGTATGCGCGGATGGATGCCGGTACTATCCCACTTACCGCAGAGTCCCCATTCGATATCGCGCCACAGCCAGCTACGGCCTGAGCCGGAAGGCGGAGGCGGAGACTTGCATGAGTGCGAGGACCTTCTTGTGCAGCTTGCCGAGATCAGGCTCAGACACCTGAACGAGGGTGCCGCACCTGCGTAGGCGGTGTCGCTGAAGCGGGGCGAAGAGGTCCAGGATTCGCTCCGTGCTCGGCGCGCGGCATTCCCGCTCATCCGGGTAGAGAGGCAGGCTCTCGACCTTCTCGAGCTTCGGCTGGAACTTGTAAGCCTCGAGAATCTGCTTGAGGGAGAGGTCACGGCAGTTGCTGATAAGCGGAAACATCCCGTCGGTGCGCGCGTCGGCCACGATCACGTCGTCTTTCACGCGCGCGGCGACGGAGAAGCGGAGCCGCTCGTTTCGTAGGTACTTGGTCTTCGGCCCGGGATGCCCCCGCTTCTCCTGCCGGAAGACGGGCTCCATTCGCTCCGCGATCTCGACTCGCACCCAACGATCGGCTCCGGCGTCCTTCAGGATCTTGGTGGCCGCTTTCTCGACCTTGTCCCGAAGTCGCAGGCGACAGCGCTTTCCCCGGAGCTTCGTCTCCAGACGCTCGATCCCCAGCCACGCCTTCTCGATCCTGGCCTGGCGCCCCTCGTCGTCTTCGAGGGCCATGGGGGAGTTCCACACCCAGACGATCCGGTAACCCTCCTTGGAGGGGAGCTGAGCTTCGACCACCTTCCATACGTCTTCCGGCCCGGAGCGGCGCCGGGGATTGGGCCGCCGGACGGCCTCCCTGCTTGGCGACGTGCTCGAGGCTGGCCTTGGAGCACAGCTTGCAGTCGGCCACGTAGAGGAAGTCCGGCCGTCGGGCAACCTTCCGGAGGGTCTCCTACGTGTCAATGTGAGTGACGGAGTCGTCGGTGTTCTCGTCCATGGCGCGATATCGTGATTTCGATCTGCGGAAAGTAGGCCTAATCGCTCGTGCCGTTCGTACAATCGTTGGGACGTTTGAAGGAGGAACGGTAGATGATCCGCTTCGTGAGCATTGGCCTGGTCGCAATGGGATGGATGGGATCCCCCTTCGCCCTTCGGGCTTCGGAGGACAGGTCGGGCGTGCCTGCTGCGGGGCAGGAGAAGGACGCGGCGGAGAAGCTCGTCCTCGACCTCGACGGCGGCGTGAAGATGGAATTTGTGCGCATCAAAGCTGGGAAGTTCATGATGGGGAGCGAGAACGAAGATGCCGACGAGAAGCCGGTGCACGAGGTGACGATCACGAAGGATTACTGGATGCAGACGACGGAGACGACGCAGGGTCAGTGGGAAGCGGTGATGGGGAAGAATCCGTCGCATCTCAAGGGAGCCGACCTGCCGGTGGAGAACGTGAGCTGGGAGGATTGCCAGGAGTTCCTGAAGAAGCTGAACGAGAAGGCGAAGGAGCAGCTCAAGGGGAAGGCGGCGAAGTTACCGACGGAGGCGGAGTGGGAATACGCCTGCCGGGCCGGCGAGAAGGGGAAGTGGTGCTTCGGGGATGACGCGAAGAAGCTGGGCGACTATGCCTGGTACGAGAAGAACTCGGACGACCAGACGCATCCGGTGGGCCAAAAGAAGGCGAACGCATGGGGCCTCTACGACATGCATGGAAACGTGTGGGAGTGGTGCGAGGACTGGTATGAGAAGTATCCTTCCGGAGCGGTCACGGATCCGACGGGGCCTGCGAAGGGTCAATTCCGT
>CAZGKV010000217.1:0-3409 GCA_964526305.1 uncultured Planctomycetales bacterium | reverse complement strand
CGGCGGCCTGATCCTCGGCCGGCATCCGAAGGGGCCGCATCGAAAGTCCAAGCCGGCCGACGGAGTTTCATCGCTTTCAGGAGGAGACCATGAGCGATTTCTACCAAACGGGCGTTATATCGACCCTCCACCGCTTCCCGGGTACCAAGCTCGAGAGGATGGAGGCCGACCTGAAGAAGTTCCAGCGCCAGCAACCCGTGACGCTGCTCCTCCCGTGTCTCTGGAGCGAGTTCGAAGGCTCCGCGATGCCCCGGATCGTCGAGCAGCTGAAGCAGGTAAAGTACCTCCGCCAGATCGTCCTCGTTTTGGGTCGCGCAACCGAAGAGCAGTTCCGCAAGGCCAGGACGTTCTTCGCCGACTGTCCGACTCCGACGCGGATCATCTGGAACGACGGACCGAGAATTACCGAGCTCTACCAGATGCTCCAGCAGAACAACATATCCGCGGGTCCCGACGGGAAGGGGCGATCCGTCTGGATGGGGATGGGATACGTTCTCTCGGACGAGAAGTCCTACGCCGTCGCCCTGCATGATTGCGACATTCTGACGTACAACCGCGAGCTCTTGGCACGGTTGTGCTATCCTGTCGCGAACACCAGCATGTCCTATGAATTCGCCAAGGGGTACTACGCGCGCGTCAGCGACCGGTTCAACGGGCGCGTGACCCGCCTCTTCGTCACGCCCCTCGTTCGAACCCTCCAGCGGATGGCGGGGTATCTTCCCTTTCTGGTTTTCCTGGACAGCTTCCGCTATCCACTGGCCGGCGAATTCGCGATGACCACCGACCTCGCGAGGATCGTGCGGATCCCAAGCGACTGGGGACTGGAGGTCGGAATCCTGTCGGAGGTGTTCCGCAACTGCGCCCCGCGCCGCATCTGCGAGGTCGACATTTGCGAGACCTACGACCACAAGCATCAGGACCTCTCCAAGGACAATCCAGAGGTGGGGCTCCACCGGATGGCGGTGGACATCGCCAAGCATCTCTTTCGAACGCTGGCGAGCGAGGGGGTGGCGATCTCGGACGGATTCTTCAAGAGCGTGAAGGCGGCCTATCTCCGAGAAGCGCAGGACGCGATCCGCAAGTACGATGACGACGCGGCGATCAACGGTCTCCTGTTCGACCGCCACCAGGAGGGGACGACGGTCGAGACGTTTGCACGTACGATCGACTCGGCGGCCAAGGCAGTCCTCGAGGATCCGCTGGGGACTCCGCTGATTCCCAACTGGAACCGCGTCACGAGCGCCATCCCCGATTTCTTGGATCGACTCCGCATGGCCGTAGAGGAGGACAACAAGGAATGCTCGACACCGCGCTGAGAGAGTGGGCTCGGACCCGACTCACGGAGATCGGCTGGGCCGATGTGGTGGTGGGAATCCCCTGCTTCAACAGCGAGCGGACCATCGCCCACGTGATGAAGGCCGCTTCGGAAGGCTTGAGCAAGCACTTCCCCGGAAAGGCGCTGCTGCTCATCGTATCCGACGGAGGCTCGACGGACTACACGCGCGAGGTGGCGCAGAAGACGAAGCTCGCCCGCGGCGTCGACAAAATCGTGACCATCTACCGGGGCGTCCCGGGCAAGGGAACGAGCCTCCGCTGCGTCTTCGAAGCGGCGCTCCTTCTCGATGCGAAGGCCTGCGCGGTCTTCGACAGCGACCTGCGCAGCATCACGCCCGATTGGGTGAAGTCGGTCGTCTCGCCGGTCCTGGAGCAGGGCTACGATTTCGTCAGTCCCTTCTACGTACGCCACAAATACGACGCGACCATCACGAACAACGTCGCGCGCTCTCTGACGCAAGCGCTCTACGGCAAGCGGCTGCGCCAGCCGATCGGCGGCGACTTCGGCCTCTCCTCCGGCCTCATGAAGTTCCTCACGAAGGAGGACGTCTGGGAGAGCGACGTCGCCAAGTTCGGCATCGACATCTGGATGACGACGGTCGCGATCTGCGAAGGATTCAAGATCTGCGAGACGTTCCTCGGCAGCAAGGTGCACGATCCCAAGGACCCGTCGGAGTCTCTCGGCCCGATGTTCCGTCAGGTGGTCGGGACGCTCTTTGCGATGATGAAGAAGTACGAGCCGTTCTGGAGGAAGGTACGCGGGAGCGACCCGGTCCCCCTGGTCGGCGAAGTGATGAACGTCGAGCCGGAGGCGGTCGAGGTGTCGCTGGAGAACTTGGCGCGCCGGTTCCGCGAGGGGCTGGACCACTTCGGCGCCGTCTGGAAGCAGGTCATGGGAGAGAGGCAATTCCAGCAATTGGACGAGCTGAGCCGCGCCGTTCCCGAAGGGCTCGACTTCCCGGTGGATCTCTGGGTGGACACCGTATACGATTTCGCGATCGCGTATCAGCAGTGGGCCGGCGATCGGAAGCAGCTCGTCGAAATGCTGGTTCCGATCTACTTCGCGCGCGTCGCCGGCTTCGTAAACCAAGCCCGGACGCTCTCCGCGGCGGACGCAGAGGCGATCATCGAGCGTCAGGCGCAGCGGTTCGAAGAAATGAAGGATACGCTCCTCGATCGGTGGGACGCGGGAACCCGGCTGCTGACCGCGCCGCAGGGGGGAGCATGAACACGCGACGCGGATCTTACGCGGGCCGCGGCGGAATCATTTTCCCGCCGTGGAAAGAGGAGCTCGACCATGTGGACGCGTGAGACCCTGCGCTCCCTCTTGTCCGAGCGGCTCCAGGACTTCCGCCTCATCAGCGTCTGCAACCGCGAACCCTACATCCACCGGCACACACCGGAGGGCATCCGATCCACCGAGCCTGCCAGCGGAGTCGTGCGGGCGTTGGACCCCGTGATGCGGGTCACCGGGGGTACCTGGATCGCCCACGGAAGCGGGACGGCAGACCGGGAGACGGCCGACCCGAAAGGCCGGCTGCGCGTCCCTCCCGGCGCCGAACGCTACCTCCTTCGCAGGCTCTGGCTCTCGAAGGAGGAGGAGGAGGGCTACTACTACGGCTTCTCCAATGAGACGCTCTGGCCCCTCTGCCACATCGCGCATCAGCGCCCGACCTTCGAAGAGACCCACTGGAAACAGTACGCGGCGGTGAACGCCCGGTTCGCGGACGCGGTCGTCGAGGAGGCCGGCGACGATCGCGTGCTCGTATTCATCCAGGACTACCACTTCGCGCTGCTCTCCAAGCTCGTGAAGGAACGCATGCCCAAAGCCATCGTCTGCCAGTTCTGGCACATCCCTTGGCCGAATCCCGAGGCGTTCCGCATCTGCCCGTGGAAATCGGAGTTGCTCGAGGGCCTCCTTGGGAACGACCTCCTCGCCTTCCATATCCAGCACCACTGCAACAACTTCTTAGAAACCGTCGATCGGGAAATCGAGTGTCGGATCGATCGAGAGAATTTCGGCGTGGCGATCCGGGGAAACCACACGCTCATCCGGCCCCATCCGATCAGCGTG
>CAZGKV010000216.1:0-3603 GCA_964526305.1 uncultured Planctomycetales bacterium | reverse complement strand
AACGCACCCAAGATCCGCACGAGTTCCAACGGCCTCGCGCTGAAGGAAAAGGAGTTCGACCACTTTCACGTGGACAAGGCGTGCATGTTCGCCGAGGGGGCCTTCCATCTGAATCTCTGCGGCAAATGGTCGATTCCCTACAAAGTGGACAATCGCATGGGACATTATCATTGGCCGGAGGACTACCGGTTCTTCGAAGGTCAGGATCCGCCGAAACCCTCAGCGCAGCCGGCGAACTACTCGGATCTCCGCCTGCACCCGAACGGGCTCCACTACGCCGATCTCGATTCCCCGGCGATGAAGGACTTCAACTGGGGCTGGGCCGTCTTGGATAATCCGCGAGGAGCCGGAGGACGATGCAATCAACAAGCCGCCCTCGTGGCGGCCATTCTCAACACCTTGGGGATCACGGCCAAGCCGAGGCACCTGACCTCGCGGTGGGGAATCCGCGGCGGCGGCGTCATCGATGCGATGCATTCCAACCATGACCCCATCACGTTCGGGGCGCCGTGTTTCGTCGGCGACCCGCGTGCGTCGAACCGGGATCAGGGATGGAATTTCCACGGAATCTGCATCGTCGACAATGAGGGCGCCGAATCGGAAGAGACGCAGTACGACGGATCCTTCAGCTCCCCCTACGTGTCTTCCTGGGATGCCGTCGGAGAGTGCGACGCCGACCATCTCCTCGGACACCGGGTCGGCCGGAAGCACAGCCTCAAGAGCGACGCCCTGATGACGACGCACGACCTACGCCCCTGGGCCGAGCGCGACGGCAATGCCTGTCGATGCGGCCACCGGGTACCTCCCGCCGCGAGGTCGTGCCCCGGCGAAGAGATCACTCTCCCCGACGGCACCAAGATGACCAAACCGTGTGGAGCCCAGCCGAAGCATCGCTATAAGTGCATGAAGTGCCTGTCGGGACGGCTATCGATCTATGAGTCCACTTGTCCCGACTGCAGCCGGACCCTCAAGGCTCTCTATGCGGAGTGCCTGATCGCGCCGTGTCCAAACTGCTCCAAGACCGTGCACGATTCGATGAGGAACTGCTGGTCCTGCGTAGCCATGCTTCCTCCGGTCCAATACCTAACGTCGTGACCCAATGAAAACCCTGCGCACCGTTTCGGACGCCCGGTGGAACGATCTCCCCGCGGGTCTCCAGGAGGCCGCGACATGGCCCACACCGGATGGGCTGGTCCCGCTGGCCGGCGCCAAGCCGGCCCTCTCGAAGACTTGGCCGTCCTCCTCCGTCCGCGGTTTTATCGACTCCATTCGGGAGTTCGTGGCGCAGTCCTTTCTCCCCGCGGAACCGCTGGTCTACGTCTTCGCGGACCCGTCGGACGAAGCGGGGCTCGAACTTCGACATCAAACAAAGCTGTTCCGACTCCGGGCCCGTCGATTCGATCTCCTCCTGGATTTCACCGAGCCACGGCCGTGGACAGGCGATTCCGTAGATTCCGCCCTCTCGATCGCCAAGCAAGCCCTCGCCGTTCCTTTGACGGATCCCGCCACCTCGGCCCCGCTTCCCCGCCTCTCGTCTCGAGCGTTCCCCGACGGCGCGTTCGTGGAATTCGGATGCCCGGTGGCGGGAGGTTTTCTCGGAGGAATGAGCCCGGCGCTCAGCGTCTACGCGGAACCCAAACTCCTCTTGTGCTCGTTCTACAAACCGGTGGATCGGCGTACACCGTGATCTTTGGGCTTTGATCTGCCCCCATCCCGGAATATAATCTCTTCGGACCGGATTCGATGGGGACAGATCGTACCCAGAACTCCCGTGACTTGGCGTACGAGCTCTTGGAGGAGCGGATCGCTTACCTCGAGCTCGTGAAGTCGTTCCACGAAGAAGTCGTCAAGATCGTCCGAACCTATACCACCAACGACGCCTTCACGGCCGAGGGATGTCTCCAGGAGATCGTGAATTTCATCCAGCACCGATTCGACCTCTACCTGGTGGCCATCCTGCTCGTGGACGATCTGACGCGGGAGCTCGTCCTCCACGTCGCCGCGGGCGAGGAGGCTGCGAATCCGATCCTCAAGAATTCGCGAGTCAAGCCGGGCGAGGGACTCGTCGGAACCTGCCTTCGGTCGGGGGAGATCGTCCGCGTGGACGACGTGACGGAGGACGCGCGATTCCTCCGAGGCCCCCTGGTCCGAACCCTCGCGGAAGTCTGCATCCCCATCAAGGTCAAACACCAGATCGTCGGCGTCCTCGATCTGGAGGACAACGTCAAGAGCCGTTTCAATCGCGAGTTCGCGCAGATCATGGAGGAACTCGCGGTCAACGTCGGATTCGTGCTCGAGAACAAGAAGCTGTACGACGATCTCAAGGAGAACTCGAACCGGCTCGAACGACGCGTGCAAGAGAAGGTCTCGGATCTCCAAAAATCGGAGGTTCGATATCGTGCGATCGTGGAGAACGTGACCGACCCGATCATCCTCACCGATCTCGACGGCCGACTCACGTGGGTGAATCCCGCCTTTTGCACGGCCCTCGGCTACGCCCGGACGGAGTTGGAGGGAATGAACGTATCCCGGCTCGTCAAGAAGGGCAATCTCTACAAGATCTACAGCGTGCTGCGGGACATCGCGGAAGGTCGCGAGACGCGAAACGTCCAAATCGAACTCCTCACGCACGCCGGCGAGGATCGGATCTTCGAGCTCCTTCCTCTCGGCGTCCGCGAGAACGGCAGCGTCACGGGCCTGCAGGCCACGCTCCGGGACATCACGGAGCGAAGCGTCGTCGACAAGCTCAAGAAGAACTACTTCAAGGCCCTCGAGGAAGCGGTCATTCAACGCACGGCGGAGATCAAGGATACCCAGCGCGCGGCGATCCTCGCCATCGCGAATCTCGCGGAATCGATCGACGACGATACCGGCGGACACATCCAGCGGATTCAGCACTACGCCAAGGCCCTGGCGCTCGAGCTCAAGCGAAACTCGAAATACAAGGAACAGATCAGCGAGGAATACGTCGATCTCATCTACGATCTCTCGCCGCTCCACGACCTCGGGAAGGTCGGAATCCGGGACTACATCCTCCAGAAGCCCGACCGACTGACGGAGGATGAGTTCGAGAAGATGAAGGACCACACCGAGATCGGAGGACGGGCGCTTCGGATGGCCGGGGAGATGATCCGGCGGGAGAGCATTTTCTCGATCGGCGAAATGATCGCCCGATTCCATCACGAAAAGTGGGACGGTACGGGGTATCCCTCCGTCGAGATCGCGGGCGAGCATCGGCCCCTCCGCGCCGAAGAGATCCCCCTCTGCGCCCGCCTGGTGGCCCTGGCGGACGTGTACGACGCGTTGACATCGAAGCGTCCCTACAAAATGCCCTTCCCCCACGAGAAGGCTCGTGAGATGATCGTCCGGGAGTCGGGGAAGCACTTCGACCCCGAGGTCGTCGAGGCCTTCCAGCGATGCGAAGCGGAGTTCCTTCGCATCCGCAGCCTCTTCCCCGACACGCTGCTGCCCGAAGGGAGACCCTTCGAGCTGCCGGCTCGCGATCGGGTGTAAGACCCGATCCCGGTAGGCCTCGTGGGCCGGGGCGGGCCGAGGGGGCGTAGCCCCACACCGAGCCAGCCCAGGAACGAGGAGGAGACCTAA
>CAZGKV010000215.1:0-3612 GCA_964526305.1 uncultured Planctomycetales bacterium | reverse complement strand
GGACAGGATCGCTCTGTATGTCCTCTTGTAGACGAGGGAAGCATCCTGAGCATACTCGATACGCACCGAAATCGTCGCTTCGCAGCCGATCTGCATGTAGGGAGAGTCGAGACTTCCATAGGCCACCGAAGAAGCCCAGCTTTTTCCCGCACGCTGCGCAATTAGCCACTCGTAACCTCCGATCCCGACTGGCGTTTGGGTCTCGAAGTTCGCCCACAGGGCCATCTGTGCGAACAGCATACCTCTAGCGGATGGGAACACCAAACGACCGGTGCATAGGGGGTGTTAAGGACCCACACGTCCTTCCGGAAAACGACCCGGAAAGTCCGCAAGAGGCAGTGTGAGCTGCTGAGGGTCCCGGGCGCCTAACCGAGCCGCCGGAGAGGTGGCGAGGAGGCACATGTGAAGTCGAAGAGGAAGAAGCCCAGTAGTGGCGATGCGACGACGTTCCGACGGCAGCCCCTGAAGGGAAGGCGGTTCGCGCTGGAAGAGCGCAAAGAAGCGCTCGACCTGATCGGGTCCGGGATGACGCGCGAGCGCGTCGCCGGGCTGATCGGAACGACGACCGAGTCACTCCGTCGCTGGATCAAGCTCGAGGGCAAGACGGAGGTCACGGTCGCGGGGTCCTCGGATGGCACCGCAGGCCAGGCCGGCAAGGACGAAGATCGGCGGCCTCGGCGGTCGATTTATGCGCCGAAGGACCCGGGGCAAGGGCTCTCCGACCCCGAGGTGGCGGAGATCCTGGTGCTGAAGAAGCGCCACCCCTCCATGGGCGCGGCCCAGATCCGGGCTCAGCTCAAGCGCTTCAAGAAGTGGCGCATCTCGGTGAGGGCGATCAACCGAGTCCTGCGCCAGAACGGGTACGAGTCCGTGTACCGGGGGAGCCGCCCGAAGGGGCCCGAGCCGATTCGGTTCGAGGCGCCCCGCCGGAACGCACTCTGGCAGATCGACTACGCCGAGGTCCGCGTCGGCGTCGAGCGCCTGCACCTTCTGATCGTCCTGGACGACTTCTCTCGCTTCGTCGTCGGACACGGGCTCTGCGAGAGCCCGTCGGCCGAGTCGGCAATCGCGGTCATCCGGCAGTCCGTGGCCCGGCACGGCAAGCCCGAAGCGATCCGCACCGATCGGGGCGGAGGCTTCCTGTCGAAGGAGTTCACCGACTTCCTGGAGGCGGAGCTCGTCGACCACGTGGTGGGCCGCGCCTACTCTCCTCAGGGTGGGGGCAAGGTCGAGGCCGTGATCGGAACCGTTCGAAGGGAGCTGTGGGACGTCGAGCACTTCGAGGACCGCGACCACGCGAGCCGCCGGCTGGCCGAGTTCGTGGAGGAGTACAACCTGTCGCGAGCGCACATGGGAATCGACGGGCTCACCCCTGCCGATCGCTTCTTCGGCCGTGCCGACCGGGTCCTGGCCCTCGTCGACGCGATCAGCCGGCGGCGTCAAGGGGTCGAGGCTCGTTCCGGTGGCGCCGGCGGTCCCTTCGAGGACGTGACCGCGCCGACCGGAGGCGGCCCGCTCGAGGTCCTCCGGCTCATGCTCGCCGGAGAGGAGCTCGAGCTCCGGTTCTGCGGAGCGCGGTTCCGACTCGGCCGCGCCGTCAAGTAGCGAGCCGAAATTCAGCTGGATGCATCGGCGGGACCGCGCGAGAAGCGTTTTCGTCAGGAACTCAACCCGCGCGAACCGCCGATGCAACCTACTTCATCGCATGGATCGACCCCAAAGCCAAGCGGTCTTTTCGCAGTCGTCTGCCTCGCGATCGCGAGCCGCCTGCACCCGGAGTGGACGGCGGTCACAATCGCCGATGCCGCAGGACAGGTAGGCACTCACCCCGAGCGCGTCTGCCGCCTCGCGACTCGATGCAAGAGCGCGTTCGAGGCGACACTCGGCTCGCTGACCAGGATCGGCCGTCCTCCGATCGATCGAGCGGACTCCCGAGGAGCATCCGAGCGCGCGCTCCTGAGCTCCCTTCTCGAAGTCGCGAGCGGCATCCTTCGCCAGGTCTCGCTTCGTCGCGCCGCCTTTCGGAACTTCATCGTCGGCTCGTTCGAGCGCCTCGCGGCTCTCCATCCGAGCCTCACTCTGAAGCGGTTCGCGGAGTTCCTCGGGATCTCCGAGCGCACCCTGCGCAACTGGAGGCGTCGGCCTACGAGCAAGATGGACCAGGCCCTCGCCGGCGATCGTTCAGCCCAGGCCCCGCCGCCTCGCTCCTCCACATCGGTCCCACAGGGTCCCGGCCGCGTTCGCCGCCCGCGGTTCGGATTCGACGTCACCCTCCCCGACACCCAGTACGCGGGGGACACCACCGATCTGGCTGTATTCGGTGTTCCGCTCAAGATGATGGCCGCTCAGGACATCGGCGGCCGCGACTTCGATCTCCTCGACGCCGCGGTCATCGACACGCGCGAGTCCGCAGAGCAGATTTCGCAACTTCTCGAGAGCGTGCTCTCGAAGGGTGGCGGCGAACAAGTCCACACCGACCAGGGCCGGCCCTACATGGCATGGGTCGTCGCAACAGCCCTCGAGGACCTCAAGGCCGAGCATGCTCCACAAGTCGAAGGCGATCCATGCGGCAAGGCGACCATCGAGCGCGCCTTCCGGACCGTCAAGGACATCGCCCGCCCGATCTTCGCCGTCACCAACCGGCTCGCCGCCGCCTTCCCTGATCTCTCCCTTCCGGAACTGGCCAAGTCCGCCGCCGACCTCATCGTCCGGTTCCTCCTGCGCGCGTACCAGGCCGGCGCACGGGCCGCTTGGCGCTCCAGCGCTGAGCGCGGCAACATCGACCTGGAGGCGCTCGCTCGTGCCTCTGACGAGAGCCGCGAGCGAGCCCGGGTCGCCGACGAGAGCGCCCGCCTCCTTCTCACTCGCGCTCATGAGGCGCTCAGCATCCCGGGGAGCGTCTCCGCCTTCATACGCCGTTTCCGGTCGTTTCCGATCCCCGTGCTCCAGCGAGCCGAGCGGGCCTTCGCCACCCAGGCCCATCGGGACGACATCGCCAACAGGAGCGCCTACTTCTCCGGCCTCGTCTTCCGCTTCAACGACGAGCACGCCCGCATCCAGCAGAGCGAGCGCGTCCGTGAACAGGAGGTCCGCCGACGGCGGCAGGACCGCGCCCAGGCCGAGACGATCACCGATCATCGCGACCGCGACCCCGCTTCCTGGTTCTTCGAGGGACTCGAGTATCTCGCCTACCACTGGATCCCTCAACTCGGGCAACTCCTCTTCGACGGCATCGGCGCGGGAACGGGCCACATGCAGGCCGCCCTTCAGCGGCTGATCGATCTGCACGGTTTCCAACCCGCTGTCGACATCGCTCGCGGCGTCATCCAGGGCTTCCTCCTTTCTCCCCCTTCGCATGTCCCGCGGGAGGCTCTCCCTGCGCTCGCTTCGGTGGCCGAGCGCCTCCTGGTCGGGCTCCCCACACCCGTCCCCACTCCAGCCTTTACTCCCCGCATCCCCCCCGATATCCTTCGCCGTACCGGGTCTCCACCGCGCCCGGGACCCTCGCCCTTCTTGCGGACTTAGGCGGCAGGACCTCAGGGATCCATACAGCGCCTAACGACTGCGTTCACTTGCCGGGCCGGCTGCAAGGAACGTGATGTCTCGGAAAAC
>CAZGKV010000214.1:0-3873 GCA_964526305.1 uncultured Planctomycetales bacterium | reverse complement strand
AAGGAGCACGACGTGAAGCCCCGCGACACGACGGGGAAGTTTTTGGTCGGCGCCCTCCAGGTGGTGGGCCTCAAACTCTCGGACGAGGCGCAGGTGTCGCTCGACCTCCGGCCCGTGCAGGCGAAGCAGCACCGCCCCCTCGGGGAGCGCAGTCAGATCCGCGTCCGGCCCATCCGCGTCTCCGGCAAGACGGGAGGTCCCGCCGTTTTCCCGCAAGGACGAGCGCAACTTGCGGAACCAGGAGGGAGAGGCCCCGGACACGGCGTTCTCCACGCGCCCTCCGATGAGGGATTCCGGAGGGACCCGGATCGATCGGGCCGCGGACGAACTCACGGCGAGAACCGTCCCGTCCTGAGCCAGCAGCAAACAGGGATCCTGCAGTACGGCCACCAGCGCCGAGAGTTGATCGGAGACTCGGGAACTCACGCTCGGCTCCCTTGACGTTCGAGGATCTGGCGCAAGGAAAGCCGAAGTCCCTCGTCGCTCCAAGGTTTTCCGATCAAGAATTGAATCGCATCGTCGGAATCGTCGAGCACGGCCCGGATCGGTTCGTCGGTCGGGAATCCGGTCAGGACGATCCGCGCCGTCCGCGGCGAGCGTTCCTTCACGGCCGCCAGGAGCGCCGTCCCCGCCAGCTGCGGCATGCGTTGATCCGCGATCAGAACGCTGACTCCGTGACTCGCCACCCAATCCAGCGCCTGCCGGGGGTCTTCCGTCGTCCACACTTCGTACGGCTCATTCCGGAGGGTGCGACGCAAGGCCGAGAGGATCTCCGGCTGGTCGTCCACGCATACGATGACGTTCGAATGGGCTCCCGCGACATCATCCTTCATCGGCGTTCTCCTTCCCCGACACCACGGGCAAGCGAATCGTGAACTCGGAACCCCGGCCCGGCTCGGATACGGCGGTAATCGTTCCCCCATGTCCCTGAACGATCCGGTACGCCACATAGAGGCCCAGGCCCGTGCCCTTTCCGATCGGGCGCGTGCTGAAGAACGGCTCGAAGAGTTTCTGGAGATTCTTCGGATCGATACCGCGGCCGGAGTCCCGAATCCGGACTACGACTTCCCTTCCGTCCAAGCGGCTCGTCACCCAAAGCGTCCCTTTGGTTTCGATCGCCTCGGCCGCATTCATCACGAGATTGAGGAAGACTTGGGAGACGGCCTGCGGATGGCACCGGATCGGCGTCAGAACGCCGTAGTCGCGTCGCACCTCCGCTTTGCGCTTCAGCTCCCCGGCACAAATGGCCAGGACGTTTTCGATCAAGGCATTGAGATCCGCCGACTGGGGCTCGTCCCGCTCCGGGGCGGCGAAGTCCCGCAGATTGCGGACGATGTCTCGGATTCTCTCGGCTCCCGCCGTGGCGTCCTTCAGCGCCTCCGGAAGGTCCCGGACGAGGTAATCGAAATCCACGCTCTTCCGCAGACGTTCGAGATCCAGTCGGATCCGCTCCGGCGCGGTGCGGATGCCGTCTTCGTGCGCGCGGAGCAGCTTCAAGAAATCGGCGGAGTACCCTTCGATCGTCCCCAGGTTGGACATGATGTACCCGAGAGGATTGTTGATCTCGTGGGCGATTCCCGCCGCGAGTCGGCCGATCGCCTGAAGCTTCTGCCCCTCGAACATCTGCACGGCGAGCCGGCTCTTGTCCTCCTGCGCGCGAACGCGGTCCGTGATGTCCCGGGCGGTGGCATACATCAACGACTCTCCGGGCCGCACCGCGCTGACCGTCCATTCGAGCCACCGGTGCGATCCGTCCTGGCAGAGGAATCGGTTCTCGAACGACGTCAAGTCTCGTCCCTGCATTACCCCGGTGATGGCGTGAAGCGTGCGCTCGCGATCCTCCACGTGGACGAACTCTACGTAGGGTCGGCGAAGGAGTTCCTCCGTCGGGAATCCGAGGACGGTTTTCCAGGCGGCGTTGAGCATCTTGAAGAATCCGTCGTTTCCCGCAATGCAGATGAGGTCTCGCGAAACCTCGAAGAATCGTTCCCTCTGCTCTTCGGCTTGCCGGCGTTCCTCGTATTCCCGCCGGCGCGCCACGGATTCTTCCTGGACCCGAGTCTCCAATTCCACGCTCTCTCGCCGAAGCCGAGCGATTTCGGCCTGGAGCGCCTTTTCCTTCGCCGCCCGTTCGGTAGAGACGATTTCGTTATGGTTCCGGAAGAAGCCGATCAAGCGCGGCTCCTCGGCGCCGATGAGATCGAGTCTCTCCGAAACTTTTCCCTCCGATTCGGCGGCGATCTCCGGATGGGCTTCGGTCCAGCCGTGGCAGACCCGGATGTAGGAGAGGAGCAGAGCGATCCGGCTCCAGATCGGCGGCGCGAGCAACCGCCGAAGTTCCGCGACGCACGCGGGCGCCACCGATCGCCGGAGAAACGCGGCCACGGTGCACGCGAAGATGGCCCGCTCGAGCGGATGATCGGGGGGCGGCCATTCTGCCATGGGAGTCGAGGCTTGCGCCAACACCGAAAGATGCGTCCCGAGCTCTCCTTCCAGCCGGGTCGCCGGTTCCTCGAGGAGGCTCAGGACTTTCGAGAGCGGCATTCCGAGCTCGCTCAGCCGGCAGGAATGAACCACCAGACAATACGGGCTCGTCGAAAACCGCGATAGATAGGCGAAGACCTGTTCCTTCCAATGAGCGGGGAGCGGATTGTCGAGATAGGCGACCTGGGTCTCGCGCCAAAGACAATCCAGAACGGCGGGGTTCTCGAGCGCCGGAACGAATAGGGCCGGAAGGTAGCCCACCCGTTCGCGGATCTCCACGCCGCTTTCACTCATGGCGCGTTCTTCGGCGATCTCGGTGCTCATGAAGAGTCTCCATCTCAAGAGAACTCCGCACCCCCGAACAAAGGAGTCAGGCGAGGAGAGGTTTGCGCCGGAATCGAGGTGAACGTATCCCGCGACGTCTTGCCGGCACCCTCACCCTGTTCCCCGGCGGTGAAGAGCTGCGCGGGCGGCCCGAATCGGGGTCCGGCACCGTACGCAAGCGCTTACCCTTTTGAGCGTACCCCCGCATCCGGGGGGTGTCAAGGCCGGGGGTCAAAGAGAATTTCCGGGCCCACGGAACGCTTCAGCGATAGACCTCTCAACACCAGGCCGACCATAGCCAGCAGGAGCGCCATCGATCCAGAGCGCATACCCTCTCCTCGGGAAGACCCCAACCATCGATCGCGCGTCCCCCGATTCGCATCGCTGGGCAGACGCTCCAACATGAGCGGATGGGGTGGTTTCTCGTTTAGCGATTTCGGGACGCCCCTGCTCGGGCCGACTACCGACTCAGCTTTTCCCACTCGGAGACAGGGAGAGCCTCCACCGCCCCCACCTCGTTCACGCAAGCCCCCGTGATCCGTCCCGTCCGAGTGCGAAGGGTGTTGGGGTCGGAGGTCGCAAGCAGAAACCGACCGTCCCATACCCGAATGGTGTTCGGGGTGACGATGCGGCTTTCGTGCCAGGTGACGAGCCGACCCGTGCGGGGGTCGAGATATCCGTGGGTGCTCATCCCCATTCCCCTCGTGGGATGCGCGAGCGGCATCCCCACAGGGCCGCCGCTTTCCACGTCGAGAGGGATCGCCCCATTCTCCCCATTCGATAGCGGGGTACCCGAATAATGGGTCGTCGGATGTGAAATCGCGTTCGGTTTTCAGCTGACGCCCTTTCCTCGGGCCCGCTCTGATGGATAGGCCGCGGGATAGAAGGGGCATATGGGGAAACTGGCGCGATATGACCGAAGGTTGCGGAGGACAGGATCAGAGAGAGGCGGCGTACCTTGGGTGCTGCTTGAGGATGCCCCTCACAATGAGGAAAGGACGACGCACGATCTAGTGTCCCTTCACAGCTGAATCACGGGGTAAAGGTGTCTGAGTTTGATCCTGG
>CAZGKV010000213.1:0-3893 GCA_964526305.1 uncultured Planctomycetales bacterium | reverse complement strand
ATCTGCACCCTCGGCGCCGCCACCGCGGCCACGATCCTACCGGGATGAGCTCTTAACACGGGCATTGAGGGCTTCGAGGCATCCTTCGATCGCTTCACGAATGTTGCGGAGCGCCTCTGATTTCGTCTTGCCTTGGGAGTGGCACCCCGTGAGCGCGGGACAAGAAGCCACGAAATGCCCATCCTCGCCGTGTGTGACAACTACCAGCGGCTTCACACAGGTATTCTAGCGACCAAGAATGTCCCGGTCTGTTACGGCGCGAGCTTCGCCGTCGTCGCTTCCCAGAGCTTCAAGGAATCCGTAGCGCTCTTCCTCATGGCGGGATCCCCCGACGCAAGCGTGGCCAGAGCGTCCCGGAGGGGTTTGAGAGGTTCCTTTTCGTCCTTGAGTCGCCCTTCCACAAGCGAGGCGGCATCGAGAAGGGGCCCGGCCGGAGCCGCCTTGCCGGCCTCCAGAAGCTCGAGCGCCTCCGCCGCGAGCGTCAGCAACATCTCGGCCCGGCGGAGCTTGGCGAAGGGATCCAGGCGCTTCCGGAGATTCGCGGCCGTGTCGCTGCGGATGTCTCGGTTGTCCTTGCGGCCGTGGGCGGTCGGACCGGACGTTCCCCCGGTGGGCGGCTGGTCCCCGGTTGGATTGTCGTTCTGGGCGTTCTCGCTGTCGGAGCCTCCCGAATTCGAAGGCTTCTTCTCCGCCACGCGACGGCTCTTGAGCCAGGAAACGTACGTGGCCGCGTCGCCGGCGACGGAGTCGAGAAGTCCGATGGAGGCGGTGAAGGGGCCCGAAGAGATCTCCTCGTCGCACCGGTGACGGAACGAGGCCAAGGACGAACTCCACGCGGGAATGCCTCGGTCGGAGCCGGAACGGTCGATCTCGTCCATCTGCTTGAGGAGCTCCAGGAGACGCGAATAGAGACGAGGGGGCTCGTCCAGCGAGGAGCGAAAGGGCTTGAGACGATCCGACAGCGATCCCAAGAGATACGAGGAGCGAACGGGAGCAAACCCGCGATCGAGCGTGACTCCCTGCGGCTGGGCCTTAGGATCGAGCGACCAGACGACGACGAGGCGGCGAAGTCCCGGAAGCTGAGCCCGGAGGGCGAGCTTCTTCTGCTGGACGACGGAGCGGCGGACCGGCTGTCCCGATTCCATCTCGCTCCAGCGCAAGGAGGCCTGGTCTTCGTAGAAACGGAGCAGCACCGGAAGGAGGCGGACTTGGACGACGGTTTCGTCGGGGAGATCCGCCGCCGCGGAAAGGCCGATCTTCCACTGGGGCCCCGATCGTTCCACTTTGGGAGGATCGGGGCGAAGGATCTCGGGATCCTGTGGCGCGAAGAGCAAGATCGGGAGGAGAGCTCGAATCATGACCGAAACCACGTCTCGAATTCGGGAGCGCCGCGGCGATAGAAGATCGTGATGTCGTCGAACACGGGAGTCGCATGAAGGATGGCGTCGCCGGGGACGGGGGAGAATTGCACCCGATACTTGAACGGTCCCGAGAAGAAGACGGGCTGTCCCGCCGCGTCGATCGCGGGGCTGAAGTCCGCGCCGGTGTACGGACCGTACGTGGAGCTTCCGGCCAGGAGCGAAACCGAGATCGACGGCTCGAGAGGTTCGCCGGTCCGATCCAGAAGCAGCTCCTTCCCTTGGCCGTTCAGGGCTTCCGCGAACCAGGTCCAGGAGACGCCCAGGATCTGGACGGACGAGGTGGCCGCCGTCAGGGTCGGCGTGGCCGCGGCGGACGTGGTCGCGGTCGAACTCGGCGGGACCGCCGTGATCGTCGAGGGAATAAGATTCCGCGAGCCGGCCAGGAGATCGATCGCGGCCGACGTGAAGAACCCCTCCTGAGTGGAGGCGACTCTGTAATATCGCCCCTCCTGCCACTGAGTGACGGCGGTGTTCGTCGCGCCCAAATTGGGCCACATGTAGACTTCGTCGATCGTGGCGTCGGCCGGCCAGTTGCGGTTGTACTCCCACGAGCTCGTATCGCGATACTTGGAGACGGCTCCGAATCGGATGCTATTGCGCGAGCCGTCCGGCGCGGCGTGCGTGGACCAATCGACGCTGCTGTTGGGCTTGTAGGAGGAGTACCAGATGCCGGTGGCGCCGGGGTCCTGGCCGTTGATGTAGATCTTGCAGTTGTTGGCGTTCTGCGGCTGCCACGTCACGACCACGTGCATCCATTCGTGGCCCTTGAGGAGCGAGTTTTTCCAGGAGTCCGGATGCGCAACGTGATTGAGCGTCGGCGTGACGACGCCCCCCTCGGCGATCGATCCCGAACCGTATCCCGAGGATCCGCTGTAGCCGTATCCCCATCCGAGAGACATCGGCCGGAACGCCTGGGGTCCGAAAGGAGAGCCCAGGTTGTAGAAGGGCACTCCGTTCTCCGACGTCGAGGCCTGATAGGCCGGGGCATCGTGAGTCGCGGTGTAGAGAAGCACGAACGGACTTGGATTGATGTACGAGGTACTCCCCGCATGGTAACGGTCCATCGAGATCCACATTCGGGGCTTCCCGGACATCTCGGGGAAGAACGATCCCTTGACCCAGAACGAGATCACCCCTTGCATGTTCCCGGTCGTCCCTCCGAGGAGAGACTGCGAGAGCCAATAGGCCGGAGCGGAATGGCGTTCCGAGTACGCTCCGTCGATGCGAAGATCCAGGGGCGCGCGATCGGAAAGCGGGGGGAAGGACGCTCCAGGTTTCAGCCGGAACGATCGCGCCAGACGGTACTGATTTCCTCCGCCCATCGTGGGCGAGTAAGGGCCCGCTAGGGTCTCCGTTCGGTCCGGCAAGTTGGCGACGCTCTCGCCGGCCACCGTCGTGGAAGCCAGTTCCTGGCGGACCCCGTCGGCGTGGTGGTGAAGCAAGAAATCGCCGGCGAAGTGGGCGTGCATCGCCTCGCCCATTTCGCTGGAACCCGAGGGGGTGGAGGTCACCGCGTTCTTGGCGTGATTGACGCCGAGCCCTCCGACGGTGGGAAGGGCGAGGTAGCCGCTCCATTCGTTCTCGGAGGGGGCGGCCCCCTGATCGGGCTCCGGCCCGATCTCGAGGGACCGGTTGTTGTTGGTGAGGGGGAGGTGCTTCCGGGCCGCCAAGGTCCCGGCGTAGAACTGCTTCTGCGTTGTCTGGCGATAGGCGTCGAAGAGCTTCACCACGACGGACATCCTGGCCTCGGCCACGAGCTCGTTGTTGGAGGCGGTGAAGGCATCGCCGGTGTCCACGGGACGCACGACGCGCCCGGTGGATTCGATCGCGAAGTAGCCGTAGGGGAGGAAACAGAACTCGGTGGAGTGGACGATGAGATCGGTCTTGTCGACGTAGGCGAAGAGGTTGGCGTCGGGATTGGTCTCGTTGAGGTGAAGGTTGGGATTGAAGTTGGCCTTGAGGACGTCGGCGATGGCCTGGGAGGCGCGCTTTTTCTGGATCTCGCTCTCGACGGGGGTGCCGCCGGAGGCGTAGTCGACGAAGATGGAGCGGTCGTCCTTAAGGAGACCGATGGCGACGAGGTTGTCGCAGAAGCGGTTGAACTGCTTCCAGGAGAGGAAGGGGCCGCCCCACCAGGCGGAGGCGGAGGAGTAGTCGAAGGAGGGGGTCACGCCCGAGGTCGGCCTCTTTTCCCGGCACGCGATCAGGTGCTCCGCGATCGACGCGGCGGAGATGCCCGTTCCGGTTCCCGAGCCCGGACCCACGATGGGGACGGTTTGATAGAGGTACCCGATCGCGCCGGGATCGCTCCCCGAAGGATCCAACGTGTGCTTCCGATTGAGCCACTGGTAAACGGTCTGCCAGCTCGGGAGATTGTCCCCGCGTCGCTCGAGCATGAAAAAGCCGCGCAATCCGTCGAGGAGCGCGATCACGACTTCGCGCGGCGCCGTGTTCATGTTGACGGGGGCGCGC
>CAZGKV010000212.1:0-3944 GCA_964526305.1 uncultured Planctomycetales bacterium | reverse complement strand
CCCCCACCATCGGCGCGATCGTAACGATGTACGCCTTCTCGAAGCCGGGCAGCCGACGTCGGCAAAACTCGGTCAGGCGCTTGATCTTCGCTTTTCCCTCGAGCTGGATGCGGGTCAACGCCTCGGGGTCGAGCGTGTCCGTTTCGCCATCCATCCGTGGACCGTTGAAGGCCACTTCGCCCGGTCGCCCGGGGACGGTGAAGATCTGGAAGTAGTTGGCGTCCTCGGGCCGGAGGAGCCCCTCGGCGATCGCGCCTTCGAAGAGAGGGGTGAGCGCCCATCGCCGGTTGGGCGTGCAAGCGGTGGTGAACAGCAGCACGTCGTCGCGGTCGGTCCACTCGACGTCGCCGATCGACCGGAAGTAGTCGAGCGCACAGCGCAAATCTACATGGCCGAGATGGAATCGAAGCGACGCGGGCTGATTGCGTCCTTCGCGCCCCGATTCGGTCGGGACTCCCGCGCGATGGGCGAGCTCCGCATCGCCGGAGGCGTCGACATAGACGCGCGCCGCGAACACTCTCTTCCCGCGCGGCGTCAGCAGCGTGCCGAATTCCTCGAGAACGGTATGATAGAGGATCCGGACTCCCGCTTCGACGAGCATCTCTTCGAGCACGATCTTGAGCATCTCCGGGTTGAACCATCCGAGGTTGCCGTCCTTGAAACGAGCGGCGTCGCCGGTGCGGGCGAGGCGATCGAGGACTTCCTGGTAGATCCCGCCGGTGAGGGGTTCTCCGGCGATGTGGTTGGGCATCATGGGAGTGACGAGCGCCCCGGTGGAGCTTCCTCCCGGCGCGCCGCCTCGGTCGACCAGCAGAACCGACGCGCCTTCGCGCGCCGCCGCGATGGCCGCCGCGCATCCGGCGCTTCCGGCCCCGAGGACGAAGACGTCGGTCACGGAAACCGCCGGACCCTGACCGGATCGAAGCGCAAGCCGCAAGAGTCGCCCGGGGATGGGGCCGTGCCGCGGTGTCGGACGATCACACGAGATTCTCCCACGCGGAGGTGAACGAGCGTCTCCGATCCGAGCCGTTCGAGGAATTCCACCTCGCCTCGCAAATCTCCGTTGTCGCTGAAGGTCACGTCCTCCGGGCGGATCCCGATCGTCCTTCCGTCGATCGCGATGAAGTTCATCGGAGGCGTGCCCAGGAACTCCGCTACGAAGCGATTCGCCGGTCGATCGTACACTTCCTGCGGGGTTCCGACTTGTTGGATCACCCCCTTGTCCAGGACGACGATGCGATCTCCGAGCGTCATCGCCTCGACTTGGTCGTGCGTCACGTAGAGGCTGGTCGTGCGGAGGCGCCGGTGCAGTCGCTGGAACTCCATGCGCATCTGGGTGCGCAAGCGTGCGTCCAGGTTCGAGAGCGGCTCGTCGAAGAGGAAGACGCGCGGCCGACGCGCGATGGCGCGGCCGACGGCCACGCGTTGGCGCTGGCCGCCGGAGAGCGCCGCCGGCTTGCGGTCGAGCAGGGAGGTCAACGCCAGCAGCTCGGCCGTCTCGGCGACCCGTGCCGGCGCGTCCGGGACGTGGCGCGCCTCCAAACCGAAGGCGAGGTTCTCGCGCACGGAGAGGTGCGGATAGAGCGCGTAGTCCTGGAAGATCATGGCGACGTCGCGATCTCGTGGCGCCACGCGAAGCACGGAGCGTCCGTCGATCCGCAGGTCGCCCGCGTCGGGGGCCTCGAGTCCCGCCAGGAGACGAAGGGTCGTGGATTTGCCGCAGCCTGATGGGCCGAGCAGGACCACGAACTCGCCGTCCTCGACCTCCAAAGAAAAATCGAGAAGGACGGGAGTCGATCCGAACGATTTCGAGACGGATCGGAATTCTACGCCGGCCACGGGGCGGGATTCTACCCGATCCGGAGGTCGCATGCTATCATGCCGGGCCGTGAGGATCGCCCTTCTGCCGCTCGACGGCCGCCCGTGCAACGCGCGCTTTCCCCGCGACCTCGCGGCGATCGCGGGCCACGAAGTTCGGATCCCACCCCTGGAAATCCTCGGCCGGTATATGGAGCCCGCGAGTTTTCCGCGTGTGCGCGAGTGGCTTCTTGACGTGCGGCGCACTGCCGATCTCTTGATCGTGTCGGTCGACATGCTCTGCTACGGCGGAATCGAGACGTCGCGAGACGGACGCGTCTCGAAGGAGGAAGCCTTGCGGCGTCTGGAGACGTTGCGCGAGATTCCCGAGGCGCGGTCCTTCAGCGTAATCATGCGCGCCACGGTCACGTGCCATTCCGAGGAGACGCTTCCTCTCTGGCGCGCGGTTTGGGAGTACAACGTCCACGGGCGCGGCGAGATTCCTGCGGACGTCCTGGCGGAATACCGTCTTGCGCGAGAGCGCAATCGAGCAGTGAACTTGCGTCTCCTCGAGTTGCCGGTCGCGGAGCGGCTGTACTTCCAAGACGATGCGGGCGAGCGGGGTCCGCACGTCGAGGAGGCGCGAGAGTTGGCACGGCGCGGCGCGCGGATGATGCCGGGCGCCGACGAGGCCGGGATGATGATGGTGTTTCGGGCGATCGGCAAGCGTGCCTCTTTCCAGGCAACGGTTCTCGGGGATCGCAACCGCGTGGCGCTGTACGAAGACCGGTCCATTTGGCACAGCCTTGCTGAGCATGCAGAATATCTGGGATGCGGACTGGAGGGAGGGATCCCGCTCACGTTGGTCGCGCCCGCGCCCGACAGCGTCGACCGTTTTCTCGATCCGCCCCCGCCCTCGCGAAGATACCGTATGCCCATTCGTGGCGTACTCATCGATTGCGCAGACGCCAACGGGGCAGATCCTGACCTAATGACGTCGGTCCGCATCTCGGACCTCGACGCCTTCGCGGCGTGGAACACGGCGAGCAACTCCATCGGGACGGCGCTCTGTCATGGGATTGCTGGGAAAGGGGATGGTCGCTTCCTGATCGAACGGTTGCTGGACGACTGGCTCTATCAGTCGGTCGTCCGACCGGAGCTCGTCGAACGATGCCGTACGGACGGGATCGACCGCTTTCAGTGCGGAGAGCGATGGGACGCGTACGTCGATCGTCGTCTTCATGAATTATCATCCCCGTGGGACATTCGCGTTCCACCCTTCCGTGCCTTTCTCCCCTGGGGCCGACTCTTCGAGGTGGAAATCGAATGGCTCTAGTTGAACTCCGCGGCAGCCTCATCGTCTCGGTGCAGGCGCCGCAGGACTCTTCGCTTCGGAAGGCGCTGGTTCCGATTGCGGCCGCGGTCGTGGCGGCGGGGGCCGCGGGGCTTCGACTGGACGGGCCGAAGGTGATCCGTGCCTGTCGGCACCTGGGCGTTCCCATCCTGGGCATCTACAAGGACGGCTCCATCACGCCTACGTTCGATCACGCGCGCGCGGTGGTTCGCGCCGGGGCCTCCCTCGTCGCGACCGCGCATCTCGAACTCATCGCTCGGATCCGGCGCGAGCTCCGCGTGGAGGTGGTGGCGGACGTGTCGACGATGGAAGAGGGCCTGCGAGCTTTCGCGGAAGGTGCGGACGCGGTGGCGACGACGCTCTCGGGATACACGCCGCAGTCGCCCCGACTTGAGGGGCCCGATCTCGCGCTCGTGGCGAAGCTGACGCGCCACGGCCGCACGATCGCGGAGGGGCGGTATGGGACGCCGGCGCAGGCTCGCTCCGCCTTTCGTCGCGGCGCGTGGGCCGTCGTTGTGGGCAGCGCCATCACGCGGCCGGACAATCTCACACGGAGGTTCCTCAGCCAACTCCGAAGGAGATCATCCTCGAATACGCCATCGACGACGGAGAGATGAAAGAAGAGACCTGCTCTATTCTTGAGTCCCCCGTAAAAAGGCTTCCTTACGGGGGACTCATGGTGAGCGAGCCGCAGGCGAGTCGAACCATGGGTAACCCATTCGACTCCAGCCGCCTGCATGCGGGGGTTCAGGCGGCTTCCGCTCAGGGTGATTCGCTCTCAAGGAACCAACTA
>CAZGKV010000211.1:0-3962 GCA_964526305.1 uncultured Planctomycetales bacterium | reverse complement strand
CGTAACCTTGCCGCGGGGGAATACTGCGGGATCCTGCCGATAGAACAGGAAGAAACCAGGAAGCCATGAAGAAGGGATGGTACAGAGCAAGGGCCTGAGCGCAGCCCATCCCAGTCCTGCGTTACGGGCGCGTACCAGTGGTCTACCGTGGTGTCGAGGTGGGGCTGCACCGCCTTGATCTCTACGTCCCCGAGACGATCGTGGTCGAGCGGAAGACCGTGAAGGCACTCCACTTCGCCATCGCCAGGTTGTACCTCCGGGCCATCGGACGCTGGCGGCGAAGACGACTCCTGCCTCCGAGTGGCCAACACCGTGACGGCCGTTCCTGTGTGTGGTATATCTCACGATGATGCGACAACCGCTCCGCTGGCTCCCCGTGATCGCCGGCGGCCTCCTGATGCTATCGCCGACGGGATGTCGGAAACAAGATAAGGGTCCCCAGGCTGAGCCTCTCCTTCGTTTCCTCCGCGAGCGTCGCATCGACGCTGCCTATAGACTCACCTCCGCAGGATTCCGCGAGCGAGTGAATCAGCCGACCTTTCGAAGAGCAGTCGAGGAACTCGGCCTTCCGATGTTTTCGCCGCGCCCCTGGGATCCGCACCTACCTGGCACGATCTCAGGTTCGGTCCCGCTCTCCCAGGGAGTGACAGGAACGATTGCCCTCCTGATGGAGCGGGAGGAGGGAGAATGGCGCCTCGCGGCGATCCACCTGGAGGCCAAAACTCAGGAACATTTCGAAAGCAGGATCGAAGCCGCCCTGAAAGGACGCGACCGAAGCGGCGCGGAGCGACTCGCGGAGGTGCTCAAGATCGAGCGCGAAGGCAACTTCCGCCATTGGCAAGTGCGCATGGCGAATGCCTACTATAATCCTGGAGGTTCGCTGGAGCCCGGCCCCGAGACCCCCTGGGAAACCCGGGTCAGCCGCCGGAACTCCGCGTGGGGCCACCCCACCTTCGGCGCATGCCGTCCTCTCTATGTACGCGACTTGGGCAAGGCACGATCTCTGTTCCTGGCGGCCGGGGAGTTTCGCTTCGCCGCGGACGCATCCTATGCCATGAGGGATCCCGACGCCCTCGAAGAAGACCTGCAGCGCCTCCGCCCGGAACCGGGAAGTCGAAACCACACCGATGAACTCATGCGAGTACGGCTCTGGCACTTCTTGGCAAGAGAAAGAGAGGCCTTCGAACGGGCCAAGCGAGTGCGTCAGGAGTGCGACGAGTATGAGGGGAAGGGTCCCTGCTCGATCTCGCTCCTCCTCGCCCGCATGTACGAAGCCGGCACCGACTACTCCTCGGCTCGACAGATCTATGAGGTACTCGCAGAAAGCGGCGCCTGGGGATACCGGACCGCACAATCGAGGCTGAAGACGCTCCAGGGAATGAGGGATGGTGATCTACTACCGGCAGCCCGAGTTACCGCACAGGTGGCAGGGCCTCCGGCAGTACGATTCCGCGTGCTCCTTCAAGTGGATTGGGAGAACATGAACCCGATCTCTCCTCCGGATGGGTATGGACGAGACTTCGATCCCATCTCTCCCGATCATCTGGACCAGGCCATGATCGTGGAGCTGCGAGAGCAGCCGGACGGCCGCTTTGCCGGTCTGGTCCCGGCCGGGACCTGGGGGATCATTGTGATGGCGGTCGGGTCGGTCGTGTGCAAGATCGCAGAGAAAGACCGATGGCCCCGGATCACGGTGCAAGGGGAGGCGCTGGAGCTTCCGACATTGCATCTGGAAGTGGATGCGACACGCGGATTCAAGAAGGCCGGTGATTGAGCGGAGCCGGCAGCAATGGATTTGCGGCGGGGGCTTACTCCGAGCCGGTCTTGTCGCTCAGCCGTTCCACCATCCCCTTGATTCCGCCGAGCGTCATGTCCTCCATCTGAAAAATGCGGCGAATCTGGCCAAGCGTCCACGGAGTGTGGGGGGAATTCCAGTGCGTTCGAGGAATTGGGTTCAGCCAAACGGTTTTCCGGAAGCGCTTGGCCAAGCGCCGGAGCCGGCAGATGCTCGGTTCCGAGTCCCCCATCTCGTACGAGGAGAGGGCGCCGTAGGGGGAGACCAGTTCGTCCGGACCCATGCTCGCATCGCCGATCATCACCACCCTCGTGTCGGGGGGACGGAGGAGGAGCTTCTCCGTTTCCACCGGGCGGGTCCTCCGGTCGTCCGAAAACACCTTCCGGAGGACGGTGTTGTGAAAATAGAACGTCTCGATGTTCTCGAAGCGGTCCCGCATCTTGCCGAAGAGCAGCCGCGTGAGCTCCACGAACGGGGTCATGGACTCCCCTCCGTTGTCGATCAGGAGCACGAGCCTCATGCGGTCTCGGAACTCTTGTCGGAATACGAGATCGATCTCGCCCCCCTCCTTGGCGCTGCGCCGGATCGTCGCATCGATGTCGAGGGCGGTCCGGGGTCCGTCTCGGCGCAGGTGTTTCATGGATTCCAGCGCTTGCCGGAGGGTTTCGTTGCGCAGTTCATTGGTGTCCGCGTACGCGATGTACCGCCGCTCCCCGATGACCTTGAGCGCGGATCGGGACCGCGACTCCCCGTACATTCGCACGCCTCCTTGCGCGAAGCCGGAGTGCCCGTAGGGCGACGTGCCCCCGGTTCCGATCCACTTCGATCCCCCGTGATGCTCCTCCGTCTGCTCCCGCAGCCGTTCCCAGAACTTCTTCATCAATTCTTCGGGGCTCATCTTCCAGCGGGCCAGAGGGTGGAGATCGCCCTTCTCGATCGCTCGGGCCAGCCACTCCCGGAACTGGGGCGTACGAAGAAGCTCCGGATCTCCTTCGGCGACGGCGGGGATGTCGACGCCGTAGAAGTAGAGGGCAAAGGCACGCTCGAATGGATCCATATGCTCCACGCGGCGGACGAACGAGAGGCGCAGGAGTACGAGAAGGTCGTCCATGTCCTTCACGAGGCCGCGTTCGAGGCCGGCGTTCACCTCGAGGAGGTCGGGGAGGCCGGCGGGCACACCGTAGTCGCGGAGCAGGTAGACGAAATCGACGAAGAGGGCGTTATACGGTTCTCGGCTCATTCTCGAGTGAACTTCTTCGCCCGGAAGGCCTGAATGTCGCCGGCCCGCTTGAGCAACACTCCGATGAGCGGCAGGTCTTTCGGATCGGGGAGGGCTCCCCGGCGCTCGAGAGCGCCGATCCAGTCGAGAAGCTCGCTCGTGGCCGGAGGTTTTTCGTATCCGCGATCGCGGAGTTGGTAGAAAATGTCCATCGCCGCCTTCAACAGCTTTGGGCTCGTGATCGGATAGTGGAGCTTCACGATCTCGTGCATCTGGTCCGGAGAGGGGAAGGCGATGTGGTGGCAATAGCATCGGCGCAGGAAAGGATCGGAGAGCTCGCGCTTCGCGTTGGAGGTGATGAAGATCGCCGGCCGAATCTCGGCCCGAACCCGCGTATTGATCTCCCGAATCGTGAACTCGCAATCCTCGAGGATATCGAGGAGGTTGTCCTGCACGTCCGATTCGGTCTTGTCGATCTCGTCGAGGAGGAGAACGACCTTCTTCCCCGCGCGGAACGCGCGGCCGATGGGACCCCAGACCACGTAGTCGTAGAAGTTCTGCACGTCCCGCCCCGTGCCGCCCGATCCGAATCGCGCATCGTTCAGCCTCAGGACCGTGTCCTGGGTATAACAGGCCTCTTCGCCTTTGATGGTGGACTTGCACCGAAGGACTTCCACCTCAAGAGCGAGGGCACGAGCGACTTCCAGGGCCAGTTGGGTCTTGCCGGTGCCGGCTTCCCCGGTGAGAAGCAGGGGCTTCTCCATCTGGAGGGCCACGTTCACGATGCCCGCAAGTTCGGGATCGAGGTAATACCGATCGCTCCCCGCGAACCGCATCTCACTTGCCGTCATACAGGTCGCGTACTGTACTCGGGGAGGCTCTTCGGTGCAAGGGGTCGCTCTGGAGAAGGCCAAACACCGCCGGTTCGAGTGTGGGGCGTTCCCCGGC
>CAZGKV010000210.1:0-4008 GCA_964526305.1 uncultured Planctomycetales bacterium | reverse complement strand
GACGACCAAGCGCGGCTGGACGAAGGTTTGGTCGTCTGAGGAGGTCCCGAACCGGATGGTCAAGAGCGAATCGGAAGAGTCCGGCACACGGACGGTGTGGGAGCTGGTGGAGTTCGAGAAAAAGTAGGATCCCGGATTCTTCCCAACCTCCATCGCCGGCTTCCGTCTAGTACAATGGAGGAGGAGATGTTGCGAATCGTGGTCCTGGCCGCTCTGACGCTGCCCTGGGGCCCATCGGTTTCGACCCAGGAAACGCCGCTTCAAGAAGTCACTCCCGATCAGATTCGTTCGACCGACCACGGCATGCGGTGGCTCGTCGCGAATCAGAATCGGGACGGGCTGTGGGGATGCGAGAAATCCGGCGCCCCATCGACCGCCATCACGGGGCTGGCCATCCTGGCGCTCCTGGCCTCCGGATCCACCCCGACCGCCGGGCCGCACGCCGAATCGATTCGCCGGGCGATCGATCGGCTCGTCGCCATCCAGGTAAAATCGGGAGCCATCACGCGATTCGATTCCACGGGAATGGGCATTTTCTACGATCACTCGTGCGCCACTCTCGCGCTTGCCGAGGCCTACGGCATGCGCAGAACCTCCGAGGGTTTCTCCGCGATCCGCGAGTCGCTGGAGAGAGCGCTCGAATACCTTTATGGAGTCCAAAACTCCGACGGAGGCTGGGGGCCGCAAGGCCGGGGCAGCCGATCCGACATCGCGATCACCTGCAGCGTCTGGATGGCCCTACGATCCGCTCGAAACGCGGGAATGACGGTGCGATCGGCGAGCATCGAGAAACTCGAGGAGTTCGTGAGGACGTGCGCCCTGCCGAGGGGCGGATTCGCAGAGCACCCCCAAGTGCGGGGAGGCGGAGGGCTGATGTTCTACCCGACTTCGGCCGGCCTCCGAATCCTCTGGGGCATGGGTCGCGGAAACCTCGCCGAGACCGAGAAGGGCATGGCGGCCCTTCTCAAAATGCGTCTGGGCCAGGAGCACGGCGGACGCATCAGCGAATGGGACTACTGCGGGGCTTTCTACGCCGTCCAGGCGATGATGCACGAAGGGGCGACGTATTGGAAAACGTGGTGGCCCCCGTTCCGCGATCGGCTCGTCCAGATCCAAAACGCCGACGGATCCTGGACGATCGAGTACTGCTTGTGCTGCCGCGCGTACGCTACGGCCCTCGCGCTGCTCGTGCTGCAGGCGCCGAAGAGGCTCCTGCCGCTCTATCAACTGTGATTGCCGTCCCGAGGCCCTCGATCCAAAAGAGTTCGCGGAGGCGCTCGGAGTCGATGTCGGCCTCGCGTAGAATCGATGTATGCGTTCCGGCCCACAAGGGTCTCGGAGGTAGTTGACTCTTGGAGCCCGACGTCGCGGGAGTTGAAGGAGAGGTCCAAGCCGGCGTCGCATGGTCGCGCGCGGAAGGATCGGCCGCAGGATGCGGGCCATAGGTTCTTCTACCTCGGACATTGTGCGCGCAGGGTGTCATCCCTCTTGAGGCTGGAAGCCGCGCCCCGTCGCTCCGGCATCGAGATTCTTCGTAAGACTCGCCCAAAGGCACCGTACACTCTTGACATGAGAAAGTGCTGGGTCTGGCTCCCCCTTGCCTTGGGCTTGACGGCCTTGATCGGTTCCAACATTTGGTTCAACCTCGAACATCGCTCCCTAGGGCGCGTCGCGAAAAAGCGTGAGTCCAAGAACCTCCGCTTGGTCCGGCTCAAGCCCGAGGACGCCCATGGGCACTTCGACATCCATTCCTTACAGGATTCCACCGGGCGGGAACTGGAGTCCAGGATCTGGGTACGAGAATCCCCCGAAGCCGCCTTCTGGCTCTTCCCGTTCGACCGCCCCCGCGAGACCCCGGCCGTCGTCGAGTTGGATGGGGACGAGGATTTCGAAATCCTGATCGACGGGTCGAGCAAGATGTTCGACTACGAACCAATCGTGCTGGACTACGACTCGAAATCGGGCAGGCTCGAGAGGCGTCCGCTGTCGGAGTTCTCGCGGTCCAAAGAGGTCTACGCGGGAGAAGTACACGCCTTCCTCTGGGGAGACGGTACCGTGGGACTGGCCCTCCTGGTCGCCACAATCGTCGTCTATTACGTACTCCTCGGAATGGTGCTCCTAGTCCGAAAAGCGTTCGGACGGAAGAGGTCGCCCCTTACTTCTTAGACCGTTGCTTCCAGTCGCACCAGCACGGACAAGAGATGCCGCCCACCGAGTGGTAGTGTGGCGGCCCCATGAAGAGAAAGCGGACGGGAGGTTTCCGTTCGGACTCCGCGAGGAGTCGTTCCCGCTCTACGAAGGCCTGGACCTTGAGTCGTTCGATCTCCGCCTCCAACTCGGCGATTTTCTCCAGCGTCGCGCGATTCTCGCGTTCGCGCCTGAGCGACGTCTCCTGTTCGAGCATCTTCTCCACCGTCCCCCGAGGAAGCCACTCGCCCCGGTGACGCACAAAGCCCAGCGCCGTCCAATGTTCGACCTCGGTGAACCAGCGGCCCTGATGCTTGCGATATCCGAGCTGCCTCCTCGCTCCCTCGTGATCCGGATCGAGAGCGATCGCCTTCTCGAAGGCCTCGCGCGCTTTGGTGTGCAGCTCGCTCTCCCGCGCCCACAGTCCCAAACGGTAGTGACCCTCGGCATCTCCCTCGCGGAGGGAGCGACGACGCACGGCGAACTCCTCGAGGGGGCTCCGCTCCCGAACGATCTTCACGATCTCCGATCGACTCACCGTGACCGAGCCCATGTCCATCTGGACGACGATTCGCTCGCCCTCCTCCCGGACGATCCCGCGGAGCTTGTTCCCGTTCTTGAGATGCACCTCGTCCGCGAAGGACCCCGAAATCAGGAAAAGAAGACCGAGCGCCGTTCGCATCCGCCTGGAGGATACCTCGCCCGCGAGGATGAATCAATGCGTGGGCGCCCGCACCGGCTGCGGAGGCGCCGCCGGCTTCTCGCGCGTCGACCACCCTTGGAAGAGGACGCCGGCGACGGCGAAGGCGACGAAGAGGATCCCCGCCGCTACGGCCTGGGCGCGAAGGAAGGAAGAATCGACCGCCAACCTTTCGATCTGCGCGACGCTCATTCTGCCGACCAGGACCCCGAGCGTCATGACGGCCGATCCGGCCGTGGAGGTCCAGGAAATCGTGGTCATCCGAGCGTCGAGAAGCGCGATGACGGCGCATCCGACGGCGCACGCCACGACGAGCAGCCACGGATGACTCGATCCGACGATCACCGCAAGCACGACCCCGACGATCGATCCACCGACCGCGGCCGAGAGCGCCACATAGACGTAGAAGAGGACCTTCTCGAGAAAGTACCCGGCGGCGGCGCCGAGCGCCGACAAGACCGCGATGAGCGGCAGGGAGCCCACCCACGCGCCCGCGGCGCATCCCACGCCGGCGAAGACCGTCACGCTCACGGTCAGCGTGTGGAACCGAACGATCCGGAATCCCAGCGCGGCGAGCGAGGCTCCCGCACCGACCAGAACCGCGCACGGGAGGAGTTCCAGGAGAGACTTCATCACTCTCCTTATCGGCATCCGGTGGCGAACGACTTTAGAACGCTCCGAGGGGCACCTCTGTACTCCATTCCACTCCGGAGCTACGTGCGAAGAACGAGTTCACCGCCATCGTGGAGAAAGAGGGGGCTTGGTGTGTCGCAACCTGTCCCGAGACTCCGGGAGCGAACGGGCAGGGTCACTCAAGAGAGTCGTGCCTTCGGGACCTTCGTGAGGCGATTGCTTTGATCTTGAACGAGCGTCGTCGGGAGGGACTTCGAGGAATCCCCCGAAGCGAACGGCCGTCCCGCAGAACGAAGTCGGTGAACGTCCCGCCCGTATCGACCCCGACCACGCGCATCGGCGGTTAGCTTCGCCTCTCCCGCAATGCCAAGGCTCTTTCCCTTGACACTCTCTTCCGCGGGCTTCAATAATGCCTGAGCTTCGGCCCCCCCTGGGGAGCGGAAGGGCACCTGGTGGGCCCCCGGGTCTTCAAAACCCAGGTTCCGGCC
>CAZGKV010000209.1:0-4011 GCA_964526305.1 uncultured Planctomycetales bacterium | reverse complement strand
TTCCTGTGGGGGACTTCCACCTCCTACTCCTTGCCGGTCTCCCGGCGCACTGTCCCTCCGGCAGGCGTGCGTAGACGCGAGTTTTTTCTCCGGCCCGAGCCGCGTGGTGGGGTGGAGGCTGGGCCGGGTGGGGGCGGGGTGCGCGGGAGTCGATTCCGGGAACCGATCGCCTCGACGTGCGCGTGTGGAGTGGCGCGACCGCAGCTGACGGCTACTGGATGCGCCAGGCTTGCGGTTGGCCGGTCCACCCCTGCTAGGGGCAGCCGCCCAGGACCTACCACACGCTGAGAAGGGAGAAGGGAGCCACCCAGCCGGAGGCTGCTTTCTCTTGGCGGCGACTGGCGCCCCATGCCGCCACGACTGGCTCCATTCTGACCGCCGCGAGCATCCCCCCCCAGCCAGGGTGGTCGGAAGTTCGATCCGGCACCTCGCAAAACTTGCCGAGGGCGACGGGCAAGGTCAGGTCAGGCGCGAGCGAGGCGAGCGCGCGCAACAGCGTCGTGGTAGTTCCAGGGCATCCACTCGGCCGGCGCGACCGCAACGTCGTCGCGATGCCGCAGCAGCTGCGTCAGGTAGTCGAGCGCGTTCACGTCGTGGAGCTGCGCGGTGTAGATCAGGGTCATGAAGATGTCGCCGACGAGCGCGCCCCGCTCCGTCTTGTAGAAGAGGGAGTTCTTGCGGTGGACGATCGCGCGCTTCAACGCTCTCTCGGCGGCGTTGTTGTCGAGAGGTGCCCCGGGGATCTCGAGGAAGCGTGTGAGGCGCACCCAGCGCTCGAGCATGTACGAGATCGCGCCGCCGAGGTTGCTGTTCGGCTCGACCTTCTTCTCCTCGAACTGAGCGACCAGCCATGCCTTGAGCCCGTCCATCAGGGGGCGGCTCTGGGCGCGATGGAAGGCCAGGCGGTCATCGGGCGACATCTCCCGCTCGAGCGCGAAGGCGTCGTTCTTGTAGACGGCGCCAAGCGTCTCGAGCACGTGGCGAACCTCCTCCGGGTAGCTCTCGGCGACGTCTACGAAGTTCCTGCGCGCGTGCGCGAGGCAGTTGGCGACGAGCGTCGCGAGATCCCTGGGCAAGTTCCGATCGAGTCCGTCGCACATCTGGAGCGGAGCGGAGAGGCTCGAGGCGCGCATCCCGAGCATCTTCTCGAGGTTTTCGCCGGCGTGCCGGCGTCCGGTGAAGAACAGGGCGATCCGGTGTCGTCCGACGGAAACGATCCCGGTGGTAAAGATCCCGGTCCTCTCCTCGGGCTTCTTGCCCGCGGCGGCCTCCTTGATCCGCTCGTTCTCCTCCATGAGGGAGAGGATCCTCATCGACGTGTCGTCGTTGTGGAGTACCTCCCCCTGGGCCGCCTGTCGGATGATCTCCTCGTAGACCGGCACGATGTCGTTCGCGCCGTCGTCGACGATGTCCCACTGGGTCGTGGCCGGGAGCGGAATGCCCAGGTTTCCTTCGAGCTTCTCTTGTCGGTTGAAGGGAAGGCCCGCGCCATACCTCAGGAGCGGGATCATTGCCCTCGCCGTGTCGTCGTACTTCTCCTCGCCCGCCCACTCCGGCAGATCGGCGACGAACACCGCGCCGCAGAGATTGCAGCGCAGCCTTTCGAGGTTGACGAGCTTCGCTTGAAGCGGGGCGCGACCGACGATCCGGACTACGCGAGAGGGTGGCAACGCGTAGAGGCGCCCCTTCTTCTTCCCCTCCCGGTGTGGACAGGCCGGGCAGGGATCGCCCGCTCTGAGATTGGGATGGGGAACGTTGACAGGCTCCGCGCCCTTGTACGCGTCCGCGCCGTTCCTCCCATGGCCCGGGGGGCCTTCGTCATCGGCCTTGTTGTCCTCCCCGGCATCCTCCGAGGCTCCTGGATCGGTGTCGTCCGCGCTCGGGTCGGAGGCATCCGCGGGATGGTCTTCTCCAGAGGTCTGCCCGGCCCCCCGCTTCCCGAGAACGTCTCGAGTCTTCTCCGACTTCCTGGTCCCGAACAGGAATCGCCGGAGGCGGGCGAGCGATGTCTTTCCCGCAGCGAGCTCATCGCTCAACCAGGCGTGGGACTCGGCGATCGCCCGCAACTTGTCGCAGTCCTCCTGGGTCAGGGGCTCGCGTCGCGCCCGCTCGAGGATCGCCTCGATCTCCTCGAGGGGAATCTCGATCCGTTCGGGCTCGGGGGACTTCCTCATTCGGACACCCGATGGAGAAGCCGGCGGAAGTTCCTTCGGAGCGGGTACCCGAAGACCTCCTTCTTCGATCGCGTCGGGGCGTGCGTCAGGTCGTTCTTGCCACGACCGGTCGTGAGCCCCAGCGGGATCCAGTTCGCCGCGCGGTAGCACGTTCCTCGAAATCGATCCGGATCGACGAAGGTCTCAACGTAATGGATCGGATGGCCGTAGACCCGCATCCAGTCGTCCGACACGATCCGCGAAACCCGCCCCAGGAGATGGGAGGCCAGGTGCTTGACCTGGACCCACGGCAGGATGAGGAAGCGGGAGTTGTAGGCGAGGAGATGGATGTTCTCGCGACGCGCTCGGAGACTCCATCCGATGAAGCGATCCCGAGGCCCTAGGTGACGGGGCGCAGAGCTCCACGCGACGCACGCGATCGGCCGGCCGCGCGACCGGATCAGATGCTTCACGTGCTCGCCAACCGGGCGCACGTAGCCGAGGTAGTGGTGCTCTTCGATCAGGCTGTCGAAGAGCCGCTCGTCGCTTCCCCGACGAACCTGCTCGATCTCGAGAGGCTGAAGGTCCTCCAGCCTGGCGACGAAGACGCTCGAGTCGACCTCGATTCGGACGCGCCGGTGGCGCGCGATCACATTGTTCCGGGCGGCGAACCGGGGCGGCGGTAGGACGATGAGACCCCGACGATGGAGCTCGAGCATGAGTCCCCGGCAGATCATGTCGCACGGATTCCCGTTCGCCTGGTGCCACCTCCACTCCTCGCATAGGAGCGTCGAGAGGCGCCGCCGGCTCGCGCCCGGGTTGGCCGCGATCAGGGCCCGGATGGATTCGACGTCTTCGGCGCTGACGTCGCGTCCTCGATGGCGAAGGACTGTTTCCTGCATCGGCGGAAACCTACCCCACGCCGAATCGGAACGCAAGCCCCCACGAAAATCTCTCGTCGCTACGGCGCCCCGCGCACCCGGCGCCACTGCGGAGCCGCCCTCGTCGACTCGAAGTCGCCGCCGGACAGCAGGACCTGGAGCTCGTGCGCCTCGAGCACCCGTCCGCCATCGGCACCGCTACGAGGCCAGAAGCGGAACCGGCCCTCCGAGAGCCTCTTTTGGCAAAGCCAGAATCCCTGCCCGTCGTAGACCAGGATCTTCACGGCCGTCCCGCGTCGATTCCGGAACACGAACACGCAGCCAGAGAACGGGTCGCTCTCGAGCCGTTCTCTCGCCAGCCGGGCCAGTCCGTCGATTCCGTTACGGAAGTCCGCCGGCTCGATCGCGATCAGGATCCGCATCTGCGGAGTAGCCTGGATCATCTCCGAGCACTCCACAACGACCCCGCCAGTGCGGTCACTTCGGCGATGGAACCGCCCTTGACCGCGACTCGCATGCGCGTCCGCTCCACCTCGTCCACGAGCTCCACGACACACTCCGACGCCTGCGCGATACTCCAGCCCGGGATCTCGACGAACGCCTCTCCTGGGTCAGTCTCGCCCCGACCCCCGCGCTCTCTGTCGGCCAGACCCAGCCTATTCTTGACAACGGCGGAGTCCAGGCCGAGTTCCCGCGATGCCTTCCAGGGCCCGTGGATACGGGCAAGGTCGATCGCTAGTTTCCAGAGGCGGTGTGGGATGCGAACACCTGGTCTCCCTGCACTCCGCCACCGCCCAAACTCACGCCGGGCCACGCTGAAGTCGTCGCGTCCTGCCGGGGTCACCCGCTCGTGTCGGCCCATTCGCTTCCCTCCGTCCTGCGTTCTCGGGACGGCCGACACGATACGGCGCCGCACCAGCCCCCGTCACGCACGCTTGCCGGAAGGACAGTGCGCCGGGAGACCGGCAAGGAGTAGG
>CAZGKV010000208.1:0-4181 GCA_964526305.1 uncultured Planctomycetales bacterium | reverse complement strand
CGGCGTGGCGATCCGGGGAAACCACACGCTCATCCGGCCCCATCCGATCAGCGTGGACTTCGAGGCGATGGACGAACAGGCTCGCTTGCCCATGACGGAACGGCGGATGGCGGAGTTGCGCCGCCGGTGGCGTCTCGAGGGACTCCGCGTCGCCCTCGGGGTCGATCGCATGGACTATACCAAAGGGATCCCGGAGCGGCTCCGAGCGGTCGATCGCTTCCTCCACCGTCACCCGGAGTTCGTCGGCCGGTTCGTCCTCGTTCAAGTCGGCGTGCCGAGCCGTACGCACATCCGTGCCTACCAACGCCTCCAGGACGAAGTGGAGTCGCTGGTGGAGCAGGTGAACTGGAACCACCGCACGGCCACGTGGGAACCGATCGTCTTCGTCCCCGAGTATCAGGATCGGTGCGAGCTCGTGGCGTACTACCGGCTGGCGGACGTCTGCCTTGTCACCTCTCTTCATGACGGCATGAACCTCGTCGCCAAAGAATTCGTCGCCTCCCGGTGCGATCGCGCGGGGGTGCTGATCCTGAGCCGTTTCACCGGTGCCGCGCGCGAGTTCGCCCAGGCGATTCTCGTCAATCCGTACGCCGTTGACGCGACGGCCGACGCCCTCCACGCCGCGCTCGTGATGCCCGTGGAGGAACAGGCGTCGCGAATGGACCGCTTGCGGGAGGCGGTCCGGGAACAGAACGTCTATAAATGGGTCGGCAAGTTGCTATTGCAGGCCGCCCGATTGGAGCCGACGTGGGTCGAGAACCCTACTCGCTCCTGACGATCGCCGAGATCCGGGAGATCCTCCACCGGCGTGCCGTCGGCGAGCAGGAACTCCTCGAAAACATCGAGGAGGTCGACGGCGCGTCCATCTACTACCACACGCACAGCTATTACCTGCGCGGGAAATACCGGCACGACCGGTACCCGAACGACTTCGCGACCTGGGTCGCCGAACACGTGAGGGATCGCGTGCTCAGCGAGCGCCTGGCCATGGTCGACCCCTCCGCTTTTCTAGATGTCGAGGCGCTCCGGCGGGGCCTGATCGCCGTCCTCGAAGAGCATCTCGATTCCCTGCGGTTCTCGCCCAGGGCCCTGTTCGGCGATCCCTTCGAATTCGTCCGCGCCCACATCGTGGTACTACCCACAGGGATCGCGGTCGGAAGCAGAGCGGATCTGAGGGCGGCGCTCGCGTCCGCCTTACCGGAGACGCTCTTCTACCACTTCTTCGAAGACGTCTTCGGGCGCGGCCGGCGGTCCGGTTCGCTCGTAGCGTGGGTGGCCGAGGATCTGGGAGACGCGCCTCTGGCGGCGGCGCTGGCGCGCATCAATCCGTACTGCCTCCACTTGGAACAACTCCGGGACCGAATTCTCCGAGCGTTCGACGAAGGCGAGGGAAAAGCCTGATGGGACGACTCCTGGACCGGTACGCCGATGTGTTGATTCCCGGCCGGGCGGAGATGCTTCGACGCCTCGCGGGTCCCCTGGAGGGTCTCCGTTTCCTCCATGTGAATTCCACGAAGGTCGGCGGGGGCGTCGCCGAGATGCTGCAAAGCCTCATGCCCTTGTTCGAAGATCTCGGCCTCCGCCCGCGCTGGGAGATCGTGGAGGGGACGCCGGCGTTCTTCGAAGTCACGAAGGCCTTCCACAACGCGCTCCAAGGGATGAGCCTTGCCCTGACTCCGGCGATTCGACAGACGTACCTCGACGTCGCGCGCGCGAACGCCGCGCGGCTCGATCTCGACGCGGACGCGGTCGTGATCCACGATCCGCAGCCGGCTCCGCTGGTCGAGAAGCGGAACGGGGCGGCGCCCTGGATCTGGCGCTGTCACATCGACCTGTCGCGCCCCGACCGAGAATTCTGGGAGTTCCTGCGGAACTTCGTGATTCGCTACGACGCCGCGATCTTTTCTTTGCCCCAGTTCGCGCGGCGAATGCCTCTTCCCCAGTTCCTCGTCTGGCCGGCGATCGATCCGCTCTCCGATAAGAACGTCCCCCTGCCTCCCGAGGAAGTGGAGGCGACGTTGCGACGGCTCGCGGTTCCCACCGACCGCCCCATCGTCCTGCAAGTTTCCCGGTTCGACCGATTCAAGGACCCCCTCGGCGTGATCCAGGCGTATCGACTCGTCCGCCGGCGCGCGGACGCCGTACTCGTGCTGGCCGGGGGAGGAGCCGACGACGATCCCGAAGGGGCGGCCGTTCTCGCGGAAGTCCGCTCCGCCGCGGAGGGCGACCCCGACATTCACGTGTTGTCGCTTCCGCCCACGGCGCATCGGGAGATCAACGCGCTCCAACGCGCCGCGACGGTCGTCGTGCAAAAATCGACGCGCGAGGGCTTCGGCCTCACCGTGACCGAGGGAATGTGGAAAGGGAAACCGGTCGTCGGGGGACTCGCGGGGGGCATCGCGACCCAGATCGTGCACGGTCTCAACGGCTTCCTGGTGAGCTCCGTAGAAGGAGCGGCCTTCCGCATCCAGACTCTCCTGGAGAATCCCGACCTCGCGCACCGCATGGGCGAGGAGGGACGAGAGCACGTCCGGTGGAATTTCCTCATCACGAGGAGCGTGCGGGACTATTTGGTCCTGTTGACACAGTTGAGGGAGTTCCGCCGATGAGAGACCTCCGCGGGCACTGGGACACGCTCGCGCCGAGGATCTCGGCGGCGCGCGGGCTCTGTGTGCTGAGCGACTTCGACGGCACGCTCGCCCCGCTCGCGGATCGTCCTGAACTCGCGGAGATGCCCCGGGAAGTCCGCCTTGTCCTCGAAAAGCTTGCCGCCTTGAAGGTCGTCTTGGGGGTCGTGAGCGGGCGCTCGCTCGACGATCTCGCGCGGCGCGTCGCCCTGAGCGGGATCTGGTACGTGGGGAATCATGGCTACGAGGTACGATCGCCCTCCGGAGATGACCGCCGCTTCTACGATGCGGAAGACACCCGGATCCTCGAAGCGCTCCGCGGCGAACTCTCCGCGGCCGTGGCGGGAATCCCCGGCGTGATCATCGAGCCCAAGGGTCCCGTACTGGCCGTTCACTACCGGTTGGTCGAAGAGCGCCGGAGAGGCGAGGTCGTCCGGACGTTCCAGCGGGCGATCCAGCCGCATCTCCGGAGGGTCATGATGGGCCATGGAAAGCTGGTGATCGAGGCGCGGGTGCGCGGGAATTGCAACAAGGGGACCGCCGTGGGATTCATTCGGAGCGAGTTGCCCGCGGGGGCGCTGACCCTCTACTTCGGAGACGACGAGACCGATCGCGACGCCTTTCGGGCCATCGCCGGTACCGGGGTCAGCGTCCAGGTCGGGGCGACGAATTCGGAGTTCGCGGACTTCTTCCTCCCGGATCCGCGGTCGGTTCTGGACGTGTTGGAACGCATCGCAAAGGATCGGAGATGATGGAGTTCTGGAGAGACTGGACCGGGTACGGATGGTTCCGCTGGTCCCTGGCCGGTGCCGTGTTCATCGCCGCCGTGCCCGCTTCCTGGGTCGTCGCCACGATCATCGTGAGGAGCGTGCGGAAGCTGCTCGGACTGGACCCCAAGGCCCCTCGGGGTCCCCTCCATCGGAGGATCAAGCACTCGCTCGTCGCATGGGTGGTCCTCGCGGCCTGCTACGGTGCCCTCCGCATCCCGCCGCTCCCTCCGGGTGCGCTGGAGGCCGCGAACAAGGGCGTCCTCGTCCTTTTCACGCTTTCCCTCACGTTCTTCCTCGCGAACCTGGCGACCGGCAGCATCCGCCATTACGCGGAGCGCCGCAAGCTCGGCGCGCCCGTCACGAGCCTCACCGAGACCGTGGTCCGGCTCGCCGTCATCGTCATCGGCTTTCTGCTCGTCCTGAACAATCTCGGCGTGCAGATCACGCCCCTCCTGACCGCTCTGGGGATCGGTTCCCTCGCGGTCGCGCTGGCTCTTCAAGACACCTTGACCGGTCTCTTCGCCGGCTTCTACCTGGTCGCCACGAAGGACTTCAATCCCGGAGACTACGTGCAAATCGTCGGGGGCAAAGAGGGATTCGTCGTGGACATCGGATGGCGCCACTCGCGGATCCAGGAGCTGCCGGGGAACATCATTCTGATCCCGAACTCGGAACTCGTGAAGGCCACGATCGTGAATACGAGCCTGCCGCGGAAGGACCTGGCCGTCCTTGTCCAGGTCGGAGTGGCGTACGGAAGCGATCTCGAGAAGGTCGAGCGCGTCAC
>CAZGKV010000207.1:0-4488 GCA_964526305.1 uncultured Planctomycetales bacterium | reverse complement strand
TAGGACCGCATGGCCGATAAAGAGAGCAGGAGCGAGAGGGGGGTCCTGCGATGCCACATTCCTGGGCGAAAGAGACCGTCTTCCAACGCGTCGAACTGGTGCCGGAAGATCGAAGCTGTCCGACGTGCCGGAGGTTCGCGCAGATTTGCGCTCACCGGGATCACCATGTGTTCACGTTGAGCGGTCCGGTGCACTTGGTGAACAAGCTGGTGCACTGTCCGGACCAGGGATGTCCGAGTCACTCGACGATGGTGAGCCCCGAGGCGGAGATGGGGATCGCGCTTCCGCATTGGGCGATCGGTTGGGACGTGTTCGCTTGGATCGGACAGCGGCGGTATGGCCGCCACTGGTCGGTCCCGCAAATCCACCAGGAACTCCGCGAGACGTATCACATGGACCTGTCCGACGACGCGATCGAGGATTACGTCCAGCGCTATGAGGTCATGCTGGCGGCCCGGCAGCAGGATCCGGTTCGGATGGCGCAGGAGTACCGCGAGGTGGGGTCGGTCATCCTCTCCATCGACGGTCTTCAACCGGAGAAGGGTCACGAGACGCTGTACGTGGTCCGAGAGCTTCGCCGCAAGCGGGTGTGGTTTGCGCAGTCGCTGATTTCCAGCGCGACGGAGGAGATTCGCCCGCTGATCGTGAAGGCGCGGGAGTGGGCCCACCGACTGGGAAAGCCGGTCGAGGGGTGGATTTCGGACAAGCAGGATGCGTTCGTCAAGATGATCGCGGCGGAGTTCCCGGGGGTACCGCATCGGTATTGCCAGAACCATTTTCTCCGAGACGCCGCCCAGCCGATGCTGGAGGCCGACAGTCACGCCAAGGTGCGGATGCGACGGAAGGTTCGGGGATTACGTGAGATCGAGCGGCAGGTCTTGGCCCAAAAGCGAGCGGAGCCATCCCCGAGCGACGGCGATCCTACGGTGGAGGCGGTTTCCACCCCCCCGAAGGCAGACGTCCCATCGCCCGACAGCGCCAGAGAGGTCGTGCTGGACTACTGCACGGCGGTGCGGGGCATCCTCAACTCGGATCAAGGAGGCCCCCTCGCTCCTCCGAGTCTGAGAATGGCGGAGGCGCTGAGCGAGGTCCGACAGTCGATCCAGCACAATCTGGACGCTCAAAAAGGGGGTCCGCGCACGAGCAACTCGACCGGCTCGGCGGCTGCATCGACAAAGGGCTTGCCGCGGTCGCCGAGGAGCAGAAAGAGATTCGCCGGCAAGTCCAAGACGTCCGCGCGGTCGAATCGACTCTAGATCCGAAGAACGGCCCGACGCAGGAGCGTCGGGTCCAGTTCGATGAGATCCGGATCCGGTTCGCGGTAGATTCCGATCCGTTCCGTCAACACGTGACCGGCATCCTGGAACGTTTTGCCCCGGGCCTGTTCGCCGGGGGAGATCTCCTGGACCTTCCTCAGGACAATCTGGATCTGGAGCGCTTCTTCCGAAAACCCAAGGGTCACGAGCGGCGCATCCACGGGCATGCCCACGCGGGCGTCCGGATCGTGCAAGAGGGATCCACGCTCTTGTTGGCCCTGGATGCTCACGGCGAACATCCCGAACCGTTCCTCCCGGCGGATCTGCAACCCTACGCCGACGCACGCGCGCCGGCCTGTCAAGACGAGGCTATCCATCGGCGCAAGATCATGCGTCGGGCTCGTTCTCCCAAGAAGCGCGGTGTTCTGTTGTCCGAACTGGAGGCGCGCTACTTGAACTCTTCGTAGAGTCCCGGGCTTTCCTCGAACTTCCTCGTCCGTCCATCCAGCTTTGCGACGCTTCCCGTCGGAGATCCTCTGCTCTGAGGGGCGCGAGGAGTCCCGCTTCGCACGCCTTTCATCGACCTCCACGTCATCCCATGGGTTTACCGCAGCCTTGGCCTGACCAAGCTACAGCCCCGGGGCTCTGGTTCAGAACCGCTTCCCCCTCAGGTTGGCGTTATCGCGGGCCGTTGTTTTTTTTCGAGAGGGGATCCATCGTTCCCAGCCAATCCATCCTCGACACCCGCGCCCCAGTCATGGGAGGAGAACAGACCCGGCAGGCGAGTCGCCCTTGACGCGGAACTTGTAGGGGGAGGAGCGGAGTTTCCATTTTTCCGCCGAGGATCGGACGCGGTTTTCTCATCGGAGGAGAGTCCCATTGCTTCTTTACTCGAATAGGAGCTCCTCCAATGCAAAAGGGTTTCATGGCTCTCATCGCGCTTTGCGTCATCAAGGCGCGCGCCGCTGAGGCGCAGGAATCCAAAGTAACGCTGGTCACCGACAAGTCGGTATATGCGTCGTCCGACGGTCAATCGATTACGATTCGTCTGAAGAACGACGGGACACAAAGCGTGGCCGCTGGATCGCTGAACATCTTCCGGGGAGATCAGCTGGTGTTCGCCGCGCTGAACGCTTCGCCCATCCCTCCCGGACAGTCCAAGGTATGGACGTGGAACAAGAAATCTCTCGCAGGGGATTCCGTAGGTCCGGGCACCTATCGAATCTGGGTGGGACCGAATGGAGTCGGCGCCGGTCCCTTCTATCGCAATCTCCTTGTCGCCTTGACCCCCTCCGGCCGGCTTGCGGGAAAAAGTCGCTTCCCCCTCAGCATCGGAAACGAGTGGACCTTTCGAACGAATCTCGACGGTTCGCTCACAATGAAGGTATCGAAACAGGAATCCGGCTGGTACCGAGTGTCGAATCTCGCCGGGGCCAACCGATGGGCGAGGATGTGGGGAGAGCTCTATCCGACCCTATTCGTGAAATTGCCCGGCGCGTGGGGTCCGCTCTTCGGCTTCCAGCGACCGCAGGGAAGCGTCTATGGGAGTTTCCCCCCCTTCAACAACTTCAAGGTCGGGGCGGTGAACGAGACGGTGATGACCCCTGCCGGAACCTTCGTCGGCTGCTATCGATTGGACGTCCTGCAGGGCGGGAAATCGTTTTGGTTCGCCCCTGGAGTCGGCATGGTTCGGTTCAGTGTGGGAGTGACCGATTTCAGACTCCGCCGGGCCAAGGTGAAAGGCACGGATGGCGCGGTCTATGCGATTGGACTGCCCGACTGATATCATCTGGGAGCGGTCTCGGGTCGACCCTCGGTTCTCTTTTCCGCTCCGTCGATCTTCTCTAGGATCGGCCGCGCCTCCGCTTCGATGTTCGGGAGGAACCGAATCGCTTCCTCAAGGTCGGCTCGGGCCTTCGCATATTCCCGCAGTTCGAAATAGGCCCTCCATCGAGGTGGAGAGGACCCAAGCGCCGCCCTCCGTCTTCTGGACCTTCTGAAGGAGCTTTTGATTCCCTCCCGTATACTCCCAGGTATTCCCTTCGGACAGGGGTAAGAGATCCCCGTCCACGTAGACGGAGCATGCCACGGTCACGAACATCGCGAGCGCCATAGGATTTCTCTTCTTGATTCTTCCGTCTGGAGAACCTTCCGGAACGGGCGGTTTAAACGAAGCGGATACAACAGTTCTGTCAGGAGTTGACGCCGTGGACTTTCTTCGGGAGTGAATTCCACGGCGGATTTGAAGACGCAGCCCGCAGGCTCGTAGCGCAAAGACTTCGATGGATCCGTTTCGTCGGGCGTTTATCTCTTCGCTTCCGAGTGGAGTATACTCCCTAGGAGTCTTCATGAACGCGCGCATCATCGGTCTGGTCCGTCGCGGTCAAGCGGAGGAGCGCGATCGAGGACTCGCCACCGATCTCATCGAAGATGGCCTCTTCACCGCCGAGGAGATCCATGCGCTGCGCCAAGAATGCCCGCCGGGGGAACTCGGCGATCTCCTCCTACGACTGGGACGGATCTCGGAACAACAACTCGCCCACGTGCGCCAAGAATCCGAACTCCGTGAAGTCATGGACGCGGTCTCCAATGTGCACGTCCCTCCGGAGGTGCAAGAGGCGCTCCAGAACACCACGACTCGCGTCGGAAAGTACCTCCTGATCGATCGGCTCGGTCAGGGCGGAATGGGCGAGGTCTGGAAGGCGTGGGATAATCGTCTTCGACGCTGGGTCGCTCTCAAGTTTTTGAAGGGCTCCTCCTCGCCTGTGGAACTCAAGCGATTCCTTCGCGAGGCCAACCTCGCCTCGAAACTCTCTCACCCCGGCATCACGCGGGTATACGAAGTGGGGATCCATCCGGGGAGGCCCTTCATCGCGATGGAATTCATCGACAGCGTTGCGTTGGAGGGAGCGAGGAAGGGGAGGCGGCGGGCGGCCGAGATCGTCCGGGACGCCGCGCGGGCCATCCAGTATGCCCACGAAGCGGGGGTCATCCATCGCGATCTCAAGCCGGCGAATCTCCTGGAATCTCAGGAAGGCCGAGTCTATGTCACCGATTTCGGGCTGGGGCGTCAGGCGGAGTCGGGGGGGACGATGACGATGGACGGCGCGCTCCTGGGAACCCCGAGCTATATGGCTCCCGAGCAGGCCCTCGGGTTTCCCGCGGACCGGAGAACCGACGTCTTCGGGCTCGGCACCACGCTCTTTTCCCTCGTGGAGGGTCATCCTCCAGA
>CAZGKV010000206.1:0-4514 GCA_964526305.1 uncultured Planctomycetales bacterium | reverse complement strand
GCGACTCGAAGCTGTCCATGGGCATGTTCATCCGGAACAGCCACTCCTTCGCCGCGCGCGGCGCGTTCTCTTCGGCCAACCTGCGCGCACGGTCGCCCCTCGAGAAGAGGAAGAAATCCTCCACGCGCCGGGCCCGGCCGTCGCTGAGGTGCCGGGCAGATTTCGCCAGCGAGGGATCCTTGAGGAGCCCGGCCGTGAGCGAAAGAAAAAACCCCAAGGCTCGCTTTTGCCCGAAGCTGCGCGCCACCATCACGAGCTCCGACAGGTTGACCTCGCGCCGGTTTTTCGCGAACGCCACGGGCCAGACTCGGGCCACGTCGGGATGGTGACGGGCCAGTACGAGGGCTCGTCCCAGAGTCTCTTCCAAGGAGAACTTCTCTCGCGGAGTCCCGCCCCTCACGAGCGGGGCTCCCCAACGCTTCAGGTTCGCGTACAGAGTCTCCTCGTCGGGCTGGCCGGCGAACAGGGGCTCCAGCGCCTTGGCGACGGGATTCTCCGGGTCCCAGCGGCAGACGAGCGCGTTGCCGACCCGTTCGGGATGGAGCAGCCCCAGCCGCGTGAGGAGACCGACCTCCCGATGGGCGTTGGAGTAGGCGACGCCGACGCGCCGGGAGAGCTGTCGCACCGTGAGGCCGCGCTTCTCGGACCGGAGCGTTTTGAGGAGTTCCCGCCGGGGCCGGCCCGGGACAAGGTATTCGAGCGGGGTCATATCTCTATATTCTAGATATATATATCAGAGTATAGAATATAGCCACCAACGAAGCAAGCCCCACATGACTATGCCGCCTTTCGCTTTTCCTGAACGGCAAGCTACATCTTCACGCCGAGGTCCGCGAGGAACTCGATGTACTCCTCCTCGGTGCGGAAGCCCCGGAACGTCGCCGATTTCTCCGTGATGCGGAGTTCCAACTCCTCGAAGGGATGGATGCCGCCGGGGTCGGAATCGTCGGGAGGATTCACGCGACCCTCCTTTGCCGCCGCCTGCGCGCGGCGCCGGGCGAGATACCCAAGCACTCGGCGGCCTCGACGAGACTGACTCCAAGCGCGATGAGTCACGCGACTCGGAGCTGCTCCTGGGTGATCGCGCTCAGGCGCGGATCGTCGCGCAGATCGCGCACGTCGTACTCGTTCGCGATGGGACCGGCTCGACGCGGTAACGCTGGATCATCGCCGTCCGTCGGATGGAGTTGCGGAAGTGATCCTTGACCCCGTTCGCGCACGCCGTCCAGAGGTACTTCTCAGGGTCCCTCAGGCGACGGGGCCTGTGCTCAAGCATCCGCGCCAGTGCGTCCTGGAGGACGTCGTCGGCCTCGAAGGCGCGCTTTCCCAGCCTTTGGCGCAGCCCACCGAGGGCCATGCCCCGGTACGGCACTACCTGGTCGATGACGAGATTCGTGTCGTGGGGCATGGTCAGGCACTCTCTTTCAGGAGAGGCGCGTCTGGGGTGGCGACGCCGGGTACGAGAGCGAGTTCCCTCCGCTTGTAGCCCTTGGCTCGGAGTTCGTGAGCGGTCTTCTCGCTAGAGTCGCGGGCCCTGATCTTCTCGAACTCGGCCACGAAATCGACGGGCTTCTTGGGGCGCCGCGGCGGCTTCCCGACACCGGGGAGCGCGAGGATGCGCTCGCACTCTTCGTCGCAGACGCCGGCGAGGAGCGTTCGCTTCACCGCCCGCTTGCGGGCGCGGATCTCGGTCTCGATGGCGCGGCGAGCGCCCTGACCCCGCGTCGCAATTCCGCCCGGAGTTCGGCCACGCTCGGAAGGTGCAGTTTGTAACGGCCGGCGAATACCTTTCTCTGCTGATCCGGCCCGAGGGTATGCCGGACGACGGCGTCATTCTTGTCCGCGCAGAGAATCAGCCCCAGCGTCGGGTTGTCTCCCTCCGTCCGGCGCTCCCGGTCGTAGTAGTTCACGTACAACTGAAGCTGGCCGAGATCCTGGTGCGCGAGCTTCCCGGTCTTGAGATCGAAGACCCCATAGCACTTCAGAATGGCATGGTAGAAGACCAGATCGATGTAGAAGTGGTCTCCGGTCGAAGTAGTCGCGGGGGTATTCCTTGTAGAGGCCGGGCTTCGATGCGTGGTCCGCCACCGACGGGTAGAGGGCGAAATAGATCTCGCGGCCCTTCTTCGCCTCGCCTTGGATGCGCCAGACTGGTTCAGCGCCACGGGTGTCCTGAACAGGGCATACGCCAGCTCCTTCCGAATTAGCCGCCAAGACCAATGCATCCAGGACGCGCACGTTCACTTGTCCTTTTTGTTCGTGAAGACAAACGGTGGGCCGAACGTGGGACCATTCTTGCCGAACCCCAGCCCCGGATTCGTCCAAGGCCCGCTCGTAGGCCCCACCGTTCCCGTACTCGGATTGTACGTCACCGGCTGGCCGCTCAGGTTGTTCAGCCTCCCCGTCCCCACATCCCACACCGAGTTGGGAGACATCGCGAGCTTCTGCCCTTGGCCGGTCGGATGAGATACAATCCCCGGATCCAGGGGCGGATCTCGGCCCTCCCGGGCCTCTCCTCGGTCCACCCGTTCCGGCCGGAGGAGAGGGAAGGCGCGCCCCAAGGGAGGACCGGAGGTTCGCGGGGCAGTTGACTTCCGGCATGGTATGCGTCACAGTATGATCATACTTCCGAGGACCGACCCATGCCGTCCGCCCGAGTGACCGTCACGCTGCCCGCCGACGTGGTCGAGGAGATCGACCGTATGCAGCGCAACCGGAGCGCCTTCGTTCTGGATGCCCTCCGACACGAGCTGCGGCGCCGGCGCCGCGAGCAGCTCCGCCGATCGCTCCGAGCGCCGCACCGCGAGAGCCGCGCAATGGCCGAGACGGGATTCGCCGCTTGGGCCCGGGGGCTGCCCGAGGAGGACGCCGCCGCTCTGGTCGACCCAAAGGCCGGCACGCCGGTTCGCTGGGTCCCCGGCAAGGGCTGGATGGAGGGCGGGCGGTGAAACTCGGGCGCGGGACGATCGTCTGGGTCGATCTGGGACCGACCCGGGGGCACGAGCAACGCCGCCTTCGGCCGTGCGTCGTCGTGAGCAGTCCCGACGTCGTCGCCCAGCAACGCTACCCGCTGCTGTGCGTCGTGCCGCTCACAGGGACGCCCGGCGAGGGAGCGCTGTACCCGCGGCTCGCGCCCGGACCCAGTGGTCTGCGAAAGCCGTCATTCGCGCTCGTCGACCAGATCCGCTCGGTGGACAAGACGCGCGTTCGCCGCGTGTTCGAACCGGTCGCGCTCGAGGAGATGCGGGGCATCGACGTCGGGATCTGCCTGTACCTTGGTCTGGACGAGACGATGCTCCCGGCCCCCGGGCCGTAGGACGCGACGGGAACCTCCGTCGTCTTCTCGGGCGGGACGCACGTCGAGCGAGTCGTCATGTTCCGCGGGAGAGTTCCGTCTCCCGGCGCCGAGATCAGGCTGGAGGTCGAGGTCCGGCCGCTGGAGGCGCCCTTCACCGGAGCGCCTACCTGCGCCGGCACGCTCCTCGGGTCGGGGAGCATGGCGGTCCTGCCGGTCCGCAGCCTCGCGCCTGGTGGGTACGTCCGGAGGGCGCGCCGCCGGGGCTCTGCCGGCGGCGTCTACTCGACGGCCCCGTCGATCGGCACGACCGCGAAGGTGCGGCCGTCGGCGCACTCGACGCGCAGTTCCAGCGCGACCTTCCCCCAGCTTGCCCTTGTCGGCGACGCCCCCGAGCTCCGCGCGCGGGATGTTCAGGACAAGACCTCAACCGCTCCAGTGCCATCCGCGGAATCTTGTTGTAGTTGCACTGATCCTTGCCCGAGTTGAGGTACGTCGAGCAGACGTAGAGATGCTGGATGTACTCCTTGAGCACGCCGGCGAGCGTCTTCTGCTTCTTCGAGTGGTGGCCGTACATCTTCTCGCCGCAGTCGGAGCAGTAGATCTTGCCGCCGAGGAGCGAGTGCGTGTGCAGGTGCGCATTCTCGCGGTAGTCGACTCTGGCCCGCTTCGCCCTGACTTTCTGTGCGCGGTGCCAGACCTCCTCCGAGACGAGCGCGATGTGCGGGATGTGGACACGGATGCGGTCGCGCTCCTCGTGCTCGATCACTTTCCCCTTGTCGCAGCGCGGCCGAGGAACCGGCGTCCCGTTCTGGAGGAAGTGGTACTTCGCCTCGGTCCGGCAGTTCCACTCGCGCCGGCCCATGTAGATCTTGTTGTTCAGGATCGCGCGGACGGCGCTCGTCTTCCACAGGCCGCGCCCTCCCGGCGGCGGGAGCGCCCGCGGCCCCTTTCCCTTCACGCGTCAGCTCTATCTCTCTTCTCCCTTTCCCTTGCGGCAACTTATGTCGCCTCTCCCTTCCCTTGCCGTCGCTGCGAACCCCTTCGACCCTTGCCAGCATGGGCTCTTTCAGCGAAAGCCGGAATTAGGCAATGTAATACTTGTACCTTCTCTGTGATATGGTATAAGTGTATTAGTGTTTGCATCCAAAGACCAGATCCACCGGGCCCTCACGGCGTTGGCCGACTGCGCCCGCCGCTACCGGCTCGCTGTTCAGTC
>CAZGKV010000205.1:0-4703 GCA_964526305.1 uncultured Planctomycetales bacterium | reverse complement strand
GGCGCTGCTCGCTTCTCGGCCCGCCGCGGCTCACGAGCCTACCGGGATGTGCTCTAAGGCTGCTTCGCCCGATCGAGATGCTTCTGCGCCCGGTCGCGCGTCGCGCGATCCGCGAGCCGAACCTTGAGGATCAGGCGGCAGCACTCGTCCGACTTCGCGTCCTCGCGAGCGTCGAGGTATGCATTGGCGAGCCGGAGCAACCGATCCGCCGCTTGAAGCGAGAGTCGGGCCTCCCGATCCAATCCCAGCTCGACCGCATCTCGGAGGTCGGCCAGCGCGTCGTCGCGAAGTCCGAGATCCAGCTCCATCGAGGCGGCGTTCACGTACGGTCCGGGATGCGAAGGCGACGCCTTCTTCGCGCGCAGGAAATACTCCAGCGCCTTCGCCGATTGCCGTTCGCGGGCGTACACCACGCCCAGATCGTTGAGGGCCTCGGGATAGTCGGGCCAGATGGCCAAGGACTTCTCGTACTCCTCCGCGGCTTGGGCGGTTTGGCTCCGAGCCGCGTGAATCCGAGCCGAGTCGGCGTGCCGGCGGGCATGAGCGATGTTGGGACGCTCCGCCGCGCGCACGCCCACGGAGGCGGAAACCGCTTCGACCGGCGTACCGCCCTGCGTCACCCCTGCGACCTTGAGCCGGAGGTTCTCCGTCGCCTGCCACGGAACGGTCCAGAGATAGAACCCCGCGGGCTCGAGTCCTTTGGTGATCAGAGTCCACGGGGCGTTGTCGAGCGAGAACGACAAGCTGACCGAGCCCGCGCGGACGTTCGAGCGGAGGGAGGTCCACTGGAGCTGGACGCTTTCCCCGCCGCTCCACGTTCCGGGCTCGCCGGGCCGAAGCCAGCGCAAGTCCGCCTCGAGACTGGGAAGGAGTCGGAGCTCTCTCAGGACCTGACCGAAGGACTGCTTTCCGGTGGAGTCGAGCGCCAAGATCTTGAGCGTCAATTTCCCTCCCGGCCGGTTCGGCGTCTTCCACTCCCGGCGCCCCTCGAGGGGCAGTCCCTTCGCGATCAGATGCTCGCCCTCGTCGTCCAGGGACCAATAGATCATGACGGAGTCGGGTTGGAGACCTTTGCCGCGAGGACGCCAGTTCAAGATGATGGTGGTGTCCGCGGGAACGGCGTCGTCCCGCCGCGGCTGGAGGAACTCGGGACCGGCCAGGTCTACCGGCGTCTCCACTTTGAGACGCAAGAGCTCCGTCTGAGTCTCTTGAACGCGTCCGCTCTCCTCCACCGCCGCCAATCGCAATCGCAGCGTCTTCCCGGAAGGAACACGCCAGGGATGCGTTCCGTCCAGGGCAAGGCCTTGCGCCAAGGAGGCGAGCGGTTGGCCGTCGACCGAGAATTCGATCGAGACCGAATGAGGACGATAGCCCCGCGTCGGAACCGCCCAGGCAAGCGCGATCGGGTCGCCGACGCGGAGTTCCTCGCCCGCGCGGGGAGCGATCCACTGAGGAAGGGCGACGCTCTCCGGAGCCCGGATGCGAATGTCGAGGTCGGCCGTTTTCTCCTCTCCGGTTTGGGCCAAGACCGCAAGCCGGAACCGGCATCGATTCCCCGCGGGCGCGGGCCACGCCGTCGAATCTTCCAATCCTGCGTTGCGGACGACGACTTGATCCGCGCCGCCGTCGACCGCAGCGGTGACTGTGACGCTCCGAGCGCGAAATCCGCGATCGGGCACGGACCATCTCAACGTCACCGTGTCGCCCGGCCGGAACTCCTCGCCGGCTCTCGGGGAAATCCATTGCGGTGGCGCGACTTGGACGAAGGTCTCCACGAGGAAACGGGCGGCGGGACGGTCCCCGGGACCCGGCGGCGGAGAGGTGTTGGAGACCGCATCGCCGACCTGAGGCCAGAATTCGTACGACCCGTCCGAGGGCACCGTAGTCGTCGAATGGAGCCACGTGCCGTCGAACTCGCCCCATTGGACCGAGACGCCGGCTTCGGTCGCGCGGTTCCACTCCCCCCGATTGCGGCGGACCCACAGCTCGACCGGCTTCACCCTTCCCGGCGCCTCCCCGGGGATCCGGAACTTCGGCCGAAAGGTACGCGAGGCGATCCGGATTTCCCGCTGCTCCTCCTGAGCCGATGCCGGCAGGAGCAGTGCCAGGGCGAAAGGAAGGTGCATCTGGACCCCCAGAAATCGTCCTATCCTAGGGGTATATCGACGCGGGAGGCGGGGCTACCGCAGCGATTCCACCAGCTCCGCCAGAATCGCCGCGTACTTTTCGTGTTCCTTCCAGCGGACCGCCCAGGGGAGTTCGACCTTCCATCCCCGAACCGTCGTTTCGGGCCGGAAGATGCCTCTCGTCTTCATCGGTCCCGCAGGGAACTTGATTCGCTTCGGATCGGTGAGGTCGAAGACAAGGGTCGCCTCTACCTCGGGCGCATGCTTCTTGAGGATCTGCGCATAGAGGTCTTTGAGCTTCTCCAGTTGCGTCTTGGAAATACCGGAGGTGGAGATCTCGATGACGTTCGACTCTCCTTCGCTTCCGTATCCGTGTATCTCCACGAGGAGGCCGACCGGCGACGCGGCGGAACCCTCGCGGACCAGACGTCGATACTCGTCGAAGGCTTCCCGCTGGGCGGGCTCCTCTCCGGGCACGTTCACTTCGATCTTCCGCGGTCGTTTGTATCCGTTCGCGACGACCAGCGGGGCCGAGAGACGCTCCGCAAGGCGCGCGGCGAAGCGCGACGTCTGCGTTTCGATCGGCATGTGGGGCGCCGTGACGACGATGGCGGATTTCTTCGACGCCGGGTAGAGAAGGAGCCAAGCCTCGTCCGGAGAACGCGCGGAACGCTCGAGCGTTTCCACCCACCGGAGGGCGGAAGGAAGGTCGACTCGGACCGGTCGTCCCGGAGCCTGGCCGGGAGCGCATCGAAGGAGTTGGCCGCGTTCGATCTTCGCCTCCCCGCGGAGATTCGCGAACCGGACGTTCCCCGATCGGACGATGATGCTCGCCGAAGCGGCGGAGACCTCCATCGCGAACTCCGTTCCCTCGGGCAAGGCGATGCCGGCCGGAGTTTCGGCGCGAAGCGTTCCCGAGGAGCGGACGAAGAGCCTTCCGGACGAGATGCGGAGGGCTCCAGGTCCGAGCGCAAAGGACGTCTCGTGGTGGAGCAGGAGCGAGGCCCCCTCCACCTCGACCCGCGCGTGCTCCCCATACGGAGTGCGGAGAGGGATCGAGAGCTCCAGCGGATCCCCCGCGCGAAGCTCCCGATCCCCGTATCGAACCCGGCCCGTCACGGCTTTCACCGTGAAGGCCTCCTTCCGCACCGCCGTCGGTTCGTCCCGTCGTGGCCCGGGGATCCGATCGGCGATGCCGCGTTCCGATTTCTTCTCGCGCACCGGTTCGGTCGTGCGCTCGGTCGATCGCTCCTCCCGCTTCTCCGTGCGAACCGGTTCCTTCTTTTCTTCCCTCACCGGGATCGTCTCTTCGCTCTTCTTCGAATCCGCTCGCTGCGTTACGGGAGCAGGAGGTGCGACCGGAGCGGCAGAGCGACGCGTCAGCGCCCATGCGGCGACAAGCGTTATCGTCAAGACGGCGGCCGCGGCTCCGAGAGAGAGCAAAGGATTCGTCCGAGGTCGGACGTGCCGCCGAAGGGACCGAGAGACGCGCGACGACTCGCTTTTCAGAAGCGCTCGAGCGCCGAGGACAAGGTCGAGACAGTCGGCGCAGCCGGCGAGGTGGGCCTCGATCCGATCTCGATCTCCCTGATGGGAGAGATAGTCCGCGGCCTCTTCGTCCGTCAGGCAGGGGCCCGCTTTCGGAAACGGAGGCCGGATCTTCATCTCGTTTGCCCCCGTTGGCGAAGCGTCTCTTTCAGTTTGTCCAGGGCGCGGCTCAAGGTCGGTCCGACGCTGTTCTCCGGGACTCCCGTCACGTCCGCAATCTCGGAATAGCTTCGATCCCAGAAGAACGCCAGCGTCACCATGAGCCGTTCTTTGGGATTGAGCGTCGCCTGCTCGAGCGCGCGGCGGACCTCCTCGATGTCGAGGGGCGCTCCGTCCTCCCTGCCTACGAGCCGTTCCAGAGGCGCGGACCGGCTATCGCTCCCGGCAGGCTGGTCGAGAGAGACGGTTCGGATGGAACGGCGCTTCGAGAAATCGAGCGCCTTGCGACGAGCGGCGATGGCGATCCAAGCCTTGAGATTGTAGGGTTCGCGAAGGCGGGTGAAGACGCGGCAGTTCCGGTCCACGAGGTGGGCATAGACTTCGTGGGCGACGTCGTTCACGTCTTCTTCGGCCGCCCGGCCGGTCTTTTCGACCAAGGTCGCTCGCACCACGTGGATCACCAGACGGAAGTACCTTCGGACGAATTCGGACCATGCGCCCGAGTCACCCCGGGCGAGGCGGCGGGCCAGTTCGCGGTCCGCCTCCGGCTCTCGAGACATGTAACGAGCGTTATAGGGCGGGGCGTACACGAATCCAAGCACTGAAAGCACAGAAAGGGGACCACAGAGGACACAGAATCGGAGGAGAACGTGCGGTCGGGTTTCCGAGATCGTCCTCCGAATGGTATGATCCTCCCGCCGCTCTTTTCTGTGCCCTCGGTGTATCGGGCCGTAGCGCAGCCTGGTTAGCGCGCCACGCTTGGGACGTGGAGGTCGGCGGTTCGAATCCGCCCGGCCCGATTCTGCCTAGCGCCCCCCGATTGCGCGAAGCAGGGGAATCGAATGAGCTGGGTCTACCCCCTGGTCAGCC
>CAZGKV010000204.1:0-4705 GCA_964526305.1 uncultured Planctomycetales bacterium | reverse complement strand
TACGCCTCAGTTTTTCGACGTTCCGCGGAGCGGAACGCGAAAAACTGAGGCTAGCCTTGTAGAGGCTGTCGACGACGAGTGACGCCGGATGGCGACGGTTATCGGCCCGTCCCCTCCAGGGGGGATGGCGGCGGCCACGATCCTACCGGGATGTGCTCTTAGAAATCCTGGGCGAGGATTTTCGCCATGCAGCGTTCCGCGAGCGCCCCTACCGTCCACGCCGGATTGCAGCACGCGGTCGAACCGGCGATCAGCGCGGCGTCCACCACGTACATCTTCGAGTAGCCCAGGACCCGCCCGTAGTAGTCGCACGCCTTGCCCAGAACGGCCCCGCCGAGCGGATGATAGGTGTACTTGTGGAATGCGTTCATGTCGAGGGCGAAAAGTCCGCTCGTCCCCGCGTTCAGCTTGGCATGACTCGCCCACATCGCCGAGACGGCCTTTTGGTCTCCGTCCCAGGGCCAGGTGAGGCGGACGGTGTCGGAGATCGAATCGTAGTAGAACTTGCCGCTCTTTTGCGGGATTCCCATCCCCAACATCGGTTGGCCGTAGGTCTCGAACTCGAACGGGGCCGGACCGTGCTCGAAGGTCACCGGCGCGATCGGATTGTCGTGGTGGAAGATCGCGGTGCACGGGGGGCCGGCCTGCGGCGCACCCGTCTTCTCCGAAAGGATCCGAAGGAAAAGGTGGTCGCCGTTGTTCCCCCAGTGCTTTCCCACCTCTCCGTTCAGATTCGGGAGCATCCCCTTCGCCTTGGCGCGCACCAGGAGCTTCGAGGTCCCCACCGATCCCGCCGCAAGGAAGAGATAGGTGCAGGTGATCTCGAGCCGCGCCGTCACGTTTCCTTCGACGTCGATCCGATCGGAAACCACGAGGTAGCCGCCTCCCGGCAGATCCTTGATCTCCCGCACGATGTGGAGGGGATAGATCGCGACGCTCCCCGTCGCCTCGGCCAGCTTCAGGTAATTTCGATCGAGAGAGTTCTTGGCGCCGTTGTTCATCCCCAGGACGGACTCGCCGATCGTGGCGGAAGCGGGAATCGTCCCGTTGAGTTCCTGCTGTACGACGTTCCAGTCGACGGCGGAGTAGATCTTCTGACCATTCAGCCCCGTCTGCTGGGCGTGTTCGAGGAAGAGTCGGCTCGACTTGTACTTGGGCAAGGCCAAGAGGGCGTCGGAAATCTTCCCGAGCCCCATGGTTTGCTTGACCATCGGGAAATAGACGTCGGCCATCTCGGCATAGCTGACCTGCGGCGGAAACACTTGCTGAAAAAGCGCGGGGGTCGGGTGGAGCATCATCGCGCCGTACACGACGGAGGATCCCCCGACGGCGGCCCCCACGACGACGTCCATGCCGATACCCTTGACTTGCTCCACCAGCCCGGCGTACTTCGAAAAGACGCGGAACTTCAGGCCGGGGAATTGGGTCGTGTAGCTGAGCCAGGAGGAGCGTTTGTCCGGATCCATCATCCGAGGGAACGTGTCGAACGTGGGGGTGATCGGCCATCGCCGGCCGCGCTCGAGGACCACGGTTTCGACGCCCGCCTGGCCGAGCCGCAGCGCGGCCACCGATCCTCCGAAACCGCTGCCGATGACGACGGCGGCGTGCGTCTCCTGAATCGTCGGGACCTGCTGGCAGCCGGCGAGGTAATAGGACCCGGCCGCGCCGGCGATGAGCGCTTTGGATCTGTCCAGAAACTCGCGCCGAGTGATTCCCTTAGCCATGAAGTCCCCCAGACCGTTACGCAAGTGTGCCCGGAGGGGATGTACGCCGTCAACGTTCGGAGCATTCCGACAAAAGGGGAGCCGACCTATTCACGTGGGTCGAGCGGCGCAGTTCATCCATGGGTGCACGCGGTCCGATTCCGAGGATACCGTCGTACGAGAGTATCGATCTCTTCACAACACACGGGGAAAAAGCTCTGGTCTCATGAGGAAGCCCGAAAACCAGGAACGGCCGTCACCGTGTCGGCCACTCAGAGAGTTCCCCGCAATTCTACGATCGGCGTTTCTACCGCACCGAGTAGTTGGGAGAGCGGGATAGGAGGCGGGACAAACTTGAAGCCTCTCGTCGCCGCGAGCTTGTCGAGGTCGGAGCGCTCGAGCGCGAACGCGAGGTCAATCCAGTGGAGCGCCTTCTCGAAGGCGGTGGCGAACCTGAGCTGCGTCTTGAATCCTCCCGTAAGGCCGCTCTTCCGGTTGTCGTAGACCTCCTGCTCCAGGGCGACGAGAAGTGCCCGGCACGAGGCGTGTTCTCCCAGATACCGTCGAAGCGTTCCCCGAAGCCGCTTCCAGGCGTCAGCGAAGACGTCCTCGGGATCGCCGACCCTCCCCTTGAGCCGACGGATTCCGATGGTACGGCCCATCCCCCCCATGGAAGAGTCTCCTCTCTCGGATGGCCCCGCGAGACGGGATTCCGTCGGCCGTTCAGCTCCCGAAGATGTCGTCCAGCTTGCCTTTGGCCGCGTCGCCGAAATCCTGCGAGATCTTCTCCTGTCCGGTCTTGCGGACCCCGATCGCGCCGAAGATATCGGCCAACTTGGAAGAGACCTGGGTCGCGTAGAGGCGCACCATCCCCAGCGTCGTCTTGTCGTCGAAGATGACTGCGATGATCGTTCGATCTCCCACCAGGGAGAGCTGGATGTTGTCCTTCTTTCCCTGATGGAACATGATCGAGAACTCTTCCTCGCCGAGGAGCTTGGCCATTTGCTTGGTGGCGGCGAAGGAGCCCGCGACCAGAGCGGAGATGGTATCCATATCGTAACTCGAGGCCTCCCCGTGCTTCGTCACGAGGTGACCGTCCTTGTCCACGAGGAGGGCGCATTTCGCGTTCGAATTTTTCAGAAACTGCGCCAGCGCCTTCTCGATCTTCTCGATGTCTTCCTTGTAGAAAACCAGTCGGGAAGTGCGGAGGGAGTCGTCTGCCTTGCCCATGAAGATCTCCGTGTATCTACTGAACTCTATCACGGGTGGAGGATAATGCAATAGCCCTCAAGGTCTCCCCGACCGCATTCGCACGATCTTATCCTTGCCGCCGAACTTGTAGAACCAGACGGCCCCGCCGCTGACGAGAGCCAAGAGAACCAGGAGCACCCACAGCAGGACGCGGGACTTCGGCTCCGGGGGCTGTACGCCGGGTTTGGGGTTCCGCGTCACCGGTCGCACCGGCGCAAGCGGACGCGGCGTCGCGGCGGGCTCGGGAGGCCGCGAGGGAGGACGAACGACAGCGGGTTGCCGCGCCGTCTTCGGCTTCGCTACCGCGGGCTGCGTCGCCGTCTTGGGCTTCTCGGCGACTTGGGACGCCGGCTTGACCGTTCCCGATCCCGGAGTCGCGCCCTTTCCCGGAGCGTAGTCCTCATTGAGCTTGTCGATCACGAGGCGCGAGATCCCCTTCAGCGTTTGCATGACGCCTTCGCCCTTCACCGCCACGGCCTCGAACGCCGGCAGCCCCCAGGAATTGAGTTTCGCGTTCATCTCGGCCAGAGGGACCGCTCCCGGCAGATCGCGCTTGTTATATTGAAGCACGAGGGGAATCCTCTTCATGTCCGTCCCGTACTCCTTCAGGTTTTCCTCGAGATCCCGGAGCGAATCCGCGTTGTCGCTCATCCGGTTCGGATCGGAGTCGGCGACGAACGCGACTCCGTCGGCCCCCTGAAGGACGAGCTTCCTCGTCGAGTTGTAATACACCTGACCGGGGACGGTGTAGAGGAAGAGCTTCGTCTTCATCCCCGCGACCGTACCCAGATCGAGCGGCATGAAATCGAAGAAGAGCGTCCGATCCTGCTCCGTCGCGATCGAAGTGAGCTGACCGCGCGCGTTGGCGGGCACCTTCTTGTGGATGATCTCCAGATTCGTCGTCTTCCCGCTCAACCCCGGGCCGTAGAAGACGATCTTACAGTTGACCTCCCGACGGGCGAAGTTGATCTGGACCATGGAGGCCTAGAAACTCCCCTTCGAGCGTATCCGCCGGCCCGCGGAGGCGATCGCGAGCATCGTGAAATCCAGATTGAGGTGCTTGTCCAGCGCCACGACGAGATACACGTTCCCCGAATCGAGGAACACCATCTTGCCGAACGTCGAATTGAAGATGAACTTCGAGAAGGCGTTCGCCTTGATCTCGCCGAGCGCGGCGTTGATGTCCTTGATCGAGTTCGAAGCGATCGCCGCGACTTGGTCCCCGTTCAGCGGAGGGGCGATCTCGGACGTCACGACCACCCCGTCGTGGGTCACGACCATCGAGCCCTTGACCCCCACTTCCTTGTTCAGATCGGCCAGAATGTCTTTCATCCGCCGTCCTAGGAAATCGATACGAACGAAATGAACCGCTCGATCGCGCCATCCACGTCGGATTTTTTCGCCGGCGCGTCCGCCAGAATCCCGATGATGAAGTTCTTCCACTCGGCGATGGACACGCGGCCGACGGACGTCTCGATCTCCGCGTTGACGAACGTCCCCGTATCCATCCGCTTCGAAGCGTCGTCGCAGCATCGCAAGATCGCCTGCACGAGATGAGCGAATCGATCGCGCGCGACCTGGCCGGCGCTGTGCGAGGCGACCGACTGCCCTTCGCGGGTGATGACGACCGAGGCGCGGTATCCCGGCATCGTCCCCATCCGGGAAAGGAATTCCTCGACCTTGATCGGGCTGATCTGGAGCACCGTCCCGCCCCGCGGGGTGGGTTCGAAAATCTTCCGGGCTTCGTGCCC
>CAZGKV010000203.1:0-4710 GCA_964526305.1 uncultured Planctomycetales bacterium | reverse complement strand
CTCGCGAAAGTGGCGGAAGAGCTGCAAGACCGCATCACAGAAGATCGGTAGGACGTAGACCGGATAGGCCCACTTCGTCAGCGCGCCAGCCGCGCCGCAGGCGCCAAGGGTCAGACTCCAGCCCCTTCGAGAGAAGCGGTTGCTCCGCGCCCAACAGGCGTACGTCATTACCACCCAGGACGCCAGGGGCAGATCCACCAGGAGATCGCGGGAATTGTTCAGCACGACTGGGGTGAGGCTGACCAGGAACGCCGCGGTCAAACCGGCATCGTCTCCCCACCACTCCCTCGCCGACATGAAAGATGCGAGGCTCAGCAAGACTAGCCTGGATTTCCACGCTCCCGAATTGAGCTAACATCGACCTGGGTTGCGCCGGGGACTGCGGGTCTGACCAGCCCTCTGGAACTGGAGCGTGGAAATCCAGGCGTAGCCTCGTTTTCCCTACGCCAGAACGACTCGGTCACTGCACTCGGATGACCAAGGACTTCCCACCGAGCCAATCCATGCGCGTCGGCTTGTCCAGCAGACCCGAGGCGGCCAAGAGGGGGTTGTGCGCGTGTTTGACCAGATCCACTCGGACCTCGTGGGCGCCGATCTCCACGACGCCCGGCACATCCAGCAAATTCCGGAAGATCTGTCGAGCATGCGCTCGCTGATACTGGCGGCCCACCCTCTCGCCCATCATCCGATAGAGGCAACTCGCCATCAACGTGATCTGCACGTCGAAGTCGACCTTGAGACCCACGGCCGAGGACAGGGCATCCAGATGGAAGAAGTCCACGGCGTCCGCCAACCCGTTCTCGATCAACATCCGTTGCGCATAGCGCGTGATGAGCGTCGCCGGGGTCCGCTTCTCGTCGTTGGTCAGGACGATCGTAGGTTCTTCGTGCCCCAGATCCACGACGCTCAACTGACGAAGAGGGCCGGAGTAGCCCGTGAGTTCGATGGATTCATCCAGCACCCGCGGGGTCCGGTATTCTCGGGTCAGGGAGCGTAGCGTGACGCGCCGCCAGGCCCCCGGCGGAGTCTGCCCCAACCGCTCGAGGAGGTTCTCGGAGCGGCGCCGCAGCGTGAGAAAGCGGATCCCTATGGCGTTGAGCTTCGACAGATTCGCGTACGTCGTCAGTTGAGAATCGAACACGAGTTCTTCCGGGTAGCGGCCGGCGTGCCTTTTCCAGTAGTCGACGAACCGCAGGATCTCGTCGCGCTGGCCCCGCTTGGAAATGTCCGCATTGGCGTAACAGAAAACCCGATGATCGCTGTCCTGCGCAAAGAAGGCCGGCACGCCCTTTTGCCGCCGACTTCGTTTGGATACGGAGTGGCGCTCCACGAACTCGTCGTCTCCGTGAAAGGGGATCGTGTGGAAGTCCAGATGGAAGGAGGTGCCGGTCGAGAGCCCGGCTTCGCGCACCGCTCGGAACCAGGCGCTCATCAATCGGGCATTCTTCCGGGCATCGATCCGGGAGCTGTAGGCGGCGAGATACGATCGCTTCGGTACGACATTCAGGCCCGCGAAGAGCGCGAGGCCCGGATCGAAAACCAGATCCATGACGTGGCTATGGCGCTCCTTGCCGATCAGCTTCAGGGCCAGAAGGCTTCGGAGCGCCTGTTCTGCGGGGATCATCCGGGAACCGGGCAGGCGAATCTCCCGAAGGATCTCCCTCAAGTCGATCCCGCGCATCAAGGGGATAAAGAGGAAGAGTCCCGCGCATCTCGTGTCGAATTTCCGGGGGCTCAGATCCAGGCTCCGAACGTCGGCCACGGCGGCGATCTCGGGCCGCAACAGATCCGCACGCTCGTCGTCCAGCCGCCGGGGCAGCCGCTCGAAGCCCTCCTCCCGGAGGAGGACCGAGATGGAATTGACGCTGAGGCCGATTCCCTCCGCGCCCAGTTCCCGATGGATGTCGTAGACGGAGTGGTTCTTCTTGCGCCACGCGACGACCCGTTCGCGAACTCGATCGCTCTTGGTGGCACGGGTCCGCGGCGGGAAGAAACGCTCCCGGAAGCCGGGAGCGTGGCGGAACGCGTGGCAGAGGACCCGAAAGGATCCCTCGGCGTACCCGAACCGGCGCGCCGCCTCCCTGGAGGAGACGCCTTCGACGACATAGGCTCGCAACGCCTCATACTGCCGGTGCGTCGCGTCCCCCGGCGAGAGGAAAAAGTCGGCTTCCCGCGAACTGTTATATGTACCCAGTACCTATCTCTCCATAGGAACAGTACTATCCTGCACCCCTAGGGTCAAGGGATTATTGCGGATGATGCGCACGGCCTCCTATAGGCCGTTCTGGGTGTGTCTACGAGGGATTGCCAAGACCGCCCGGGCGCGGAGTGGTGGATGGCGGGGCGCTGTATGGGCGGTTACCTACTGAGTACGTGTAACGCATGATCGCGTAGGAGCGTTCCGGCGCGCCCTTACCCGCAGACAACGGACGTGATTGGTTAGTCGTCCCCCATTCCGTGGAAAACGAGGCTGCTCCCGGCCCCGTCGTCCCGATGCCGACGTTGCCGCTATCAAAGATAGCCGCGTAGTTGTTCGTTGCCCCTGAAGCGGTGAAATATACTCCGCGCGGCCATAATGCGCGCTTTTTTCGGAGAACCGCCAAATCGCAAAAACGCCAAACGGATCGTCTCCATAAGATCCTTTTCGCGGTTTCGGCAGATTGTGACCGAGGGGAGTATACGGATCCTCGAACTACCGGCTCTCCACGATCGCACGACTCAGATCCCCGATAAGGTCTTCGACGTCCTCGATCCCGACCGACAGGCGCACGAGCGCGTCCGGGAGCCCTCCTCGCGCCCGCTCCTCCTTTGGTATCGACGCGTGGGTCATGGTGATCGGGTGGCCGATGAGCGACTCGACCCCGCCGAGGCTCTCCGCCAGCGCGAAGATTTTCGTCTTCGTCGTGAACCGAACGTTCCGCTCGAGTCCGCCGTGGAGTTCGAACGAAACCATGCCGCCGAAATCCCGCATCTGTTTCTGAGCGACCGCATGGCCCGGATCGTCCGGGAGACCGGGGTATCGAACCTGTTTCACCTCGGAATGTTCCCGAAGGAATTTCGCGACGGCTCGGCCGTTCTCGCAGTGTTGCCGCATCCGAACCGCAAGCGTCTTCGTCCCGCGCAAGACCAGAAAGCAATCCAGGGGTCCCGGCACCGCCCCTACCGCGTTCTGGTAGAACTTGAGCTGCTTCCAAAGCTCCTCGTCGTTTGTGACGATCGCCCCACCGACCACGTCGCTGTGGCCTCCGAGATACTTCGTGGTCGAGTGGACCACGAGATCTGCTCCCAGCGCGAGCGGTTGCTGCAAATACGGTGTGGCAAAGGTGTTGTCGACGACGACCTTCACGCCCTGTCGATGCGCGATCTGGGCGGCTTCCGCGAGATCGGTAACCGTCAGAAGAGGATTCGAGGGCGACTCGAGCCAAAGCAACTTCGTGTTCTTCCGGATCGCCGGTTCGATCTCCGCCATGTGGAAGGCGTTGACGAACGTAAACTCGATTCCGACCTTTTCCCACACTTTCGTAAAGAGCCGATAGGTACCGCCGTAGAGGTCCCGGCAAGAGACGACGTGATCGCCGGATCGAAGGAGATTGAGAATCGTGTTCTCCGCGGACAGCCCACTGGCGAAGCAGAGTCCGTATTTCCCGTCCTCGAGGGCCGCGAGATTTCTTTCCAGCGCCGAGCGGGTCGGATGGTTGGTCCGCGCATAATCGTACCCTTTGTGTTTCCCCGGTTCTTCCTGCACATACGTCGAGGTGAGGTAGACCGGCGTCATGATCGCGCCGGTCGTGGGGTCGGGTTCCTGCCCGGCATGAATGGCCCGCGTGGAGAACCCCATTTTATCCCTCCGCGATCGCGGCGATCGCCTGCACGAGGTCGTACTTCGTGATGATGTCGAACTTCTTTTCGCCCAACTCGACGAACACGGCCGCCATCTCGGGAGTGATCAAACTCGTGATCTGACCGACCGTGGAACTCTTAGGAACGGTCGCGAAGGGTTTCCCCATCACCTCGCGAGCGACCAAAGACTTCAGATCCTTCCCGGCCAGCACGAGATCGACGATGCTGTCCTCGTACAGCGCGCCGATCGGAACCCCCTCTTCGAAGACCGGGAGCTGCGAAACATCGTGGCTCTTCATCTTGACCAGCGCATCTTGGAGCGTGTCGCTCGGCTTGACCGTCACGAGTTCGCGCCGCTTCTTCTGCCGGAGGATATCCTCGGCCGTCAGCTTCACCTCGGGCTCGAGGAACTGGTTTTGCCGCATCCATTCGTCGTTGTAGACCTTCGACAGATTGCGGGTCCCGGTATCCGGGATAAAGATCACCACAAAGGCTTTCTCCGGCAAGTCGCGCGCGAGCTTGAGTCCCACATGGACGGTCCCTCCCGTCGATCCGCCGGCGAGAATCCCCTCCAGGCGTGCAAGCTTCCGCGCCGTGATGAAGCATTCCCGGTCGGTCACTTGTTGCACATCGTCGACGAGGCTGAAGTCCATGTTCTTCGGAAAGAGGTCTTCTCCGATTCCCTCGACCTTATACGTGTGGGCCTTGCCGATCTTGCCCTTGTGGAAGAACTCGTGGTAGAGGGAGCCGATGGGGTCGACGCCGATGACTTGGATCTTTGGATTCTTCTCTTTGAGATACTTCGAGATTCCCGATATCGTCCCCCCGGTCCCCATCCCGGCCACGAAGTGGGTGACCCTCCCGCCCGTG
>CAZGKV010000202.1:0-4801 GCA_964526305.1 uncultured Planctomycetales bacterium | reverse complement strand
ATCGGGAAAGGGGATTCGGGCTATACTGGTATCGGAGGGCCCTCGTGAGCATCTTGTGGCCTGAACTTCTGCGTCCCACGCTGGGGCTGTCTGGTAGGAGAGAGAGAGAAGGCATGGGGAAGCAGCAGGAAGTTCCTCCGTCCGGTGACGATTTCCGCGAACCTTCGCGGCCGGAAGCGGTTCAAGGTAGTGTCGTCGGTCAAGATCAACGCCCCGCATCGTCCGGGGCGTCTCAATGGGAGCCCTCCGATCGCGACGCACTTCCCCTTTTCAAAGGCGCATTCACGCTGGAGTTGGTCGCGCTCCCGCTTCCACCCGACTGGGAGATGCGTGCAAGCGAGGCCCGGCGGCTCATCGTCCGATGCCTCGCGCGTCAGGCGCTCGCTCGACGGGAGAACGCGCACATCCGGGAGGCGGCATAGGAAGGAGAGAAAACGATGATCCATGATACCCCCCGCCGGCGACAGGGCCGCTGCCTCGTCTACGGCCGCTGTTCCAAATCCACCCAGGACGCCAGCCTCGGCGACCAGTACGAGGGGATCGACGCATTCCGGCGGGAGGCGAGCCTCGCTCCGATCCTCGAGCCCTTCGAGGACGACGGCCGCAGGGGGCACGACGAGACGCGCCCGGGACTCCTGTCCGTTCTCGAGTACGTCCGGACACATCCCAATCCGGTGCGCTCGAACTCCGACTTCATCCCCATCCTCGTCTACGATCTCGCCCGCTTCGGCCGGTTCGACGATCCGAAGAAGGTCTTCTCTTACTTCGTCGAGGTGGAGCGCTACGGATACGAATTCTACTCCGTCACGGAGAAGATCCGGAGCCGCGGCAACATTTCCGACTTCGTTCAGGCGATCATCAAGGCCGAACAGGCGTACGACTACAGCGTCACCCTCTCGAAGTACGGACTTCGGACCGGGTGCTCGCTCGCCGAGAAGGGCTGGTGGCCCGGCGGCACGGCGCCGTACGCCTACGACCGGATGACGCACGGGCCGGACGGGAAGCCGAAGTATCGGTACTCGACGCGCCCGGACAAGTCGGTCGAGAAGCGGTCCATCGACGGCAAGCTCGTGGAGACGCTCCCACCGATCGAGGACAAGGCCGTCTGGACGAGTGCCCAAGACAAGCTCGATGAGAAGAAGCATGGCTCTTGCAAGGTCGAGGGTGCCGGTACGCGGTCCGCGTATCTCCTTACGGGCGACGGGCTCATGAAGTGCGCCCACTGCGGGTATCGGTTCCAAGGCGACACGGACCGGCGGAACAAGATCCGACGATACCTGGACGGGGGCTACCACATGGGCGGGAAGTCCGTCGGCAAGTGCTACCTGGTCCCCGCCGACCCGTTGGAGACCTGGATGATCGGAGAGATCCGGAAGCGGATCTTCGGGAAGAGCGGGCTCTTCGCCGGCCGCGATGAACTGGAGAGGGCGATCGAGCAGTCCCTCGTGGCCGGTCGCCAAGCCACCGCGTCCAACGACAACGAGATCAAGGATCTCGAGCGGAGGATTGCGGAGAAGAAAGAGAAGGTCAAGAGCCTCGTGGTCAACGTCTCGACCGAATACCTACCGATGATCAACGACGCTCTCGGGCAGTTGAAGAAGGAGACCGAAGCCCTGGAAGAGGAACTTCGCGCGCTTCGCGTCGCGGCTCGCGCCGAGGGCATCGTCGCCCGAGACTTCAAGGCCATCGCCCGCCAGGCGGTGGATTATCTCGTCCATCTCAAGGAAACCCTCGAGACCGGATCGGCCGACGAGCGGAAGCGCTTCATGCGCGCATTCGTCCACGAGATCGTGGTCGACGGGGAGAAGCGTCGGGTGAAGGTCGTCTTCTACAGTGATGAAGAGTCGCCGCTGGCTACGGCGGAAGCGCTGGCCGGTCGGCTGGGAGATGTTTCCCTACAGGTAATGCCCCCAAGGGGCAATTCACCCGACAGTAATAATCGGCGAGAACGGCGACCGCTCCCCGATCTACGGTTCGGGTCCACAGGCTTCCATCGTACGCGAGCTCTATCGGTATCAGAACCCACGGAGGCGACGGTACGAACGAAAGGCGCGCTGAATCGTCTCCTTAGCTACCAAGACGGACGCCGCGCCACATCCGCAAGCAAGCTCTCTTGCTCCGGCAAGGGTCTCCGCACGAATCATCACGCAAACCGGATGGTTGCTGGCAGCGCTTTAACGCGTTCCTTGGCCTCATACAAGTCGACAGCCTGCTGGGCATTCAGCCAGAACTGGGGCGTCATATTGAAGGTGGCTGCGAGACGAACGGCCATCTCGGCGGTAACGGCGCAACGGCCGTTGACGATGCGGTTGATGACCTTGACATCGCAACCGATATGGTCCGCAAGCTTCTTCTGGGTGAACCCCATCGGCTTGAGAAATTCCTCCTGAAGGATTTCACCGGGAGTCGTCGGCTTCCTGAGCATCTGCCTCATCGGATTCCCCTCAATGATAGTCCACAATGCGAATCTCTTCGGCACCGGCGCTGGTCCATCGGAAAACGACTCGCCACTGGTCGTTGATCCGAATGGAGTGGTACCCTTTCAGGGCCCCCTTGAGCGCCTCCAGGCGGTTCGACGGAGGGCTGAGCAAGTCGCGCAAGTGCACGGCATAACGGATCATGTCGAGCTTTCTCTTGGCCACCGGCGCGATTCCTGTCCAACCCACTTTCTTCGGCGGACGGCCGGAAAAGTAAAACTCCTCCACGGCTTTCTCGCCAAAGGACCGGATCGCCATCGTTGGGTTAACTATACCTTAATACGGTATACCATATCAAGGTATATCCAGTGAAAGCGCCAGGAATCCACCTACGCGTCTTTCGACCAGGGCGCCTCCGAGCGCCACGCGGGGATGTGGGCTCGCGGAATCACGTCTCGGCCTCGATACTTTCGTTGACGGACACCCTCCAGCGCGAGTCCCGGGCGGCGCGCCTCGCCGGTCGATCGGATCGAAGGGGGACGAACCTCGGTCGACGCTTCTCGATAAACTGGGCTATGGCTCCGGCAACCTCGCCCGCGCCGACCCGATCCAGAATATGCCCGAGCCTCTGTACCTGCGACAAACTTCCTTCTCCCCTCGCGACTTCGACAAGGCGTCGAGCATCTAGCTTCTCGGCCAGCTCACTAAGTACCGTAGCGATGTGCCCCAGATGACCTGCGGCCATCGGGTACCGAAGCAAATCCAAGGCGGTCGCTTCGGGTGACGACACGCGCATTGAGCGTGTCTCCGTTGAGGTCGCCGAACGGGCTCAGGCAGGCCGGTTCGGCAGCCAACACGCGGCGCTACTTGTCCTGAATCCGCACAGGGTGTCAAGCAAAAGGTCGGAAGGAAAGAAGGAGACCCGCGATCCCAGAGGCGACAATCACCACGGCGACGGCCCATTTAGCCTTCCATGCGTACACGAGGAAAAGCGCACCGGCGAAAACGGCAACGGTCACGACGGAGGTAACGCCTGCGCGGAACAGGCCGATCGTCGTCGCGGCGATCAAGCCCACGACGCCGGCCGTGACCCCCTCCATCAGGGAGTGGATGCCGGGCTTGTGGATCACACGCTCAAGAAACTCGTGTCCGATCAGCGTGAAGCTGAAGGCGGGCAGGAAGACTCCAAGGGTGATCAGGACGGCGCCCAGCGGGCCGCCGCCGATATACCCGACGAACGTCGCGAAGATGATCATGGGAGCGGGAAGAATCCCGGACAGCCCGAGCCCGTCCAGGAACTGCCGATTGGTCATCCATGCGCCGGTCGTTACGGCGTCCTTCTGAAGAATGGGGATCGCTGTATAGGCGCCGCCGAACGTGAGGAGCCCGGCGCTCAGCCCCGCGAGGAACAATTGGAGCAAGCCGGGCGTGCGGCGGGCACCGTACTCCGTCAGAGTCAGCGGCGTTTGGGCGCCGGCAAAGTGGAGGTATGCGATCGATCTGCCGACCGCCAGGATCGTCCAGGTAACGGCGAGCGCATGCCTTCGGCGGGAGACGAGAGCATACGCGCCGCCCGCGAACGCCAAGGAGATTCCGAAGTGGACTCCGAAGAACTGCCCGAACCCCGCGAGCGCGCCGACTGTCCACAGCCAGCGGTTGACCAGCGCGTGCTTCCCGATGCGGTGGACCGCGCGCACGATGAGCGCCACGACCGCGGCCTGGACCGTGACGAAGGCCGAAGCGATCATCGGTGACTCGATCCCGAATCGAACGTAAACCCAGGACAACGCGAACATCAACGCGAAACCGGGCAGCATGAACCCCAGTCCGGCAAGTACGGCTCCCATCCGGCCTCGCGCAAGCATGCCGAAATAGACGCAGAGCTCGTGGGCTTCGGGACCCGGAAGCACCTGATAGACCGCGAGCGCCCGGTTGAATCGTTCGAAGGAAATCCACTGCTCTTCCTCCACGAGTTCCTTCTTGATCATGGCGATCTGGGCTACGGGACCGCCCCAGGCCAGACAACCGAACCGAAGGAAGCGGAAGAAGATCTGGGAGTAGGATTGATGCGGGATCGCCGGCGGTGACGCGACTGTCATTCAAAGTAGAGCTCATGAAGGAGGACGCTGTTCATCGCATGGATCTGCTCCCTCTTGAGCTCACGGACCGGCGAGTAGTTGGCGTTGGACTTCGAGCGGTCCGCGCTCTCAAGCTCCGATTCGATCTGGGTCAGGCTCTTGATCGCGCCGGAGTAATGGGCTCCATGGTGGGGGGCGAGTTGATCCTTCGAAAGAAACCCTTCGATCTCCTCGTACTTGAGCGGCATGGGTTTTCCGGTGACGAGACCGGAGTCTCCGGCATCCTGCGCGACCGAAAAGTCGGGC
>CAZGKV010000201.1:0-4935 GCA_964526305.1 uncultured Planctomycetales bacterium | reverse complement strand
GGCTTTTTCCCGACGATTGCGATTCCTCCCAAGGAGGTCCGCCAGGTTCGCGAGCGGCTGCGGGGCCGGATCCAAGTGAGCCGAACTCTGGCGCAGGCGAAGAACCGGCTTCATGGGGAGGCGTGCACCACGGGTACGCCGAGGAGCCTCGCGAGCCTCGCCGGAGTCTCCTTCAGGATGCGCCGCGCCGGCTCCTCGAAGGCCCCGAAGAGGAGACGCGTCGGACCCCGCGCAGGACCGCCTGCCCAGCACGCGCCGCCGACCAGGAGATCGATGCGGCCGATCAGCCGGCGCACGGTGCGCCATCGGATCAGCTCCCAGCAGAGCGCGGCCCCCGCTCGAAGGGCGGGGCCGCTACCATGGACGAAGCTGTGTACCTTGCGACGCGGCTAGAAACGAAACAGATCGACGAAAAGCGAGAGCTTCCCGGAGGGGGTTTTCTGATCATACAGCTGCCTCCCCAATCGCCCTGTACCGTCCACGCGTTCCGAACGGGTGCCAGCGGACAACTCTACGTCAAAGCTATGGCTCCTCCGAAATATGAGGATCTTCTCACCCAAATCTGTTCGTCCCTCTCTGCGACTCCCTGAACGATCCTCCGGGAGGAGCTGATACGCGGCCCTGTCACGGGTCCGACTCTCGCCCTGAGGATTTCCTGTAGGCTCCCCCAAGCTCGGAAGCGACCCGCCGCACCGTAGGACTGAGATCTTCCCTCTCTAGTCTCCGCACCGCTTCGTAGCTGCCCTCCAGTCGTAGTCTCTCAACGCTCCGAATCGCCTCGATCCGAATATCGGGATCCGGATCCGCCAGAAGCCGGCCATGCAAAACCGCCTGGCCTTGCTCCGACCAACCCCGGATCCCCGAAAGGGCCGCGACCGCCCGACGGCGCACGAGAGGATCGGTCGAGCGCTCGGCAATATTCACGATGGCCTGGCCTGCGAGATGTTCGAACGAAGGGGCCGTCGCCTCGATGCCCGACAGGATTCGAAGACGAGTCGAGCACGGAGTCTCCGGATTCGTCAAGAGCCCAGTCAACCGGGCCGACACGGCTCCATCCTTGGAACGTGCAAGCCGCAAGGCAACGGCGTCCCGGACCGCCTCGGTCGGCCCTGACTCCAAGAGCTGCATGGCATCCGACATCAACTCCGAATCCGGACGGCCACCGGAGGCGCCATCCGCGATAATCGACGCCAGATCCGACGACACGTCGGGGAAATCGTCCTTCATCGCTCTTACCAGCAACAGCTTTCGCACTTCCGGGTCGCTCCTCACCACGGCGGACAGGGCGTAGGCCAGCCCGCGGGCGAGAAACGCGTTTCGCGTCGAAGAGAAATCGCCCAACAGGAGATCTCGAAGGGGCGACCGGATCGGCTCCACCCCGAGTCGGGGCAGGAGGGAGCCAAGGTCCCGCGCCGAACCGGCCCCTTCCCAATCCAGCGACAGGAGAAATTCCTCCCCATAGGCCTTGGAGAAATACTTGGGATCCTTCCGCTGTGCCGCGGATGCCGCCAGGAACCCCCTCCGTACCGGGTCCAGTTCCTGTTGATAGAGTTCCAAGACCGCCCCCTCCGCGGAGGTAAGCCTACCCAGGGCAACCACGAGGAGCATCCAATCGCGTGCAGAGGTCCCGGCTCGCAGGGACTCGATCGCGGCCTGGAGGAACGAGGGCGATTCTTGGCACGCCATCGCAATGTGTTGTATGGCCCGATCGGCCACGGCGAGGTTGCGGAGAGGAGGCAACGCGGTCAGGAAACCGACCAACTTCCCTCGCGCATCCTCGACCGAGATTCGAGTCGGTTCGGCGATCGGAGAATCCGGTTCTGGGTTTCGATCGCTCGTCCGCGTCGGGGCGCCTTGATCAGCCTCGCTTCTCAACGCAGCGGGCGGATGAGGATACGGCACGTTTCCACGTCGTGACACCGCGACCCAAACGATCCCCGCCATTACGAGAACGATAAGGGCGTGAACGAGGAGCCGGGGTCTTCGAGACCGCATCACGACGAGACTACTTCTTCGACACCGAGGTGGATGTCAACCACGTATCTGCGAGGACATCGACCGTAACCAGATCCACGGTCTTGTCCTTCAACGTTGCCGTCGGAAGCGCGACTGCCTTGGCGCAGAACTGTCCCCCGTGATTCTCCGCGAGGCACAGTTCGAAGGCCTTGCGGGCCGCCTCTTCCTCCGCGCGCGCCTTCTCCAACTCCTCTTGAAGCCGGGGAAGCTCCTTCCGATAGAGGTCGAGGATCTGCTTTTCCGCTCCGAGAGCAATCATCGTCGTAGCCAGCTCCAGCATCTTTTCCGCGTACTTGCTCAGGTACCACTCCAAGAGAGTGTAGGCTCCCGAGTTGGGAGAAGGAAGGCCTGTGATGCCGGCGGCGGCACCTAGACCCTGCGCGAAGCTGGATCGCACCATGGAGATCAGAGACCAGGTCAAAGCGAATTGATCGAAGAAATTCTTCGAAAAGGGGATCAGGAGCATGGCCGGCTGTGCATCTAGTACCATAAAGAGGGTGTCGCGTGTGATCTTGAGTACCATCCACTGCGCCTGGGCGTTCAAGAGAAGGGCGTTTGCGATGGGGTTGCCCCCGAGGGCGGCCCAGAACTGCGCATCGACGATCTTCTCGAGCTCCTTGAGCTTCTCACGAAGGGCCGCCATCTCGTTCTCGAGGGTGTCCACCCTCTTTTCGCTGGACTGGATGGCCTTCCCGAGATCCTGGATTTGTTTCTCCAGATTCTTGACCTTCTCCTTCGCCTTCTGCCAACGCTCGCTCTCCTCCCGACAGCCGCAGTCGCCCGCGGGAATAGCTGAAGTCGTTCCGGAGAGGAAGGGTAGGACCAAGAGCGCGATATGCCTCATGAAGCAAGCTCCATCGGAATCAAGGGCCGGCACTCTATACGGTACCTCCGCGGAAAGCAAGCGGAAACGCGGATTTCCAGAGTGTCCCAGGTCGGCGACATCGCATGGTCAGCGCGCGCGTCTCTCGCCGGACCGTTCCAAGAGGACCGGATTCCGCATGCGAGAGCGAGCCTCCTCGTACTCGATGAGCCCGCGCAAGTAGAGGGAATAGGACATCCAAACGCCCTTTCAGAAATTAACGTCGGCCGATCGGAGCTCCAAGGAAACCCGGCGAAGGGAAGAAAAGCCATCGGGGTGAGACGGGGGCTCAAGAAGGACCGGTTCAAGGGGGAAAAGCGCTGGGCCGGGCCTACGCCCCGCCGAAGCGGCGGGCTTCGGCCGCGCAGGCGGGCAGACTCCGACCTCGCGTCACATACCCTTCGATCTCGGACGTTGCGCGCGGGGGGGGATTATCTATCTTGGAACTGGGCGTGGATTGGGAAGGAGTTGCTGGGGCTTCTTCGTAACCACAGCGCCATCTTCGCCATCACGGCGCAGGAATGGATGCCTTCGCCTCGGGAACTCTGGGACAAGTACGGGGCTGAGATTCTGACCGGACCTGCAGCTTATGTCCGCCTGCTCGGAGAGCGAAAACGCATCGAGTCCATCACGAAGACTTGGGAGAAACTCGTTCTGGACCGAACTGAGGAGACTCGGGGGTTGATTTCGGTGATCCGGAAAATCCTGGAATCAACGGTTGTTAACGTAATGGTGAACAACCACTTCGGTGGGTACGCGGTCGCTTCAATTGAACTACTCGAGAGGCTCTGGGATGAAACTCCCACCTCCTCGTAATGGAGCTTCATGGCTTCTGCATCACAGCCTCGAGGTGGTTGGCTAGTTCCGCATGTCCCCTGACTCTGGCAATGTCTGCTGCGGTCTGACCGTTCTCCATTGTGGCCCGAACGTCTGTGCCGTGCCCGAGAAGATAATCCGTGATCGGGCGGTTGCCTCGCGATCCCGCGAGGTGAAGGGGCGTCACGCCGCGCGCCGCACGACAATTAACATCCGCGCCGTGCGATACGAGGACTTCCACCGATTGGAGATCGCACCGACCTGCGATGGCGGCATGCAAAGGCGTATTCTCTTCCGAATTCCTGGATCGCGAGTCTACGCGGGCACCCCCTTGAAGAAGTAGGGTAGCCACCTCGTGATGGGCCATAAAGGCCGCATAATGGAGCGCGGTGAATCCGTCGCTCGCGCGTTCGTTGAGAATGTCGCGATGCGTGGAAAGCAGCCCCCTGATTCTGTCCACCTTCCCCATGGCCGCTGCCTCGAACAGATTCAGCTCACAGGAGTCGGCCAGGAGCATAGCGATTTCCTTGTGGCCGCGAAAGAGAGCGCCCAAGATCAAGCTCTCGCCCGTCTCTCCCCTGATGCTCACCTTCCCCAACCGGATCGCTTCTCGTACTGCGGCAACGTCGCCCGCTTGTACAGCCTCCGGTAGGCTCTTGATGCTTGCCACACATTCTCCTCCGCGCCTATCTTGGCGCCGTTGATTAATTAGCAATGCTAACTATAGAATGATTGCATGGTGCACAGTCAAGCCCGGCACACGGTACACCGGTCGAAGGCGGTGGCCGATCGCCTTCGTTCCGCCGCGATTCATCTCCTTCGGAGGCTCCGAAAGGAGGACGATGCGAGTGGCTTGAGTGGGCCGCGACTCTCAGCACTCTCCGTCATTGTCTTTCGCGGCCCGATTACCCTGAGCGACTTGTCGGTCACCGAACAGGTCCGACCTCCCACCATGACCAGAATTGTAGCGGCACTACAAAATGCGGGGTTGGTGAAGGTGCGGAGGAATCCAATCGATGCCCGCGCCATTCACATCTCCGCTACCTCCAAAGGCGTTCGGAGGTTTGAACAGGGGCGAGCTGGGCGCCTCACCTCCCTGAGTAGAAAACTATCCAGGCTCAGGGCCGATGAGCGCAGGCTTCTGGGCCGAGCTTCATTGGTGATGGAACGCATCGCGCGAATGCTGGACTGAGAGGCTGTGAAATAATCGGGCCTCCGGCCCGATTTTCACAGCCTCTCAG
>CAZGKV010000200.1:0-5037 GCA_964526305.1 uncultured Planctomycetales bacterium | reverse complement strand
CGGGATCATCCTGGATCGGGCCAAGGTGTACGAGTCGAACTCGGCGCCGGCGCCGGAAAAGGCGGAGTCCGGTGCCCGGAACGAGTGATCAGTCGCGGACACGGGCCCTGAGGATGCGATCCCCTTCTTCGATGCGATCCACGACGTCCATTCCCGAGACGACCCGCCCGAAGACGGTGTAGTTGCCGTCCAAGTGCGGCGTGGGCGTGTGGGTGATGAAGATCTGACATCCGCCGGTGTCCTTTCCCCCCTTGGGCATTCCGACGGTTCCGCGGTCGTACGGTACTCGATTGATTTCGTCCCTCAGATGGTATCCGGCGTCCCCCGATCCGTCTCCGCGAGGATCTCCTCCTTGGATCACGAAGTTGGAGACCACCCGGTGGAAGAGGAGGCCGTCGTAGACTCCACGGCGAGTCAGTTCAACGAAACTGGCCACGTGGATCGGAGCCTCGGTCGGGAGGCACTCGATCTCGACGAGTCCCTTATCGGTCTCGAGCACGACGACCGGAGCGCTCGCGAAAGCCCGGTCGAGGAAGGGGCTGGTTTCATGGGCGACCCTTTCGATGGGAGCGCGCTCGCCCTTCTTGAGGAGGGCCCGTCTGGCCTTGGAGCGCACGCTCGGAGCGGGGTCGCGCAAGAGCTCGCGCAAGAAGGACGAGGAACCGGGTAGCTCGGACGCCGCGCCCGCGATTTCCTCCCGGATTTCGACGTCCTCGCGCCGCAAGGAACGGGCGTACGCGCTCCGAAGCAGATCCAGCCGAGGGAGATCCTCGCGGTGGGAGATCGCGCTCACGGCCGCGAGCCTGAGTCCCAGATCGGTTTCCTCCAGCGCCGCTCGAATGAGCGCGGCGGACTTCGGGTCGCGGAGCGCCCCGAGCGCTTCGACGGCCGCGGAACGGACGCGCCGGTCGAAATCGCGGAACGCCCTCTCGGCGAGATCGAGCCCTCCCGCGGCGGCGGCGGCCTTGCGCACGCGCCAATGAGGATCGGCGAGAGCCTTGAGTCCGGCGGCCGAATCCCCTCGCCGGACCCGAGAGGCGAGCGCGTCGCCCCGCACGGTGGGGGATGGATCGAGGCTGAGTTTCTCCAGGAGCTCGACGCGGCCCGCCTCCACCGTTCCGAGGGCACGGGCGATGGCCGCTCGCACATGGAAGGAGGGATCCGCGGCCGCTTCCGCCGTCACGAGGTCCCAGGTTTTCGTACGCTCCGCCGCCGTAACCGCCTCCAGACGGACCGACGCTTCGGGATCCCGCAGCGCAAGTCGGAGGGTGTCCGCGGTCCCCGAGGCCCCACTCCTTCCGAGGGCCCGCACCGAAAAAAGACGCGTCCAAGCATTGGGATCGGCGGCCAGTCTCTTGAGGGCGCTCACGGCCGCGGGCTCCCCATAGCGGGCGAGCGAATAGGCGACTCTCCATCGGACGTTCTCGTCGGCATCCGCCGCCGCGTCGACGAGGGCATTGACCGCGACCGAGGGAAGGACCGGCGGGTCTTTTCGGCGGCCGGTCCACACCGGCACGAAGCGCAATCGGAAGAGCGCCACCGCCGCCTCGCCGCGAACGTCGGAGGAAGGATCGTGCAAGGCCGTCACGATTCGCTCCGCGGCGCGGGCGCCTCCCAACTTTCCCAACGCCTCCACCGCGGCCCGGCGGGTCCCGGGGTCGGAATCGACAAGAAAAGCCGCGACCGCGTCCTCGGAGGCTCCGCTCTCGACGAACTCTTCGCCGAACGCCATCTGCCCGACCGCGAAGAGCAGGGATCGCCGGACCGAGCCGTCCGACTCCTTCGCGAGCCGCGCGACGAGCGGAGCCAGATCGTCCGAATGCTGAATCCGTCCGTAGGCCAGGGCCGCCCGAGAACGGACCTCCGCGTCCTCCGAATCCAAGGCGCGCCGGAGCCTCTCCGAACCTGCCTCCCTGCGATCCTCCGCCTCCCGCACGTCACGGATCGAGACGGATCCGCAGGCCAGCAGCCCGGGAAGAATCGCGCAGAGAGTTCTCATTCCCGACTTATATTCGAGATCCTCTCTTCGACGCAATCATTCTGAGGTATACTTCGCAAAGAGGGTCGGACATGGAGAAGCGCATCCTGATCGTGGATGACGACGAGAATTTCCGCGACTTCGTGTTGCGGGCGTTCTCGAAGGAAGGTTGGATCCTGGACACGGCGGGGACGGTGGACGAAGCGATCGCTTCCGCTCGGCAGCAGCGACCGGACCTGATTCTTCTCGATATCGGACTTCCCCGCCTCGACGGATACGACCTCTGCGACATGCTCATCGCCGACGGGATTCCGATCCTGTTCGTGAGCGGGAGGCCGTATCGCGAAGAGCGCCTCCGCGCCGAGTACAGCGGCGCCATCGGATACCTGCAGAAGCCGCTCAAGCCGGACGAGCTTCGGCAGGCGGTTCGAACGGCCCTGAAGCAGACTCAGGCCCGCAAGACGTAGCGGTCCTCTCCCGGAGTCGAAGTCGCCGAGGGAAAGCCGGACCGTCCCAGTCGCGAGAACGCGAACCGCTTTCCCGCATCCACCCCGGGTTGATCGAAGGGATTCACGCCGTAGAGCGTTCCCGCGATCGCCGTCGCCATTTCCAAGGTGTAGAGAAGCGCTCCCACGGTCCGAGCGCTGATTTCCGGGAGCGAGAGCGCCGCATTGGGTCGGCCGTTTGCCGTCAGCGCTTCTTCGGTACCCTGTCGGAGGGCGCGAAGGACGGTGGACAGTGGCTTGCCCTGCAGATAGTCGCACGCGGGCTGGTCGGGAAAGAGAGCCGGAACGGCAGGATCGGCGCGGAACTTCTCCGGCCACAGGAACAGGATCCACTTGTCGTTGGGACCTTGATTGTAGAGTTGAACTTGGGAATGCTGATCGGTGGCGCCGAGCGCCAGAACGGGCGTAGGTCCGACGGACGCGGACTTGCCCAGACTCTCCGCCCAAAGCTGTCGCCACCAGTCCGCGACGTCCCGGAGGGCGCGCGCGTAGGGCATCATCACGTGAATCTTCATTCCCCGAAGGCGGTCGAGCAGATGCGGGACGACGGCCAGCAAGTAGGCGGGATTCCGGCGCGGATCTTCGCGCCGGCAGGCTTCGTCCGCGAGGACGGCTCCCGCGAGAAGGTCGCGCACTTCGATCCCGAGGAAAGCCGCCGGGACCAGCCCCACGGGGGACAGGACGCTGTATCGACCGCCCACGTTTTCGGGAACGTCGAAGACGGGCGCACCTACCCGGCGCGCCCAATCGCGGAGGAATCCGGAACTCCCCGTGGTGACGAGAAACCGCTTCTCTCCCGCCCGCTCGAGGGCCAAGAGGAACGCCGCGATCGTCTCGGTCGTCTCGCCTCCCTTGGAGACTACGTGGTACACCGTTTCCGCGGGATCGAGCTCCGCCAGTACCGCCGAGCACTCCTCCGGATCCACGTTATCCAAAGCGAGATAGCGCGGGGAGCTCGGAACTCGGAGGGCGGAGGCCAGCGCCGTGGCTCCCAGCGCGGATCCGCCGATTCCGATCTGGACGAAGGTCCGCGGCGAGGGCTTCCATTCCGCTGCGGCGCGAAGGACCCGGTACGCCACTTCCTCCGAGTAGGGCAGTTCACAGAATCCCCACTTCGGGAGTTTCCGGCAGACCTCGCCGGTGCGCTCGATTTCCCTCGAGAGCTCCTCGTCGGTGATCCCGCCGGCGCCGACGGCCGCGCTCATCGAACGCGCGAAGTCGAACGTGATCATCGAATCCTCCGAAGCGCGACATCGAGGGGGAGGAGGAGCGTCGCCGCGAGCAAGAGCCACGGAGTCGCCGGGCGCTTTCGCTCCCGCTCCGGAGCCGGGGATCGGCGTCCTCCCTCTCGCGAGACCGGAGGGGTCGGAAGGTATTCCGCCGGGTAGGGTTGCGGGACGAGGAGCGTCACGCGTTCCACTCGTCCCGAAGACTCGCGCGTCAGGATGAGAGGGGTGGGATCGTCCGAGGCTTCCACGGTTGCTCGAAGACTCCCGTCCGGATCCGGCCGGAAGGGGATCTCTTCGCGATCGGGGCGGAGGCGTCCCAGCCGGATGCGTTCTTCGCCGCTGTCCGGAGAAACGCGGACGTGGATCCGTCCTTTTCCCGATCGGATGGTGACGCGGTCGGCAAGGTCGGGCGTTTCCGCCGCGCTCGAGAGGTGTCGAACGAGATGGGCGAAAAGTTTCGGAGTCTCCCCCCACCGTAGCCATTCCCCGCTCCAGCGTCCCTCCAGATCGCTCGTCCAGACCGCGGCCCGGCCCAGTCCGACCCGGGTCAGCGCGAGCAAGGGCCGTCCCTCCGAGGTACCGAGGGGAACGCGCGCGCCCTCTTTTCTTTTCGACGGGAGAATCGCCTGTAGGGGAGGCAGGCGAGCGGGCAGGCCTTCCCAGAGGATTTCATGCTCCTCGAGCTTCTTTGGGAGGAGGGACCCGGACGAGTCCCCTTGGTCTCCGCCGCGCGTATCCGTCTGTGTGGACCGGTCGTTCTCCTTTTTTCCCGGTCGCTTGTCGAGAAGGGTGCGCGCTTCCTCGGTGAAGAGCTTCGGGACGTGCGCGAACGAACTGGTATATCGGAATCGTCCGCGCCCCAACTCCGCGATCTCTTTCATGAGGAAGAGGTCGAAGTCTTGGAGAAGGATGCAAACCGTCGACAGCGAAATCCCCGCCTCGGCCATCCTGCGGACTTGGCCGGGAATGTCGGCGGGCCGGGTGTCGCCGTCGGAAAAGAGGACCACGTGCTTGATGCCGGCGGCGCGAGCCCGGGCATGGGTGAGGATGGCCCGATGCGCCTCGACCAGGGCCGGAAAGATGTCGGTTCCGCCGTCGGCCAGGAGGCGATAGAGCTGATCGCGGATGAATTCCTTCCGGTCGGGGGCCGTGAATTCGACGACCCAATGCGGCTTGGTATCGAACGCCAATACGCCGATCGAATCGCCCGGTCCGAGGGTCTCGGCGGTCACCCGGCAAGCTTCCTTGACCAACTCGAGCTTGTCTCCCGCCATGCTGCCGGACTTGTCCACCAGGAGGAGAAGCGCGACCGTGGCGGAAGTCG
>CAZGKV010000199.1:0-5098 GCA_964526305.1 uncultured Planctomycetales bacterium | reverse complement strand
GAGAACGCCGGCGCGCGGGACGTGGCCCGAACAGAAGAGGGGAGCCGCGTCGTCGAGGAGTCCCAGTCGCGCCAGCAGCCGGTCACCGAAGCGATGAAGCGGATCGCGATCCATGGTGAACGGCACCGGCTCCGGGTCGAACGAAAAAGCGGACAGTTTTGGGTCCGCACCCACGGGCAAAAGCGGACCTACTCGAAACCGCGTTTCAGGGGCTCTACACCGGTGTTTAGCGCGAATCCGCCTCCCACTATGTCAGGAGCTCTGGATTCGCGCAGGGTACCGACACCTTTCCCTTCGCGTCATGAACCGCGACCGCGCGCGCCTCTTGATCCACGCGACAGTGCTCGACGTAGAGGTAGCTCCAGCCGTCACGGAACCTGGGCAGGAGGTGAAGATCTTTGATCCTCATGTCGCCTGTTCATCCTTGTCGCTCGCCGGAAAAAGCGCCTGCAACGAGTCCAAGAGCGGCGGGAAATCCTCTCGGAGCGTTTTCCAAACCCGAACCCAGTCGACGCTGTCGTAGCCGTACACGAGTCTGTGGCGCATCCCGATGACGCTTGACCACGGAATCCCCGGATGCGCGGCCTGGAAAGCTCAGTCCAAGCGGCCGGCGGCTTCGCCCGCGATCACGACCTGGCTGAAGACGGCCCACTGGGCCCGCTCGTCTTCCAATAACCCCGCTTCGTCCAAGCCGGACACCAGTCTCCGAGCGCGCTCGATCGCGTGCACCATGTCCAAGACAGCCGAGAGGGGATCATGCGGCATAAATCACTTCCGCCGAATTCAGGATGGCGTCGCGCCGAAACCGGTTGGCGCTCCGCTGGAGGCTCGCCCGGTCCACCAGGTCGACCCTTCGCCCGATCAGACCGGCAAAGTCCTCCTCTGCCCGCGCGAGGTCCATGAGGGACCAAGTTTCGTCCGGCTCGAAGTCGGCCAGAAGGTCCACATCGCTTTCGGGACCGAGCAGGCCCGTCCGCGCGGAGCCGAAGAGAGCCAATCGGCAGATCTTCCACTTGCGGCAGAGGTCCTTCAACGCTTCGTCGGCGACGTCCCTTCCGGCAATCCTCATCGCGGCCTCCTGCTTTCCGCTTCCGCTACAGGCGACGATACGGGCACCGCCGAGGGCATGCCAAGCCCGAACGCCTTGGCCGGGCCGATGCCCCGAACGAGCGCGCCCATGAAACGATCCGGCTCGGTGACCTTGAGCGTTCCGTCGTAGCGAACCGAGCGAGGCCGATGCCCTTTTCCATGCAATTGCTCGTTCACGTAGACGTACCCGGGCTGAACCGCGACGGAGTCCCCGTCGACGGCGAACCCCGCCTCTTCGGCCCTGCGGCAGAGCCATTCGTGCAACTGATCGCTTGGGACGGGCACGCGTTTCCCAACGCCCTTTCGGACGGGGTTCCCGTCGGCGCCGATCGAGCGCGGAGAGAGGCGCCTTGTCGGATTCGCCACGAGCCGGAAACGGAGCGCCTGGCCCTTCGTGAAGGAGGGTTCGAACTCACGGAATTCCGGAGGGGCCGACAGCAGGTGGCGGGCGTTATGGAACGCATAGTCCCAGTCCGGACGTACTGCGAACTGGACCAGGATGACCACTCCGCCGCCGGGTCGCGGGTCGATGCCAAACAGGAAGCCGGCCTCCGTCTTGCGTTCGACATGGACTTGCCCGGATCCGTTATCCTCGGGCTCGTACGGTCGGAGAAAGTCCCCGTCGTCCGACTTTCTTGTCGTCGAGGGAAAGGCCATGCAGAGCCGCTGATGAACGCGGTAGAAATTGCGCAACCAAGAACGCCCAGGCCGCGGCCGGTCGGGATTCTTGCCGACGTCGATCAGAAGGGTCGACAGGTACACGCCTATTCCACCTCCTCCGGGGCCAGTCGGCGACGACGCGTCTCCAGCGAGCGGATTTCGATGATCTCCTCGCGCTTGCGGATGATTTTGTCGCGCCAGCGCGGCTGCTCGGGGTCGATCCGATCCAAGCCCATGCCGAGGCCGTACTCGATCATGGTCACGGCGTCATGGCATAGGCGGCACAGCGAGCCGAGATCCTCCAACGACTTGCCCCCCCCGGCCCTTCTGTACGTGACATGCTGGACGGTCATCCGCGGGCCGGGCAGCTTGCAGAGGACGCACAGGTTGCGATCTGCATCGAGACGAGATTCGCGCACGACGAACCTCGGTTGATGGACCGGCGGGTCGAATGAAACGGGCACGTCGTACCAGACCTCGGCGTCGGCGGGGGCGATATCGCCGGCGTCCGCGGGGCGCCACTCGATCAGGCATGGCACGCCGTCCTCCGCCGGTCGCTCGTCGCCCGCACAGCGGGGGCGCCAGGGCCGTCGCCGGAACGCAGACGGCAGGTCTTCGCACGGCACGGAGCCATCGAAGATCGGCCTCGTCGGCGGGAAGGACTTGCGGCCTAGGAAAACCGGCCATTTCGGAGATTCCAGGGCTTCCCGGACCTTCTCGATCATAGCCGGCTCGCCCTGAAGAGCGACCAGGAAACTTGCATCGGCGAGGTACTCGCGGCGCGTGACCATCGTGCCTGGCGCGCCCGTCTTCAAACCGCCGCGTGCCATGGTCAAGCCGGTTCTCGCGCCCACCGTCTGGTAGTCCCACCGACGAATGCCGGACCGGTCGATGCGAACCCCCAGGCGCAGTGCATTGAGATGCGGGAGTCGATCGCCGGCATGTTCGCGCGAGAGCCCCATCGCACAACAGATCAGGCCAAGCACGCCTGACTTTGTCGGCGCTTCCATGCTCCGGCGGATGACGAACTTGGACGAATCGCCCCAGGCCTAGAGCGGCCCTTCCAGACGCAGGAAAACCCTATCGTCGGTCACCGCCCGGCTCTCCCGGTCGGGGTACTCGATTCCCGCTCTCCCCCCCTCATTAGCCTTTCAACAAGCCCATCGAGCGAACTCACGTCGGCATTGTCGTCGACGACGCTCCTCTCCTGCTTCGCCGGCGAGTCGATCCACGTGAGCCGGTAGCGCCCCCCCGGCGAGAACCAGAGGCGTTCCGCTTTGATCCCGTATCCGTCCGTGATCTCGTGGACGCACTGGCCGAGTCTCGCGATGCTCTCGCCGACGAGCCACGACGTCTCCCGCCGGGGCGCGACCGGACTGGCCTGCCGCAGGGGCCACCAGAGCCCCGTGAACAGGTCGAATCCCGGCAGCGCTGCGTCCAGTGGCATTCCGGCGAGTCGGCGCAGACGCGAGCGCTCGCCTTCTTGGAGATCTTCAAGCCGGTTAATGTAGGCGAGGGTCTGGCTCACGGGCCGTCTCCCTTCTTCTTCTGCGTGTGCTTCGGCTTGGCCGCGTTCCGCGGCGATGGTCCCTCATTCGGTGGAGCGGTGGCGTCACGCAGGACCCCATCAAGCGCGGCCTGCGCCCGCTCCACGGCCTCGCGCGACCGCAGGAGCCAGCCGGGCGTAGTGGAGCGGACGATCTTCTCGACGGCATGCCGAAGCGGCCGACGCAAGGTGTCCACCAGAGAAGTTAAACCGGCCGACGGTCGGTTGATATCCCGACGCAAATCGGCCTCGATCGATGGAGAGAGCGCATCGAGCGCGGCCGCTCGGTTGGGGTGCAGGCGATCCGGATTCGGCGTGCTCCGCCTCAGGAGGAAGTGTAGCTTGCTGACCACCCTGTCGACAGCGTCAAGTGCCAGCGCAGCACTCCCTAGGGGAGGACGCAGGAAAAGCGATGTGGCGTCCTGGTACAGCCCCTTATTCGCTGCGGGACCCGCCACCAGGATCGGTCCGGGAAGGGAGCCCTGATCTCCGACCTCCGTGAGCTTGGCGCTCAGGACGCGCCGCCAGAATCGCGCATGCACGGCCACCTTCGATCCCGTCGACGGAAACCCGAGTGTGGTCTTGACGGCATGGTTCTTCTTCTTTGATGCCGTAGCGAACTGATGTTGATCCGACTTGTCGCCCTCTCCCTCTTCACCGGCCGTCTGACCCCTGTCTACGAGGAGCAGGTGCCGATCCTGGTCCCAGAGTTTTTTCTGCTGACCTTTGGTTTCAAACGGCGCTTTCCAGTTGCCCGCGAAGGACAGATTCCTGACGAGATTGGCGCGTTGTCCGCAATAGGCGCAAACGCCCGCCTCTTCCTCAGGATCTCCAAGCCACAGCTTTCGGGGGCGCCAGGCGTAGACCGTCGCGATATCGAGATCGTCTTTCGAGGGGGCTCTGTTGCACAACCACGGAGGTTCTCGGTCGGCGGGGCCGTTGACAGGCCAGTGAAGACGCAGCGTCTGAAGGAGTGTCGCTCCTTGAGCGACGCCGTATGCGGGCGTCGGGCCGTTCACCGCCGAAGTGTAACGCCCGCTGGCGTACGCATTGGCGAACGCGCAGAATCGGACAATCCCCAACGCACAGCACGCCGGGCAGAGCCCGTATCCCATGTCGCGCACATGGCGGAAGTGCGCGATTCTCGTATCGGTCGGGAACTCGACGAGCAGGTCTCCGTCAGGCCGTTCGTTCGAACTGGCGCTCTCCTGATAGAACCGCTTTCCATTCCCCAACAGGTTGAACGCGTCGTTGGGGTCCTCGACCGTTCCCAGGTTCTTGAGCCAGCCGTCCGGGATCCCGTCGGCTCCATCGAGCAGCGTACGATCGGAGTCGGTCAGGTTCGGCTTGCACCAGAGAAGCACCGCCAGCAGAAATCGCAAGAGCGCCACGTTGTCCATCGGGTTGGAGGCCGCAATCCGGCGGATCCCGCCCGCCGCGCTCGACGCCTTCCCGATCCCGACGCGCTCGAACCGCCCGTCGGCATAGAGGACGGGATTCCACGCTTCGGCGATCAGATTGAAGGACATCCGTATCGGTGAGTATATCCGGTCGTCCCCTCGCCCGGACGGTTCAACCCACCCCCGGTTTTTGAGGAATGGTCGCCCATCGGTTACTCGTCGCGAACAAGGAGGATGGCCCGCCAAGCCGTAGCTCGCCGCGGGGTGGCCCGCCTTCGCCGGTTCAGGAGTTGGCTGCGGCGTGGCAGCCTCCGCTTCCGCCGTCACTTCGCTCCGGCGAGCGGAGGCTGGTCGGGGCGGCGGGATTTGAACCCACGACCTCTTGGTCCCGAACCAAGCGCTC
>CAZGKV010000198.1:0-5113 GCA_964526305.1 uncultured Planctomycetales bacterium | reverse complement strand
GTGCTTGAAATGGCTGAACTCCGGGATCGGCTGCTCCGTATTCGTCGCGTGCGACGTCGCGTAATACCGGAGACCGAGCAGGCCCAGGATCATCGTGCCGAAGAATCCGTACATCCCGGCCAGCGGGAGCTGCTTGATCATTTGCCCTCTTCCAGCCTCTTCATGAGGTACTCGATGAGGTAGGTCATGTTGTGCCCCCGGATGTCCTGTCCCGTCATCGCTTGATATTCCGGGGAATCCGGAGCGTCCGTCTTCTTCCCCTCCCGGATCCACTTCGCAAGATCACGGCCCGTCCCCTTGTATCGGGGGAGACGTTTCAGGAGGCCGGGACCGTTCGATTTTGTCACCATATCGGCGACATGGCAGTTCGTGCAACTGGCCATGAAGATCTTCTCCCCGATTTGAAGTCGCTTCGCCGGATCGGTCTCCTCCTTGACCGCGAGTTCCGCCTTGATCTTTTTTTCCTCCTCGGTCGCCTTCGCCGCCAGCGCGATCTCGTGCTCCTGGAGCGCCGCACCGAGTTGGAGCTGACCGCCGATGATCCAGGCGCCGTAGACCGCGATGAGGAGGACGAAGACGTGCGCCCCGAATCGCGCCGACTTCTCGGAAATCATCTTGTAGAGGAGATGGCCGACCAGCATGCATCCGACCACGGCGACGATCGAGGCGTCGAAGGCCGCCGCGGCGGGAAGGAGCGTCACGGTCCCGCCGAACATGTAGCCGCCATGAAAATACGGATTCGTCTTGTTGTAGAGCTCAAGGAGGATCGCCACCGGCACCTGGAGGATGAAGGCCAGTCCGATTCCGACGCCGATGTTCCGGGTGAAGGCCGCGTACGAATCGTCCATCGCGGCGCGCCGGTCTCCCCAACCGTGGAAGAAAAAGAGGATCCCCGCACCGAGGAACGCCCACGAGAGCGCGCTCCACTGGCCGAACCGCCACACGATGTCCCAGGTGAAGAGGACGTCCGTAGGATCGTTCACGAGCGGCCACCGCTCGGGCGTCGAGGCCAGGATGACGTTCGCGAACAGAAGAAGGGTGGCGGGCAGAAGCATCGCCAACCCGCCCGCGCCGAGCGCAAAATGCGGAAGCCAGCGCCCTTCGCGCATCTCCCACTGCTCCTTGTGGAGGAAGACCCCCAGGACGCCGAGGGCCGCCAGCACGATCACCGCAAGCCAGACATAGTAGGAGAAGATCGATCCGGTGTGGACGATCTGCCCGTAGCACGTCAGGAGCGCAATGATCGGGAAGACTCCGAGCATGAATCCGACCGGCCGATTCGGGGCGACGAGGTCGAGGAGATCCTTGGCCATCCGCAGATGGTTCTTCCCGCCGTCCTGCTTATGGAGGACGTTGAGGAGAAGGGAGAGCGTCGTCCCCGCTACGAGCAATCCCAGGTACGGAAGATGGACGAGGTAGGTCAGATTGAGGACCCACTTGATGAGGCTCATCCGCCCCGCGCTGGGAGGCGTGAAGAGCTGCTCCACGATGTCGTGCGCCGAGGCCAGGAGGTCGAAGGTCATACGAACTTATCCACCGTCAGAGACACGAGCACGAGAAGCGCATACACGTTGATTTTCAAGAAGAGGCCGCGGAACGGCTTCGGATCCTGGGCCGGCCGGAGAAGCGTCGCCGACTGCCAGAGGAGCCACGCCGTGGAGAGGAGGAGGAAGAGGAGGAGGAGCCAGCCGCCCCGTCCGAGGCCGAAGACGGGCATCGCCAGACACGTCGCTCCGGTCGCGACGATCCAGACAAACGTAATGCGCGCAAGCTGGCGAGTGCTGAAAACTCGATGCAGGGAAGGCAAGCCCGCCCGCTCGTAGTCTTTTCCGACGTAGAGGAGGATGAGCCAGAAGTGCGGGATCTGCCAGACGAAGAGGAAGAAGGCCAGCGCCAGGATCGGTCCCTCGATCGGCCCGCGCCCCGCGGCGGTCCAACCGACGACCGGCGGAATCGCGCCGATGAGAGCCCCCGGCACGACGGCGAACGCCGTCACCCGCTTGAGGGGGGTGTACACGACGTTGTACCAGAGGAGCGCCAGGAGACCGAAAGCGACGACGATCGGCCCCCGCAGCGCCAGGACCGCGCAGCCGAGCGCGATCAGAAGCGCCGCGAACGCCCCGGCTTGCATCAACGTCAGGCGGCCCGAAGGGAGGGGCCGGTTTTTCGTGCGCTCCATGCGCGCGTCGAGATCCCGCTCCTGCATCTGGTTGAGCGCCGCGGAGCCGCACCCGAGGAGAAAGACCCCGAGGACGGGGAGAAGAATCTCCCATCCGACTCGATCCGCTCCGAGACCGTATCCCACCGCCGCCGTCACCGCGGCCAAGGTCGTAATGCGGATCTTCGCAAGCTCCAGGAACGCCTTCGTCACCGGAGCTCCTTCAAGTAGTCGAGAATCGCCTTCATGTCCGATTCGGAAAGATCCTTGCGCGCCGCCATCGGCCCCGTCTTTCGGAAATAGTCCTCGACGATTTCGTCGTCCGGATCCGTGATGGCGCGGCGCAAGTAGTCCTCGTTCGCGTCGACGGTCGCGACATCTCCGCCCTTGACGATCCGGCGCTTCGAGCCGTAGAGCCCCCGGAACGTGGGGCCATCCGGCCGGTTCGTCCCGTCCGTCGAGTGACACGTGAAGCAGTTGTTCCGGAGAAGAACCCGGAATCCTTCGGGCTCTCCGAGGCCCGCGGCCGGTCCGCCGGGCTTCTGGGTCTTCCACAGCCGAACCGCACCGTTCGAGTCGTAGTAGGCCTTGAACTCGGCTTGCGAGACCACGCGCACGCGGGAGAGCATGCTCCAATGGCCGTCCCGTTTTCCGCGATCGCCCTCGCCGCCGCAATACTCGGCGCAGAAGACGGGGTACACGCCCTCCAGGGTGGGCGTGAAGGCAAGGTAGGTCTCCCGTCCCGGTACCGCGTCCTCCTTCAACCGGAACGCCGGGACGTAGAAGGCGTGAAGGACGTCGGTCGAGGCGAGCTTGAGCTCGACCTTTTTCCCGATCGGAAGGACAAGCTCGTCCACGTCCCCCTTCTTCTCTTCTTCGTCGGGGATGATCTCGAATTTCTTCTGCCCCTTCTCATCGACGTACATGTAGCGCCATTGCCACTGACTGCCCGTGACGATGACCACGAGCTCCGCGCCCTCTCGGTTCCGAAGCTCCTTGAAGTACTTCCATCCGAACCAGAACATCGTCATGACGAGGATCGTCGGGAGGATCGTCCAGGTCATCTCGAGGGCCGTGCTGTCCGGAACGTTCTCCGGCTTGGGGCTCCGGCTATGGTGGTATCGATAGACGAACCAAGCCATCACGCCGGTAATCCCGACCATGAGCACGGCCGAGATCGCCGTGACGTACCAGAACACCCAATCGATCTTGTCGGCGTAGTTCGAGGCGCCGAAAGCGAGCGTCAGTGTTTGGTCCACAGTTCCCAATCCACGAAGGTCAGTCCGAGAATAATCGCCAGGATCATGACCGAGAGCCCGAACATCAGCCGGAAGAGCTTGCTCTCGTATCTCAGGTGCATGAAGAACGACAGGACGAGGAAGACCTTGACCGTCGCGATCGCCAGAGCGACGACGACGTTCCACTTCCCCAGATGCACCCCGGCCGCCGACACGGTGATCGCCGTGAAGCAGAGGAGCGCCAGCCATACGAGGACGAATACCCCGTATCCCACTTCGTGGGGCTGCTCGTGGTGCCCCCCCGCGAACGGGTCGTGGTGATGCGCCCCGGCGTGCTCGGGTTCGTGACTCATGAAATCAAGTAGAAGAGGGGGAAGAGATAGATCCAGATCAAGTCCACCAAGTGCCAGTACAGCCCGGAGTTCTCCAGAACCACGAAGTCGTCCTTCCGGACCCAGTTCTTCATGATCCAGACGACGCAAAAGCCCAGGCAGACGAGACCGATCAGCACGTGCAGTCCGTGGAGGCCGGTCATCACGAAGTACAAATTGTAGAAGATGATCTCGCCCTCCGTGCGGCTTTGCTCCATCTCGAGCGAACCCGGATAAATTTTGTGGCCGAACTTGTAGCTCCATTCGAAATACTTGTTGACCATGAACCCCAGTCCCTGAGCGATCGTGGCCCAAAGAAGAAGGAGGCACAACCCTCTCTTCCCTTTCTGAATCGCGGCGATCGCCAGAGCCACCGTGAGCGAACTGGTCAGGAGAAGGAGCGTATTGAGGGCTCCGATGCCCGTATTGAGCTCGAGGGCGGCAGCGTGAAACTCCTTCGAGAACTTCGCGCGATAGAGCGAGTAGACGAGGAACATCCCGCCGAAGAGGAGCAGTTCCGTGAAGAGGAAGAGCCACATCCCGACCTTCGCCCCCACGTAGTCCTCGTGGTGGAGAAGAGCGTGGATGTCCACTCTCTTCGGATCGAGGGCGGCCTGGACGCCGGGGTTGGACGCAGGCCCGGCGCCACCTCCGTTGCCGCCGGACTTCGCGCGGTATCCGCCGGCCTCCCGGACCAAGACCCGGCCGCAGCCGCCGCATTCGACGGTCTCGGACGCCACTCCGTCCAGGTTGGCCCCGCAGGCAGGGCACGCGAGGAGCTTATATTCCATTCGTCTCTATTTCCGGACGGCCTCGGGTTCGTGTTCGTACGGTCCCCGGTGAACCGTAGGGACGATCGCGAAGTTCTCGACCGGAGGAGGCGAGGCCACTTTCCACTCCAAGGTGGTTCCGTTCCAGGGATTCGGATCCGTCATGGGTTGCGAACGGAACGACCGCAGGAGATTCCACAGCATGAGGAGGAAGCTCCCGATCAGGATCCACGATCCCACGGTCGAGACCTGATGCCCGAACGTGTACTCGGGAAGATAGTCGAAGTATCGGCGGGGCATCCCGAGGAAGCCCATCACGAACAACGGGATGTAGAGGATATTGAATCCGACGAAGAGCCCGACGGCCGCCCCCTTGGCGATTTTCCGGTTGTACATCCTCGCGAAGATCTTGGGCCACCAGTGATGAAGCGCGCCGAAGAAGGCGAAGCCCGTCCCCCCGAACATCACATAGTGGAAGTGGGCCACGATATAGGTCGTATCGTGGAGGTGGATGTCCGCCGCAAGCGCCGCCTGCACCAGCCCGGAGAAGCCGCCGATCGAAAAGAGAAAGATGAA
>CAZGKV010000197.1:0-5157 GCA_964526305.1 uncultured Planctomycetales bacterium | reverse complement strand
CACGCTGATCGGATGGGGCCGGATGAGCGTGTGGTTTCCCCGGATCGCCACGCCGTAATTCTCGCGATCGATTCGACATTCGATTTCCCGGTCGACGGTTTCCAGGAAGTTGTTACAGTGGTGCTGGATATGGAAGGCGAGGAGATCGTTCCCCAGGAGGCCCTCGAGCAATTCCGATTTCCACGGACAGATGCGGAACGCCTCGGGATTCGGCCAAGGGATATGCCAGAACTGACATACGATCGCCTTGGGCATCCGTTCCTTCACGAGCTTGGAGAGCAACGCGAAGTGGTAGTCCTGAATGAAGACGAGCACGCGATCGTCGCCGGCCTCCTCGACGACCGCGTCCGCGAACCGAGCGTTCACCGCCGCGTACTGCTTCCAGTGGGTCTCTTCGAAGGCCGGGCGCTGATGCGCGATGTGGCAGAGGGGCCACAGCGTCTCATTGGAGAAGCCGTAGTAGTATCCCTCCTCCTCCTCCTTCGAGAGCCAGAGCCTACGAAGAAGGTAGCGTTCGGAGCCGGGAGGGACGCGCAACCGGCCTCTCGGGTCGGCCGTCTCCCGGTCCGCCGTCCCGCTTCCGTGGGCGATCCACGTTCCGCCGGTGGCCTGCATCACGGGGTCCAACGCCCGCACGACTCCGCTGGCAGGTTCGGTGGATCGGATGCCCTCCGGTGTGTGTCGGTGGATGTAGGGTTCGCGGTTGCAGACGCTGATGAGGCGGAAGTCCTGGAGCCGCTCGGACAACAGGGAGTGCAGAGTCTCACGCGTCCACATGGTCCGACTCCCTGCCGAGAGGCCTGGGGCCCCACGGGGGGAAGAGGTTTCCACCGCGGCCCGTCTCGGATCTGAGGTAGGGGTGCATGCTTTCTCCTCCGACGGACGCTTTCTACTCCAAGCGCTCGGAACCGTCAAGATTCAAACGTCCTCGGGAAAAGCGGATCACGTCTTTACGCAGGTGGGAGGTCCAGCTGCTGGGTTCCCGCGTCCCACCGATCGAGGAGAGCGTCCTTCATCTCTTCGAACCGATGCACTTGACGGTCGATGATCGCCTCCGCGTCCGCCGCGGAGAGCGTCCGGGTCTGGTTGACGAAGCCGGCGACGCGCGCGAAGTAGATCGGGACCAGCATCTCGACGAGCTGTTTCCGATCGCCGGCCCAGCGCTGGTAGGCGATCGCGAAATCGTAGACGGTGTCCACCCAAAGGTCGACCGGGAAATCGAGCGCCTCCGGCGAGGAGCGACCCAGCACGTCCAGTTCCCGGAATTGAGCTTCCCCCATGACCTGCTTCCAGACGACGCCGAAGTGCTCCAACCCCTCGCGGAACCGGCGCGCCAGATTCTCGAGGGACACCTCGACGGCCTCCGGCTCGACGTTCATGACCTCGCCGACCAGGGGGACCGCCTCGCTCCCCCGAACTCTCTTCCAAAACGGTTCGTATTTCTTCATCATGGCGAAGAGTGTCCCCACGACCTGGCGGAACATCGGGCCGAGAGACTCCGACGGGTCCTTGGGATCGTGCACCTTGCTGCCGAGGAACGTCTCGCAGATCTTGAATCCTTCGCAGATCGCGACCGTCGTCATCCAGATGTCGATGCCGTACTTGGCGACGTCGGTCTCCCAGACGTCCTCCTTCGTGAGGAACCTCATGAGGGGGGCGGAGAGTCCGAACTCTCCGCCGATCGGCTGGCGCAATCGCTTGCCGTACAGCGCCTGCGTCAGCGACCGCGCGACGTTGTTCGTGATCGTCGCGTCGTACTTGTGGCGCACGTAGAAAGGGCTGACGAAGTCGTACCCTTGCTCCACGACCGGCGAGACCACCGACTTCACCCAATCGGGCGTGATGCTCCGCAGATCGCTGTCGAACACGGCGCAGGCCTTCGCTTCGAGAAGGAGCGCCGCCTCGAAGACGCATCGTAGGCTCGTTCCCTTGCCCGGGACCCCCCGGTAGATCGTCACGATCTTGTCGACTCCGCGGGCCAGTTTCGTCTTTTGGGCCACCTCGCGGGTATAGTCGGTGGACCCTCCGTCGGAGACGATGAGAAGGAGCGCCTTTCCGGGAAAATACTTGCTCATGCCCTCCGACGCGGCCTTCATCACGTGGGCGATGGTTCGCTCGCTGTTGAAACAGGGAATTCCCACCACCACATCGGCCCAGCCGATCTCCGTGAGTCGGGTTCGAGCCCAATCCCTCAGCGCGGTGTCGAGCATGCTTTGTTGTCCTCCTCCACGGCCGTGCACGGGCTTTCCAAGAAATCGGGGATGGCGCTCGTGATCTTGCCCCGATATCTTGGAGAAGAGCGACGGAGTGTTCCGGAGAGAGTTATGCCGAACATGGGGTCTCAAAGTCAAGAGGGGAACGATGATCCGAAAACGAGTGGATTCGGACGCGATTGTAAAAGGGCTCGACCGAATCGAAAGCTCGGTTTTCGTGGGTCGCCCAAGAAGGACTCCAGCGCGGCGTTGTCGTAACAGTTCCCCTTGGCGGACATGCTTCCGAGAGCGTGATGTTCTTGGAGGAGTTCCCGGAAGCGATAGCCGGACCGACGTCTTCGACGACGTCACCGGCCTCAAGCGCATCATCGCCGCGGAAGTGGCGCCGTAGCTCCGCGCGGCGCTGGCCGAGAAGCGGAAGAGCACCGACCTCATCCTGACCGGCCTCACGGCCGACAACCTCGATGTCGCCAACGAGGGGATCCGTGCGCTCGAGGGCTAACCCGCGCGACTCAGGCCCGAGACAAGACCGGAGGTGAGCCTCGACCCGAAGGCGCTCGCCAAGGATCCCGGTCGGGCCATCTGGAGTATCGCGGGAGCGCTCGACGACGGCACGATCGCCTCGCGCTCCCACGGGGCCAGCCACGCGTCTCGGGGGATCCACCCATTGTGTTCATTCACCTTTCCGTACCGCTCTCGCCACTCGTAGTACTTTCCCCGGCTCAGGCCTACCCAGGTGACCAGACGGTCGACGGCGATCTCGGTCTTCTGGTTCCAGCGCCGGACGAAATCGATCACCTCGTCCCGCAGGTCGACGCCAACCCAGAGCCCCTTCAGATTTCCCCAAGACCGTTTTCTAGCTTCACGTGTTCCTCCATCAGCTCGGACAGAACCTCGTCTTTCCGAGCCAGTTTCTCCCGGAGCGCATCGACGGTCTTTTCCAGTTTTCCCTCCCGGCTCCCGTTTGATCGTTCAAACAACGCCGGCACGTTCTCGAAGAGATCCCTTCGCCACCGGTACAACGGGGTTGGGTGCATCCCATACTCGTCGCACAGATCCGACACGGCCGCCGCGCCCTCGAAAACACACTCGCCGATCTCCGCTGGCTCGTGCGGAAGATCGGCAAGGCCAACCTCGTGCCGCGCTCGAATCGCGAACTTGGAATCGAGCCCGGTCCGCGTTAAACGCGCACCGGCAACAGCGTCTCGGAGGAGAAGTGGCGGTCGATCCTCAACGCCGTCGAGCACCGGGCCATCCGCGCGCAACTCCTACTCGCCCGGTACTTCGGAGTGCGCTTCGAGGAGACCGCGCTCTTCCGTCCGCACAAGGACGCGAAGCCTGACCGCATCACGATCACGCGCGGCACGAAGGGCGGCGCCTCGCGCTTCGTCCTGATCCGCACGCGGGAGCAGGCGGAGGCGTTGGAAACGGTCAAGCCGGCCACGAGCGGCGACCGAGGGCTGATCCCGGTGGGCTACCCGACGTTCAAGTCCTGCGCAGACTGGATCTATGCCCAGTTGCGGGGTGTCGGAGTGGGACGGGCCAGTGGGACGACCTTCCACGACTTACGCAGGTCCTACGCGGTCTCCCGCATGAAGGACCTACCGGTGAGGGGGCACAGCCGGGAAGCGGCGGCGCATCTGGTCTCCCACGAGATCGGGCATCACCGAACGCAGGTGCTTCAGTAGTACATGGACACCACCTCGCCAGAAGTGATGGAGGCGGGCGCCACGGCCCCTCGAGGACTTTCGAGCGCGCCTCAACACTCCTTGCAGAATCATGCCATAACTGGCATATTCCAATGAAGATGCCATCGTCGCTGAGGCCCGTCGTGTGGATCGCGAGCAGCAGGGAGGACCTCAAGAAATTTCCGGAAACAGTGAGACACGTCATGGGATACGCCCTCTACTTGGCCCAGTCCGGCCAAAAGCACCCGGACGCGAAACCCCTTCGGGGCTTCGGCGGGACGGGGGTTCTCGAGGTCGTCGATGACTTTGACGGAAACGCGTATCGAGCCGTTTACACGGTGAAGTTGCCGGGCGTTATCTACGTCCTGCACGCCTTCCAGAAGAAGTCGAAGAAGGGAATCAAGACGCCCGTACAAGAGATCGAACTCGTGAAAAAGCGCCTCAAGCGTGCCGAGGAGATTCACGCAAACCGCAAGGCCGAAAGGAGAGCCCCGTGAAACACAAAAGCAACAGTACGACCAGCAGCGGCAACGTATTCAAGGATCTCGAGGTCACGTCGCCAGAAGAGGCGCTCGCGAAAGCGGAACTCACCGCAAAGATCGCGGAGGCCATCTCGAGCCGCAGGCTCACACAGTCGGCGGCAGCGAAAATCCTGGGCGTCGATCAACCCAAAGTCTCGGCACTGCTGCGAGGACGTCTCTCGGGGTTCTCGACCGAGCGCCTCATCAGGTTCCTTACCGCCCTTGGACGAGATGTGGATATCGTAATCCGGTCCAAGAAAAGGACAGGCGGCCCCGGGCATCTCCACGTGTGCTCCGCCTGACGCAGGTTCGATCTTCGGCGAGTTGAGCATGAACTGTCGATATCGGCAGGTGAATGGGGCGGTCTTGTCAGGGGAGAGGGAGTTTCAAACGATCCTGGCCTCGCGCCTGGAGATTATAGCCCGGCTCGAACTCGATGAGCGCCGCCGGGATGTAGTGCGTCCTCATCGCGTCGGGCATCCTCAAGAAGAAGGAGCGTAAGACGCTCGTCGATTTGGAGTCGATCCGGCGCGTCCTGGAACGGATGAATAAGGACTATCCGGTCCCCCTGGCCCGGCGCGAAGTCGTCTTCGGCCACCGAGGACTGGATCTCAATCTGGCGGCGGATTTCGAATCTCCTCGAGGAGCATCCGGCGAACATAGCCGTTACCGGATTCCACTTCGAGGCGGATCAGCGGGCCATCCGGTTCCGGGGGTTGCGTAGCGACGGGGAGG
>CAZGKV010000196.1:0-5202 GCA_964526305.1 uncultured Planctomycetales bacterium | reverse complement strand
ACGGCGAACTCGCCGGCGAGGGGGTACCGGAAGCTGTCCAGGAAGACGAGGAAGGGGAGATACCCCGCCATCTTCTGGAGGGTTCGGACGAGCGGGGTGACGAGGAGCCGCGTGACCCGGCCGTGGAAGCGGTCGGTCACCCGCGCGTAGAAGCCCTTGGCGAACTCGTACGACATGCTCGTGTTGGAGACGGGATAACACAGACGCGCCAGAAGCTCGCGCGTATACGTGAGAATGTCGCAGTCGTGGAGCGCGACCGCGTAGCTCTTTTCGTCGGAGAGGATGAAACCCATCCCCATCCAGACCGAGCGCCCTTTTCCGTCCGGACCCGCGGAGATGTTGTTCTGTTCGAGGAGGCGGTAGAGCTCCTGGATGCGGGGCCCGTCGTTCCAGAGGATTCGGACCGGCACCGGGAAATCGGAGAAAAACGCTCGCGACTTGCGGAACTGCTCCTCCGTCGCGCGGCCCAGCACCAGCACGATTTGACGCAAGTACTTCACCGGCCGGAGCTGCTCGACGATTTTCGGCATCGCTGTCCCTTCGAACTCGGACCAGAGGCTCGGCAGGAGGAGCGTGACCGGCTGCTGCCGCTGGAATCTCTTGAGATCCGCTTCCATCTTCTCGAGCTTGGTCCCGGGGAAGCGATGCAGCGTACTGATGACTCCCGTCTGGTAAAAGTCGGCCATGCGGCCTCCTATCCCGCCGCGATGCCGCAGCGACGCATGAGATACGGCTTATTCTCTTCGAAAAGAACCGCCTGCCGCTCGATCACGGCTTCGGCCTCTTCGGTGGTCATGTCGCGCGTTTCGTGGATGAAGGAGGCGATTCGCCTGAAATAGAGCGGGGTCATCATCTCGACGAGAGCCCCGCGATCCTCGTCCCAGTCGCGATGGGCGGAGGCGAAATCGTAGACGGTCCGGACCCAGAGTTCCGCGGCGACCGGAGCGGGCTCGCCCAACGCCCTCCATTCCCCGTAGTTCTCCGGCTCGAGCACGTTTTTCCAGACGTCCCCGAAGTGGACGAGGCCCTGACGGAAGGCGCGGAGGAGTCGTCCGACGTCTACCTCGACGACCGGTGCCTCCGCCGTCAGAGGGACGCCGAGAAGCGGCACCGAGGTGCTTCCGTTCGTCCGGGACCAGATCGATTCGTACTTTCGCATGAGTTCGAAGAGGGTTCCGACCACCTGGCGGAACATCGGTCCGAGAGAAGCGGCCGGATCCTTGGGATCGTGGATCTTGGCTCCCAGCCACGACTCGCACACCTGGAATCCCTCGCAGAGCGCGCTCGTGGTCATCCAGATGTCGATGCCGAAGCGGGCGACGTCCGATTCCCACACGTACTCGCGCGTGAAGTACTCCGCGAGCTTCGGAGAAAACCCGAAGTCCCCTCCGATGGGTTGCCGTACGCGGCGGCCGTAGAGCGAGCGCGTGAGCGAGTAGGCGATGTTGTTGGTGATCGTGCCGTCGTACTTGTGGCGGACGTAGTAGGGGCTGACGAAGTCGAATCCCGTCAGGACCGGATTCACCATGCGTTCGACCCACTCGGGCGTGATGGAGCGCAGGTCGCTGTCGAAGACGGCGCACGCGCCCACGCGGAGCGCGACCGCAGCCTCGAACACCGCCCGAAGAGCCGTCCCCTTTCCCGGCAATCCGCGGTAGATGAAAATGATTCTCTGGACCCCCCCCGGCAGCTTGATCTTCTGGACGACCTCTCGCGTGTAGTCGAGCGACCCTCCGTCCGAGACCAACACCACTCCCTTCTTGCCGGGAAAGTGCTTCAGGAGGCCGTCCGCCACGGTCCGGAGCACGTGCGCCACGGTGGATTCGGAATTGTACGTGGGGATCCCCACGACGAGATCCGCGGATCCGATGTCGAGAATCTTGGTCCGGACGTACTCTCTCAAGGCCGTGTCGAATCTCATCGCACCTCCAGTCTACGGAGACCTCCCGCTACGTCAAGTCGCGATCTCACAGATTTCACAGAAATGCGTCCCGAACGGTGGTTCCTGACCAAGAGGGAGACAGACGCGCACACGGAGGACACCGAACCGCGGCTCGCGATCTGTGCCTTCTGTGTTCTCAGTGTGTTTCGTTGAGGCGGCCCGCATTCTCGGATAGGATTCCTCATCGCTATTCCGGGAGGATCCATGCGAACACTCGCCCTGGCCGTCGTCGCGCTCTTCCTGGCTCCGACGCTCTCCTCGACGCCGGCGCAGGAATCGGGGGCGGACGACGAACGCCGCGCAGCCCTTCTGGAGCGCGTGGCGTCGTACGCACAATCGCAAGCGGGACCGTGTCCTTGGGATCTCCGGGCCAAGGCATGGGAGCTCGACGGAAACCCCGAGCGGATTTTCGCGTTTGTCCGCGACCACATCGCCTTCGAGCCCTACGAAGGCCGGATGCGCGGAAGCGCCGGAGTGCTCCTCTCCCGCGGTGGAAACGCCTACGAAAAGGCGCGGTTGCTTCAGGACATGCTCGTCACGTGCGGCCGGCAGACGCGGCTCGTAGCCGGAACGCTCTCCGACGACCAGGCGGCAAGCTTGGTGCGGTCGTTTGGGCTTCGAGATCCGGGCACGGAGGAACCGGAACCGAGTCGCGACGCGGAGGCAATCCTGGCTCGCTTCCAAATCCCTCCGGACGAGTGGAAGCGCTGGACGCGGGCCGCGAACGAGGAACGCAAGGACCATCGAGTCGAGCTTCGCGAAATGGTCGCGCGAGAGACGGCTTTCCTTCGCGGGCGCCTGAAAGAAGCCGGCGTCTCGTTGGGAGCGGAAGATCGAGGCCCCCGGCTTCGCTCCCGAGTCGCGAAGGGTCATTTCTGGGTCCGAATGCAGGAGCCCTCGACGGGGCGTTGGGTGGACCTGGATCCCACGATCGCCGACGCCAAGCCCGGCACGGCCTACGGTCAAGGGGCGTCGGAAATCTCCGCCGCGGATCCCAAGCTCGAGCATCGCTTGACCCTGCGACTTGCCATGGCGAGAACCGTTCGAGGACGCTCCCAGGAGATAGAGCTCCTGAATGTCTCCCTGGATGCCGCGGACGTGGCGATCGAACCCCTTCAGTTCGCGATCGCGCCCGTGGATCCGAAAACCCCCGCGCCCGATCAGCTCCTCCGGCTTCCTCCCGAACAGGTGCATCGCCATCTGGCGGCGGCCGGCCGCTTTCAGGCGATTCTCGCCCGGGGCGCCCGGAGGTGGACTTCCCTCGCGTGGGACCGCGCCGGGAGAACCTATCGTCCCGTCCAGGGAAAGTTGCAGGAAATGGTTCGCGACTTCGGGATGGACCTCGAGGATCAATTCGGCGAACAGCCGAAAACGAAACTGGAGCGCGTCTGGATCGAACTCCGGCTCGTGGGTCCTTCGGAAACTCGCCGTCACGAGCGCGTGTTGGTGGACGACGCACCCCTCCGCGCGAACGATCCGATGACGTCGTGGAATCTCTTCCTGCAGACCCACGCGCTTCCGTCGACGTACGGCGACTTCTTGTCGTCTCAGGCGTTGGCCCTTCTCGCGCGGTCTCTCGCCGACCGCCTCCGGGGACGGCCGTTCGAGACTCGAACCGCAGAGCTCTTTCGACTTCCGCTCTCGCCGGCGCTCAGCTTCGCCCTGGAGCGGCAGGAGGCATGGATGTCCGGGGGAGCCGCGGCTCTTTGGGACCGCCCCGCCTTATTCGTCAGCAAACGGAACATGCGTCTCCGGAAAGAGGGACGCGAAGGGTGGGTGTGTTCGACCCTCGACATCGTCCAGACCGCGCCGCTCCTGCTCGGCCGAACCGAAGCGTTGCCGGTCGACGGCCCGCGAAACTTGGAATCCGGCGTTTGGGACACGTGCTTGGAAGAGCTCGCGACGCCTCCGTGCGCGCGGACCGGGAAGCGCGAGGCCACGGTGGCCTTCTTTGCCCACCGCCGCATGGAAGGCCGCGGGGACGCCTCGGTGGTTCGACGAGAGGGACTCGACCGCGCCGCGATGCCCGCCTATACGCGCACGTGGATTGCCGCCTGTGAAGAGCCTACCGTCGTGGCCGTGGTCCCCGCGGAATGGAACGAGGGGGAGAAGGAATTCTACTGGTGGAGCGTCGATGCCGCGACCGGTCGATGCGTGGGGCGCAGCTGGGAAGGCGAGGGACAGAACACCACCGATAAGGCTTTCATGGATTACGTCGCGACGTCGGGCGTGCAGAACCTCTTCTGCGGGCTCTCCATGCTCTTTTGTGTCGCGGGGTACAAGAACGGCGGATCGGTCTACGGCCTCTACTGCTGCATCCTCTACAACCTGATCATGCGACTCTGGGTGAGCAACCTGGCCATGAACCTCTTTCTCATGATCTGGACGATGGAGCAAATGGCCGATCCAAGGACGGACCCCTGTTATTGGTTGGAGAAGCTCGGGCAATGACGACCCTACTGTGGATTCCCGCGGTATTCCTCCTGGCGCAGGATGTCGAGATCGTCGCCGTCTCGGACTCGTTATCCGCGCCGGACGCGAGGGGCGCCGTCGTCGTGAGCACGGGGGGCACGGTCGCGCGCGCCGCCAATGCCCACGAGAAACTCCGGGACCACCTGCCGAGATTCCTGGAAGCGGCGGGGTATCGCGTCCTCCATCTCGCCGCGAAAGACCTCGCTCCGGAGACCGCCGGCCTTCGGGAGGCGCTGTCGAAGTCCCGGATCGGCATGACCGGTGCGGCACCGATCCTCGTGGAACGGAAGATCGCGTTTTTCGGAGCCGAGAATCGTGATCGCCTCCCCAAGGACTTCCCCGAGGGCACGACCGCGGTTCTCCTGACGCACCAAGACCCGGTGGTCGTCGCGGAGTGGATGCGCGCGACGCCGCGTCTGCGGCTGGCGCTGGTCGGGGGTCACACTCCCTTCACTCCCGATCCCATCCGGGTGGCCGAAGGGAGGCACGTGGTGCTGGTGCCCCGCTCGCGGACCGAAGTCGTGCGAATCTGTTTCCGGGGCGGAGAGATCTCGGCCGTCTGGGAGCGCGTGCCGGCGGAACTCCCCGAAAACGTACGGAAGTTCTGCGCCGAGCGCGGGATTCCTTGGAAGGAAAAGAATCTACCGCGAAAGCTGGATGTCGAACCGGAGCACCGACTTCCGGATCGGTTGGAACCGGACCGGAACTATCCTCTCGCGGTCGCGGGTCGGAATCGGGCCGTTCGGATCCGGATCCACGGAGTTTCGCTTCGCACGAAGTATGCCGGA
>CAZGKV010000195.1:0-5241 GCA_964526305.1 uncultured Planctomycetales bacterium | reverse complement strand
GTCATTCTCTTCCGCCAGATTGGACCACACCGAATCGAATTCGTTCTCCCAATGGCGCGGAAGGGTAAAGAGATTCGGAACGGACCAACCTCCGAGAATCGTCGCAGGCCCGAAATCCAACGCCTCGGTAGAGGAGTTAACGCCGATATGGCACCCTCGGCTCCGCGCGGGGGACGCCAGCTCCTCGAGACGCATCTCCGAGATTCCCCACGGAAGAAAGCACCCTCGATCTTCGAGGAGGAATCCCTTCTGCAGGCATTCGATCCCTGTCGCCATTCGGGAAGATTCTACTGTAGACTGGCAGGAGATGCCTTCCATCGTCTTTTTCCGCCACGGTCCGGCCGTCGCACGAGGCACCCCCGAGATCGCCGACGACGATCGTCCCCTCACTCCCGAGGGCCGCACGAAAACGCGCGAAGCGGCACGCGGCGTCCGCACGCTCGACTTGGGGATCGATCGGGTCCTCACCAGCCCTCTTCCTCGGGCGCTCGAAACCGCGGAAATCCTCGCCGAGGCGCTCGGCCTCGGTCCGCCTCAGAAGAGCGATCTCCTCCGTCCGGACTCCTCCCCCGAGCGCCTCTTGAGCCTCCTCACGGAGTTTCGGGCGAAGACTCCGGTCCTCGTCGGGCATGAACCGAGTCTCTCCGCCTCGATATCCCATCTCATCGGGGGCGGCCGCCTCCTCCTCAAGAAGGCGGGACTTGCGGTCGTCGAGGACCGAACTCTCCGCATCCTCATGACCCCTTCCCTCCTCCGCGCTCTGAAGTAGGCCCTTTCTCGGATGGGTAGAGCTTCCCAATCCGGGGTCGAATCGGCTACAAGGGTGCGATGCTCCTCGCCCTTCTTCTTCCGCAGAGCTACGCCGACTACGAATCCTTCCGCGCCGCGATCGAACGCCTCTCGAAGAGCGACACCGTTTCCGCGTCGACGATCGCGAAGAGCCCCGGCGGCCGCGACGTCGTGCTTCTCACCCTTGGGACAGGAAAGGTCCACGAGAAACCCGCCATCTTCGTGGTCGGGGGCGTCCACGGGCCGCACCTGGTCGGATCCGAGGTCGCCTTGCGCCTGGCGCGCTTGATCGCGGAAAAGGGCGGCGCGCTCCTGGAGCGAAATACCTTCTACATCGTGCCGCGCCCGAACCCCGACGCAAACGAAGCGTACTTCCGGAAGGTGCGCCTCGAGCGCTCGGGGAACGACCGCCGCACCGACGACGATCGCGATGGAGAGATCGGCGAGGATCCGCCGGACGATCTCAACGGCGACGGATGGATCACGATGATGCGCGTCGAGGACGACACGGGCGGATGGAAGGCCCATCCCGACGAGCCGCGCGTCCTGGTCCCGGCCGATCCCAAGAAGAACGAGCGCGGCCGATGGCGTCTCCTCGTCGAGGGTCGCGACGACGACGGCGACGGAGAGTTCAACGAGGACGGCTCCGGAGGAGTCTCCTTCAATCGGAACTTTCCTTTCCGATACCCCTACTTCGCGGTCGGGGCCGGACCGAATCAGGTTTCCGAGCCCGAATCTCGCGCCGTCGCGGACTTCGCCTACTCTCACCCGAACATCGCGGCCGTCTTCACTTTCACGCCCGAGGACAACCTCTTCCACCCCTGGAAACCCAACGGGGACAGCGACCGCGCTTCCATCCCTTGGGCGATCCGCTCCGAGGATTCTCCGTTCCTGGAGTGGATCGCCGAACGCTATCGGGAAATCCATGAGGGTAAGGACTCTCCCGCCCCGCCGGCGGGCGAGGGCTCTTTTTCCGAATGGGCCTACTTCCACTTCGGACGGTGGTCGTTCGCCGCGCGCGGGTGGTGGATTCCGAACGGCGCCGAACCGGTCAGCGCGTTCCGTTGGCTCGCGCAGGAGAAGATCGACGGTTTCGTCGAGTGGACGGAAGTGAAACACCCCGATTTTCCGGACCGCAAAGTCGAGGTCGGGGGATTCAAGCCCTTCGTCCTTCTCAATCCTCCGGCCAAGGAACTCGATCCGCTGGCGGAGAAGCATCTGACGTTCCTCGAGAAGCTCGCGGGATGGATGCCGCGCGTCCGAGTGTCGGAGCTGCGCGTCGAGGATTTGGGCGGCGGCGTGCGCCGGGTCACCGCCGCGGTCGTCAACGACGGGTACCTTCCGACCGCCTCCCGGATGGGGGAGATGACGGGGGATCCGCATCCGCTTCAGCTGAAGTTGGACGTGCCGAAGGGAGTTCGACTCACGACGGGCTCGCTTCGCACGACGGTCGAGCGTCTCGCGGGGAACGGAGGCCGCGCCGAGCGCTCTTGGCTCGTCGCGGGCGGCGGCGGAAAGATCACCGTACTCGTGTGGAGTCCGTCGGTCGGCGCCGACTCGAAATCGACGGAGCTGAAATGATCGCCCTCGCCTTCGCGCTCCTTCTCCGCCAGGAAAAGCCGTACGAACCGATGGGAGCCCCGGCGGATCCGAAGGTGCCTGCGCGATGGAACAAGTACCGCGACCATGCAGAAGCCACGGAGCTTCTTCGATCTCTGGCCAAGACGTTTCCCTCGCTCTGCCGGCTCGAGAGTCTCGGCACGTCCTATGGCGGCCGGGAGATGTGGCTCCTCGTGATCTCGAAAGGGGGCGAAGACAAGCCCGCCTTCTGGATCGACGGCGGAATCCATGCGAACGAGATCCAGGGGCCGGAAGTCGTGCTCTATACCGCATGGTATCTCCTCGAGATGTACGGACGAAGCGCGACGATCACCCGACTCGTGGAAGGGCGGACCTTTTACCTCCTGCCGATATTGAGTCCCGATTCCCGCGACGAACACCTTCGCAAGCCCAACACGACGCACTCGCCGCGATCGGGGCTGCGTCCCGTCGACGACGACCGCGATGGGCTCGTGGACGAGGACGGTCCGGACGATCTCGATGGCGACGGCCACATCACGCACATGCGGGTGCGAGATCCGAACGGACGGTGGAAGCCCCATCCGGAGTTTCCTCAGATGCTCGTGGGATGCAAGCCGGACGAGAAAGGCGAATACAGCCTCTTGGGCGACGAAGGCATCGACAACGACGGGGACGGTCGCGTGAACGAGGACGGTCCGGGCTTCTACGATCCGAATCGCGACTGGGCCTGGGGATGGCAGCCGCGGCACCTCCAATGGGGCGCGCATCGCTACCCCTTTTCGATCGCCGAAAACCGGATGGTGGCCGATTTCATCGCGGCCCATCCCAACATCGCCGGCGCGCAGTCCTATCACAACGCCGGCGGGATGATCCTTCGAGGTCCCGGCGATCGTTCGGAGTCCTGGGACGCCGGCGACCTCGCCGTCTATGCGGAGCTTGCACGACAGGGGGAGAAGATGCTTCCCGGCTATCGGTATCTCGACGTCGCGAACGGTCTGTATCAAGCCTACGGGCTCGAGATCGACTGGCTCTACGCGATGCGCGGCATCTTCGCCTTCACCAACGAACTCTTCACTCCCTTCAATCTCTTCCGCAAGGAGGGAGGCGGGTGGTTCGGCCAAGGAGAGGACCTGCACGCCTTCAATAAGCACCTTTTGCTCGGGGACGGAATCGTCCCCTGGCATCCGGTGGAGCATCCCCAGTACGGACGAATCGAGGTCGGCGGATTCAAGAAGTCGTGGATGCGGCAGCCACCCTCCTTCCTTCTCGAGGAGGAATGCCACCGCAACATGGCATTCACCCTCTATCACGCGGACCAGATGGCCCAGGTGCGGGTGGACTCGATCGACGTGCGCGCGCTCGAAGGAGGGCTCACCGAGGTCACCGCCACGATCGTCAATCCCAAGCTCATGCCGACGCGCACGCAATCCGACGTTCATCGCAAGATCACCGCGCCGGATCGCGTCGCCCTGGAGGGAAAAGATCTCCGGGTCATGGCAGGTCTCGTATCGTGGAGCCGGTATTTCGAGAACGCGACGGAACAGAAGCGCCGGCCGCAGGAGCTCAAGATCGATCGCATTCCGGGAATGGGGACCGTGTATGTCCGTTGGATCGTCCAGGGAGCCGGCCCACTCACGGTGCGGGTGCGGTCCGCGAAGGGCGGCGTCCATGAGATGCGAAAGTGAGCCTCACGGAGCCGCAACCGCTTCCCCCACGACGTGGACCAGGAGTCGAGCGCTCACGGGTTTTCGCAGGACCGGCCAGTCTTCCTCCGCTTTCGCTCGGCGGAATCCGTCGGGAGTTCCGGTCATCAGGATGATCTTCGGAGCCGCGAGCGCGCGCCGGAGAGTTCGTGCCACCGCGAGGCCGTTCAGCCCCGGCAGCCGAAGATCCGTGAGAACGATATCGTAGGGCGCACTCCAGGCGCATTGGACGGCCGCGACTCCGTCCGGCGCTGTATCGACCTCATAGCCGTCCGTACGGAGAATATCGCGGATCGTCGCGCAGGCGTCCGCATCGTCTTCGACTACGAGCACGCGGATTCCGCGATGCATGGGTACGTCTCCGAGACGGGAGGAGCAATCGCCATGCCCGAGGAATCCGTGGCCCGAGACAACCCCGCATGAGGATTCTCCGAGTCGATGCGAAAAAAGCCCGAGTCGGGGGGCCAAGCGGCCCCCCTCTCCAGAATCCTCATTCTACTTGTGAAGGTGAGTCCGGGCGACGTCCGCTTTCCCCGTCTGCGCGTCGATGACGACGGTCCCTGGGCCCCAATGACCGTGATGAAACGTCCGAAGCTCGACCGACCATACCCACGATTTCCCGTGCGTGTTTTTCTGCTCGACGAGTTCCATCTTCGTGATGAAGATCTTCTCCTCGTCCTTGAGCGCCTTCTTCACGATCTCGATCGCCGCGGACGCGTCGATTTTTACGTCCGGGGGGGTGTGCTTGTCCTGCCTTTTGAAGATCCTCCAGCAGTCCGTTTTCCCGATCTCTTCCTGTCGCGAGACGCAAAGGCCGGTCACTCCCAGAATGGCCACGACAATTCCTCGGATCATCCTTCACCTCGTTTGAATTGCTCTCTTGGACGTGCCGGTCCTGGGCGGGGTTCCACGAAAACTCCTCCCCGTGCGAATGCGTAGGGCGATCCCGTCAAGAGACCTGTGCGGTGACTCCCGGTTCGATCAGGGGCAACGGCCTCGAAGCAGCTCGCGGCACCAGGATGCGGTAGTCGGAGGTCCGATTCGCGCCGTATACCGTCATGGGGTCTCCCATCCGGAGGAGGTCCAGTTCCACCAGATGGGTACGAGATCCTAAGAGCTCATCCCGGTAGGATCGTGGCCGCGGTGGCGGCGCCGAGGGTGCAGATGC
>CAZGKV010000194.1:0-5314 GCA_964526305.1 uncultured Planctomycetales bacterium | reverse complement strand
TCGAAGGCGAGAAGGACGGCAAGCGGCACGGCAAGAGCGCCAAGAACACCGACCGTCCGGCCTATCAGAAGCTCCTGGAGATGGCGCGGGCGCGGCTCATCGACGTAGTCGTCGTCACGAAGCTCGACCGCATCTCGCGCAGTCTCAGCGACTTCGTCAAGCTCATCGAGGAGCTGCAGCGCTACGACGTGAAGCTCGTCTCCCTGAAGGAGGACTTCGACTTCACGACGGCGGCGGGCCGGTTCCAGATCCACATGCTGGTCGCGCTCGCGCAGTACGAGCGGGAGCTGACCTCGGCCCGCGTCAAGGACAAGGTCCTCTGGAGGCTGGAGAAGGGCCTTCCCATCGGTCGGCCGCCGAGCGGCTACGTCATGAAGGAGAAGATGTACGCCATCGAGGAGCCGTACGCCTCGCAGGTCCGCGCGGCGGACGCGCTCTACCTCGAACGGCAGAGCACCGACATCGTCGTGCAGGAGTTCGCCCGGCTCGGCTATCGGACCAAGAGCGGCGCGCTCTATAGCAAGCCCGTCATCTGCGGAATGCTTCGCAGCCCGATCTACGCCGCGAAGCAGGAGCACAACGGTCAGATCTACGACGCCGGGTGGCATCCGATCCGCACGTGGGAGAACCACGAGAAGATCCAACGCTTGATGGATCGCAACAACCACCGCAAGCATGGTGGAAAGACCCAGCCCCGCAGCTACGTCTACCTCCTGCAGGGCATCCTGCGCTGCGGTGAGTGCGGCCACAAGATGGTCCCGCAGCCCGCGACGGGCCGGAACGGCAACGCCTACCACTACTACGGGTGCAATCAGGCCGAGAAGTCGGTCGGCACGGTCTGTCCCAAGCGCTACGTCCCGGCGGAGGCCCTCGACCGCGCGGTCCTCGCGTTCATGAAGGACCTCCATCTCAAGCCGGAGCGCATCAAGTCGATCGCGGCGAAGGAGAACAGCTTCGTGTCGGAAACCATCACGAAGCTGAAGGAAGACCACGAGCGCGTCTCGACTCAGCTCGGTCGAATCAAGCAGCAGCTCGCGCACCTGGCGGAAGTTCTCGCCAACGGCGGCATGGCCGCCCTCTCCACCGTGAGAGAGAAGCTCGAAGCCCTCGAATCGGAGCGGGCTGATCTGGAGGAGTCCAAGGCCCGGCTCAAGGCGGAACTCGAAGCCGAGGAGTCGCAGGAGATCGCGGTCGACGCGCACGTGAAGTCGCTCGCGCTCTTCGACGCGTTCATCGCAGAGCACGCCGACGAGCCGGAGCGCATCAAGTCGATCATCACGCGGTTCGTCGACTACGTGGTGTGGCACGCCGGACAGAAGGGCGAGGGGCAGCTCGAAGTGTCGCTCTTCGCGCAGCCGATCGCGCTCTCGCCCGAGTCGATCGAGTACGACAGCGCCGTGCACGGATCGGGACGTTGTTTCGTCCCGGAGTCAGAGATGGTGGGCCGTAGAGGACTTGAACCTCTGACCTTCTGCGTGTCGAGCAGACGCTCTAGCCAACTGAGCTAACGGCCCGGGACACTGAGGACACAGAAGGTAACCCACAGAAGGCACAGATGCCAGAGAATCAGCGCCCCACAAGCAGTGCCGCACCCTCAGCGCCGCACGCCGACCCACAGACCGTCCCCTAGGGGAACGATGACCGACTGGAGCTCCTGCGTCCCAGCGACGATCTCGTTGAAAGCGCGCATCGCCTGCACTTCTCGATCGGTCGGCCGTTCGTCGAAGAGCTGGCCGAAAGCGAAGGCGTTGTCCGCCATGACCAGCCCACCGCGACGCACAATCCGCAAACATTCCTTTAGATATAAAGGATATCCCGCCTTGTCGGCGTCGAGAAAAGCGGCGTCCATCGAATCGGCTTCGAAGCGCGGGAGAACGTCTCGTCCCGCGCCTCGGTAGACCCGCACGCGATCGGCAACGTCGGACTTCGCGATCCACCGCTCCGCAAAGTCCGCGTGTTTCGCAAGGAGCTCGATCGTATGGACTTGGCAGCCGGCGCGCGCCATGGCGATGGCCGAAGCTCCCGCGAGCGTCCCGACCTCCACGACCTGGTGCGCCTTCGCGACGCGAAGGAGAATCTGCAGGAACGCCGCCTGCTCGGGGGCGATCCAGATCGGGGGAATCCCCTCCGCCTCGGCCGCGCGCTTGAGCTCCTTCAGAAAGGGATCTTCCGGAGTCGTCCGTTCCGCGACATACCGGAAATGCGCCTGCGTCACCAAGGTGGATTCCTCGGACATGCCCCCATTGTACTCATGGGCGCCTCAACTTCCACTCTATCGGATCCACCTTCTCGGGAGCGATCGATACGATCTTGCCGTCGCGAAGAACCAGCGGCCGACCCGTGAATGGGTCGATCGCCTCTACCCGGTCCGGGTACCCTCCGGAGGCGCGGGCGATCTCGAAGGAGAGACCCGCGCGGATCGTCTCGAGTCTCGCCAGGTGGGTCGCACGAATCCGGACGCATCCTTCGATCCCTGGAATTGTCGCGGTGAGGAGGGGATGCCTCCAGCCGGTACGGCCGGCGATTTCTCCTTGGATTCGCTGGTTTTCGACCCAAGCCTCGGGATAGGGCTTCTCGCAGAGCGCGATGAACCGCCTCATGATCTCGATATACTCCACCCCGTCGAATCGCAAGAGGGGTCGAAGTAGGACGTAGGCGAAACCGGGCATCCTCAGGTCCAACCCCTCCGGCGAGTGCCACACCTCGTAGGTCACGATGGCCAGCTCGCCTCGCAAGGAGAACTCCCACATGCGATCGAAGCGATCCGAAGTGGGCAAGAGGGCCTGCCAGGCTCGAAGATCTTCCTCTCGCGTCGCCGAGGTAACGCATCGGTCCAGGGACCGAAACAGGATTGTCCAGCACACCATCCGAGTCAGCTGACAAACAAGGAGGGGCTCCTCTCGGAGACACTCGGCCGTTCCGATCCCGTCCTGGAAGAACTCTCTGGCTTCCTTTCCCTTTCCCTCGGCGACCAGGAACTCTGTCTGAAAAGCAAGAACTCGCGTGGCCCAGAGGGAATCCGCGATTTCCGGCAGCCACAGGGCGAGGCCCAGGCTGTAGTCCCGAGGGAAGCGACATCGTGGACGCGATCGCGCGCGCCGCAGGAGATCGAGCGCCTCTTTTCGATTCGCGATCCAGTCACGCACGGTCGCTTGTTGGTTTGGGGCCAGCGAGGAAGAACCGTCCTGGTTGGCCAACGCCTCCGCGACTTCTCCCTCGGGTTTTCCGAGGAGGGCGAATGCGGCCGTGTAATAGGGGGCTCCGTTCTCCTCGGGACGCGCGGCAGGCGGCGCGATCTCCGAAGTACCGACCGCAAAGCCGTCCGACCGGAGCGAGGCGACGGATCGCTCCAACTTCGACTTGGAGACCGCGTTGGCGATCGTCCACGCGATGACGCAGGGAACGAGGAGCACCGACGTCCCCACGCAACACCAACGCGCGATTCTTCTCAGGGTTGGAATCCGGTTCCAGAACCAGGAAAGCGGGTCCATGGGACAACCTCCTTAGACCGACGTCGAGGCACGGAAATGCGCGAAGCCAGTCGAATCCGCTCATGAAGTTCTTCCGGCAACCCGGTCAGGTCTGGGACCCTCACGGGAGCCGGCGTCGATTCCAAACTCAGGTTCATCGGTACTACCGCGGCCAAGGCCAGCGCCGCGACGGCCAAGGACCACCGCCACACTCGAACTCCGACCTGCTCTCGGCGAGCCGCCCGCAGCACACGGTCTCGTGCGCGGGAAGCGTCCGAGCATAGTCGAAACGCCTTCAGTCGATCTTCAACGTCCATCGCAGCTTCTCGATTCCATACCTGTACCGGGAAGCGGCGGTGTCCTGGGGAATCCCCAAAACCGCACCCACTTCGCGAAACGCAAGCCCTTCCACCACGTGCAGGAGGACGACCTCCGCCTGATCCGGAGGGAGCGCGTCGAGGGCCGAGAGAATTTCCGGGTCCGTCGCACCATCCCGGGACGCCAAAAACTCTTTCGCGCCGAGGGGTTGTTCCGGCCGCCGCTTCGATACGCGAAGCGCCTCGTTCCTGGCCGCCCGAAAGAGGTACACGACGGGCTCGCGAATCTCGGAATCCCCGGCCGCCAGCTTCAGGAAAAGATTCTGAAGCGCGTCCTCCGCACGATGGCCGTCTCTCGTAATCGAAATCATGTATCCGAGGAGGCGTGGCGCCCACGCGTCGTACAACGCTGCGAGATCCATACCTTCCTCAGGATAGACCCGCACCGGCCCGATTCTTGTCTACGAAATCCGAAGGACTTTGTGCGCCACCTTGATGCACTTCTCGACGACCACGTCCAGCCCCGCACCGTCGGCCCGGCGCACGGCATCGGGATGGCTTGTATCCAGTTGCATCCACACGGACCTGCTCTTGGCCCGAATCGCGTCTTCGACGACGCCGAGCATGTGCTCGGGGCTTCGGAATACGTCGACGATGTCCACGATGCCGGGAATGGAGACGACATCCGGATGGCACTTCCTTCCGAGGATTTCGGCTTGTCCGGGATTGACGGGGATCACTTCGTACCCAACCTCGAGCAGGTATTTCGCGATGTCATGGCTGTCCCGCTCGGGTTTCGGAGAGCAGCCGACCACCGCGATCCGCCGCGCGGAACCGAGGAGTCGGCGAAGGGCCTCCGGATTCTCCAGAATCATTCCTTCGTCCTCACGATCGTGTCGGGCGGAGGCAGGATCGATTTCGAATCGCCCGTGATCAGGCGGGCGCCTCGGTCGAACGTCAGGTAGTGGAACATCCATTCGGCCATCACGAAAAACCGATTCCGGAAGCCGATGAGAAAAAGGATGTGAACGAATACCCACGCGAGCCAGGCCAGGAAGCCGGAGAGCTTGAGTCCTCGGATGTCCGCGATGGCGGCGGCGCGGCCGATCGTCGCCATGCTGCCCTTGTCGTCGTAGTGAAACGCGAGGAAAGGCTTTTCCCGCAGAGCACGCAGGACGTTCTCCGCGGCATGCGCTCCTCCCTGCATCGCGGCGGGCGCGAGACCCGGAACCGGTTTGCCCGCGTCCTCGACGGAGGCGGCGTCGCCGATGACGAAGACGTCTCGCCTCCCGGGCAACGCGAGCTCGGGCGTCACCTTCGCTCGACCGGCCCGGTCGAGCGGCGCTCCCAGCGACTTGAGGAGCGGAGAAGCCATGACCCCCGCGGCCCAGAGAACCGTGCGCGACGGGATCCGCTCGTGGCCGATCGATACGCCACGCTCGTCCACGGCGGTAACGCGGGCCCCCTTGCGGATTTCGACGCCGAGGCGCTTGAGCTGTCGTTCGGCGCTCTCGGAGAGGGTGGGTG
>CAZGKV010000193.1:0-5359 GCA_964526305.1 uncultured Planctomycetales bacterium | reverse complement strand
TCCATTTTTTATGCTACACTTCAGGCGAGGGTTGGAGTTTTCGGCCAGAACATGAGACGCGGGACGTCATTGGGGATTGGATTTTGCGTGGGAATCAGCGCGGTCATCGTCTGCCCGCTGTGGGCGCAGGACGGTCCCGCCTTGGTCTACCCGGGCACCGTTCGCGTGGCGCCCGACAAAGTCTGCCGGCTCAGCAACGACGGGACCACCAACCAGTGCTACGTCTGGGCGCACTACATGGTCACCAACTCAGGGACGGCCACGGTGACCTTCAAGGTGCGCGCGCCGGACAACAGTACGGAGACGACGCTGGTCTCGGCGGGCTCGGACGGGACCGCGGGGTCGAACGGGGCGGGGACGCTGAGGATCCAGACCAGCGGGAGCCACAGGTTGGCGTTCATCCCGTGGAATCCGGCTGACGCGATAACGACGGGGGACTACGACCTGTACTTCAGCGTGTCGCAGACGACGGCGAGCCCGACGGCGACGGTGGTGGTGACGGACGCCTACGCGGATAACCTGGACGAGCTGGAGGTGGTGGACAACACGACGTGGAACACGTACTACGTCAACGACACGGCGACGACGAGCGACATGTACGCCTCGGCGGCGGGGGCGGCGTACAGCTCGACGCAGACGGGGAAGACGCCGGCCTTGGCGGTGACGAAGGTTCGGGCGATCATCGACAATTATGCGCTGGACACGGGGGACGTGATTTTCGTGGACACGGGGACGTACATCATCAGCTCGGGGACGGCGAACCGGTACGCGTTCACGCTGTCGGACGACGGGACCTCGGCGCGCGACGTCTACGTGATCGGGTCGATGCGGATCAACTGTCCGGGGATGAGCACGTACTCGACGGTGGACGGGAACCAGAGCGGGGACTACATGTTTCATCTGGACGGAGCGGACTACATCACGATCGACTCGTTCGAGATCAAGAACACGGTGACGGGGGCGTCGGGGGTGGGGATCGGGATTGCGCACGCGGACGCGCTCTACAGCGAAGTGTACCGGTGCCGGATCACGGACTGCGAGTACGGGCTTTATATTTACGCTTCGGCGCAAGGGCTGGGGGGGGGAGGGGATTTCAAGTGGAACCGGTCGGATAACAACGAGAAATGGGGAGCCTACCTGGTCCGGGTTCTTTTGACGACGTGGGAAGGGAACGTGTTCTACGCGAACAACGACGAGAACATGTACCTGGACAACAGTTCGACGTCGACGTACCCGATCACGATCCAGGGGAACACGATGTACAACGGGGCGTCGTCGGGGACTTACCCAGGATGCCTGATCCTGGACAACACGAGCCTGTCGGTGGTGATCAAGGATAACATCCTGATGGAGACGACGAACGACGAGTGGTGCCTGTACATCGAGACGGGGTCGTCGGGGACGAACACATACAATGATACCTATCACAGCGCGGATTCAAACGACCGGTACGGGGGGGTCGCCGCGGCGGGGACGGGGGACATCAACAGCGACCCGAGCTTCGTGAGCACGACGGTGTCGAGCGAGAACTTTCATTTGAAGTCGACGTCGGGGAGGTACACGGAGGGGGTGTGGAGCCTGGACGCCTCGAACAGCGCGTGCATCGACGTGGCGGATTCGGCCTCGACGTACAGCACGGAGCTGGAGGACAACGGGGACCGGAGGAACATGGGGGCCTTCGGGAACACGAAGGAGGCGTCGAAGGGGGACACGGGGACGACGAACCAATGGACGGGGGACGTGAGCGAGGACTGGGACGACAACGGGAACTGGGGGCACGGGAAGCCGGGGACGTCGGACGACAACAACGGGAACGCGGAGGTCGTGTCGGTGAGCCGGTTCGCGCCGCGGAACAACGCGAACAATGCGTGCTACAAGCTGACGATCACGTCGGGGACGCTGACGATCGCGGACACGGACTCGGACTATTATTTGGACGTGGGGGCGGGGGGGGTGGTGATGAACGGGGGGACGCTGTCGATGGCGGGGACGGACGGGAGCGACGTGCCGTTGGACATAGACTTGGAGGACCCGCCGGAGCAGATCCTGTGCGCGGGGAACTGGAACGATTCGTCGGGGACGTTCCAGGCGACGGGGGGGGAGGTGGAGCTGGACGGGGGGACGCAGACGATCACGGCGGGGGCGGCGAATTATTTTTACGAGCTGGACATCTCGGCGAGCTCGGCAAGCACGAAGACGCTGGCGAGCGATATCGAGTGCAAGGGGACTCTGGAGATCGTGTCGGCCAGCGCGACGTTCGCGCCGAGCACGTACACGATCGAGGTGGCGGGGAACTGGAGCGACAGCACGGGGGTCTTCCAGCCGACGGCGGGGACGGTGACGTTCCACGGGTCCTCGGCGCAGACGATCACGGCGGGGGCGGCCAACAATTTCTACAACGTGCAGTTCGGGGCGGCGTCGGGGACGGGGACCAAGACGCTGGCGGCGGCGATCGACGTGAACGGGAACCTGACGATTTATCTCGACGGGGCGACGAAGACGGCCTTGTCGGCAGCGAACTACACGATCGAGGTGGCGGGGAACTGGACGAACGACGGGGTCTACGCGCGGACGTCGAGCGCGACGGTGATCTTCGACGGGTCGGGGAACCAGAACATCAACGGGAAGTCACAGACGATTTTCCGGACGCTGACGATCGCGAACACGGGGGCCAACGACACGTACTCGGTGACGATCACCTCCACGACCGATGTTAAGGCGTATACGGTCAACGTCAACGATGGTCGCTTTCACCTGGATACGGATGACTCCTTGATTCATCAGAACACCTCGACCGTCAGCACGAGCGGCGCCCTGGTGGCTGGAAGCTTGAACACCTCGCGTACTCTCACCGTGGCTTCGGGGGCGGAGCTGCGGCTGGCCGGAACGTCGGCGGCGGATAAGGATGCCGTCATTGAGGGATCGAGCGTGAAGGTCACGATCGACGTGACGGGGACGCTGCGGGCGAAGAGCGCGACCTTCAGCAATCTCGACACGAGCGGGATCGTGATCAACGACGGAGGGACGCTGCGGGACCTGACGGACTGCCTGCTGGTGAAATACAACACGAGCACTGCGGGGCCCTGCGTGAACATCGCGGGGCTGACGGGGGCGGACCGGTCGAACCTGCCGTGGTCGATCAAGGGGGTGATCTTCTCGAGCGGGAGCAGCTCGACGGTGAACGTCCAGGCGGACCAGACGACACCGTTCCTGTACGTGTACGACTTCAGAAGCTTCGCGGAGACGGCGGCGGCGACGGCGGAGACGCGCGACGACGACGACTACGACCGGGTGGAGTTCAAGCAAAGCATCATCAAGAACGTGACGACCAGCACAAGCTACGATTCCCTGCAGGACGCGGTGGACGGCGCCGCTGCGTCGGACGTGGTGCGGTGCGTGAAATGGATTCCGATCACGGAGACGGTGACGACGTCGACGAATTTCACTCTGGAGAACTGCCTGTTCACGTCGATCGCTCCGGCGAGCGGGGACGACAGCTTCATTTACAGCTCGGGGGGAGTGCTGCGCAACTGCGTCTTCACGGGAGGGGACGCGACGGCGCGGGGCCTGCAGAATTGCACCTTCCGGTCGCTCCCGCCGAACAGCACGTCGGCGTCGGCCTACACGGCGACGGGGTCGACGTCGTTCAAGAACGGCCTGGTGGGGACGGGATACACGACCTCGGGGACGCTGACGACGACGTTGACGAGCGTGGCGGACAGCAAGTGGGTGGACCCGTTGGGGCTGGATTTTCACTTGGCGTCGGCGGACGACGGGGGGACGGACTCGTCCTCGGATTTCACGACGGACTTCGAGGGGCAGACGAGGTCGGGGAGCTGGGACCGGGGGGCGGACGAGTACGTCTCGACGGCGTACCTGAAGTACGTGAGCATGAATTCGACGTCGGTGGCGGACTACGGGCACATCCGGCAGTTCGTGGTGGCGGGCAAGAGGACGGTCGTGGACAGTTCGACGTGGTTCGGATACGTGGGCGGGGGGGACGGGTCGGCGCTGTCGGCGCGGGAGGGGCAGAAGCGGTTCGCGCTGGTGAATCTCGACACGATGCTGGAGAAGGCGTCGATCACGGTTCCGGGGGAGATCATGGGGTTCACGAGTTTCGGGGCGGTGGACAGCAGCTCGGAGTACCGGCGGTACGTGTTTCTGGCGCTGGACACGGGGTCGGACGGGTACGCGGACTCGGTGCACCTGGTGGTGGACCGGCAGACGACGGCGACGGGATTCAGCCTGACGCATCCGACGGGGGCGCTGAACAGCGCGAACGAGTACGACCGGAGGTTCGGGTCGACGACGGTGGGGAGCAAGTACGTGTACCGGCCGGAGGCGATGGGGAAGCTGAAGTATCTGACGAGCTTCAAGCTGAGCGGGGAGGGGACGGGGGGGAGCGCGTCGAGCCCGTCGTACACGAGGAAGCTGTTCACGGTGGTGAGCAGCAATTCGACGGCGAAGCTGTGCAAGGTGAACGCGGACGCGAGCGACACGACGGACGATACGTACTCGCGGTACGGGTGGACGATCTGGAAGTACACGAACTCGGAGCTGACGTACCAGGCGCCGATCCAGTTGACGACGAAGAACGATCTGTTCTGGGCGCCGATGGTGGGTACGACCCCGCAATGGCACGTGGCGATGAGGATCGCGACGACGGGAGGGACGTCGACGACGCCGAGCGTCTCGAAGTCGATCGAGTCGAATACGGACTCGAACGAGAACACGGGGGGGCACGTGATCGACCTGTTGAGGGTGGACGTGGACACGGGGATCGTGGTGGCGCCGAACGACGGAAAGAGGATGTTCGCGGCGCCGGCGACGCCGTCGTCGTCGGGAGGGGGGACGAAGAAGTGGACTCTGAACAAGAATGGGAGCTGGTCGACGGCGGCGACCTATTTCGGGGGGACGGCGGTGGGGATGCCGTACCGGCACGCGGGAGAGAATTTCTATTTTCACGCGACGAAAGTGCCGAGCCTGGAGAAGGTGCTGGACATGGGGAAGGGGGCGACGTCGTTCAACGGGACGACGTATTATGACGGATTGAGGATCGTGAGCTCGACGGACCCGGGGGGGAGCGGGGGGGCGTTTCCGTACACGACGCTGGAGTGGCCGGTGACGACGAACCTCATTTCGAACGTGGCATTCCTGTATTTCGGGACATCCTCGCACGTGTATGCGTTTTTCTACCGGAGGAAGATCGGGAGCACGGGGACGGAGGGGCCGGCGACGGGGTATCCGATGAGGGTGGTGCATCCGACGACGTACGTGTCGCTGGTGCCGGTGAGCGGGGCGCAGTTCGCGTATTTCACCACGCGGGGGGGGAGAGTAGTGCGGATCCCGCTGCAATAGA
>CAZGKV010000192.1:0-5361 GCA_964526305.1 uncultured Planctomycetales bacterium | reverse complement strand
AGGACGTGCGCTCTTGGTCGGCCCAGTACAAGAAGCTCAAGGAACAGATCGCGCAGATCTGCGACGTTCAGCGGACGATCATCCGACGCCATGTCCAAGAACGGCGCCAACGATTAGAGTAGGCCCGCGTCCCCGCCCTGCAGCCGGTTCGCAGACCCCGCCCGCGTCGGGTCGTCCCAGGGCCCGAGGCTCGCAAGGCCGACGCCCCAGCTCCGCGAGGGGACGCCATCGATCCTCCCACGCACGGGCGAGTCCCCTCGCCATCGCCGACCAGGCCGGACCCGCAGACGGGAGCGGGCGAGACCTCTCCGGCGCCTCCGTCCATCTGGCAGGCGCTTCTGAAGACCCTCCACCACTTCTTTCCCCATTTGTATCCGTCCAGGGGGGTGAATCCCCCACAGGATGGGTCGCGCGCGATGCATAGGCCCAATCGATGGCGTTGACCGCGGCACTACGATGTGCGAGGTGAACATGATTACTCGAGTCCACGTATCGTGCGGCACACAACATGTTGTGATTCATCGCCCTGAACGATTACGATGTATCGGCGTCGTGCACAGAAACGGCGGACCTGCTCCACGCCTTACCTGCCGGATTACTTGATGCTATCTTGAGTCGAGCCCGAGGGCCATGCGCTCGTTCCTTCCGAAGAGGTTGATCGCGACGGGGATCGAGTGGCCCTTCACGTTCTCGAAGAGAAGCGCGGGGCCGCCGGCCTTGATCGTCCGGTCGGTGACTTCCGCGATCTCGAGGTCCCGCGAGACTTCGGTCTTGAGGCGGCGCAGGAGCTTGCGTTCCTCGATCGTATCGAGGAAATACTGGAGGTCGCGGTAGGGCATTCGTGAAAGAGTATATCAGGTGGGCTGGGAGGCGCGACCACTCTTCCTGTCGGCGGGCGCGGCGCCTGTGAGAGGGAGGCCGCGAATACCGGCTCTCAGATGCGCTCTTTTTCACCTACTCTCGGCCTCCGACCGCTCTTATTCCAGATGGAATTGCCGGTCCCACATCCTCGAGGAGATCCGGAATCGTGGCGAATTGCACGTGCTGCTCCACTCCGCTGGAGGCCGGGCATCCTGCCCGAATCTGTCCCCGCTGCGGGGGCGACGGCCGTCCGCTCAATCCGGACGTGCAGTTCGGGAAGCTTGTCGTAGAGCAGGGGATGGCCAGGCTGGAGCACGTCCGCGAATGCCTCCGGATCCTCGAGAGTCTTGCACAGAGGGACGTGCGTCCCATTCCCAAGCTCGGCGAACTCATGGTGAGGAAGGGCTATCTCACGCTCAATCACTTCAGCCGGACGATGAGAGAGACGGGAGGGACGACGATCCGGTACTCCCCGCCGGGGGCGCCGAAGAACGCCGTCCCCGACGAGGTCCGCGAGGCGGCCGCCGACCGTGCCAACCGGTTCGGAAAGTACATCCGGGTCACGAAGCTGGGGGCGGGTGGAATGGGAGAGGTCTGGAAGGCGTGGGACACCGAGCTGGGCCGGTGGAGCGCTCTCAAGTTCGTGAAGTACGCGGACGAGGAGGACCTGGCGCGGTTCCAGGGCGAATCCCAGGCCGCCGCGAAGCTGTGCCATCCCAACATCGCATCCATCTACGAGGTGGGCCGGTCCGGAGGGCGTCCCTTCATCGCGATGCAGTTCGTCGCGGGTCAGACGCTTTCGAGGTTCCCGCGCAACGCCCCGAAGCTCCTCGCCGAGTTGGTCCGCGATGCGACGCTGGCGGTGCACCATGCGCACGAGCGGGGGATCGTGCACCGGGACCTCAAGCCCGAAAACATCATGGTGGAAGGCAGGGCGGGACCGCGCAGCGCGCAAGGGCTCCGCGTCTATGTCATGGACTTCGGCCTGGCCAAGCAGATGGCGGTGAAGACGTCGCTCTCCAGGTCGGGTCAGGTGATGGGAACCCCCGATTACATGAGCCCGGAGCAGGCGCGGGGCCAATCGAGCCGCGTGGATGCGCGGAGCGACGTGTATTCCCTGGGTGCGACGCTGTACGACCTTCTGACGGGCGGCCCCCCGTTCCGGGGAAAGGACCTGGCCGAGATCCTCCGGCGCGTGGTGGAGGAGGAGCCGCGGTCCGTGCGGAAGGTGAAGTCGCGGGTCGACCGGGACCTCGAGACGATCGTGATGAAGTGTCTCGAGAAGGACCCGTCGCGGCGGTACGCCGGGGCGCTCGCGCTGGCGGAGGACCTGACGCGGTATCTGAAGGGAGAGGCGATCGAGGCGCACCCGCCCTCGCCGGCGTATCGGCTGCGCAAGTGGGTCATGCGAAGGAGGGCGGTGGCGATTCCCACGGCGACCGCGATTCTCCTGGGGTCGGCCTTGAGCGCATGGGTCCTGGTGGGCCGGGTCCAGCGCCAGAGGAAGATCGAGACGGCATTGGAGGAGGCGGCCGGGTTCGAGAGGGCGGGCGGGATCGGAAGGGCACGGGACGGCTACAGGAGCGTGCTCGACCTCGACGACCGGAACGACGCCGGGAGGAAAGGCTTCGACCGCACGGACGCGAAGCTGAAAAGGCGCGCCAGGGAGCTCGAAGAGGCGCGGAAGAGGGCGGAGGAGGGGGGCGCGGAGGAGAGGCGGCAAAAGAAGGAGGTGAAGTTCCACGCGGAAATCGAGAAGGCCATCGAGGTCCTCCGCATGCGGTTCCTCCAGCCCGGATTCCGAATGACCGAGAAGGAACGCGAGAAGTACCGCGATCTCGAGAGGCGGGTCCTGGCGGAGATGAAGGAACACGGCGATACCGCGCAAGGTTGGTACCTGATTGGAAGGTGCCGGGATGTGGCGGGGAACCCGGTGGGAGCCGAAGAAGCTTGGAGTCGAGCGCTCAAGATCGACTCTCGTTCTTCGTCGACGCTCCTGGTGAAGGGACGACGGCTCCTCGAGCTGGCGATGCACGAGCGCTCGATGGCGGGAAACAGGGAAGACCTCGTTCGTCGTTCAGAAGTTCTGGCGGCGGAGGGCGTGGAATGTGTGAGGCGTGGGCTTGAGGCGGGCGCGGAAGGGGGAATGGAGAGGGATCTCGCGGAGGGTTACGCGAGGGTCGTGCGCGAGTGGCGGAAAGGATCGTATTTCGCGGCCGAGATGCTCGCGAAGTGGGAGGGGGAGCCGTTCGTGGAGGAGTTCCGTCTCCTGGAAGGGATCTCGGCGGGTGGACGGACGATGGTCGAGAGAGCGGATCGAGTCTTGATGGCGATTCCCTCATACCCTCCCGCGTTCCTCTGGGGAGCGATCGGAGAGTTTTCCGCGGGCGATGCCGTCAGGGCCCTCTCGCGGCTGGACAGAGCGCTGGAGATTGACGGGCGGTACTGGGACGCATGCCTAATGCGCGCCCAGATACGGGGACTGAAGGTAGAGTGGTTTGCGCGAGCGGGTGAAATCGCCAAGGCCGCGAACGAGCGGGATCTCGAAATCGCAGACTACAGCAGGGCGATCGAGACTCATCCGCGGTTGGCGGAAGCGTACAACAACCGCGGTGCCGCGCGGAAGGCCAAGGGCGACATTCCGGGCGCGATCGACGACTACGCGAAGGCGATCGAGATCGATCCGCGGTATGCGGATGCGTACAACAACCGCGGCGGCGCGCGCGAGGCCAGGGGCGACCTCTCCGGTGCGATCGACGATTTCACCAAGGCGATCGAGATCGATCCGCGGCATGCGACGGCGCACACCAACCGCGGTGTCGTGCGAGAGGTCAGAGGCGATATCCCGGGTGCGATCGACGACTATACGAAGGCGATCGCGATCGATCCGCGGCATGCGCATGCGTACTGCAACCGGGGTAGCGCGCGGGCGGACAAGGGCGACCTCTCCGGTTCGATCGACGATCTCACCAAGGCGATCGAAATCGATCCGCGGCATGCGAAGGCGTACTTCAACCGCGGTATCGCGCGGAAGGCCAAGGGGGACCTCCCGGGCGCGATCGACGACTACACGAAGACGATCGAGATCGATCCGGCGCATGCGAATGCGTACTGCAACCGGGGTGTCGCGCGGAAGGCCAAGGGGGACCTCCCGGGCGCGATCGACGACTACACGAAGACGATCGAGATCGATCCGGCGCATGCGAATGCGTACTGCAACCGGGGTAACGCGCGGGAGGCCAAGGGCGACCTCCCGGGCGCGATGGAAGACTACGTCCGATGCCTTGAAGTCGCGCCTGGCGATTGGCCGCACCGCACAATGGTGGAGAGAGCGATCGACGAGTTGAAGAGGCGGAGACCATAGTCCGACTCATGCATGCCAGCCTCGCCACCGGCATCGATAGGGACGTCGGACCTCGAATCCCTCCGCCTCGGCCGCGCGACCGATCTTGGACCAGGACGAGGGCCGCGCCGAGCTGGAGCGCAGGGCGTAAGACATTCAATAGCCGCATTTCGCAGGCAACGCCATTCAAGTCCATCCCGGCCAACAGGCTGAAGGAGGCGGAATCGGCAACGGAAGGGGCATAATCGACCGCTCGATGGGACCAGGAGTGCAGTCGATCCGGGGGAGATCCGTCCCCGGAGTCGAAGGCCGCGGGCTACGCTTTGGGGTAGTCTCTCTCTTGGGAATCAGGCTTGAAGAACCGGATGCGGTAATTCTGCACGTCCGGGTCTGTGAGGGGGGAGGTCCGGGTTGTCCACCGGGCCTCCACTACTCGGCGGGCTTCGGCGGGATGATCAGTTTCTGCCCCACGCGCAGCACCGACTTCTTGAGGCCCGGGTTCGCGTCGACAATGATCCTCCAGCGCGATCCGTCGCCGTAGTAGGTTTGCGCCAATTTCCACAACGAGTCTCCCGGCATGACGATGTGAGTCTGATCCTCCGACGGCCGCTCCTCGGCCGGCTTGGGCGGGACCGAGGCCTCGGACGACTTCTCCTCAGTATGGAGAGCCGATCCAGCCGTAGGGAGCCCGTGCCCGCCTGCGCGGCCGTAGCCACGGCCGCTTCGGCGTGGCGAAGGCCCGTCGCGGGGCCGGAAGAGGTCTCGGCGGGCGGTCGATCCCGGCGGCCTTCCGGTTCTCAGGCCCGTCCGATAGTCTCCAGTACTGTTGCATTCCCCCTCGCGCCCGCGACCGCTCCGGGGTAGACTTCGATCGGGGACCCGGCGAGAAGTGGTTTTGTTTGTCCTACCCCCCGAAGGTCGGAGTCCGTACGCGATCGGCTCCACACAGGGGCCCGGGCCCGTCGGCCTCCTTCCATCGCCTTTCCGCGAGCGCCTGGGCCCTTGGAAGACCGATCTTCCCTCCTCCCGCGGTCCGGCTTGATTCTCCCGATGCTCCGCGATATCCTGCCCCAGCTCTGACGAATACGGATTCTTCGCACCGGGCCGACCGGCCCTGATTGGGGCCTCCGATGGCCTTCCGCGCCGATTTCAGGCTC
>CAZGKV010000191.1:0-5471 GCA_964526305.1 uncultured Planctomycetales bacterium | reverse complement strand
ACTTCCCCGCCTTGATCTTCACGAACTCCATCTTCACTCCGCCGCCGAGGTCGAGGACCATCTTCTCGGCCGCGTCCTTCTCCTGCCCCGCGGCCGGCACGGAAGATCCCATCCATCCCATTGCGACCAGGCCAATGCTCAGGAAGCGAATCATCCGCCATTCCTCCTTCAAAGGTCCCAAGGAGTGTACGAGCGGCAGGAGCGATTGGAACGGATTTTCGGAACCTCTCCTCCACGGTCCCGCCTGCGCAGGCGAAGCCCGCCGCTTCGGCGGGGCGAAGGCCCGCAGTCCGGATCCAGGGACCGGGACTGCCGAACCGCGCCGACTTGTCCTCCGAAGCCCTGTCAAAGGCGGAAGCGGGCTGGAGGCGCACTCGCAGGAGTTGGCGCAGTTCTTCCTTGCGACCGGCGAGCAAACGCACGCTCCGCTCCGGCAACGGCACTGCCTCGGACGCCGAGTTGGCCAGGATCCCACCGGCGAGACTGGAGGTGGCGTCGCAGGTGCGTCATCTGCGGACGACAGGGCGCGTTGCGCGTCCGCAGGCACGGGCGACGACGCGTCCGGGCGATCCGAAATGCAATTCCCGGCAAGAGGTATATTTAGTAAGGGATGAAACTTGCATTTTCGTTCCTGTCCGTTCTGAGCTTGATTGTCGTCCTGCTCGCGGCGGCGGCGGCCTGTCTCACCTGGGGAGGGGTCGACTCCTTCGGCCCGGGTCTTCGGCCGCGGACGATCTTCTGGATCGCGGTGGCCGCAGGGTTTGTTTTCCTGAGCCTCGTGGGCTGGACCTTCAAGTGGCGCGGATTTCGGACGTCGAACCCGGGCGCACATCCCGGCGAGTTCCTGGGGGATGTCGTCATCCCGGCCATGAGCGGCGACAACCCTTCGGACGAGGAAAACCTGAGGGCGTTCGGGAATCCGCTCCATCCCGGCCTCGATGAAACCCAGACTCGAAGGGTCCGGCTCCGGGCCTGCGGGAGCTGCCTGTTTTTCCTCCTCGGCGTCCCGCTCCTTGTGCTCCTGCTCGTGCTCGAGGAGCGAGGCGCAGGATCCGCCGTGCGGGGACTGATCCAGCTGCTCGGGCCGACCCTGCCTGTCGCGGCGGGCTGGTTCGTCCTCCTCCAGCTGAAGTACGGTCAACTGTAGCGTCCAAGTCTGACGCCCCCGGGGGGAGGAAGCGGTGACAAGATCGTATCATGTGGCGCAGAGCCCCCCCTGGCCCTCGTGCCGCGATCGATCGCGCGCGTGGCGCGCTTCTGCGGACCAGGCCGGTACTTTCGACAACAGAAGGCATTTCAGTTCAGGCTCAGGGATTGATCGGGGACCATTCTGCGGTGATGGGATCAACGAGAAACGCCGACAGGAATGCGGGACTACCGTAATCGTCCAGGAGAACCACACATCCCTGGAGCTTCTTGACCGGAAGGATTCCTCCAGTCGTGTCCAAGAGTGTGCGCAAGTCCAGGGAGGACCAGAGACTCCTCATTCGTGTCTCCTTTGGGCTATCGTTCGCCTGATTCGCGGGCCGCCTGATCGAGAATGTGTCGTAGGGCCTGACGTTGAAGGTCGGTCAGATGACTTTCCTCGAGATCTCCTCGGGTTCTTCTTGCCGACAATTCGGGAATCAGTTCCGCTCGCATGAATTGACCGGCAACGACGTTCGTGGCCTTCCACTCGATCAACCTGCGGGCGGCATAGGCTCGCACAGGGAGCTCCAGCTCCCGGTTCTGTACGAGGGCTTCAAGGGAGGCCTGAAACCGTGGCGAGTTGTCCCCCGCGAGGTCCGTGTTCAAAATGGCGGTGATGAGCTCTGCGGTAGGAGTCTGGGGGTGCAATCGGTCTTCGATGACGCGCCAAGCACGGGAATCTCCCGTTTCCCCGAACAACGCTAAGGTCTGCAGGCGATCGGTAACCGTCCGGCCATCCCACCTTCCGCCGCGTAGCTCGACGCGGCAGAATCCCGCCATCGCGATTTCAAAAGGAGGATCGCCATGGCGAACGACAACTCGTACCCCGGGGTCGGCGACCGGACTCCGTCCGCCCGCGCACAGCGCGAGGAGCACTGGCGCCGGGTCCTGTCGCGGCAGCAGCAAAGCGGCCTGACCAAGGCAGCCTTCTGCGCCCGCGAGCAGATCCAGCCCTCAGCGCTGAGCTGGTGGGCGCGTCAGGTGAGCGAACGCGACGCTGCGAGGCGGAAGCCCAAGCCGAAGAAGACTCGACGCACGTCGAGGCACCCGTCGTTCTTGCCCGTGCGTGTAATCGAGGCAATGCCGGCCGCGGGCACGCCCGCGGTGGAGATCGTGACGCGCGATGGCCACGTCGTACGCGTCATGCCCGGCTTCGACGCCGCGACGCTCCGCCGCACCGTCGCCGCGCTGGAGGGTCGGTCATGCTGATGCTTCCGTCGGACGTGAAGATCTTCGTCGCGCGCCGGCCGACCGATCTGAGGAAGTCGATCGACGGCCTGGCTTTCCTCGCGCGCACGGTCGTCAAGCAGGACCCTCTGTCCGGCCACCTCTTCGTCTTCGTCAACAAGGTCGGCCACCGCGTGAAGATCCTTTTCTGGGACCGCACGGGCTTCGTGATCTGGTACAAACGGCTGGAATCGGCGCGCATCCGGCTGCCCGCGGAAGGCGCGGAGAGCCTGGAGCTCGCGCCGACGCAGCTCGCGCTGCTCCTCGACGGCGTCGGCTTCCGGCGGCGCGGAAAATCTTCAGGATCTGCTGCGGGTTCGTGATTTTCTCTCGGAGGAAGTTCCGATTTCGCAGTAGAAGAGAGTGGATGGGAGAGAGGAACGCGCGCGGACCCCGACATCTCCCTGACGATCCTTCCCTTCTCAAACCGATCATCCTGGAACAGGATCAGGTCATCCTCGACCTCCGCGGCGAGATCGAGAAGCTCCGACACGAGATGGACCAGCTCCGGCGAATGCACTTCGGCCCGCGTTCGGAGCGGTTCGTGGCGGACCAAATGACCATGCCGTTCGCGGAGCAGACCTTCCCCGCGCAGCTTCCGCCGCCCGGCGCGCCGCCGTCCGGGGGCGGCGCGCGCGCGACGGCGACGGCGGTGAAGCCGGAGGTCGCCGGCCACGGTCGGCAGAAACTTCCCGCGCATCTGAAGCGAGTGAGCACGACCCGCGACGTGCCCGAGGCCGAGAAGCGTTGCCGCGGCTGCAAGAAGCCGCTCGTTCGGATCGGCGAAGACACGGCCGAGCAACTGGAATACACGCCCGGGCAGCTCCGCGTGCTTCGGGACGTCCGGCCGAAGTACGTCTGCCCGAACGAATGCGAAGAGTGCGGCGTCGTACAGGCGCCGCCGCTCGCGGGCCCGATCGAGAAGGGGCTGCCGGGTCCCGGGCTCCTCGCGCACGTGTGCGTCTCGAAGTTCGACGATCACCTGCCGCTCTACCGCCAGCAGGAGATCTTCGCGCGGCAGGGAGTCCACCTCGCGCGGCAGACGCTCTGCGACTGGGTGGCCGCGTCGGCAGAACTCCTGGGGCCCCTGGTGCTTCTCATGCGCAAACAGGTGCTCCGCTCGAAGAAGATCCACACGGACGACGTTCCGGTTCCCGTGCAGGACGAGACGCGCAGGCACACGCGCGAAGCGCGGCTATGGGTGTACCTCGGCGACGAGCGGGCCCCCTACATCGTCTTCGAGTACAGTCCGAACCACTCGGAGATCTACCCGATCGAATTCCTGAAGGAGTTCGTCGGATTCCTCCAGTGCGACGCGTACCGGGGGTACGACGAGAAGAAGATCCGAGCGATCGTCGTCGGATGCTGGGCTCATGCGCGGCGGTACTTCTTCGACGCCGAGAAGAGCGATCCCGCGCGGGCGGCGGTGGCGCTCGGGTACATCCGCGCGCTCTACGACGTGGAGGATCTGGCGAAGAACCTCGCCGCCGAGGAGCGCCGCCTGCTCCGGCAGGAACGGTCGAAGAAGACCCTCGACGATCTCAAGAAGTGGCTCGATGCCGAGGAGCTTTCGGTCCTGCCGCAAAGCGCGATGGGCGAGGCGTTCACGTACGTGAGGAACCAGTGGAAGCGCCTCACGCGCTATCTCGAGGACGGGGATCTCGACATCGACAACAATCTCGCGGAGCGCGCGAACCGCAACGTGGCGATCGGCCGGAAGAACTGGCTCTTCGCGGGATCGGACGAAGGTGGGAAGCGCGCGGCGATCCTTTACAGCGTGATCGAGTCGGCGAAGCGCTGCGGCGTCGAGCCCTGGGCCTACCTGACCGATCTCCTCGGCCGGATCGCGTCGCATCCGGCCAACCGGCTCGCCGAACTGCTTCCCGATCGCTGGAAGCCGCCGCCGAACACGTCCTGATCATCCGAAGTCGATATCGCCCAAGTAGCGACGCGAGTCGGCGCAGAGGACCTTCGTGTAGATGAGCGTCGCCTCGAGCGACGCGTGGCCGAGCCACTCGGCCAGCACCAGGACGGGCACGCGCGCCAAGACGCACGCGATCGCGAACGAGTGACGCATCGTGTGCGGGTGCGCGGAGAGTCCGGCGGTCCGGGCGGCGCGCCGCACGATCTGGTGAACGCGCTGCCGCGTAATCGGGAAGAGTCTCATGTCCGCGGCGATGCCTCGCCCCGCAAGGTGCCGCGCGAGATCCCCCAGGAGCGCGGGCCGGATCGGGATCGCGCGGACGTGATCCCGGCGCTTGAGCGTCGCGACCTGAAGGGCTTCGGCCGCGAAGTCGATCGACGCCGGCGTGAGCGCGAGAAGCTCCGAGACGCGCAAGCCGGTCTCCCACATCACGCGGAGGATGAGCCGATCCCGCGCGCGGCTGCACGCCGCGAGAAGCCGACCGACCTCCTCCTTCGTGAGGTACTTCGGCAGATCGGCGTGTACGAATCGCGCGACGGAGCGCGGGGGCGCGGCCAGCGCGCTTGACGATTCACCGGGCATGCGTAAAGGAATCGGCGCGCCCGGGACCTCGGCTCCTGCGAAATCGGCGCGGAAACCCCGTCGGCCCGGCGCCGCTCTTTACAGAACCCCCGTTTTGTAAAGCGCCGCGAGCACGGTCACACGGTCACACCGCCGCACCGCGGCAGAGCAACAGATCAGCGCATCAGCACATCAGCAGAGCATCAGCTCGTCAGGTGTCCGGGTGTTCGGAGGGTCGGACGCACAGGGGTACGTGGGCGGACGGCCTGTATTGGCCGGACGGTTACGCTCTTCTCGATGGCGTGGACGAAGTTCGCGGAAAGGGCCTTCAGGACGGAATTGGAGCCGATTCCGACGGTGTACGGAATTCTCTCGTCGTCGAGCCAGTTCAGGAGATTGGGCTCGGAGAAACTCGAATCCGCGCGGAAGTCGATGCGGATACCGGGGAAGGCGGCGCGCAACATCGGAACGACGTAGGCGAGAGTGACCAGCGCACCGGCCACCGGGTTGGAGTTTCCGGGACGGAGCAAGGGCGTCAGCAGGTACCCGCTCTTGGCGTCGACGAGAAAGA
>CAZGKV010000190.1:0-5592 GCA_964526305.1 uncultured Planctomycetales bacterium | reverse complement strand
CCGAACTCTCGCCCTTCCGACACTGTTACCCAAAACGCCCCTGTTTTGAACCATGTCGAGGTTCTCAAGGAGAAGGGGCCCCGCCTTCCGAAAAACGTACAGCAATGGGTGGATACTGCGCGGGGGGTCCTGGGGCTGCTCTCACCCGAGGACCGCGAAGTCCTGCTCCTGCGGCAAGGGTATAGCCTTTCCGTCGCCGAAACTGCCGAACTGTTGAGCCGGGATGGGAAGTCGATCACGGAAGCGGCCGTGAAAATGCGCCATTGTCGGGCGCTGAAACGGCTCAACGAACTCGCCGGACGCTTGAACATCGCAAGAGCTGGAGGGAAGGACCCGAGGGCCGCTTCCCCGGATTCGGCCGAGGAAAACGAGTGAAGTGTTACCTCCAACCGTATTCAGGTAGGGGGAAGGAGGATGAAGTGGAGAAGAAAGAGCGAGAAGGCAGATTGGACGAGATACTGACCGGCTATGTGGACATCCTGAATCCTCAGGGGGCGGAGTCCCCTGCCGAGTTGGCGTATCTGCGGAAGTATGCCGACGATCCCGAGGCGTTGAAGCTCCTACGTGGCGCTCGTGCGGTTCAGGCTCTGTTCGACTCATTCGGCGATTTCCCTGATCTCGGAACCACGAAGAAAAAGCCCCAAAAATCAAGATCGAAGTCCAGTTAGGAGGACCGGATACCTGGCGTAGGAAAGGCGAACGCCATCCTATCTGATCTTTGAAAAGCGAGTCCGATCGAAGGAGTGCTTGAAGACTAACGGAACCTGTCTATGAACGCCCTGCCCGTATCGGAGGGCGATGTCGAACAGGACGAATCATAGAGACGACCACTACGGCCCCTCTCACGACTACCGGTGACGCGAGGAGAGGGAAGGCGAATGCCTTCTCAGAATCACCCGGGACTGGGCCCGACATCTCCCAGAAAATGGCCGCTCAGGAGAGAGACGAACGCACCAAAGGCCGCTTGTACGCGGCGATCATGGAACTTCGAAGGACGCCAGCTAACACCGACGGAGGGCTTGTGTCCGCCCCTGGCGCGGACTGAAGACTCCAGGTGATGCGGCATCGACGGCCGATGCGCTTCGCCCAGGAACGGAGCGCCGAAACATTGTCTTGTCGAGCGTCGAGGACGACGGAATCGTCCTCTCATCTATCGAACGACACATCTAACTCAACCGCGCAGTTTGGCGGCTTGAGTCTGCTTCGCGGTCGCCTGACCGCGAAATGAACCACCCATTGCGAACCATCGCCAACCGAGAACGCTCGGCTTGGTGTTCCTCCATCTTGCACTCGATCGGACGCGCTTCCGTGTCCCGGTTGACCGGTCCATGTCCGGCACCCGGGGTGTAGTTCCGATCTCCGATGGAGCGAACTTGATGGCCAAGAGCAACGGCAAGGGGCGCCGACGGAGAATCACGTCGATCTCCGTGAAGGCGATCTCCCCGGAGCGATATCCGCAGTTCGTGAAAGATCCCGCTCAACGGTTTCAGGACTTGTCGGAGGAAAGACGTGTGCAGGAGGTCGTCGACATCTGCGCGAAGATCCTCAAGGAATCGGCTTTGCCGAAGGAGGAACCCGAAGCGAGAAACGCTTGACATTTCATTAGTATATTACATGATAGTGATATGAATCAGTCGGCAACGAAGCCGGTCCGGGTCTGCTTCTATGTCCGCGTTTCGTCGGACAAACAGGCGGGCAAGGAAGACGGCTCCCTCGACACCCAGCTCGATCGTCTGGCTGCGTACGTGAACTACAAGAACACGTGCGGCGACAACTGGACGATCACGGAGAAGCTGGTCGAGGGCGAGCGCGACGGGAAACGGCGCGGTCGCTCCGCGAAGGATATGAACCGCGAAGCGGTCCAGCATCTCATCGAGCTTGCGGAGGCACGACTGATCGACGTCGTCATGGTCACCAAGATCGATCGAATCTCGCGAAGCACGATCGACTTCCTGATGCTCGTGCAGCAGCTCACGAAGTGCGACGTGAAGCTCGTCTCCCTCCGCGAGCAGATCGATCTGACGACGCCGGCGGGTCGCTTCCAGACGACCCTGCTCATCGCCCTGGCGGAGCATGAGCGCGAACTCATCTCCGTCCGCACGAAAGAGAAGGTCGAGTGGCGGGCCGAGAAGGGACTCCCGATCGGTCCGCCACCGATCGGCTATCGCATGGAAAAGAAGATGTACGTCATCGACGAGGGCTTCGCGAAGCACGTTCGCTCCTGCGAGCGCGTCTACCTGGAGCGCGAAAGCAGCGACGAGGTCGTGCGCGAGTTCGCGCGGCTTGGGTATCGCACCCCGAGGGGAAAGCGCTACAACCTGCCGATGATCTGTCGCATCCTTCGCAATCCGACCTACGTAGCGAAAATCGAATACGAGGAGAAAGTCTACGACGCCCAGTGGAAGGCCATCCGGTCGTGGGAGACGCATCAGAAGATCCAAACGCTCATGGATGCAAACAACCGGCGAAAGCGTCGCGAAAAGCGCGAGAAACAGGATCACGTCTATGTTCTGCAAGGGCTCCTTCGCTGTGGAGTCTGCGAGCACAAGATGGTGCCCAAGCCCGGCATGGGTCGCGGCGGGAAGTACTACCCCTACTACGCCTGCACGAACGCGGAAAAGTCCCTCGGGCAGGCCTGCCCGCGCAACTACGTCCCCGCCGGGACGGTGGACCGCGCCGTCATGGAGTTCCTGAAGAAATTAGAGCTGAAGCCAGATCTGGTTCGCAACTTCGTTTTGCGAGCGAATGAGATGGTCTCGGACACCGGCGGAAAGCTGAAGGAGGATCTGAAGCGCGTTCAGGAGCGGTTGGGCGCTGTGCGGACGAAGCTCGATAACCTGGCCGAAGCGGTGGCGGAATCCGGAAAATCGGCCCTTTCAGCGCTGGGAAAGAAGATGGAAGCGCTGGAGGCGGAGCGCGTCGAACTCGAGCGGTCGGAAGGGCGGCTGAAGAAGGAAATCGAAGCGGAAACGTCCCAGGTCATCTCGGCGCAGGAGCAGATCCGGACCTTGGGACTCTTCCGGGAACTGGTCGAGATGAACGAAGAGCACCCCGAACGGATTCGGGCGATGCTGCCTCGATTCGTGGACTACGTGGTCTGGCGCGAAGAGAAGGGCGAGGGAAACCTCGAAGTCGCGCTCTTCCCCCGTCCGTTCGTGACCTCGAAGGACGAGACGTTGAAATTGATGCTCAAGGACTTGATCGAGCGCCGGCGCCCCGCCGAGGAGCGTGGCTCCGAGAAGCTCTCGGTTCGTCCACGACTATCCATAGGGGTGCCCGACGGGATTTGAACCCGCGACGTCCTGGGCCACAACCAGGTGCTCTATCCAGGCTGAGCTACGGGCACCGTGAGTGAAGGGCTATTATAGGCGGGACCGATTCCGCTGCAATCGGAATTCAGGGGGACGACGCCCCACAACACTTCTTGTACTTCTTTCCGCTTCCGCAGGGACAAGGGTCGTTCCGCGAGATCTTCGGAGCCGCATTTCGAACCGGCGAAAGACGCCTCCCGCCGCCCGGGGCGCAGTGGTCGTGAAACGCCCTCTCCAGGACTCTGACCTGTCGTGCGAGGCTCCGACCTCCGGCCAATCGGCCCGAATCCTCGAGCGATTCGAGGAAGGAGCTCACGATGTGCGGGATCCCGCGCCGCGCTTCCGGAGGAAGATCGAGCTCGGGAAGATGATCCAGCATCGCGTGGCGTACGGCGTCCTCGTTCACCTCGTCGGGAGCGAGGCCCGGATGCCCGGTCGCGGCGCGAAGGAACGCGCCGCACACGGCGACGGCATGCTCTTTGAGCGCGTCAGGCAAGACGGCGTATGCGGTCGTGTCGGCGAAGTCCGCGGGCCATTCTTCAATGCGCGGATCCATCCGGCCTCCTGGGATCGGCGGGCAATTTGCCCAAGAGATGCGACCACCACCCCACATCGTGCCACCGTCCGAGCTTGAATCCGATGTGCCGGAAGATCCCGACCGGCTCGAATCCGAACGATTGGTGGAGGGCCACGCTCGCGGCGTTCGGAAGCGTGATTCCGGCGTACACGTTCACGAACCCGCGCGATCGCAGCTCGCTGAACAGCCGCTCGTAGAGCCGCCGCCCGATCCCGCGTCGGTGGAACGCGCGGTGCACGTACACCGACGACTCGACGGACCAGTGATAGGCCTCGCGCTCCCGGTGTTTCGAGGCATAGGCGTAGCCGGCGACGCGTCCGCCACACTCGCTGACGAGCCAGACATGCGCCTTCCCGATGCGCCGCCGGACCTCCTCCTCGGAGGGCACGGCATTCTCGAAGGAGACCGGCGTCTCCACGTACGGAGCGTAGATCTCGCGGATCTCCGCAGCGTCGCGCATCAGGCCAGCTCGAACTTCATCTCCCATGTGCGCTCCCATCCGAGCTTGCGGTACAGCGGCCGTCCGAATCGCGAGGCGTGGAGAAACATCTTGGAATAGCCGCGACTCCTGGACCAAGCGGCCGCCGAATTCACGATCCGAGCGGCCAGACCGCGACCCTGGAATTCAGGCTCGGTGTACATGGAAAGAAGATAGGGCAGAATCCTCTCGGGTTGTCCCGGTCGAGGCTGGACCTCCCGCAACCAAACGGCGCCACCCGCCACGACCCGGCCCTTCCCCTCCGCCACGAACGCGACGAAACGGCCACTCTTCGTGCGCGCCCGAAGCCAGGCGCGGTACCGGAGATCGTCCGCCTCCGTCGGCGCTGGATTCCCGCCGAGGTCCTCGAACATCCTGCGGCGATGCTGGACCAGAGCCGGGATGTCGCGCCTCGTCGCCATTCGGATCTTCATACCGGAATCATCGGATGATCAGCCAATTCCGGATGGAATGTCGCCGCCGTCACGCGCCTTTCCCGCACGAGGACGGGCTCGCCGTTCCAGGACTCGAGGACCTGAACGTCCTGTCCAACGCGCTGGATCCGCGGGGCCCGGATGAACGGACCCAACGGAGACTCGAAGCTGTCGACTTGACGGCCGTAGGCGTTCCTCTCGATCGTGATGTCGAGGAGACCCCACGAAGGCTGGCGGGGATTCACCACCTCTTTCGCCAAGAGGATCGCCCCCGCGCAGGTCCCGAAGATCCAACCCCCGCGATCGAGAAGACGCCGGGCGGCCTCTTCGATTCCCGACTCCGCGGCCAGCGTGAGCATCGTCGTCGACTCGCCTCCGGGCAGAATGAGACCGTCGCAGCGGTCGATCTCGCGCGCGGTGCGGACCTCGATCGCTCCGAACGCCTTCGCGTGGGCCGCGAAGTCGCCTTGAAGGGCGAGTACGCCGAGCATCACCACCCTCGAACGGCGAGTTGCTCCGCCGGTTTCTGGATCCCGAACATCGGCTCGCCGAGACCCTCGCTCACCCTCGCGAGGATCGCCGGATCTTGGTAATGCGTCACCGCCTGGACCATCGCGCGCGCCCGGGCCGCGGGATCCTCGCTCTTGAAGACACCGCTGCCGACGAAGACCGCCTCGGCGCCGAGCTGCATCATCAGCGCCGCATCCGCGGGGGTCGCGATGCCGCCGGCGGCGAAGTTGGGCACGGGGAGCCGGCCGTTCTGGGCTACCCAGCGCACCAGCTCGTAGGGCG
>CAZGKV010000189.1:0-5666 GCA_964526305.1 uncultured Planctomycetales bacterium | reverse complement strand
GCACTGCAGACTCTGGATCTGCCTGTCTAGGTTCGAATCCTAGCACCCCAGCCACCTTGTGCCCCACGGAATTGACCGGAAGCGCGCCCCCTGGTAGAATGGCGGTTTCTTCCAATCGAGGACCCATGATGGCATATCTCCCAGCGCTTTTCCTGCTCAGTTCGTCTCTCCCGCAGGATGCCAAGGAAGTCACCCAGGACTGGAAACATCCTTGGGCGGGCGCGACCGTGGGCACGTGGCTCAAATTCCGCATCACGCGGTACGAATCGATTCCCACCCCGGGCGGCGACACGGAGTATGAAGAGAAGAAAAGCGACCGTACGGATACCGTTACGAAGGTTTCTAAAGCGTCCGTCGAGATTCGAAGCAAGGAAGGCGAGGACGACGGGACTCGACTCCTTGTCTATACTGGCCTTCCGGGAGAGCTGGGCTACAAGATGACGCGCGCCGGCGAGGAGGACGTCAAGGTCGGCGATCAGACCTATAAGTGCGCCGTCTATGAGTTCCGCACGGGCCCCGTCACGAAGGGGAAGAAGGACGGCGGGCAGCTCCTGAAAGTCTGGAAGGCGCCCGGGACCCTCGTTTGGGCGGTGAAGCAGCGGTTTTGGCTCGACGCGTCGAAGGACGACGGATGGACCGAGGAGTGGATCGGCACGGAAACCGTAAAGCTGGGCGGCCGGGAATACACCTGCGCGACGGTCAAAAGGACGAACTCAATGGGGGCGGGAGGGATGTCGATCCAAAAAACCGAAACGACTTGGCAGAACTCCGAGATCCCCGGCTGGACGGTCAAACGCATCGAACGGAATCTCATGAACGGGAAGGAAAACAAGATGATGGACCACGATTTGGAACTAGTGGAGTTCGAAAAGAAATGACGATTCTCCTGGCCCTTCTCCTCGCCGTCCAGGACGACGTGAAAAAAATCGACGAGTGGGTCGCCGAGCAGTTGAAGGACCCCGGCGCGCCGCCGGCCTCCCGGCTCTACTACCTGAAGGCGTTGGAGGCCACTCTTCGCGGAATCCCAGAGGCGGCGGAGTACGGCTACGGCAAGGCGCTGGAGGAGGATTCCGAATTCGCCGCCGCGGCGAACGGCCGCGGGTTCGCCTATCTGCGCGCGGGGAACCCGGAACGCGCCGCGGAGCTCTTGGCGCGGGATGCGGAGAAGTTTCCGGACGACTGGTCGATCCTCCACAACCTCGGCACCGCCCAACATGAGCGAAAGAAATATGACGAAGCGGTCCGATGGTATGACCGCGCCGCAGGCAAGGCCGGCCATCCGCAGGAATCCGCCGAGAGCCACGCCGCAAAGGGGGCGTCGCTGGTCGAGCTCAAGAAATGGGACGAGGCCCTGGGGAGCTTCCGGAGCGCGATCGAATTCGACCCCCTCCGGGACTCGGCCCGCGAGCGCATCGCGATCATCCAAGCCTATCTCTGGCGCAAGAATCCCCCTCAACTCGATCCGGCGAAATTCCTCGGGGATTACGTCGTCCGCCTTTCCTCCCTGCGCGCCGATGCCCAGTCGTTGGCCGAGCGGATCGGATCCGCCATCGACCGGTACCTGAAGGGGATGGACCGGATCGTCGCGCAAGAAGGCCGCGACCTCCGTAAGATGGAAGAGCTGTTCCGGCAGCTCGAACGTGGGGACCTGCCGGAGCCGGACTCGCGCTTCGATCCGGGTTGCGCGGACAAGCCGCTGGGGACCGATCCCGATTCGTGCGCGTTTCGGGACAGCCTCGAGATCCTGCGTTATCTGGCACGAGACGTCACCGCCTGGGCCTATGCCTTCGGTCACGTAGGAGGTTTCGGTGCGGCCGAAGAGTGGGCCGAGATGCGCCGGGAATTCCGAGAGGAGCTGCGACGCACCTACGTCACATGCTTGACGCAGTACGCGGACCGATGCACGGCGATTCTCGGGATCCTTGACCGCGTTCGGGCCAAGCCGGACGAGGCCGGCATCGAAGAGGCCGCGAAGGCGATGGGAGAGGTCCCCATCATGGCGCGAATCGTCTTTCTCTGGCGGCGCTGGATGGACATCAGCGTTCCCGCGCTGGAGAGGGCCTGGGAACAGCTCCTGGGAACGGCAGAAGATATGGCAAGCCAGGAGGACTCGTGGGTCGGTCTCGCCCACAAACTGCATCGGGAATGGCACGGAGGCAAGCCGGGATTCGAGTATGCCCTCAAGCGGCTCTGCGCGATCAACGACGCCCGCTGCGCCCGCATCCATCGCAAGCTGGACGGCCTCTATCGAAGCAATCGCGCACGGGGGGAATCGCACTTAAAGCGCTATCGCGAGGCGTTCGCGAAGGACGTGGAGCAGATCGACGACTGGTACGCCGCCCCGTTGCGGCTGCAAGGAAACTACAAGGCACTCTACGAAACCCTCCGCCTCTCCGGCGGATCGCTCGAGAAGTCAGCCGCCCTATTCGATTCCCACCTGTGGGGTACGATCGGCCCGCTCATGTCGTATCCGAAAATCGCCTGTTTCGTCTGCTCGCACGCGTGCGGCCACAAGAACTACCAGAAAATCCGGTACCTCCCCTTCGACATCACCTTCTCGCTCTGCGGGACCTTTACCTTCAAGTTCGGGGCGGAGGGCGAAATGGAGCTGAAGATGGGACGGGGCCTCTTCGGCTCGGTGTATTTCAATCCGGCCAAGCTCGATTTCGGAGCGCGCATCGGCGCGGAGTACCGCGGCGCGGACCTCACCTTGTTGCGCGATCCCACGAATCCGGACTTCACGTACTATCATAGGATGGGTCACTTACCGACGAAGGCGAAGCTGTTCGGCGGTCCTAAGGAGTTCATGGTCCCGGGAAAGGTCTATTGGGTGCCGGAGAAACCAAAGTTCCCCTGGGGCCCGTGGGGCCAACGTACCGTCCGCGCGAAACAGCCGGACCCCAAGTGGAGCTGTGGGATCAGCCTCTCCGCCATTCCCAGCGTCTATGTGGATTTCAATTTTAACCCGGAGGGGACGAACGTCTCCCTGAAAGGCAAATTGCGGGGTCGGGCGGAGATCGGAGGGGCTTTGGGCGTGATCGGAGGCAGTCCGTCGGCGGAAACGACGATCTGGCAACTCTACGCGTCGCCGTCTCAGGGAGACAAGAAATGAAAGCCCTCTGGATCGTCCTCGCGTGCGCCGCCCAAGATCACGAGCTTCGGTGGCGATTGGAGAAGGGCGACTCTTGGGTCGAGCATCGGAAGGTCGAGTACGTGACCACGGAGGGCAAGACGGAGCGCCGTCAAGTTCTCGAAACCGTCATCCACTTTTCCGTCCAATCGGAGGGAGGGGTGGATCGGACGGTCCGATCGTTCGCGCTCCGCATCGAGTCCCCCGAGGGGAAGATCGATATTGCCTACGAAAACGGCGCTTGGAAGAGGACGGACTGGGGGGATCTCGAGGAGGCGAAGGAAGACTACGAGGAGTTCGTCACCCATCCCCCTAAGCTAATCGCCAAGGCGAACGGGGAGATGCGGAGCGTGGACGAGGTGGAAGGCGAGATCGTCGGGATGTCGCCGCAAGCCCCGGCCCTCTTGCCCGAGGGGAAGGTCAAGGTCGGCGATTCGTGGACCGTTCCGGAGGAATCGGAAGGTCTTACGGAATTCCTGATCTCGATGAAACTCGAATCGGTGCAGGGGCGGACGGCGATTCTCCGAATGACGATGACTCTGCCCGAGCGAGTTGAGTCGCAGGCGGACGAGGCAACGGTCCAGGGTTCGATGCCGGTCTCCGTGGAGTTCGATCTCGACAAGGGGCTCATTCGGAGTCAGAAAGGTTCGGGCGAATTCTTCTTCACGCGCCGGAATCCCGCGGGAGGAGCGCCTATCCGATCCAGCCTCAAGATGACGGTGGACACCACGCGGGAACGGGAGAAGTAGTATCGCGGTACGCCGAGCAAGGAGAACTTCGACTGGCCCCGCGGGAGGAAATGACGCCCAAGCTGGACGCCGCCACCGTGGCGCTCGACGCGCACGCCGGCGAAATCGCACGCACAATTGAGGCGCGCCGGCTGCCCTAGAAGAACGAAGTTCACGGCGCTTCGGAAGTGGAAATACGCCGTCAACACCCCCGAATGAAGGATCGGTCCATTCTTGGTGCGTGGGGTCCGACGGCACTACGAGGAGCCATTCCCGAGGCGTTCGACACGAATTCGGCGACGATTTTCTTCGGGGCGCGACCGAAGATACGGTTATTCCATCTTGTAGAGAGCTTGCGGCCGTCGGCCTTCCGGAGTCTTGCTCTTCGTCGAATCCGAGAGCATTCCAGCGGGCTGTTCTTGTCGGTAGCCGCCTCATTGCCGGCCAACCGATTCGATCGCCGTGAGAGAGCCGACCCCGTTCGCTCTGGGGATGCGTCTTGTTCTGCTGGGAGTGAATTGGAGGTGGATGTATGCGGACGTTCGGAGGCCGGTTCGCGGTGGTGGTTTCGTTCCTTGTCGCGGGGGTCTCCCGCGCAGAGGCTCAACAATCCAAGGTGCGGCTGAGCACCGACAAGCCGGTCTATACGAAGGGCGGGGCGGACCCGGTAAAGATCTTCTTGAAGAATGAGGGTCTCCAGCCCGTGCAGTTAAGCAATCCCTCACCTTGGAGCATTCGACTGGGCAACAGTCTCGTCCATAGTCACATCACCCCCCAGATCATCGCGGTGCTCCAACCGGGCGAGACGAAGATCTGGAGCTGGAACAAGAAGAACACCGGCGGCAAGATCGTACCTCCCGGAACGTACACGGTCCGTGTGGGGACGATCTTCGATGGAAACGGTGCTTATGAACTCAAACATGACGTAGCGCTCACAGCTTCGGGCAAGATCGCCGCTTCCAGTTCTTTTCCGCTCGCGATAGGCAACGAGTGGAACTTCGTGTCCGGGCCTTCCCAGGGCGCTCCGGCCGGTCTCTCGGAGCAGGTACGGGTCGCTCAAAAGATCGGCAAATGGTTCCTCGTGCAGAATCTTGTCGAGAAGAATCGGTGGTCCGTTGTCGCAGGAGGGTTCAAACCGACGCTGATCACGGCCGAGTCCCCCTTGCCGACGCAAAGCCTTTATGAGCTTTTCCGATTCAACCGACCGGTGGGACACGCGTACAAGATTACGCTGGACTACCAGATCGTTACTGTAACCGTACTGGCGAAGAAAGAAACGGTCATCACGCCCGCGGGGACATTCAAGAACTGCTACCGCGTCGCATTCAAGTACAATACCGAGGAATTCCTGAGTTCCTGGTACACGTCGTTCGCCTTCGCGCCCGGAATCGGACTCGTTCAGTACTCGATGTGGGCCGGCAGCGGTAAGACGTTTAACCTCCGCCGCGCAAAACTCAAGGGTTCCGATGGAAAGGTGTACTTGATTGGACCGAACAACTAATCCTTCCCCCTGGATCCAGGTCCCGGGTTCCAAGCCTGGGGCCTGGAGTTCCTCCTCAGACCCACGTTGATTTTGCGGGGCCCTCCGGGACCAAAACGCAAGAAGGGCCCCCGGACCGCCTCCATTCCCAGGCCAGCGTATCCCAGGTAACGTTTGCACCATGTCCCGTGGCCTCTCTCGGGTCCATTCTGGGGCCTTGGAGGCGGTCCGCGACGCCCGGTTCCGAAATGGGCGTCGGCAAAATCAACGTGGGTCAAAGGTTGCCCGGCTCCAAAACCGGGCTCTCCGCCTAGAGCACGGATCCGCC
>CAZGKV010000188.1:0-5731 GCA_964526305.1 uncultured Planctomycetales bacterium | reverse complement strand
CATCCCGCGATCCGGGCCAGCAGCCACCAGAAAGATCCCGCAACGCGCCGGCGCGCGATCTCGTTGAGGTGGCCCCCGTCGTCGGTGTAGCCGGAGTAGAGGCGCGGTACCCCATCCTCGACATGCCGGCGATCTTTGGGGTCGTGACACTCGAGATCCGCGATGTCGAAGAGGATTCTCTTCTTTGCGGAACAGTGTTCGCGGATGAGCTGATTGTAGGCGTGCCTCGCGCGATTTCCGGAATCCGCGAGCGGGGCGGTCCACCACACGAGACGCACTTTTCCGAAGTCGCGCTCTAAGGTTTCCATCGTGTCGCGGTATCGACGGAACAGCGCCGGCGCGTCTTCTTCGCTCTCGCCGAAGTCGACGTAGCAAAGCTTCATCATGGCGACATCGGTCCTCTTTCCGAAACCGTCCTTGGAGAGCTTGCGCGCGAAGTGATCGATCTTGCCCCGCGGATTTTCGTTTTCGCCGACCTCGAATTCGCCGAGGCCCTTCCAATCCGAGCCGGGATCCGAGGATCGTTCCATCGAGTAGCGCTTCTCGTCGGCGGAGGCCAGCTCCTCGAGTCCCGAGAGGAGGTTTCCCCCGACCGATTGGTGGCCGAAGAGGATCCGGAGGCTGCGGGCCTTGTCGAGGTGGGAGAGGGGGATCTTCTTGGGATCGGTACACCCGTGGTCGACCAGGATCTGCGCCAGGATCAAGAGAGGGATCATGGGGGAATCCTAGCACGAGGACGCGAAGCATCGGAAGCGCTTTTGCATGCGTTCAGCCCGGAGGGATCGGGGGCTAGTTGACTCTGGAAGCCCGACTTCCCGGAACTCTCGGGGAGATCTGCGGGCGGGTCGACTGGCCCTACGCGCGACGCGCGCCGTCCGGGACGCGCTTCTGCGAAATCGGTGTTGTCCGACGCGCATCCATTCCCCAAACGGTTACGCGCTTTTTTCTTAAACGAAGCGCGCTACATACGGTATGGGTGTATAGCCCGAGGGTGTATCGGAAGATGCGGAAACAGGACGGATTCACTCTGATCGAATTGATGATCGTGGTCGCGATCATCGGGCTCATCGCGGCCATCGCTCTTCCCAGCCTCCTCAATGCCATTCGGACGGCGAACGAGCGCAACGCTTCCGGATCGCTCAGGACGATCGCCACCGCGCAGGCGGACTTTCACGCCAACGATCGCGACGGCAACGGGGTTCAGGACTACTGGACTCGGGATGTTGCCGGCCTCTTCTGCATCGACAACACGTCGATCGGGCCGATCGCCGTGACCCCGATCAAACTCATCGAGGTCAGCATCGCGCTGGCCGACGGGTTCGCGGCCTCCGGCACGCTATCGAACGGGAACTATGGAACCCCGGTAAGCGCTTATGGGCCCCGATCTCCCAAGGCGGGGTATTGGTACGGGCGCTTGCTGGCAGACGCTCAACTCACCGCGCAAGGGGAGGACGGATCCTACGCCCAGAACACGGACGGTACGGGAGACCTCGTTCACCATCTTTCCCGGTTTGCCGTGGGGTGCGCGCCCAACTCCTACGGATCCGACGGCAAGTACGGCTTCATCCTGAATCAGGGAAACACGATGTTCAAGCGCGACTTCGGGGGCGATTTGTTCGCGGGCTCTCCCCCCGTTCCCACGGGCCTATTCGACATGAATTGGCCGACCGATGCGGCGCTGGCTTTCTCGTGGACCAAGATGGACTGACGTCCCTCCGAAGAAAGTGCTTGGCGATCTCTTCCCTCAAGCACCCGCCCCCGATGAAGCCCATGGGCGCCGGCTGAATCCCCAAGCAAGAAACGCGCGCACGGCGTGCCGCCCCGCGTACTGACTGGGGATCGATGAAGGGAGATGATGCGATGAACGTATTCCCATCGGCCGGCGCGGGATTCATGGTCGTTCTCTTGGCGGCTACGGGTTGCGGCGGCAGTGGGAGCGGGGAGCTTGTCGTGCCGGAGGTGCTCCCTTATCTGGGCCGGAACGTCTTGCCCGACGACGGCGCCCTGGTCCTGGATCGGAATCGGAACGGCGTGATCGAGCCGGAGGATCTGTTCGCGGGCCGCTCCGTGGGTCGCGACGTAGACAACCCCTTTGAGGATCTTGCCCTATTCGACATGAATGGCGACGGCGTCATCAACGACGCCGACCCGGACTTCGCGGAACTCCGGGTCTGGAAGGACATGAACGGCGACGGCGCCGCGCAGCCCGGCGAACTCCTCACCATGGCCGAAGCCGGGGTCGCCGAGATCAATCTCGCTTACCGCGACAATGATGACGATGCCATCCGTCAGATTGGGACGTACAAGAAACTCGAAGAAGAGGGATACCGCTCGGTCGGTGGGTTGAAGTATTCGGCCGAGCCCCTTTCGCCCGAATCCCTCGTCCTCGACCTGGACGGCCACGGCTGGGAAACTCGAATCGATTGATCAGTGGGGACGGGCCACTCTGAATCGTTTGTGACGCCGTCCTTACATGATCACGATCAGGTCCTGACCCGGGGCACCGTGCACGCCCATTGGGTGATCGATGGTGTTGCAGGGATCCTGGATGAATCGGACCACCTGGCCCTGCGGCGAATGCCATGCACCCCCGGCGCAGAACGCCTCGGCCGCAGGCAGCGCCGAAGGGGCGACTCTGGATTCCAGCAATTCGAGCGACAACTTCATGATCTTTTCCATCGTAGCTCCTTTCCAAGAGCGGGGATTGTACAACCCGGGGAGAGCTTGTCCAGTCCGAGATTCTACTTGGACGGGGCGATCTCCCGCGAGTGCCCACCCCGCATTTCAGCCGGCCGGGAGGTCGAAATTGGTCCACGAGGGCGAGGTGTCCCATTCGAACACCACGGACCCGGGAAGTCATGATCGGGAAGAGGATCCGCGAATCTCGGGAGCCTGGACCATATTAAATGTGTCACGGCGCGCCCCCAGCCTCGTCTTATCTCTCGATCAACGACAGAGAGAAACGATCATGAGAATCACGTCCGGCATGAAGAGCGGGCTGCGACAAATCGGTGTTGCGGCGTAGCGGGCTCCGTCCCCTTTCCCTGAAAGCGGGCCTGCAGAATTCGTGTCCTCAGCAGCGGATCGACTTGGATCCCGCAACTCCGAACCGGGGATCGAGTGTAGGAGGATTACGCGATGACGAAAAAAACGAATGTACGGGCTGGACACCTGGTTGCGCTGGTCTTCGGATAGAGAACCGTCAAGGAAGATCCGGGCGATCCGGCAGGAGTCGAGCGAGATCGACCACACTGGGCTCACATCTGAACGTCGATTCGTCCAAGGGAAGGCGGGCCGCTCGTGCCGTCCGGCGAACGGCCCGTGATGCGAATGATTGTCGAGATGGGTACCGATGATCCCTCACGTGGTGACAATTACGCCGAGCGGCCGGGGGAGGAATGGCCCCAATCCAGCGGCTCTCGATACCCCCGGAAGATCACAGCCACCTGCTTGACTTCCCGCGGAGATTCCCGTCGCAGCTTTCACGAATGACCCCTTCCTGCCTATATTCCGGTCGGCATCGGGAGATCGGTTCCGTGGAACGAACCATCGACGATCGAGCGCCCAGGGTTGAAGGTCGGATCGATGATCGCCATACCGCTACGAACGCCGGCCTTCATTTTCGTCTGGATCTTCATCGGTATCTCCTCTTCTCAAGTCTCGTACCCAGGGATTATTTCCCTCAGGCAGGGTTCGTCTCGTGAAATATGCGGAATGAATCTGTCGCTGAGGTGCACCGCAATATCCTTGAAACCAGGTTGTTGCGATAGACGCGCCTTCGGGAGACCGTCCTCGTGCCTTCTCGATGTTCGAGGACCGCGTCATCGGTGCGATAATGACCCCACAGGCAGATTCGCTCGAGTGGCTTCCTCTCGAGCTGCGATCTCCTTCGAAGAGCGTTCTTCCCTCTTCCGTTAGGATGCCGGCACGATCGGTCATCTCGGACGCCTCACTCCAGAGCTCCGAATGGATAATCCCCGATCGCTCGGAGACGGAAATATCGACTTCACGCGGCCCACATCCGGTATGCTCCGTCCACTAGACTCCGCGCCCGCTGTGAGCCCGGAGAGTCTCGGTTCCTCGATTGGCTCGAAGGACGGACATGGCCGACGAAAGCGGCGAAATCCTGATGGGGTGTTGGGACTGCTCCTCCTGCGGCGCTCGAAGAATCCGGGGAGATGCGTATCAATGCTCGGCATGCGGTTCCGCGCGCCCCAAGGACGTCAAGTTCTACCTGCCGGAGGATGCCGAGGTCGTCACGGAATCGAAAGCGATTCGGGCGGCAGAGGCAGGACCGGACTGGCCATGCGCCTCTTGCGGCGCCTGGATTTCGGCCACCATCGAGACGTGCCCGAACTGTGCTGCCCGCAGAGACGACTCACGCGGACGGCAGGCGACAAGAAGCTATGAAGCCGGGCAAGTGCCGCAGAGCAGCGCAGACATCCAGCGGCAGAGGGACGAGAATCCTGCTCCCGCGAATACCCCCCTTCCCATGAGCCAGGGCCCGGCGCCGCGGCGCCGGCTCGCGATCCCTCTGGTCGCCGTTTCGCTGCTGGGCATTGTCGCACTGGCGGCTATCACCAAAATCGCGATCGATCGTCGGCGAGCGCACCAAGAGCTTGTGGCGAAGCATCGTGCACGGGTCGCCGAAGCCGAACGCGAGCTTGCCAAGGCGCAGGAGGAGTTGGACGTCGCCCGCCAGGCGGTCGCCTCGGCGAGGCAGGATGTCGAGAACGCCAAGGGGGACGTCGCCGCGGCTCGCCAAGCCGTTCACCAGTTGGAAGTCACTCTGCGGACCGTGGAGCAAGCGGTCCCCGTTGTCGTCACGGCGCATCTGTGGACCGTCCGACTGCAGATCGAAGAGTGCGTCGCCCGGGACGGCGAGGGGTGGAGCCATCCCGATGGTGCCTTCGACATTCGGAGCGAAGATCGTGTCCATCACCACGAGCGGGTCTTGGATCATGTCGAGACCCGCTACCGCACGGAGGAATACAAGGCGCAGGATGGATATCGAACCGAGACCTACACGGAGAGGGTCGAAGATGGGACGCGAAAGGTCCAGGACGGCTATACGGTCGAGGACTTGGGCAACGGCCGCTTCAAGCGGACGCCGAAGTACCGAACGGAGAAAGTATACAAGACCGTTACGAAGACTCGTCAGATTCCCAACATCGTCACGAAAACGCGGCAGGTCCCCTACAAGCACGAGGTCTATCGGCAGGATCCGGTACGACGACCCTGGTATCGCTTTCGAACCAAGATGTGGGTCGCCGCTCCGGAGATTACGCGTTCGGGGAGAGGAATGGAGCCTCTGGATCCGGAGGGGAGCCCGTCGTCGAACCCCGAATTCACGCTGGGTGCCCGGCGCGTCTGCGGCCGATCGGTCTCGCTTTCGGTGGAGTTCCGAGCGAAGTCGGGGGACGAGACGCCGAGGACGGTCCCCGTCGGCGCGGAAGGGTGGCGAGCCTTCGCCGATGGGGATTCTGCCCTACTCGCCGGCACCGAGCTCTTGACCGCCGACGAGCAGGCAAGGAGGATTCCCTCGATTCGGGCCCGAATCGTGGACGCTGCCAAGAAGGTAGCACGACTCGAAGAGAGGGTCGGGGAGCTTGAGGCGCGCCTTCCGCCCCTGGAAGCGAAACTCCCGCCGCTCGAGGCGAGGATTCCGCCCTTGCGAGAGGCGCTGGCCCGCGAGTGGCAAGCCCTGGAGGCGGTGGACGCGAAGCGGTAA
>CAZGKV010000187.1:0-5833 GCA_964526305.1 uncultured Planctomycetales bacterium | reverse complement strand
AACCTCATCCTCATCTACGCGCAAAAAGGGGAAAAGAAGAAGGCGGCGGAACTCGGGACGTGCGTCGCCAACTACGCCGAAGTCGCCGGATTCGAGGATGATCACTCGGCGGTCGTGCGGGTCGACGGACGAGCGCGGACCGTCCGGGCGCGCCTGATCGTCAACGCCACGGGCGTGTGGTGCGACGAACTTCGCCGGCGCCGATCCGAAGGCGCGGCCCGCCTGGTCCGGCCGTCGAAGGGCGTGCATCTCGTCTTTTCCCGAGATCGCCTGAAGGTCGAGGCCACGGCGATTCTCCACTCCCCCGAGGACGGCCGCGTCGTCTTCCTCGTCCCCGCGGGGGACCGGGTGATCGTGGGAACCTCGGACACCGACTACGACGGCGACATCAATCGTCCGAAGGCCGAGAACGCCGACGTGGACTATCTTCTCGAGTTGTTGCGACGACATCTCCCCTTCGCGGCGCTCGATCGGCGCGATCTCGTCAGCACCTACGCGGGGCTCCGGCCCCTCCTGAACCAGGCGGCGGACTCGCCCTCGAAGGTCTCGCGCGACCACCAGATTCTCGACGAGGGGATCGTCACCGTCACGGGTGGGAAGCTCACGACCTATCGGTTGATGGCGCGGCAGGTGGTGGACCTCGCAGCGCGCAAGCTCGGAGTCCCCGGGAAGAGCTCCACCCATCGGATTCCCCTCTACGCCGCCGAAGCCGCGGACGACCCGCTCGTGCGCCAGTACGGATCGGAAGCGACGTCGATCGTCGAGCGTCGCCCGCTGGTCGACGGGCTCCCGTACGTGGAAGGGGAACTCGAATACGCGGTGACGCACGAAATGGCCGTGACGCTCGCGGACGTGTTGGCTCGCCGGATGCGGATCGTCCTCTTCGATCGCGACCAAGGCCGCGGAATCGCGGAGCGCGTGGCGCGAAGATTGGCGCCCCTCGCCGGTTGGAACGTCGCCCGCGAAGTCGAGGCGTTCGAGCGCGAGCTGGCCGACTACCCCCGGTAGATCGATGCGAGTCGCTCTCCTCTACAATCCGACGATTCCGGAGGCCCGCCATTGGGCGGATCGGGCGCGATCCGTATTCCCGGATGCCGAGCTCTGCACGCAGCCGCCCGACGTGGACCGAGTCGTCGTCTTCGGTGGAGACGGGACGGTCCATGCGCTGTTGAATTCGGGATCGACCGCCGAAGTCGCGATCGTCCCTTGCGGAAGCGGGAACGACTTCGTGAAAACGCTCGGGATTCCGCGCGATCCCGCGGAAGCGTTGAAGCTCGCCGGCGGGCCCGCCCGTCCGATGGACGTCGTCGCCTACGAGGTCGGGAACCGGCGAGGGAAGTACTTGAACATCGCCGAGGTCGGGTTCGGCGGCCGCGTCGTGGCGCACGCCACCAAGCTCCGATCCGTCACCGGACGGAAGATGTCGTACAGCCTGGGCATCCTCACCGCGCTCGCCGGCCACCGCCTGCGCCCGATCGCGCTCGAAATCGACGGCCGTGTCGTAGGCGAATTCCTCGCGACGAACCTCATCGTCGCCAACGGGCAGTATTTCGGGAGCGGGATGCGACCGATGCCGGACGCCCGGCCGGACGACGGACTCCTCGATATCGCCCTTCTGAACGAATTCGGACGGTGGAAGATTCTCACCCAGGCCAAAGTCCTCCGGACCGGACTGCCGAAGAATCATCAGAAGATCCACCACTTCCGCGGCCGCGAGGTGCGGGCGACGTCGCGCGAGACCGTCGCCGTGGAGGCGGACGGGGAGGTTCTCGGGAACCTTCCGGCATGCTTCCGCGTACTACACCATGGGCTGCGGGTGGTTTGCCCTTGATGGCCCTCCGGGGCGGCTCTAGAATAGGAGCGGCGGGAGGGCGCCGGAGGCCCGGATGTTCAACGGGAAGAAGGTCACGCTCGTCCTGGGCGGGGGGGGGATGAAGGGGCTGGCCCACGTGGGCGTCCTCAAGGCGCTCCAAGCGTGGGGCATCGAGCCGGACGAGTTCATCGGCACGAGCGCCGGTTCGTACGTCGCGTCCCTCTCCGGCGGAGGAATGACGCCCGAACAGATCGAGGAAACCGCCCTCTCCATTCGAAGACCCGACATCCTCGACAACAACTGGATTTCCCTGCTGTGGAAGCGCGGGGAGGCCAGGAGCCTCTATCGCGGGAAGGCGTTCCACGATTTCGTGCGGCGCACCCTTCCCGTGGACCGATTCAGCGAGCTCCGCCGGCCCGTGTACTTGACGACGGTGAACATCACTCGGGGCGAAGAGGTGATCTGGGGCATGCCGGGCCTCACCGACGTGCCGATCCACGATTGCGTCGTCGCTTCCTGCGCCATTCCCGGGATCTTTCCCCCCAAGCGGATCAATCGGTACTACTTCGTCGACGGCAGCCTCGTCGACACGCTCCCCATCAAAGTGGCCGTCTACCTGAACGCGCAGCTCATCATCGGCGTCTATCTCGATTCCTTCGACCGCAGGAACAAGAACGCCGCCCCCGGGGGAATCGCGGATGTCCTCATGCATTCCCAGTGCGTGTTATCCAAGACGCTCTTCAAGCACAATCTTCGTCACTTCCAGTCGGCGCCGCTCGTTCTGGTCATCCCCAAGGTCGGAGACTTCGGGATGTTCCAGTTCGAAGAAACCGCGGCGATCATCCGAGAAGGCGAACGAGCGACGCACGAGGCCCTGACGGACCATCCCCTCCTCGAGGGTCTCGAACCTCCGTCGATCGCTCCGGCCCCGCTCCCGCTCCTGCCCCCGGCCCGCGCGCAAGAGGCGTAACTTCCTTGGTAGCACTTTACCCGAGTGAAGTCGGTTTCTCCGTCTCTCCTGAAGTCGATGGGGTCGAAAGGCCTGCCTGGCGCGCCGATTCGCTCTGCGGCGCCGGCAGGGGCGGCGTGTTTCCAGTCCTGAGGTACTCGCCGAGTGCCGCGGCTATGGTCCGGATCGGATTTAGGCCGCTCAACTTGAGCGTGCGGTAGAGTGACATCATGACCGCTTGCATGTCGGCCCCGTCCTGGCTCCGGTATCCGCCGAAGTCGCATCCTTCGCGGACGGGACAAATGCGGCGCTTTTTCGCATGCAACTTCAAGCCGAGCGCCGCGAATTCCCGCGCGGAATCGCCAAGTACGACGAAGTCGTAGCGGAGATCAAGCTTCCGGCGCAGCGTCTCCTTCACCCAGGGATCGAAGGGGTCCAGATACACGTTCGCGAAAAACTGACTCGTCTGGTTGCCGAGGGGAAGTCCTCGCCCGGTCGGCCCTAGCGGCGCTTCGTCGCGGCTCGTCGCGAGAATCAACCGGCAAGGCGCAGGACCTCGCGATCTGCGACCACGTCGCGGAGCTGCTCCCAGAGGATCGAATGATCGATGCTGGGGAAATACCTCGAAACGTCGCATGGCCAGACATCGCGCGGCCGTCGCGAAAACTCCTGATACCGATCGGCCGGTTCCTCTTCCGGGCCGGCATGCGTAGCTGTCGAAGATGAACCGCCGATCCCAGATGGGTTCGAGGACGCGGCACAAGGCGTGATGCACGACGCGGTCCCGAAACGGCGCGGCCCTGATGAGCCGCGGCTTCGCCTCATGGATGACGAACTGGCGGTAGCCGCCGGGCCGGTAGGTGTTCGAAAGCAGTTCCTCCCGGATCCGCGCGTCTTTCTCCTCGCGCCGAGCGCCGAACGCGGCGACGTCGGCCCGAAATCGCTTGCCACGCGCGGCCACTTCAGCGGCGTCGAGAAGGTTCTTCCACGACGTGACCTGCGGCCAGAGATCGCGCCATCGCTTCATGGGAGCCCGGGGAAGGCTCTTGCGATGCTTCGAGTCTCCCCCGGGCGGCTTCTGTATTCGTCCCCGCACCCGACTTCGGTGCGAGGCACCCGAACGGGACTCATAGCCTCTCCGCTCGCGCGTCCGGGAATCCCTGGACGCCCGGCCTCGGAGCACTTCATGAGAGTCTACCGCACCGCCGCCCGGAAGCCGACGTACCTGCTACGAAACGCCGGTCCCCTCCCGCTGCGGGACGCGGACTGGGTGCTGATGCCGTAGCCGCCCCAGGACCCGCCGCGCAGGCACCGGTCTTCACCCTTCGCAGGTCCCGTTGGATCCGTGACCGCTTCGGAAGGATACTTCTCATACCAGTCCTCGCACCACTCCGACACGTTTCCGTGCATGTCGTAGAGGCCCCATGCGTTCGGTTTCTTCCGTCCGACCGGGTGGGTCTTGTCGCCCGAGTTCTTCTCGTACCATGCATAGTCGCCCAGCTTCTTCTCGTCGTCCCCGAAGCACCATTTCCCCTTCTCCCCCGCCCGGCACGCGTACTCCCACTCCGCTTCCGTGGGTAACTTTGCCGACTTCCCCTTGAGCTGATCTTTCGCCTTCTCGTTCAGCTTCTTCATGAACTCCTGACAATCGTCCCAATTCACCTCCTCCACGGGAAGGTCCGCTCCCTTGAAGCGGGACGGATTCTTCCCCATCACCGCCTCCCACTGCGCCTGCGTCGTCTCCGTCGTCTGCATCCAGTAGTCCTTCGAGATCGTCACTTCATGAGCGGTTCCCCTGATATTGTCTCCCATCGTGAACTTCCCCGTCTTGATCTTCACGAACTCCATCTTCACGCCGCCGCCAAGGTCGAGGACGACCTTCTCGGCCGCGTCCTTCTCCTGTCCTGCCACGGGCATACCCGCCTGCGCGGCCGTAGCCACGGCCGCTTCGGCGTGGCGAAGGCCCGATCCCATCCAGCCCAGTGCGACCATTCCGATGCTCAGCGAGCGGATCATTCCTGTTTCTCCCTCATGGGTTCTATGGAGTGTACGAACGGCACCATAGATTGGAACGGAAATCCTCCAGGCAAGGGGGAGCGTCGTGAACGGCCCGCGAGACGCGATGGGCTCGTGGACGCGCCCCCAGATTGCGCAGAACGACGTGCACGGGGACGGCCCCCGGAGGCGCCATCGGTGCCCATCTACGGAGTCCTGAACGGATACACTTCCTTGGAGCTCGCCCGACGAGGGCGATCCAGCGGCCGGCGAGAGCGAGTGTCGCGAACTTCAATATGATCTCTTGATCCGAGTAGATGGTCATGATTGTCTTACATCGATGAAGTGGAAAATCGCCGATGCCAAGCGATGTTTCTCGGAGCTGGTGAGGCGGTCGGAATAGGAGCCCCAGGTCATCCTCAATCGAGACCGCCCCGTAGCGGCCCTCGTCTCCTCCCAAGATCTGGAAGAAGTCGTCCGCCGTCGCCGTCGGCGCCTCGCCGAGGCTCTGGGAGAAGCCCGGAGAATCTGTAGCGAGGAGGGCTATGTGCTCCAGCCGCCCGCGCGGCTCGATCGAAAAAATCCGCTCCTCCGGAGGCCCCGTGCACCTCATGGACACGAACGTCGTACGTGAGATGATGCGTCCCCGGCCGGCGGAGGGCGTCCTCCGTTGGGGAGAGTCCGTCGAGAGCATGCACCTCAGCGTCGTCACGCTCGAGGAGATCTGGTTCGGCCTGGCGGCGAAACCCGGCGCGCGGTTGGAGAAGTGGTTCGACGAATTCTGCCGCGACTACTGCGAGATCCATCCCATCACGCCGGCGATCGCCCGTAGAACCGCCTGGCTTCGCGCTCTTCGACGAGGGGTCAGCCGTCCCATGATCCAAGCGGACGCCTTCCTTGCCGGGACCGCCGCAGAGCACGGTCTGATCCTGGTGACCCGGAACGTGCGCGACTTCGAAGGGTGCGGGATACGGCTGTCGGATCCGTTCGCGCCAAGGTAATCTCAGAGAACAGCGCCGGCCGGCGCGAGGCCGACCGGCGCTGCATACCTCCCGCGAAATCGCGGAGCGGACTCC
>CAZGKV010000186.1:0-5917 GCA_964526305.1 uncultured Planctomycetales bacterium | reverse complement strand
GGCCGATGAAGCTGCCCGCCTGCGCGGCCGAAGCCCGCCGCTTCGGCGGGGCGAAAGCCCGGAGGGTGCCTTATTCATCCGGGCGGCGTAGCCCGGATGAATAAGGCAGGCTAGAACGAGGAGGCCTTATGCCCTACGACGACATCGTCCTCGAAGCCGAGGACAAGATGGAAAAGGCGGTCGGCGTGTTGGTGGAAGAGTTCAAGGGAGTGCGCACGGGACGCGCCTCGGCGGGACTCGTCGAGCCCGTACGCGTCGAGTACTACGGAGCCCCGACTCCGCTCAAGGCGCTTGCCTCGATCACGATCCCCGAACCGCGGATGATCATGATCAAGCCCTTCGATCCGACCGCGATGGAGGCGATCACGAAATCGATCCAGAAGAGCGATCTGGGCCTGACTCCGCAGTCGGACGGGAAGATCATTCGCCTGACGGTTCCCCCGCTCTCGGAGGAGCGGCGCAAGCAGATGGCCAAGCTCGTCAAGGAGCTCGGGGAAAAACAGAAGGTCGCGATCCGAAATGTCCGTCGCGACGCCAACTCCCGATCGGATCAAGAGGAAAAGGACAAGACGATTTCCGAAGACGAGAAGAAGAAGATTCGCGACGAGACCGACCGACTGACGCGGGAATACGAGGGAAAGGTCCAGGACCTCGTCGACAAGAAGACCAAGGAAGTAATGGAGGTTTAGACGGCCGCTCAACGGATTGCGAAAGAGCGGCGGCCACCATGGAAGGGCAGGATTGGAAGCTCGGTTATCTCTACGTCAGCGTGGCGAATACGGACGCGGCGATTCGCCACTACACGGAAGTGCTGGGCGCGAAGCTCCTCTGGCGCCACGCGAGGTTCGGGGCCGTGGTGGCCGCCCTGCAATGGCGCGAGGGCGATCCCATCCTCCTCCTGAACGACCATCACCCCCCGCCTCGGGTACAGCCCGTGTTCGTCGTCCCGAACGCCGCCGCCGCTCGAGATCGCCTCGCCCGGATCGGCGCGAGCTCTCTTTCCCCGCTCACGGACGGTCCGACAGGGGACTTGGCGACGTTCGAGGACCTCGACGGCAACCCCTTCGCCCTGATCGACGAGGCCAAGCTCGACCAGTTCCTCCGTGCCGTGAGGGGCCGCTAGATCGCGAAGATGGCCAGAGGCAAGACCACGATGGTGGAAACCACCAGCACCGTGGCCACGATGATCCAGATGAGCGCGATTCCTCCCGCCACCGCCACGACCAAGAGGGCGGTCTTCCCCCCGGAGAATTTCTCCGCCTCGAAGTACTCGATCTGAGCCACGGCCAGCCGCTTCGAGGCGCCGTCGGTGAGTTGTAGCGTCACGGCCTCCGGTTCTCTCTTCGCGACCTTTCCCTCGTACTTCAAACCGTCTACCATTTTGACCTCGACCTCCTCGCCGTCGGTGAGAACGGTCTGATCCTGCCGGTAGTGATCGACGGCGAGACGCTGCCGTGAGGTGCATCCGGAAGCGAACGACGCCACGAGGAGTAGAGCGATCGCACGGCGATACTGGCGCATGTGTCCTCCCGCCCCCGACGTCCCCTAGAGTATACCAGCTTTGGGGCGGAGAGCGCCTTACGACGCCCGATTGTGCCCCGCCTCCCGCATGATGGACTCGATTCTCTCCTGCAGGGCCTCGCGGCTATACGGGCCTTCGTACCGCGAGATTTCCTCGCCGTCCCGATAGAGCACGAGCGTCGGCACGGCTTCGACGTGGACGTACTCGGCGAGAGAGGGGCTTTCGCTGGCATCCACCTGAAAAAAGCGGACCTTCTCGGAGAAGCGATCGGCGAGCGCCTCGAGCTCGGGCCGAAAGTGGTCGCACGGAATGCTGAAGTAGTCGAGGAAGGCGACGCCGACATATCCCGCCGCCTCCAGGACGGATTCCGAAAATCCGTGATCGTTGAGCGCTCTCACCATCGTTCCAAGGGTAATATCGGCAGGATCGGCCCGTTCTTGACACCGCCCTCGGCGAAGTCATGATGGGCGCCGTGCGTGCCTGGGTGGTCGTGATTCTTCTCGGAGGATGCGTGAACCGCGGCACCCGTGAGCCTCTTCTGCAGGGGATAGTTCAATGGCGGCCGGACTCGGTTGTGCGCGGCCCCGGCATTTTCGAGTCGCCGGTGTTCGAGGTCGAGGAGTTCGATCGGGCGGTCGTGTCGTGGAACGGGGCGGGCGAGTTCGGCGTGGAGCTGACGGTTCGCACCCTGGAATGGCAGCCGTGGGCGTCGGTCGGGCGTTGGGGGGCCCGCCCCGAAGGTGCGAAGTCGGCGTCGGGGGAGGTTTCCGTCGACGTCGACACGCTTTCGGTCCGATGGCCGGCGAATGCGTTCCGCGTCCGGATTTCGATCGCGGCCCCGTCCGAGATTTCGCTCGTTTCGGTCGCCTACTGGAAATCCGGCTGGCGCCGTCGATTCTCCTCCGTTCCCTCCGCCGCTTGGGGGCGCCTCCTGCCCGTATCCGAACGGTCGCAGAAAACCGAGGACCCCTCAGTCTCCGGTCGCCTCTGCAGCCCGACTTCGGTCGCGATGGTGCTGGACTTCTACGGAATCCACGTGAAGACGCGCGAAGTAGCCGACGGCGTTTACGATCATGCCTCGGACGTCTACGGAAACTGGGCGTTCAACGTCGCGCACGTCCATCGCCTTTCGGGAGGAAAGCTCGAGGCCGCGGTGGCGCGAGGAGGCGGCCTTGAAGACGTGGAGTCGGAAATCGCGGCCGGCCGTCCGGTCGTCCTCTCGCATCGTTGGAGTCCGGGGGAATTGGACGGCGCTCCCGTCGAATCCTCCGACGGCCATCTGGTGGTCGTGGTGGGATTCACGAAGGAGGGAGACGCGATCGTGAACGATCCCGCCGGCGCTCCGGGCCAAGTGCGTCGCGTGTATCGTCGAGCACAGATTCATCATACGTGGCTCATGCGGGGGAGCGGGGTTTTCTACCGGGTGAAACCACGATAGCTCCCAGGCGCGAAATCTGGTCTTGGGCGCTCTACGATTTCGCGAATTCCGCCTTCGCGACGAGCATTTTGGCCGTGATCTACGCCACCTACTTCGCGGGAGCGGTCGTCCCGGCGGAAGGGGCGGAGATCTTCGGGCGGCGGTGGAGCGGTGAGACGCTCTGGAACATCGCCGGAGCCGTTTCCATGGGGATCGTTTGCCTATGGGCCCCGTTCCTCGGCGCGGTGACGGATTACACCGCGGCCAAGAAGCGCTTTCTGGCCGGATTCTGGATTGCGGGGTGTCTCGCGACGGCGGGACTAGCCTTCGTCCGTCCGGGGATGGTCTTTGCGGGCATGGCTCTCTTCGCCGTCGCCAACGTCGGATTCGCGGGGGGCAACGCGCTCTACAATGCCTTTCTCCCGGAGCTGGCGCCCCCCGACAGGATGGCGCGCGTCTCTTCCCTCGGATGGGGACTGGGATACGTCGGAGGCGGACTTTGCCTTCTCGTCAATCTCGTGATGCTCCGGCGCGGGGGCGGTTCCGCGATCGGCCCCGGCTTCGTCGTGGTTGCCGGATGGTGGTTTCTCTTCGCCCTACCGCTGTTCCTCGTCGTGCGCGAGCGCGCGACGTCCAAGTCGATTCCGCCCGGGCGGAGCGCCTTGGGCATGGGATTCTCCGACGTCTTCGCGACCGTGCGCCACATTCGAAAGCACCGGGAGCTCTTCAAATTCCTCCTTGCCTATCTTCTCTTCAACGAGGGAGTGGAAACAGTGATCTTCAACGCTTCCGTTTATGGGAGGCGCGTCGTCGGGATGAGCCAGGACGAACTGATTCTTCTCTATCTTGCCATTCAAGTCGTTGCCCTCCTCGGCGCGCTCCTCTTCGGGCGCCTTGCGGAACGGTGGAGCGGGAAGCGGGCCATCGCGCTATCGCTGTGGGTATGGCTCTCGGTGCTCGGATTCGCGTTCTTCGCGACGACCCGGCTGGCCTTCTGGATCCTCGGCATCCTCGTAGCGATCGTCATGGGCGGAACTCAAGCGTTGAGTCGCGCCTTCTTCGGTCAGCTCACCCCGCGCGAAAAAACGGCCGAGTTCTTCGGTTTCTTCGCGATCGGGGGAAAATTCGCGGCGGCGCTGGGGCCTCTTCTCTTCGGTTCCGTCACGCATCTGACGGGGACGATGCGGTGGGGAATCCTCTCCGTCGCCGTCTTCTTCATCGGCGGCATGGCCCTCCTCGCCGCCGTCGATCCGGAGCGGGGACTCGCCGAGGCGCGCTCCTGACCGTTTTCGCCCACGATCGCCCGTTATCGACCAAGTCGGCTTGGACGGGGACTCCAGGGTATGGGTGGCACGGGGATTGCGCTCTCCCCGGAAACTCTTCAAGGAGCCCCCATGAATCGTCGCTTTCTTGCCTTGGCATCGCTCCTCGTTCTCGGAGGGTGCGAACTCGACCCTACGCAAGCGGCCCAAACCGCCTTGATCAAGGCCTGGACGAACCCGACCGTGCGGATCGCGATCGAGGGGACCGCGGAGAAGGCCATCCAGAAGAACATGGAGAGTACGATGATCGGCCGGGAGCTTGATGCGCCCGGACCCAATTGCGTCGTGCAGGACGTCGAGTGGGTTCAGCTCGATCTGGGGAACAAACCCCCGGACCTCAAGTTCACCGGCCAGGGATCCTTCTGGCAGTCGCCCACTCACTACTACCTGCGGTCGACCTGGAAGCTCGTCTGGCCCAAGGGCTCGCAGACCAAGCTCGACTTCCGGCTCAACCTGACCGGAGCGTCCTGGTGGATGATCGGCTACCCCGACCATACCTTCCACGTTCGCGATATCGAGATCGTGGCGAGTGGACACTTGGTCGCTTCCGTTTCGAAGACGGCCCCCTACAAGCTCCAGGTCACCCGCGGCATCGATCGGATCGAAACGGACATGAAGACCTCGGGCGAGGGTTGGTTCTGGACGATAGACGTCACTTCGATGTTCAAGAAGACGCTTCAGAAGGTGTTCCTGGACAAGATCGTCGGGAAGAGCGTCGAGTCGTCTTTCACGTGGGCGGGATGGTAGATCGATGAAACGCGGGTGGGTGGTCGCAGTCGGGGGAGCGGTCTTGGCTGTCTTGGCGTTCACCACGCGGCCGTGGGCCGTGTCCAAGATCGCTCGATCGATGTCGGCGGCCCCCTGCGCTCCCGAAGTTCTCCTCCCACAGGCCTCGATGATTCGAGTCCTCTCACCAAAGGCCGCCCCGGTGGCGGAGCGTCCGGTCCTTCCGATGGAGGAGGGATGGCGCGAAATGGAACGATGGGGAGCGGCGGAAACGGACCCCGAGGAATTCGGGAAGTGGATTGGGATCGTAGCCGACGATCCGGAGCTTAGTCGATTCATGCGCGAGAAACTCGGATCGTGGGCGAAGTCGAGCGATTCCTCGACTCGAGCGAAGGCCCTCGCCCTCCGGGTTCGATTGGAATCCCTCGATGCCGGCGCGTGGAGAGACGCCGTCGCCGGGGAGTCCGATCCGGCCGCGCGGGCGTTCGCCGTGGCGTTGCCTCCGGAACGTGCGGATATCGCGGGCGCCGTCCTCCACTTCGTCGAGAAGGATGTGGACGCGGGCGTCCGGTGCGCGGCCGTCGCGGCGTTGCCTTCGGAGTTGGGCGCGATCGAACGGGCCCGGCTGGCGAAGGTCCTCCGCGCGGAGCGTGACGGAAAGGCGCGCGAGGCGATCGTTCGAACGCTCTGGATGGCGCGCTGCGCCGATCCCGCGGTCGTGAATGCTTTGAAAGCGCTCGCCATAGACCCTGCCGAACCGACATCCCTCAGACGGCAGGGTCTGGCGGCGCTGGTCCGAATTTCTCATGCGCATCCCGAGGCCCTCCCCGCCGCCGAGCTGGACGAGGTCCGCCGGACTCTGCCTGGTTCGTTCGACTAAGAGCACATCCCGGTAGGCTCGTGAGCCGCGGCGGGCCGAGAAGCGAGCAG
>CAZGKV010000185.1:0-6092 GCA_964526305.1 uncultured Planctomycetales bacterium | reverse complement strand
GCTGCTCGCTTCTCAGCCCGCCGCGGCTCACGAGCCTACCGGGATGGGCTCTTAGTAACGCGGCGCGTCAGCATGGGAAAGAAAACAGGGGGAATGGCATAGAAGGCTCAGGCCCGGGGTGGGGAGAGAGCACGGCACTTCGGCCGTCAAGAGGCTCCCGGTGGAGGAACATCCATGGTCGACAAGGAACTCGCGGAAGATGTCCTGAAGTTCCGACAATCGGTTTCGGGGGCGGACCCGACCGGCACTCGACGGCTCGCGATTGCCCTATGGTATTTCCCGGCGTTCGAAGAGGGGAAGTCTTGGGGGGTGTTCGAACCGGGCCGGTATTCTTGGGAACCCGCGATGGTGCGCGAACTGACGAGGTCTCCCCAATCTTCTCTCCGCGTCGACGATCGGAAGATCGACTGGGAAGGTCTGACGAAACTCCTGAACCGGGGATGGGGAATCTGCGTGCCGGTGTTCACCACGGAGTCCGATGGCCTGGATGGCGAGACCTTCGGGATTCGCACGAGGGGGATCGAGCTCGAGTGGTGGCGGGAAGGTCCTCCGGAGTGGAATGAGCTGACTCGGTGGGCGTACGACCTGCGGCGCTTCCTAACGGAAGGCCCGCACGGCCGCATCGACTGACCGGACGACTTGGAAGAGCCTCAGATCTTCCGGCTTCATGAAGTTCGCGCGGACGGCCTCACGCGTCCAGGTGAGGAGGGAGCGGAAGTACCCCCGAAGATTCACGAGCACGAGCGGCACGTCGAGGAATCCGTTTTGCTTGAGCGCGAGAACGTCGCCGAACTCGTCCAAGGTACCGACCCCGCCCGGGAAGATCGCCACCCCCGAGACCCCGCGGAGAAGCCCCGCCTTCCGAAGCGCGAACGTGTCGACGGACACCAATAGATGAAGGCGGCGGTGCCGGACGTCCCAGAACTTGGAGAGGATCACCCCTTCCACGCGCCCGCCCTCCTCCAGAGCGCCGTCGGCCGCCCGTCCCATGATGCTCGTTCCCGAGCCCGCGCCGGTACGGAGGACCCATCCGGCGCGCGCCACGAGTCGGCCGAATTCGTGGGCCGCTCGACCGAAGACCGGCTGAACGCTGTCGGAGGCGCCGCCGAATAGGGTGACGATTTTCTTTCGCATCGGGATGGATTCTACGTCGATCAAGGCGGAGATCCAGGCACAAACCGATGGAGACTGGACTCCCGACGTATATTAGGTTATGAGGTGCTTATGATTCCCATGCTCCTGGCGCTTTTCTCGGTCGCCGACGAGTGGTCCGACTTCGAGAAGCTCTCCAAGAGCAAGGACTTCGAAGATCGATGCAAGGCCATCGATCGAGTCGATAAGCACAAGGATCTTCGCATGGCCCAAGCCCTGTTGCCCCTCCTTGGCGACGAACATCCGCGGGTTCGTTACCGCGCCATGCGCGCCCTCGGACGGTGCAAGGAAGAGGTCGCCGGATTCGTCGCCTCGAAGGGACTCAAGCACTCGGACGCTCGGGTACGCCAGGGATCGGCCGAGTCCCTCGGATGGATGAAGGTGCGCCAGACCGTCCCCGCGCTTCTCGAGGCCCTGGGCGACTCCCAAGGCGACGTCCGCGCGGAGGCGTGTTCGGCTCTCGGCTGGATTCGGGACGACTCCGCGACGGCGAGGCTCTTGGACACCTTCAAGGACCGAGAGGGGAAGGTCCAGGCGAACGTGCTCGAAGCGGTGGTCAAGCTCGAACCCGCGAAGGCGAAACCGATCCTGGCCGAGGCCACAGCGCACCCCGATTACCGTGTTCGAATGGAAGCCGCCAAGTCATGGCCGATCGCCGATGCGGGAGGGGCCCTCGAAGCGCTTCCCAAACTCCTCCAGGACAAGGATTGGCGCGTCCGCTGCGCGGGAATCGAAGCGTGCCTCGAGCTCCGCGAGCGCGCCTGCGTCGGTTGGCTCATCGGATTGCTCGAGAGCGAAAAGGGACGCCTGCGGTGGGACGCCCTCGTGGCTCTCAAGGATCTCACCGCGAAGGAAATCGGACTGGACGTCAAGGGCTGGAAAACCTGGTGGGAGGCCAACAAGGATTCGTTCGAAGTCGCCAAGAAGAACGGGGGCGGCGATTCCAAGCCCGACGTCGGGAAAACCGTGACCAGCTTCTTCAAAGTCCCCATCTTGAGCACGAACATCATCTTCATTCTCGATCTCTCCGGTTCCATGCGGGACAAAGCGGTGGACGGGGAGGGACAACCCAAGGGGAATACGAAGCTCGACGTCGCGAAGAAGGGCATGACGGAGACGATCAAGGCCTTCCCACCCGAGACGAGGTTTTCGATCCTCGCTCTGGGCTCGACGAAGGAGGGCCAATACGATCGAGCCTCCCATACCTGGCAGCGGAAATTGGTCCTGACGCCGGCCGCGCCTCCGAGCAAGGCGGACGCGGAGAAATGGGTGAACAAGTGCGAAGCGAAGGGATGGACGAACATCTGGGACGGCCTCGAGTATGCCTTCGAGAATCCGGACGTGGATACGATCTACCTGTATTCGGACGGGGGCGCCTCGAAGGGCGTCTTCGTCCTCACGGATGAGATCCTGGCGCAACTTCAGAAAATGAACCGCTTTCGCAAGATCATGATCCACACGATCGAGGTACCCGCGGAGAAGGCGAATACGAAGGACAACATCCGCCTCCTCACCGAGCTGGCGGTCCGCACGAAAGGCGTTTACAAGCTCCACGGGGCCAAGTGAGACACGTCTGGATTCTCCCCTCGGGCTTTCTCGCCGCCCTGGCGGCGCTCTCGTGCCTGGGAGCCGGTCAGGAGCCGTCCGCGCGGCCCCCGAAGGTCGTGATCCTCCACATCAACGACCTCCATGGGCAGGTCTATCCGATCCGCGAGCGGGGAGGACTCGCCGCGCTGGCCGCGAAGATCAAGAAGCTCGAGAAAGAGGAAACGGCGAAAGGCGCCCGCGTCTTCGTCGTCGACTGCGGCGATTTCTTCCAGGGAACGCCGGAGGGGGATCTGACGGAGGGACGACTCATCATCGACGCCTTCAACGAGATCGGCGTCGACGCGCTGTGCGTCGGCAATCACGATTTCGACCTCGGGCCGCCCGTCCTCGCCGCGCTCGCCAAACGCGCGACCTTTCCGATGCTCGCCGCCAACGTCCGGATGAAGGACGACCGGATTCCGGAATATCTCAAGCCGAAGGTCCAGTTTCCGGAGGCCCAGATCGAGTTCGTCGGATTGATCTCGAGCGACATGCCGGTGCTCACGGTGGAGAAGGCTCGGGTCGGACTTTCCTTTCCCCTCGAAAAGGAGGTCCTGGCGCGCCTGTTGCCGGAGTGCCGGTACCGGACGATCGTCCTCTCGCATCTCGGACACGAGCGGGAACTCGAGCTCGCTCGGGCCCATTCCGTCGCCGCGTGGATCGGCGGCCATTCGCATCGGAGGATGTCGGAGAAGATCGGCGCCGGTCTTTACTGTCAAGCCGGGGCTCGGGGCGAGGTCGTGGGCGTGATCGAAATCGGCGAGCGGACCTCCGGACGATTCGAGTCGGTTTCTCCGAAGGAAGGGGAAGACGAGAAGGTCAAAGCCATCCTGGCGCGCTACACCCCGGAGATCGACAAGATCATGAACGAACCGATCGGAGAATTGGCCCAGGGCGTGACCCGCGAGGGCAAGGGCTCGTCTCTCCTGGGGAACTGGCTGTGCGATCTCATGCGCGAGTCCACTCGCGCCGAAATTGCGTTCCACAATCGGACCGGGATCCGCGCCGATCTCTCGAAGGGAATCGTCCGGCTCCGCGACCTCTACCAAGTCTCGCCCTTCAAGAACACGCTGATCACGATGAAGCTCAAGGGGAGCGACGTGATCGAGCTTTTGGCGCACGCGATGAGCCAGCCGAAGTACCTTCTGGAGGTCTCGGGGATCGAGTTCAAGGCCGATCTCTCGGAGGTGAAGGTCGCCGGGGTTCCGATCGATCGAGACCGGGACTATGTCGTCGTCACGAATTCATTCCTCGCCAAGGGCGGCGATTCTCACGTCGTTTTCAGCCGAGGAAGGGAGGTCAAGGACACCCTGGTCGACCTCCTCGAGATTCACAAGGAAGCGGTGCGCAAGCACTCGCCGGTAAAGCTGACGCTCGAGCCGCGGATTCACCTCAAGTGAACCGACTCTGGATCATGGTGGACATCGAGACGAGCGGTCCCGTCTTCGGCCGCCACTCGATGACGGAGCTCGGCGCCGCCGCGGGATCGAAATCCGGAGGCGCCGTCGATCGCTTCGAAGCGGTGCTTCGGCCGATCTCGGACGAAGTGGAGACGAGTCGCGAGTCGTTTGCGAGGGCGCAACGCGAGGGACTCGAACCCGCCGTCGCGATGCGCCGCTTCCTCGAGTGGTGCCGTCCTCATTTGGATCGCGGCGCCAGGTTCGTCGCCCGCCCGGCCGCCTTCGATTGGCCGTGGATCGTGTACTACGCGTGGACCTACCTCGGCGAGAATCCCTTCGGCTTCAAGGCCGTCTGCGCCTCGTCCTGGTTCGAGGCGCTCGGACGGAAGTTCGTCGTGGAGCTTCCGCACGTGGCGGTCGAGGATGCCGAGATTCAACTACGGAAGTTCGTGGAGCCGCTCTGAGCCCGGCAGGGATTTCGACGATTCCCCGATCTGCGGGTGGGCGCGGATTCTCTAGAGTGGAACACGAACATGGCGATCCGTGAAGTTCACCTCCGGCTACCCACTGGAATTCCGGCCGAAAGAAGATGGGGCTCCCGCCGTACTTCTGACCTAGGGAGCAAGCGAGAGGCATGCGATGAAGGAGGCGGTATGAGCCGGAGAGTTCCTATTCTCGCCGTCGTCGTGGCGTTTTCGGGCTGCGGGGAGCAGAGCGATTCGATTCTCGCGACGAACACTCCGATGCCTATCTTCGACACGAGCCGGCCCGAGTGGTCGAAGGAGATCTGCCGAGGCGGGGAGTATCTCACCGACGAGTATCCGCCGTATCAATGGATGCAGGTCCTGAATCCCGATTCCGAGGCCGACGACCGAGTGGTGGGTCTCTCGGGAACGGCCGTCGAACCGCACATCGCGGGATTCGACGTGCCCTTCAGCCATCCCTTCGGAAAAGATTTCGTCTTCAGCGTCATCCCGGATCCGGCCTATGAGCGCTTGATGCCGGCGGCGAACCTGCAGTCGGGAGACACGCGCGAAGCCATCGCGCGCGGCTTCTCCGCGCCCAAGGGAGTGATCGGAGTGGAGACGGATCAGGATCTCATCCCGCCGCTCTATCGCTGCAAAGAGAAGGATCGCGTCGTCGTCTTCGGACGGTGGATCGTGGACGCCGCACACGGGTGGTACACGGAAATCCATCCTCCTCTTCTCCTGGTCTCGGCGCGGCCGGGAGGCGGCGCGGTGGATCCCGACGTCACGGTGGCGCCCTCCGAAGCCACCTCCGCCTTCGTCATCAGCCGCCCTTGGCTCGTGGGCCAGCGCTACGAGGTGTCCGGCAAGCCGCTCCGCCGGCATTTGGTCGACGAGCTGATCAAGGTGCTGACGTTCCGATCGCTCCGGATGGAAGCGCATCCGAAGATCTACAAGCCGTTCACCGGGATTCAGATGCTCACGTTTACGGTGAAACCCCCGTCGTCGCGGAAGAGCCCCAACGACCGCTTGATGGTGCATTACCACTTCACCACCCGAAACGGCGTAGCGGTTCAAGCGTATCCCTCCGAGGGAGACTCGGTGAAAGTGACGGTGGTGATGAACGAGGCGGCCTATCAGACCGCGCCGCTTCCGCCCAAGAGAAACCTGCCGGTGCCGTATTCGTTCATCACCTCCTTTGCCTCCGTGCTGAGTTGGGTCCGCAACATCGCCATCGTTCTTCATCCGTATGCCGCGATCGTCCTGAGCCGCGACTGGTACACGGATGTCTACGACGCACCGCAGGCCCCCAACCCTGCCGCGTGCGCGATTCGGCGGGTGGCCGCGAACAACCTCGGCGGGGGAAGCCACTTTTCCGTGGACGACAGCCAGCCGTTTCCGATCTACGGGCAGATTCGGCTGCAGTGGGAGAGGAATCCGTAAGGACGGAATCCCCGAGAAGGCGCGAGGACCTCTGGGGAAGGTC
>CAZGKV010000184.1:0-6120 GCA_964526305.1 uncultured Planctomycetales bacterium | reverse complement strand
AGCTTCCAGTAGGGGAGCCACTGGGCCTCTATCCGCACTCCACGGCCATGCCCTTATACTCGGCGCGGTAGAGATGTAGCGTTTTGCGGCTCCGAAATCCACCGCAAAGGCGCGATGGCGCAGAGAGATCCTAGGTTGTTCACGAGTCTGCGAATCCCCTGTCGCAGCACCGGTACGTTGGAGTTGAGGATCAAACCCAGAGGATTCCCCGTCATCCTCAAGGTAGAACCCTACATCGCGGGCGATTCGCCGAACAGACTGTTGAGCTCGAACTGCAGATCCTCCCAATCGCCGACCGTTTCAGCGACGAGACGAGTCACGGCGTCCTTCAGTTTTCGTTTTGCGTGAGTCAGGTAGTTTGAAACGTCCTTCACCGTGATTCCGTTCTTCTCCGCGATCTTCAGATAGTCGGCTTCCTCGGTGTTCTCCAGGAAGTACGCGAGGAAGACGCGGTAATAGACCTCCTTGCCTTCCTTGCGGTACTCCTCTTCGAGCCGCCGAAGCGCCCGCTCGAAGATTTCGGACTTCCATGCCTCGTCGAAGATCTCCTCCGGCGTGCGGTCCTGCGGGAGGGCGACGGCGTCGTTCCTCCCGTCCTCGAAATCCGCCAAGGAGAGGATCTGCCGGCCGCCTCCCCGCTTGATGCGCCCTTGCTTCCGATGGTCGAGGAGAAGGAATCGGTCCAGCGCCGTCTTGACGAGGCTGCGGAATCTCCCGCGCACCGGATCCGCGCGGGCGATGAGATCCTCGAAGAGATCGAGAAAAAACTCTTGGGTGTGATCCTTCGCGTCCTCGTTGCGCTTGCCCCATTTCACGCGGATGTAGAGATAGACCGGCCGCCAATAGCTGCGGATCAAGGCCGTCAACGCCGTCTGGCGCATCTCGGTGTCCGGTTCTCGAGCGTGCTGGATTCTCGACCACATCGTGTCCGGAAACGCTCCGTCGCGCCCTCCCAGGCTGGTATCCCAATCCATGCCGGCAGTATAGCACCGGCCCGACAGGAAGATACCTCAGCAATCGTACGAAGACTCGACTGGAAGCGTGGAGCCTCCGTTGGATCTTCCTAGATGCTTCATGCTAGATGCTCTATGCTTCCTTAGCGGCCAAAAACCTCGTACCGGGCCCCCGGAGGAACCCGGCACGAGGTCCATCGTGGAAGCGGGCTATCGGAATCTCCAGACCAGCATGTCGAGGTGGATTCCGGTGCCGGCGCCATCGCTGGCTCCTGCCACCAAGATCCGACCCTCGCCGTCCAGCGCAAGATCTGCGCCCTGGTCTTCTCCGCCCTCGACGAGGCCCCGCTCGTGTGTCAGGTACCCCTTCCGCTCGGTAGGCACTTCGGGATCGATATCGCCGAAGCCCCGATCCACTTCGCCGTCGGGATGAAACCGGGCCACTAGGAGGTCTCCCGAGGCTTCATCGGGGCTCGTCCGACCGGCGACGACGATTCTCCCTTCCAGATCCAGGACGAGGGAATTCGCGTTACCGGTATTGGCTCGGGTGTATCCCTTCGATGTTCCATCGTCGTACTTCGCCGCTCCGAAAGTCGAATCCGGCCTTCCATTCGGTTGGTACCGCCAGAGCATGACGCTGAGAGTGTCCTGTCCATCCACCGTCTCGAACATTCGACCCGCGACGAGGAGCTTTCCCTGCGGGTCGATCTTGATCGCACTCCCCACGCAATGGGTGTCGGGTCCGAGATCGAACGTGGCGTATCCCACCGGTCCCCCCGCGATTCCTCCGAAGGAGAGATCGAGGATGCCGTCCGAGAGATACCGCCACAGGATCATCGGCTCGGATTCCCCGATTCGGCAGCGGCCCGCGACCACGATCCGCCCTCCGGAATCCAGAGCCAGCGACTTTCCCTCGGAATGGGAAAAGTCGAGCGGCTGAAACACGGCGAATCCTTTCTTTTCAGGGGCCTCGCCCTCGTCGCCGAAACTTGTATCGAGGCTGCCGTCGGAGTTGAATCTCCACAGGACCATCCGGTGTATGCCATTGAGCGTGCTCCTCCCGGCAACGACGATTCTGTCGGTGTCGTCGATGGCGACGGAGGCGCCGGAGTCGAAGCTAGGCTCGTTCTTGTCAATGTTGTGGAAGCGATATCCAACCCCTCCATAAAAGGTGGTATCGATGTGCCCGTCGGGATTGAAGCGCCAAATCATCATGGACTTGTGACCCTTAGACCACTGATATCCGACTACAACGATCCGTTCCTGGTGATCCAGCGCCATGCCCAACCCAATTTCGGAAAGTTCCTCATGATGGGTGGTTGCCACTCCGCCGTCGCCGAAGTCGGGATCGGGAGCCCCATTGTCGTTGAACCGCCAGAGGGCGACGTCATAACTATCGAGCATACTCCACGTACTTCCGGCGACGAGGATTCGGCCTTGAGCATCCCGGAGGATGGCGTTTCCCCTGTCGTCGCCGTGTTCCGGTCCGTCGTATGCGACGATGCCGCCGACGCCGAAGGACTCGTCTAAGACACCGACAATCGGAGGGGGGCCCGCGGGTTTTTGTTCGACCTGGGTGGCCTCGGGTTCGCCTCCCCCCCCGCCTCCTCCCCCGCAACCCCAGAGCACCAAGACGCTGATCGCTGCGCCCGTTCCACGGATTCTCATGACCGACTCCTTTCTAAAGTGGCGAGCTCTTGTTTGCCACGAGAGGGTGGAATCCTGGGGAAATCGACGGATCTCGTAGGGGCGTTTCGTTCGAGCGCGGAAGGATCAGGTCGTATTCGAGAATCGACCTACGCGCCTCCCGAGAAGCTCCAAGAGTCGACGATAAACCATGGTGCGTCGCAGTGGACTTGCGATTCGGTCCATCCAGCGGCGGGCTTCGGTCGCGTCGAAGGATCGGCCCACGCGAAGTTCCGGCAGCGACGAGAACATTCGGCTGCGGGCGCTCGCGAGGTATAGGGTGTCCAGCAGGGCCTTTTCGGGGACGGCAAGATGGATGCCGGATTCGGGCGCCGTTCGGTACCCTCCAAAGAAGCGTGGCGCGAGCCGATGGATCGAGTACGTTCCCACGGAAGTGTTCACTCGACGCGTCGGCCCTAAGGAAGCCACGAAGAAGACCTGCGGGATCTGGCCGATCATCCCATGAAAAAAAAGGGCCGACTGGAACGAAATATAGGCAGGAAAAGGGACGGTCAGGTATTCGGGCAGGATCAAAGGATCGATCGTCCATTCCAGCGTCCAGAGCCCGCGGAGGAGCCGATAAGCCAGATCGGCGTCCCGAAGACGGGTGAGAATCTGAGTCGCGCTCGACACGGAGACTCCTGTCCGGAGTGCAGCCTCTTGTGTCGTGAAGATCGGTTTCCCCAACCTCCGTAACTCCGCATAGACGGCCATCCCCCTCATGATCTCAACTCCTCTAGCCGACCGACGACCGACTCCCGCATGCGATCCCAAGCCTCACGAGTTCCGTAGAGATCCTGGTGCTCCGCGTTCAGGTAGGGCACGACGTGCGACTGAAAGATCCCGAACGACATCTCGAATACGCGTTCCACGGCCCCGGCAACCTGTTCCCTGAGGTAGGGCGGAATCGGTCTCGGGTCAGCCCCGATCGTTCGAAATAGATGCTCCAGGTCCCATACGTCTCGAGCTTGAGGCTCTTTACGACCGGCCAGCGCCCCAATCTTTTGCCGAACGGCTGCGGAGGCCGTGTAGTGGTTCACGGTCGGGGAGGGAAGTCCGTAGGGGCGGATGATTTCTGGACGCACCGGCTCAAGGACGTAGGGGTCGTCGGATCCTCGGCGGCTGAATTCCACCTTGGTGTGCAGCGGCAACTCGGTCGGAGCAGCCGTGATTTCGAATCTCCATCGCCGGGTCGTCTCGGTCTGTTTGGGCTTCGAAGTTCGGGCCAATCTCAATTCTTGGGACTTCAAGAGTGTCTGGAACGCCTAGGAAGCCAAAGTGGCATCCACCCGTTCTCGAAGGAAGTGGGACTCTCCGGACACCGCATCGAGATCCGGATCCTCGGAATATCGAGCGTTGCAGAACCACGCTCGAAGATTCACTCCGCCCCTCACCACGAAACATCTGCGGTCGAGTCGCGTTTCCAGAGCCTTGAGGAAGAGAAGGTGAAAGACCTCGATGGCCTCCAGGGGACTTCTTGGTCTCATGACGACATTCTGTATTGTTTATAATAACATAAACAACAAAGATCTAAGGACGGGTCAGGCGATCCTGGGGGCTTTTCCATGCCAACGGTCGGGTTAGAGTCGGGCGATCTTCCCGGTACGCCCGGACGGTGAGGCGACGAACAAAGGGGAAGCGTAGGGAGCCGGTCTCTAGATGCCGTCGGATGAAAGACCGGACGTACCGGTAGAGATGGGACCGGTCGCCGCGGTCTTCATGTTGGTTTTTCCTTGGGCGACCTCGTACCGGGCTCCCCGTGGAACCCGGCACGAGGTCCATCGTGGAAGCGGGCTATCGGAATCTCCAGACCATCATGTCGCGATCGATGTTGAGGCCGGCGTGGGTGCTGGACCCGGCCACCAGGATTCTACCCTTCTCGTCCAGCACGACGTCTTCGCCTCGTTCGTCACTGCCGCTCCCAACGACTACGCGATCCCACGTCAAGTAGCCTGTCCGCTCGGAGGGGTTTTCCGGATCGACATCTCCGAAGGTCCGGTCCACCGCCCCGTTGGGATCGAATCGAGCAACCAAGAGTTCGCCAGGTATCTCGATCGAGGTTGTAGACCCGACGACGACGATTCTTCCTTCCTGATCGAGAACCAGAGACTCGGCGACGCCGTAGCTGCCTAGGGTGTAGCCTCCAACCACTACGTTTGGTCCGTCATTCGCATGGAAGGTCGTATCCAGCGTTCCTTCGGGGTTGTATCGCCACACTGCCATGCGATCGATGATCTCCCCCCCCACGATCTGCCTTACTCCACCCGCCACGAGCAACTTCCCTTGAGGATCGACTTTGATCGAATTCCCGATGCAGTGATTGCCGGGACCGATATCGAACGATACGAATCCCGACGCAACTTCACCGAAGAAAGGATCGAAAGTCCCGTTCGGGAGATACCGCCATACGATCATGCTCTCGGACTCGACGATCCGGCCGCGGCCGGTAATCGCGATGCGACCCTCGGAGTCCAGGGCCAAGGAATTGCCTTCGGAATTGGAGACCTCTAGGGGCTGGAAAACCGCGAATCCCTTTCGGGCGTCGGGAAAGGGGGCGAGATTGGCATCTTCAAGGTCGCCGAAATTCGAATCCAGGCTGCCGTCGGGGTCGAACCGCCAGAGGACCATTCGATGAGCGTTCTCAAGGGTGCTTCTTCCGGTCACCACGATGCGGTTGGAAGCGTCGATGGCGACGGAGGTGCCCCGGTCCAAAGTAATGGCAGCATCGTCGATCCGATGGAAGCGCACTCCCGTTCCCTCGTTAAAGGAGGTGTCGATTGTCCCGTTCGGATTGAATCGCCAGATGGCCAATGCCGACTCCACCTGCTCGATCGAGAAGCCGACTACCACGATCCGTCCCTGGAGATCCAGCGCCATTCCCAATCCCGATTGAGAGTATGGCCTGTTGTCGAGTGCCACTCCGGCCTCGCCGAAGTCGGGATCGGGCGTCCCAAATTCGTCCAGCCTCCAGAGGGCCATATCCTCTTGGTAGGTCGAGCTCCACGCGCTTCCAGCAATGAGGATCCCGCCCTGAGCGTCTCGGAGGATGGCGTTTCCCCTGTCGTTTCCCTCCCCGCCTCCATCGAAGGCGGCGATGCCGCCGACGCCGAAGGACTCGTCTAAGACACCGACAATCGGAGGGGGGCCCGCGGGCTTTTCCTCGACGTGCGGAGCCTCCGACCCCCCACCTCCGCCGCCTCCGCAACCCCAGAGCACCAAAACGCTGATCGCTGCTCCCGTTCCACGGATTCTCATGACCGACTCCTTTCTAAAGTGGCGAGCTCTCATTTGCCCTTGGCGGGGAGAATCCTGGGAGATTCCGCAATCGGGGGAAGTTCTTGAGTCACGTCTAGACGACCGGCCGCGGCTGCGATAAAGGGTCTGTAGGCTAGAGGACCCGTGAAAGACTCCACCGCCCCCCTGCTACAGCTCCCAGGACCGAGCTTGTCCCGCGAATTGTTGAAACGACTGGAAGATTCCC
>CAZGKV010000183.1:0-6140 GCA_964526305.1 uncultured Planctomycetales bacterium | reverse complement strand
CCCTGTGCGGCCATGCCTGGCCCGTCAACGACCTCGCCTTCAGCCCGGACGGCCGGTGGCTCTTCAGCGCGAGCCACGATCGCAGCGTCCGGATCTGGCGCGTCGAGGACGGCTCGGAACTCTTCGTGCTCGGCGGACACGAGGACAAGGTCGTGTGCTTGGCCGTCCGTGCGGACGGACGCCAGATCGCCTCCGGCAGCCGCAACGGAGAGGTCAAGCTCTGGGACCCGGAGACGGGACGCGAAACGAGGACTCTCGGCGGCGTGGAGAACGCCGCGGTCCTCTCGCTCGCGTACGCCCCGAACGGGACGCTTCTCCTCACCGGCCACGCGGACGGCCGGATCCGCATTTGGCGGACGGAAGACGGCGTCGAGGTAAGCCTCGGCCAAAGTCATCAGGATCGACCGTCGCTCCAGGCGTTTCTCCCGGGGGAGATCGGGGAGCGTCTGACCGAGATCGATCAGGAACTCCATCGCGCTCTCGAGCACCTGCGCATCCGAGTCGAGCGCAGAAAGAAAGAACTCGCGGATCTCCGACTCCCCGAGTCGGACTTCCGGACTCGACTGAAGTCGATCGAGAGCGAGGCGGCGGAGGAGGAACATCGACTCCGAAAGAAGGCGGAGGACGAGCGCGAGTACATCTTCAATCGGAACAACCGGTATCGCCGTCTCTACGAAGACATGATCACGATGATCGGACAGTCGACGCGGAGCAACGGCTGGGGAGCGAGTTTCCTGGCGCTTCCCAAACCGGGCGTCACCGGACTGGTCTACAGCCCCGACGGGCGACACGTGGCGTCGGGGAGTCGGCTCGGCGGAATCGTGCTATGGCGGCCGGGCGAAAAGGAGGAAGCGGGCGAGATCGCGGCTCACGACGGGGCGATCAGCGCCCTCCGGTTCAGCCGCGACGGAAGCCTGCTCGTCTCCGGAAGCCGCGACTGGACCGTGAAGATCTGGGACCCCGCGACCGGCAAGCTCCGAACGACGCTTCAAGGGCATAAGAACGTCGTGACCGGAGTCGCGATCAGTCCCGACGGAAAGTTCATCGCCTCCGTAAGCGAGGACGGCACGCTGCGGATCTGGCGGCGGAAGTAGGAACGCTCGATCGCCCAGAAAATGGAGCAGATCCGGAGGACCCTCCGCGCCTTCTGCGCAAAGATGGACGAAGGGTGGTGGGAGAAGCGGTAGGGCCGATTTCCATCTGACTGGAAATCGGCCTTGACCCCTCCCGTACTTTCAGGAAAAACTCGGGGCGGGCGTCGCCATTCAGGTGGTCGACGAGAGTTCGCTGTGCGCGCGGAAGTCCGGAGGCCTCTGGAGCCTCGCCGCCGATCGGCTCCGAGTCACCTCTCCCGCCTCAACTCCTCGAGAAGCCGCTCGACTTGGGGCAGGAGCCGCCATCCGGACGGGGCGCGCTTTCTTGCCTGCTCCAAGTCGTCGATCGCCTTCTCCCGCTCTCCGAGGAGCGCGCGAACTCTTCCCCGATGGAACCACGCTTGGACCAACGACGGCTCCAGGGCGATCGCCCGAGAGAAGTCCTCCACCGCAAGTTCCGACCGCGACAACCGTTCCCAAACCAGCCCGCGCGAGACGTAGGCCGGCGCGAATCGAGGCCGCGTCCGAAGCGCGGCGTCGTACTCCGCCAACGCCCCCTCCCACCGCCCCAGGATGGCGCGGACGTTTCCGCGGCTGAGGCGAGCGTCCGAAGAATCGGCATCTCGGCTTCTCAGGAGGGCTTCCGAGAAATCGCGCTCGGCCCGTTCGAAGGCCCGAAGGCTCATGAGCGCCGCGCCTCGACCCAGGAACAAGCGCGCCTCTCCCGGATCCGCTTCGATCGCCTGGTCGAAGTCGCGAAGCGCGAGGACCCACCTCCCCGACTTCGAGTGCAGCGCGGCTCTGAGCCCGTACGCCTGAGGGAGGTTCGGCAGGAAGAACAGGGCGCGGCCGATGTCCGCGAGCGCCTCCCGATCGCGGCCCAGGGAGGTGAGGGCCAGCGCCCGGTGCACGTAGGCTAGGCCGAAGTCGGGCTCCAGTTCCAGAGCTCGATTGAACTCCGTCAGGGCCGCCGCCCAATCGCGCTGTTCGTATCGAACCACCCCGCGGAGGTGGAAGGCCGGCGCCCATCGAGGCTGAAGCGTCGCGGCCGCCGTGGAATCTCGGAGAATCTCGACCCGCTGATCGACTCCACGATAGAGAGCGCGCAGGAGGTACCCAAGCGCGTAATGGGCGCGCAGGGCGATCGCCTGGGTGCAGTCCTCGACGGAGGCCGCGGGAGACGTCCGAAATCGGGCCCGCAGAATCCAATACTCTTCCGCTCCCGGCTCGCGCCCGAAGGTCCGTAGTCCTTCATCGCAGAGGGCAGAAACTCTCCCTCGATCCAATTCCGCCGCGGCGCGATACGTCTTCGCCAGGTGCAAGTCGATCGGCCTGGCTCCCTCCCACGTCGCGTCGGAGCCTTGAAGGACGACGAAAGCGCGGTCGGTCCATAGGCGGGCTTGGGCGGCCCGAAGACGAATCGACTCCGCCCCGGAGCGTACGAGAGCGAGGAAGGACCGTTCCAGGTAGATCCTGCCGAGGAAATACCGAGTCCCTGCGTCCCTGGGATCCAGCGCGTGGGCGCGCAGGAGGAGCCGTTCCGCCCTACGGACATCGCCGACGACATACCATCCGATCCCGAGGATGCGCCGGGCGGCGGGCGAATCCACCTCGCCCAGAGCCGCCTCCTGCTCCGCCAGCGCCGATTCCAGCTCCGCGATCTTCGCGCGGATGTCGACCATCGGCATGTAGAAGAACCGCCGGAGATCGAAGACTCTTCGCTCGAGCGGACGGAATCGGTCCTCCGTCCGGCGAAGCAGTCGGGCCCGCTCGATTTCGCGGCGGCCCTCCTCCACGACGGCGCGCAGCCCCGCATCCTCGCGGAGGGCAAGCGCCCGGTCTCCCGCCGCGACGGCCCGCTCCCACTCGCCGCGCGCGCGGGCGTCGAGCGCCTCCCGCCGAGCCCGGGCGAATTCTCCCTGCCTCATGACGAGGAAGGCCCCGAGACCGACCGCGGCCAGGGCCAGGATCCCCCCCGCCCACATCCGCTTTCTCTTCCAAAATCGACGGAGACGGTGGAACACGCTCGGAGGCTGCGCGGCCACGGGCTCTCCCCGGCGAATCCTTCCCAGATCCTCCGCCAGCGCCTGCGCCGTCGGATAGCGCTGCGACGGTTCTTTCTCCAGCGCCTTGAGACACACGAGTTCCAAACCGCGATCCACATCCTTGTCGTAGATCCGGGGAGGCACGGGGTCGGCGTGGACGATCTTGTGATAGAGCTGCGCGAGCGTCGCGCCGACGAACGGCGGGGCTCCGGTCACGATCTCGTACAGCATCGCCCCGAGCGCGTACACATCCGTCCGCCCATCGATGTGTCGATTCCGCCCTTCCACCTGCTCGGGGGCCATGTAGCTCGGCGTCCCCATCACCGTCTCCGTGCGCGTGAGCCGGCTCGAGAAGAGATCGGCGTACGCGAGCCCGAAATCGGTCAGCACGACCCGCCCGCCCTTTTCGACGAGGACGTTCGAGGGCTTGAGGTCTCGATGGACGACTCCCTTGCCGTGGGCAAAGGCCACTGCGTTCGCCACGTCCTCGAGCACCCGAACGAGATCCGCGCGTTCCGCGGATCGCTCTTTGAGAATCGACGCCAGCGTCTTCCCCTCGATGTAGTCCATCGCGATGAAGTGGCTGGACGTTCCCAGAGCGTCCTCGTCGGATCCGACCTCGAGAATCCCTACGATGTTCGGATGGCGAAGTTGCGCCGCGATCGTCGCCTCGCGCCGCAACCGCGCCACGTGTTCGGGGCCGGCGTCCAGCTCGCGCACCACCTTGAGCGCTACGGTGCGGCGAAGTTGGGGATCCTGCGCCTCGTATACGACTCCCATGGCGCCGCGACCGACCTCGCGGACGAGAGTGAATCGCCCCAATCGTTGGGGCGCCGGATCGGATTCCGCGTCCTGGAAGAACTTTCGGACACGATCGACCGAATCGTCGCGGAGAGGTTCTGGACCCGCCATGCTGAGTTCAGTATACGCGAGAGAGCCGGCGGCAGCGGCCTCGGTCGGTGCCCCATGCCCCCGCTCGTTCCGTCATCGGTCTTCCGGTAAACGAATGGCCGTTCCTTGCGCATCTACGGTCGACCCAGTTTCGGAGGGAAGCCAAGAAGCGACTCTCGGTGGTGCGTCGGATGTTCGTCCTCGCGCTCAGCGGTCCGACGGCTGCCGGCGCGGTGTTCACGGGTTGCAACCACTACTTCCCGTCCCCCGGTATCGTGGGGAACAACAGCGCCAGCTAGCGTCCCGAGCCCTTGCCCCATCCGGGGCAGGGGCTCATCCCCCGATCACTTGGGCGAGCTCTTTCTCTACGTCCTCTTCGGCCACGACGTAGTCCCGGATGCGCGCGTGAAGAACTTTGCGAAACAGCCTTCGGCAATACGTGAGGTAGTTGCGCACATCCGTTTCCTGAAGGTCGAGCTTCTCCGCCAGCTCCCGGTACGTCATGGGCTTGGAAGGACCGAGCACGGTCTTGGAATCCGGATGGCCTTGCGCATCCAGGCAATACGCGCGAAAGACCTCGAAGTACTTCGCCTTGCCGGCCCGCTCGAGGGCTTCCTGGAGATCCTGGATTCCCAATTCGAGGACGGAGCGGACCCATTCCCGATCGTACACCTGCTCCGGCGTTTCGTCGGCGGAAGCCGGGGCGAACCTGTCCAGCTCTTGATCCGCGGCATCCAAGCGGACGAGAGGCCCCTCCGGCCGGCGGGAAGCCTCGGCTCGCGCCCGATCGATGAGGAAATGGCGCAGGGCCTCCTTCAAGTATCCCCGGAAACTGCCGAGCTCCGGTCGGAGGCGCGCCAGGTAGCCCTTCTCGAGGAAGTGAGCGAAAAAACCCTGTGTGAGGTCCTTGGCCTCTTCATTCGTCTTGCACCACGCGTTCCGCACGTAGGCATATACCGGTTTCCAGTAGGTCTCGGCCAGGCGCGTCAATCGGGCCCGATACTCGGGATTCGCGGGATCGGCCGCCCCGAGCACGTCCGCCCAGATCGTGCTGCGAAATGCCCGGTTCGCCCCGCCCATCGAGGTGTCGAAGCGACCCATCTACAGCTTCAGCAGCTTGACGTTCTCGGCCACGACCGACGCGGACTTCTTGAGCGCCGCGTCCTCCTCGGAAGTGAGCTTAAGCGGGACGATTTGCTTCACTCCACCCTCGCCGAGTTTGACCGGAACGCCGACGACCACGTCGTTCAGGCCGTACTCTCCGCGGAGCAACACCGAGCAAGGCATCACGCGGTTCGAATCGTGAAGGATCGCCTCCACCATCGCCGCGATCGCGCTTCCGGGGGCGTAATAGGCGCTTCCCGTCTTGAGATAGTTCACGATCTCCGCACCGCCGTTCGCCGTACGCGCGCAAAGCTTCTCGACCTCCTCCTTGGAGAGCAGCTCCGTGATCGGGATGCCGGCCACCGTGGTGAACCGGGGCATCGCCACCATCGTGTCGCCGTGCGATCCCATCACCATCGCCGAAATGTCCTTGGGAGAGACCTGAAGTTTTTCCGCGACGAAGTGGGCGAATCGATTGGAATCCAGGACGCCCGCCATTCCGAGGACGCGCTCGCGCGGGAATCCCGTGATCTTGAGCGCGGCATAGGTCATGACGTCGAGCGGATTCGTCACGACGATCAGGATCGGAGCCGCGCCGACGGACTTGAGCGCCGAACAGACGTTCTTGACGATCCCCGTGTTGATGTCCAGGAGCTGCTCCCGCGTCATGCCGGGCTTGCGCGGGACGCCGGCGGTGATGACGACGACGCTGCAGTCCCTCATCTCCTCGACACGGTTGGTGCCGATCGACCAGGCGTCGTGGGTGTCGATCTGGCGGCACTCGGACATGTCGAGCGCCTTGCCTTGGGGTAGTCCCTCGACGATGTCGGAGAGGACCACGTCGCACACGTCGTTCTTGAGAAGCATGAAGGCGGCGGAAGCCCCGACGTTTCCGGCGCCGACGATTCCCACCTTGGGACGAGCCATGTCGAGCTCCTTGAAATGAGGGATCCGGGGATTGTAGCCGCGTGGAGGGAGTTGTCAAACGGAAAGGGGGAGAGCCCCG
>CAZGKV010000182.1:1368-6280 GCA_964526305.1 uncultured Planctomycetales bacterium | reverse complement strand
CGACGACGCGGCTCCCCTCTTCTGTTCGGGCCACGTCCCGCGCGCCGGCGTTCTCAACGCTGTTGCGCGCAACACGCGGCCCTAACTCTTTGCGCGCCAAACCCCGGCCGTCCCCTCGTCTTCCGCCCTGTCACACTCGCCGGGCTTGTGCCACCCGCCGAGATAGTGAGTGATACGCACGAAAGCGACGAGGGTCGGGCGCTCGCGGAGGGACTCGTCAGGCAATGGACGGGCGCGACCGGATCAAGGCGCGGCGGATGCGCGAGGACTTCGAGGAGTACGCATGGATCGAAGAGGGGAGGATTCCTTACGTGGCCTTGGGGCGGCGTCGATTCCTGGACACGCGCGAGCTCGAGAAGCTGATCGGCCAGAACACAAGGGGAGTGAGAACATGAACGAGATCCAACCGGAGGGACATGCCATGAACGACAAGCGAACCGGCGCAGTCGTGGCCGGAAGGACGAGCGCGGCGACGGGGGGGTACCTGGTTCCCGCGCTGGCGTCCTTCAAGGTCGCGGCGCTCCACTTGGGCGCGTCCAGCGGCGCGGCCGTTCGGCGGCGATTCGAGCGCGGGATCTACCCGAAGAGGTTCCTCGTCCAACTGACGCCGAGAACTCCGGGAGTCGACCTGCACGCCGTCCTCGCCTGGATTCGGCATGGAGGTGCCGACGTGAAGGAGCCGGAGCCCGAGGCGGCGGCGTGAAATCGGAGGCCGCACGATTCCCCTTGACTGTAGTATTGTACTGTTGTACAATAGCCGCATGAGAAAGCTCGGAACCCCCGAAGGGGAAAGCCCGCTCCTGGGCGTGCGCGTGACCCCCGAGGCGAAGAGGCGGCTGGAGCGGACGGCGAAACGGGAGAAAGTCACCGTCTCGGAGATCATCCGGCGCGCGATCGACGCCTACTTGCGAAAGGGAGGAATGTAGACGTGGCAAGTCTCTACCGCGACCCGAACGGCCGGTACTACGTCAACTTCGTGGACGCAAACGGCAAGCGCGCCCGGGAGTCTACCGGAACCGCGGACGCCAATGCGGCAAAGATCGCGCTGAACCGGATCGCCGCGGAACTGGACAAGGCGAAGGCCCTGGGGTTGGGTGCGGTGCGCCAACTCAAGGGCATGACGTTCGCCGAGTTCGTCAAGGACGAGTACCTTCCCCACTGCACCCCGCCGAATCGGAAGCCGGAGACGTACGACGGCCTGGTAGACTTCGCCGAAGTCTTCCAGCCGTGCTTCGGGGAGATGCTCCTCGCGTCCGTCACGACGGCCGACTGCCAGCGGTTCCCCGACAGGCTCAAGGTGACGGGATACAAGCGCGGTCGGGAGGCGAGGTCCTACTCCCCGGCACGCATCAACCGATTCCGGTCCGGGCTGTCTGGAATCTTCACGGAAGCCGCGAAGCGCGGATACGTGACGGGGAATCCGGTCAAGGACACGTCGAAGCTCGAGGAGGACAACGAGCGCGTCCGGTACCTTCTCCACGGCGAGCGGGAGAGACTCCTCGAATTCGCCCCGTCTGGTTCCGTCCCATCCTGGAGTTCGCGCTCGCGACGGGACTGCGCCGCAGCGAGATCATCCATTTGACGCGGGGCGACATCGACCTCGACTCCCGGCGTATCCGGGTGCTCCACGCGAAGACGAAGCGGACGAGGTTCGTCCGCCTCCGTCGCCCGGCGGAAGAGGCGCTTGACGCCGTGCCGGCCGTTCTCAAGGACGGTTTAGCCGTGGCGTACGTCTTCGTAGACGCACGCACGGGAAAGCCCTACACCGAATCCGCGATCGACTTCGCCTTCCGCTCGACTGTCGCGAGGGCGGGGTTGAAGGATCTTCACTTCCACGACCTGCGGCACGATCTGGCGACCAATCTGTACCGGGAGACCCATGATCTTCAGGCCGTCCAGAAGGTGCTCGGCCACTCCGTCGTAACCACGTCCGCGCGATACGCCCATGTGGTCCAAACCGACGTCGATGCCGCGATGGACGCGCTCGACAAGCCAAGAAACGTCGGAAAAACGTCAGAGTTGAAGGCGTTGGCGGAGGCGAATTGACGAGCACGACGCAAATCATCGGCGATAAGATGATACCACCGCGGAGGGGTGCCGGAGCGGTTGAACGGGCCGGTCTTGAAAACCGGTAGGCGGCTAGTCCGTCTCGCGGGTTCGAATCCCGCCCCCTCCATCCCAAGTCGTTGGAACGGAAGACGCTGGAGATTTCGGACCCGTTGACGTTCATGCCTGCGCGGTCCTCAAGGTCGGCCCATCTGCCATAAATCTGCCAACTTTTGAGAGCTTCGCGACCGCCTCGCGAAGAGTCTCGGGTTGCAGGTGCGCGTAGCGCTCCGTGACGTAGGTTGCGCCATGGCCGAGCAGAGCCGCGATCGTCTGAAGCGAGACGCCGAGATCAGCCAAGCGGCTCGAGAACGTCCGCCGCATATCGTGGAAGTGGAGATCGCGGATCAGAGCGCGCTCCACCGCGCGACTGAACGCCGACTCCAGCTTGCGCTCGTGCATAGGCCCGCCGGTCTCCGGATCGGGGAAGAGATACGGATTCGCTCCGCCTTTACCGATCACGCGATCCTCGCAGAGCCGCTTCATGGTCGGCATCAGGTCCGGCGTGATCGGGACTTCCCGGAACTTGTGGCTCTTGGACTTCGCGGAGACGAGGATGAGATCGCGGTCGAGACTGACGTGGTCGCGCCGGAGCGCGAGGATCTCGCCGCGACGCAGGCCGGCCAGCGTCGCGATGTCCAGGACGTGGTTCAGATACTCCGGCCCCAGGGCGCGGATCTTGACCTCCTCGGCCTCGGACATGACTCGGGTGCGCGTGTTCTCTTCCGGTAGCTGCTTGAGCCTCGCCGCGGGATTCCGGTCGATCAGTTCGCGATCGAACGCCTCGTACAACACCGCCCGCAGGAATGCGATCTCGCGATTGACGGTCCCGGGCGCGGGACGTTTTCCGCAGAGCTTCCCCCGGTGCGTCTTCTGACCGCGCAGTTTCTCCGCGCGATAGTCGAGGACATCGGCGCGCGTGAACTGACGCAGCGGCCGATTCCCGAAGCGCGCCTTGATTCGGTCCGCGAAGGTCTCGTAGCTCCTGACCGTGCCCTCGCGCAGCGTCACGCGGACGTCCGGCATGAAGACATCGTCCAGGAATTCGGCGATCGTCATGCGAAGCCCTGCCGGGTTCGCGATGCCGAGCGCTTCCGCGCGCGCCGCATCGCTCTCCCTCTTTCGAAGGAGTGACGACGCCTCCGCCTTCGTAGTGGCCGTGGTCGCCTCCCGCATCCGGCGCCCGGTCGCGTCGAAGTAGTCCAGGAACCATCGACCGCCGGGCTTCGGCCTTTCCGTGCGCATCCACCGGACCCGGCCGTCCGGTGATCGCTCCTTGGCGAGCTGGTACACCGTCGCCATGACTCGTACCTCCACAAGAGACTCGCGCCTCGCCGCGCGCGGGACCACCCCGTCGCCGCGAAGTGCGGATTCAGCGCTCATGCATCTCGAATACGACGCGCTCGAGCCGCTGTCAACGCCGAATCCGCACCTCACGACCGAATTTCTACGCTGCCTCCAGCGCGTGCCGAATTTCCGCTTCGGTGAATCCGGCTGCCGCGAGCAATCTCGCTGCATGGACCAGGAACCTCCGACCGCAGATCGCCGCCGGAACGCGGAGACGCGCGCCCTTGCGCTCCATGTCGAGCACGCGCCGGCGCGCCATGTCCTCGCTCGGAAGGCGCAGGAACTTCGCGACGTCGGCCGCGGTCCACAGGATCGGTCGTTCATCCACAGATCGGATGCCGCTCGCGGGGAAATCGTCAGGCGATTTCATGCGACCCTCCGGGCGAAATGCTTCCGCGCTTCGTAGAGCCGCGTGCGCGCCGCGCCGGGCGAGATGCCGAGATGCGCGGCCGCCTGGACCACGGTAAATCCCACGGCGACCAGCCAGGCCACGCGGAGTTCCCCCTGCGTGAGGCAGCGAAAACGACGATCATCGCGGAAATCCTCGAGATCGAATGCTCCCGGCGCCGTCCGCGCCCTGGTCCTGTACACTTCAACCTTGTTGCTACGTCGCGTCGCTTTCCGAAAATACTCGTTAACGCCGTTCGCACAAGCGCGACCGAGGTACGCCCTCGGGTTCTTGATGGCGCGCGGCGGGCGCTTCCAGATACGGAGGTAGATCCGCTGAAGAATCTCTTCCGCGTCGGCGGCGTGACATCCCAACCGCCCGCGGAGGAATTTCAGGGCCGACTTCTCGTGTGCCGCAAACTGTTCCAACATGACGTTGCCTCCGAAATGGTCCAATGAATCCACCTCGGGCAACGGCACGGACGGAGATTGAGGAACCACCAGCGATACGATGAAATGTCGAGGCAGTCTGACGGCGAGCCCGCTTGCGCGTCTCGGCAATGTCAGCGCGGCCGTGCGGCTCCTGCCTCATTCTCAGAAGTGTTCTTCGAATCTCCTACTCGGTCTAGCCATCTCCCGTGCGGGAGACTGAGTCCCGAGTCTTGCCTGGCTCACGGCCAGGCCGCTCACGAATCAGCCATCGTCGCCCACGGCGAGCGATAGCACGCCAATCCTCCTTGCGGGTGCTGGGCAAGGATTCCTTCACGACCGGTCGCGGCGCCAGTTCGCCTTTCCGACCGGCGAAATTCGGTCGATCCCAGAGCCGGGGATCCCTCGCTTCTCTGTCGCGGGCCGCAGCCCACTCCAGCTAACAAAGAACAGGCCGCGTCGCGGCGCTCTACGCCTCTGATGCCGCTCGCGGGGAAATCGTCAGGCGATTTCCTTCAATCGCTTTTTCGTGGTGCCCAGGATGAGCGCGATCTCGTGCGGGCGATACCCCTTCCGCCGAAGCTCATCGGCCATACGCTCCTGGAACGAACGGGCCCTGATCTTCTCGAACTCCGCCACGAGA
>CAZGKV010000182.1:0-1358 GCA_964526305.1 uncultured Planctomycetales bacterium | reverse complement strand
GGGCCGCGTCCCGGTGAGGCAGGATCTGGTCGATTACGAGATTCGTGTCGTGGGGCATGGTCAGGCACTCTCCTTGAGGGCAGTTACGTCTCGAGTGGCGACGCCGAGCACGAGGGCAACCTCCCCCCGTTTGTAGCCCTTGGTGCGGAGCCCGAGAGCGGTCTTCTCTCTGAAACTACGGCTCCTGATCTTCTCGAACTCGGCCACGAGATCGACCGGCCTTGTAGCGCGGCGCGGCGACTTGCCGACACCGGGGAGCGCGAGGATGCGCTCGCACTCTTCGTCGTCCACGCCGGCGAGGAGCGTTCGCCTTACAGCCCTTTTCCGGGCCCGGATCTCGACCTCGATGGCGCGGCGGGCGGCGGCGTGCATGTCTCGCCAGAAGAGGTTGAAGGCCACCGCGTCGTGGGACGTCTTGAATCTCCGCAGCAGCTTGAGGCGGAGTCGGCGGACGGCGTCTTGGGCGGTCGCGTCGGGGACGCCCATCTGCCGGGCCAGTGCCTCGACCACCCTGTCCGCCTGGCGGACCATGTTGAGCCGGAACGTCTCGTCCTGGGTGCCGTTATCCACGGGATTCCTCCTTTCTCGGGTCGCATCGGACCGTCATCTCTTCACAGCCCCATACCTTCTGGCTGCGCTGGGTGGCGTTTCCCCCCTCGGTCGGGACACGAATCTTGCGAACAGTTTCAAGCGCCAGGTCGGGCCGGTTCGTTGGGGTCCTCATGCACGTCCTTGTATTGGCCTCACTCTCTCAGTCGCACTCGACCCTCAACCCCCCCCGTCGCTGAAAAAAGATTTTTCAGAAATGTTGAGGATTGTCTCGGGTCATCCCCGAGCGCGATACCTTCAAGCTCCCTGTGCATTGACTCGCGGTAGGCTGTTGTAATGTGCTGGCGCTCAAGTGGCTCCGGGTCGCGATCGCGTGATCCCTCTGAAAGGCAGGCGAAGTGCTGGCCATCGGAGAACGATTCCGACATCTCGAGAACGTCATCACGCTCAACGCGGAAGCGCTCAAGAACGAGATGATGTCCGTTCGCAACGAGATGACGAGCTTCCGGAACGAGATCCGGGAGTCCGTCGGCCGCCTCGTCGATCGCGTCGAAAAGGAGCTGCCTCTGGAGAAGCGCATCGCGGCGCTCGAAGCGCGGCTCGCGCAATCCAAGAAGCGGTAAGCGACTTCTCTTCCGTTTCTCCTCCCCGCCGATCCTGCCGGATCACGCGGCGGTGTTGTTGCCAATGAACCTGACCGCCCGGGGCCCTGCGCGCGCTCCACGTCCCGCGGAGCCTCCGCACGCGCCCAGGCGGTCGACGACCTGTTTCCCCCTCTCTCTCCGCCGCGCGCCTACGGCGCGGGCGGA
>CAZGKV010000181.1:0-6285 GCA_964526305.1 uncultured Planctomycetales bacterium | reverse complement strand
TGGCGGCCGCGGTGCGCGTAAAACACCTCCTCGCGCGTGAGGCAGATCTTGACGGGCCGGCCCGTGACGAGCGCGAGCTTCGCGACGACGATTTCGTGACTGAAGGGGTCGCTCTTCCCGCCGAAGCCGCCTCCGTTCGGGCACGCCACGACGCGGATGTGGGCCGGCGGCATCTGGAGGACTTTCGCGAGCGCCCGATGAAGATAGTGCGGCGTCTGGGTCGAAGACCAGACCGCGATCTTTCCGTCCGGTTCGATGGTGCCGACGGCCGCGTGCTGCTCCATCGGCAAATGGGTGTTCCCCTGGTAGAAGAACGTGTCCTCGAAAAGCTCGTCCGCCTCGTCGAAGCCGCTCTCGACGTCCCCGAATTCCATCGCGATTTTCTTGTGGATATTGCCTTCGTCGCCATAGTCGTGAATCCGAGGCTCCGGGGTCGAAAGAGCGTCGTCGATCGAGAGGATCGTTTCGAGCGGTTCGTATTCGACCTCGATCGCCCTCAGGGCCTCGAACGCGACATCCTCGTCGACCGCCGCGACCGCCGCGACGGGGTCTCCGACGAATCGAACCTTGTCGAGGCAGAGGGCGAGTTCGTCCTGGCTGATCGGGAGAATCCCGAAGGGGATCGGGAGATCCTTGCCGGTAAGGACGGCTCGGACCCCCTTCATCTTGAGGGCCTTCGAAACGTCGATGCGCAAGATGCGCGCATGGGCAACTGGGGAGCGATGGAGTTTCGCGTGAAGCATCCGGGGAAAGACGAGGTCGTCCGCGAACTTCGTCTGGCCGGCGCACTTCGCCAGACCGTCCACCTTCCGGACGGGGGTGCCGATGACCTTACGTCCGGCCATAGACGCTCTCTTTCGGCGGAGTCGCGGCAGAGTCGGCGCGCCGGCGCGCCGCGAGCTCGACAGCCTCGTAGATCTTGATGTAGCCCGTACAGCGGCAGAGGTTCCCCGAGAGGGCGGCCCGAATCTCCTCACGAGTGGGATTCGCCTTCTCGTCGAGGAGGGCCTTGGCCGTGCAGAGGAATCCGGGCGTGCAGTATCCGCACTGGGCCGCTCCCAACTCGGCGAAGGTCTCCTGAAGCGGGTGGAGCCTCGGTCCGTCGGCCAGTCCCTCGACCGTCGTGATCGCGCGTCCCTCGCACTCCAAGCCGAGGACGAGGCAGGACAGTTCCGGCTTTCCGTCGAGGAGGACGGCGCACGTTCCGCATTCGCCGAGTTCGCACCCATGCTTCGTGCCCGTGAGTCCCAGGTCCTCGCGAAGCACTTCGAGAAGCGTCTTGTGCGGCGCGAAGGCGACTTCGGTCTCCTCGCCGTTGACGTGAAGGGTCCGATGAGCCTTCTGTTTCATTTCACGAGCCCCCGGACGAGAAGGTCGGCGAATTGTCCCCCGATGACCTCGGCCGTGAGGGATCCCTCGGGGCGATACCAACGGACGGTCCAATTGACGGCACCGAGGACGACCAGCGCCGCGAGCTTGGCGTCGACTTTGCGAAAGGTCCCGGTGCGGATTCCCTCCCCGATGATTCCGCGCACGATGGCCTCGTATTGGTCTCGTTTGGCCACGACCCGCCGCAGCAGGCGCGGAGGAAGGCCGTGGAACTCCACATGGGCCGAGGAGCCCTGCAATTCGTCGAGCATCGTCCGGACCTGTTCCCGGACGAGCGCCGCGAGCTTTCGATCCGCGGACAGGCGGGCTCCGGAGACCCGGCGGCCGACCTCCAGGAGATGATCCAGGGAGTAGTCCTGGCAGAAGTAGAGAAGCTCGTCCTTGCTCCGGAAATAGTAGTAAAGCGCCCCCGGAGCCACGCCGAGCCCGCGCGCGATGTCGCGCATCCCCGCGCCGTCGAAACCGCGGGCGCGGAACGCCGCCGCCGCGCCGCGAAGGATGTCGAGCTTCTTCCGGACTACTTTCGAACGACGGTTCGAATTTCGAACCATGGTTCAAACAGTCTACTTCCCGCGAGGGCCGAGATCAAGGCCGGGGAGCCCCTCCTGCGGTCCGGCGGATTCGGCCATTCCGTAGAGGGTTTCTATTTGGCCGGAGGTGGAGAGCTTGATGCGCCGGATGAGCTGGCGCACGAGCGCCCACATGATCGGAGGGTGTCCCTCCAGGACGCCGCGGAAGACCTCGGCGGGGAATCGAAGGAGCCGGGTGGGAAGGATGGTCGTCACGTCGGCCGTCCGGCGAGAGCCCTCGAGGACGGCGATTTCCCCCACGACCTCCCCTCGAGCCAAGCGCGCGATCTCCTTGCCCTTGGCGGAAACGCGAAGGACGCCTTCACGGATGACCCAAAGCGCGTCGCCCAAGCCGCCCGCGGCGCAGACGGTCGTGTCGGCGGGGAGCTCGACCTCCTCGGCCACCTCCGCCAAGAGCACCAAGTCCCGGTTGTCCAGGGCCGAAAAGAGCGCGACTTCCCGGAGAAAGAGTACGCGATCGAGAACCGGTTTCATCGGATCCTCCCCGTCGAACGGGACTTGCAAGTCGTGATGGGCCGCGGATCGGAGCCACACGTCGCCATGTTCGGCGATCCAGCGTTTCGCCTCCTCGAGATCTCCGATCTCGGGGGCGTCCACCCTGCCCTCGAAGAGTCGAGCGGTCTGATCCAGGAGTTCCCCTCGGGGAAGGCAGAGACGCAGGAGCTCCATGGCGGTCTCGCGGTCGGGGGCTTTGGGATCGCACAGGCACAGGAATACGGTCCAGATCTCCCTGGCCGGGGCCAGGAGCTGGAGCCTCCGAGCGGCCCGCTCGAGCGACAACCAGAGCTGGTGGTTCACTTCGCGCCGAATGAGCGATCGGCCTCCGAGCGATTTCGGCAGGACGGTGGCGATTTCGAGCAAGAGTCGGCCCAGCCTGACCGGATCACGCAGGGTTTCTTGAAAGTCGGGCGGGGTGACCACGCCCTCCGGCCAGCGCGTCCGTAGTCTTCCTAAGGCGACGACCGCGTCGTCCGCCGTTTCCGGTCGTCGGGCCTGGTCCCAAAGAATCGAGACGGCCTCAGGGTCGCGGAGAAACCCCAATACCCGGAGGGTGCGGGACCGTCCCGGTCCGGTTACCTCCGCCACCCTTCGTTTGAGCAGAGGGGTCGCCTGGGGCCCCCAGCGCACCAGAGCCGTGACGGCGTCCCCCGCGACGCGTTCGTCGTCCAAGGCGCGCACCGTAACTTCCAACACGGCGGGATCGGCGGACTCCGGGCCGAAGGAAAGCGCGGTTCTGCGAACGCGCGGATCGGAATCGCGCGCGAGGGTGCACAGCACCGTCCCCAAGCCCGCCCAAGCGGCGGCCTGCGCCGCCGACTGTCGTTCCAGAGGATTCTCCGAGGCGCTCCACGCGTCTAGGAGGACGCGAGCTTCGGGGGGGCCGGCTCGGAGGCGAAGCGCGAGGCGAAGCGCCCGTTCCGTCTCGGTCAGGCCCGGCTCTGTCGGGGACAGCCCTGCGGATTCCGGCGGGATGTCCGATTCGCGCAGGAACCACCGCAACGCCGCCGCACGAACGCGCGGGTTCTGGTGCCTCAACCGGGAGAGCATCGCGCGGCGCTCTTCGGGAAAGCGGAATTCTCGCAGGATTTCCTCGGCCATCTCGGCGGCCATTCCCGTCCCCTCGTCGAGGGAGCGAAGAACCGCCTGGAGCGCCGTGGCGTCCAGAACCGGAATCCAGCCGCGCCGCACGGGGCCGGCGTCCAGATCGAATCGGGTGCGCGCCAGAAGCTCTCCCAGCGCCTTGGCATAGGCCGGCTTCACGCGCAGAGCGAGGACGGAGTAGAGAAGCGCGAATCCGATCGCGACCACGGTGATCGAGGTCGAGGCCGAACCGCCGGCGAGGAACAGGAGCCCCAAAGCCCCGATGACGGAAACGGAGGGGATGACGATCCCGTCGAGCATCATCTTGAACCGGCCCCGGGTGCGCGGGTCGAGGGCTCCGATCAGACACCCTTCCGCGGGTTCGTGAAGGGTCGGCTTCAGGGTGCGATCCGCAAGGAGGGCTGCGGCGATGACGCCCAAATGATTGAAGGAGAGAAAGAAGGCGAGTCCCAGGGCCAGGAGGAGAGGGAGAACCATCAGTCCCCAGTGGACGCCGGCCCGGGCCAAGAAGCGATCGCTGAAGCCGAGGGCTACGGGAAGACCGAGAATCGCCGCCGCGCCGAGAAGGCGGGCCTCGAGAATGGCGATCCCCTTCTCATCGTAGAGATTCTGGATTCGAGCTTTGAATTGGAACTCGAGCATGAGAAGCGACAAGACCAGGAGGGACAGGAGTAAGACGATCCGACGGGAAAAGGCATCTCCGAAAAGGACGCGCGCGACGCCGATGCCCCTGGCTCCTCCGGTATCGAGAGGAAGGTCGCTCCCGTGTTTGGATCGCGCGATGAGGGCGGCCGCGGCGATCCACCCCGCGGCGGCGCCGAAGAGGAGGCCGCTCGTGGGACCGCGTTGGAGCCACAAGGGAATCAAGACGCCCGCCGTCATTCCCCCCATGGCAAAGGAAAGCATCGTGAGGGGGAGAACCCGCCGAGCGCCCGCGGGATCCAAGGGAGCCTGGATGAACGACCAAGCGGCGGCCGCGACGACGAACTGGGCGAGCTCGAGAAAGACGTATTGGACGAAGGTGTTCGCCTCGGTGGGATGCCGCGTCCAGAGCGCCAGCGGGATCAGGCATCCGGCCATCCCCACGCACATCGCGCTCGCGAGGAATCGAGCGGAGCGACGTCCCAAGAGCCGGGTGAAGAGGACGGCGGAGAGCGCCGCGCAGATGCCTCCCCCCGCGATGGCTAGGGGGATCCGTTGCTCGGAGTTGTGCTTGAGAAAGAAGGCGTCCTGGCACACGGCGGCGAGAACCTCGGCGAAAGCCAGGAGAAACGCGAGCGCGGGGAGGGAGAATCCGACGCGGCGTTTCACGGAGGGGTAGCATACACGGTGAGGCCGCCGCGCACACAGGATTCGGGGCGGCCTCGAGAGACAACGTCTCGAGGCCGCCGGCCAAGGTTAACGCTTGTGAAGCGCGTCGAGAAAGTTGGGGACCAGCAGAGCGCCCGCCTTCGCATTCGTCCGGATCTTCATCTTGATTCTCCTAATCTACTGTTGCCGGAGATGACTTTCTCTCATCATTGCGGGGAGTTTCAGCGAAAGTGGGAACGTCGGGAGGATGGTTAGCGTCCGCTCTTGGTCCACGTGAGGAAGGCTTCGACTTCCTGCCGGTCGCGCAGGACCACGACCTTTACGGAGGCGCCGTAGTTCACTTCCTGCATCCACACGCGGAGGCGGTTCATCGCGTCGCCGCGGGGGAAGCGCCGCCCGTCGAACCGGACGAGAACGTCCCCCGGTTTCAGTTTTCCCTTTCCCGCCACACCGTCGGGGGCGATCTCGTCGAACCGAATTCCGGTGATTCCCTTCTCCAAACCCAGGCGGTCCGCCTCCTCGGCGGAGAGCTCCTTGCCTCGGATTCCCAGAAACTTGCCCGAGTCGAGACCGAGCACGTATTTTTTCCACGCCTCTTCGAGGGCGTCGAGCGGAACGTCTCGAAAGGCCTCCGCCCAGGCCTCCTCATGTCGAACGCCCCCGCCTCGCATGAGCTCGTAGTAGGTCGCGAGGTTCTTGCGGAATCGTCCGTTGGGAATCTGGGCCGACCGATCTTCCTCCTTCGGATAGGTGATGAGGAAGTGGCAGAACGACCAGGCTTGGGCGTAGCAAAGATCGGCATTGGCCATGAACCGCCTCCGGTCCAGCCGGAGAAAATCGGCGAGACGATACGTCCGCCCGGAACGAAGAGCCTCCTGGATCGTCGGGAGTCGCATCCGCGCGATCATTCCCGACTTGACGCACATATAGAGCTTGCCGTTCCGAACCTCGCCGTTTCCGATGCAGTCGGCGATCCCCTCGGTAAACCAGTAGGGGAACGACTGGAAGCTCTTGGAGGTGACGTCGGTGAACTGATGCATCCCTTCGTGGGCGAAGAAGGGCTTCATCAAGGTATCGTCGTAGTACCCGACAAGCTCTCGGCCGTTGTAATACGCCCCGGATCCCGCGGGCCCGCCCGACCGGAGATACTCCTCGTAATCCCGATAGAGGACAAGATCGAATTTTCTCTTGTCCACGTCCTCCTTGTTCGGCGGCTTCAGGAGCGCCATGTACGTGGCGTGGACCAGCTCCATGAAATCCAGGAGCTGTTGGGCCTTCTCCCGCGGAGCGGTGGAGCGGACGTTGTAGTGCTTTCCGACGAGCAGGTCTCGGTCTTGTGCGGCGAGGGACAGGAGGAGAAAGAGAGGAATCGCCATCTCACTCATGATACGCC
>CAZGKV010000180.1:0-6337 GCA_964526305.1 uncultured Planctomycetales bacterium | reverse complement strand
GGCGCTGCTCGCTTCTCAGCCCGCCGCGGCTCACGAGCCTACCGGGATGGGCTCTCATTAGGTTCCTTCCAGTCGGGCGCAGATCCTATAGGAATCGAGCCGGAGATTCAACGATGGAACCCCGTTCCACTCCTGATTCTTCCCCGCTATAATCTTCTAAGTCTAACTCGAGGCGCCGATGCACGATCGCAAGTTCATCGTCGGATTGTTCTTCCTGCCCCCCATGCTCCTGGGATCCTTCTTCCTAGGGTGGTGGCTCCGCGCGCGACAGGATACCGTCGCCAAGGAACGGGTCGATCTGGTTCGCGTGGCGGCGGAGCGGATCAAGGAGCGCTACGTCGGGGACGTTAACGAAGCGAAACTCTTCGAGGGCGCCCTCGACGGGATGGTCGCGACCCTCGACGAATACTGCGAGTACTTCACTGCGGCGGAATGGGACGATTTCAATTCGATGGAGCTCAAGGGACGGTTCGGCGGAGTCGGCATTCTCGTCGAGGCGGACCGGCAGACCGGATTCGTGAACGTCCTGACTCCCCTGGAGGACACGCCCGCGTTCCGAGAGGACATTCTCCCCGGAGACAAGATCATCGAGGTCGAAGGAGAGTCGACGAAGGGCAAGGCCCTCCAGGACGTGGTGAAGAGAATCAAGGGAGAGCCCGGAACGAAAGTCACGATCAAGCTATGGCGCCAAGGGAAGGACCCCTTCTCCGTCACGCTCGTCCGCGCCATCATCAAGGTCCAAGCGGTCCGTCACCGCATGCTCGACGGCGGGATCGGGTACATCCGGATCAGCAGTTTCAGCGAAATGATGGAGTCGTTCGACCTGGCCGTTTCGGACTTGCGCTCGAAGGGAATGCGCGGGTTGGTCATCGATCTCCGCTTCAACGGGGGGGGGCTCCTGGACGAATGCCGGAAGATGTGCGACCGATTCCTGCCGGAAGGGGAGATGATCGTCTATACGAAGGGAAAGACCTCGGCGGACAATCGGGAGCTCCGCGCGACGGGGAAGGACGACTACCCGGCGTGGCCGGTCGTGGTGCTCGTCAACGAAGGATCGGCGAGCGCGAGCGAGATTTTCGCCGGGGCGATGAAGGACCACAAGCGAGCCGTTCTCGTCGGCGCGCGCACCTTCGGCAAGGGATCCGTGCAGTCTCCGATCCAGATGCCCGACGGATCCTATGTCAAGTTGACGACCGCGAAGTACTACACCCCGAGCGGATTCAGCGTCAGCAAGATCCCCGGACAGCGGGAATACGGGCTCGATCCGGACTACCGGGTGGAGATGACCTCCGAGGAGTACGCGAAGCTCATCAAGAAATGGAACGAGGAGCGGATCGTCAAGAACGGGGACAAGAAGGCGGACGAATTCAAGGACCTCCAGCTCGAGGCCGGACTCGAGGTCCTCAAGGCGAAGCTCGAAGGAAGAGAGCCCAAAGTCGAGCGCCGCGAGATCGCGAAGGAGAAGAAGTAGCGTGTTCCGGTGTCTCGGGATCGAGACGTCCTGCGACGAAACCTCGGCGGCGGTAGTGGCGGACGGGCGCGACATCCTCTCCAACGTGGTCCAGTCTCAAGTCGACGTTCACCGAGCCTTCGGCGGGGTCGTTCCCGAAGTGGCGTGTCGCGTCCACATCGAGGCGATCGTTCCCGTGATTCGGAAGGCGCTGGGGGATGCGAGGGTGAGTCTGGGGGAGGTCGACGCCATCGGAGTCACGAATGCGCCGGGTCTCGTGGGCGCGCTTCTCGTCGGCGTGTCGATGGCCAAGGCCCTGGCGTTGGGAGCCGGGAAACCCCTTGTCGCCGTGGATCATTTGCACGGGCACATCTATGCGACGCGATTGGCCTTCCCGGACCTCGAGTATCCGTGCGTGAGCCTCGTCGTCTCGGGGGGCCACACCAGTTTGTATCGTTCGACGAGCGAGATCCGGCACGATCTGCTCGGATCGACTTCGGACGACGCGGCGGGAGAGGCCTTCGACAAGGTGGCGAAGATCCTCGAGCTCGGATTCCCCGGTGGACCGATCATCGATCGAGTTTCCGTGGGACGGGATCCGCAGCGCGTCCGATTCAAGCGCACCCTCCCCGACGGATTCGACTTCAGCTTCAGCGGAATCAAGACGGCCGTCCTCTATCACGTGCGCGGGCAGGACGCGAAAAGTCCGCGCGCGTTGAACGAGGGGGAAACGGCGGACATCGCGGCCGGCTTCCAGGAAGCGGTCGTAGACGTCCTCATCGAGCAATCGCTGAAGGCCTGCGCGCACACGGGAATTCCCCGGATCGCGGTGGGAGGCGGGGTTGCCTGCAACTCGCGTCTTCGGGAGAAGATGACGACCGAAGCCGATCGGCGGGGAATCCGGACCTACTTTCCGCCGCCGCGGTTTTGCACCGATAATGCCGCGATGGTCGCGGGCCTCGCCCATGCCCTATTTCGAGCCGGCGTCGTCGCCGATCTGCGTCTGGACGCCGTGCCGACCAAGACCCATCGGAAATGAACGAGAAGCGCCTTCGAGATCTTCTGAGACGGTACCGCTCGGGACGGCTCGACCTCGAAGCCGTGATCGGCGAACTTCGGCACCTTCCGTTTCTCGACCTGGGCTTCGCGAACGTCGATCACCACCGTGCCCTCCGCTGCGGATTTCCCGAGGTCATCTTTTGCGAGCGGAAGACTCCCGAGCAGATTCGGCGGATCGCCGGGGCGATTCTAGAGCGGAACGGCATGCTCCTGGCCACGCGAGTCGACGACGCGGCGGTGCGTGCCATTCGGTCGGTGGCGTCCCGCGCCGTCCATCACTCCGAGGCCCGATGCGTGACCGTGGGGCGCGCTCCTGCGCGGCGGGGCAAGGTGTTGGTCTTGAGCGCGGGAACGGCGGACATCCCCGTGGCGGAGGAGGCGCGCGTGACGGCCGGTGCGATGGGCGCGCGAGTGGAATCGCTCTATGACGTCGGCGTCGCTGGACTCCATCGGCTTCTGGCGCGCGTCAAGAAACTCACGAGCGCGGACGCCTTGGTCGTGGTGGCCGGAATGGACGGTGCGCTCCCCAGCGTGGTGGGAGGCCTCGTCCGGCGTCCCGTGGTCGCCGTTCCCACGAGCGTAGGATACGGCGCCAGCTTTCGGGGGGTGGGACCCCTCCTGACGATGCTCAATTCCTGCGCCGCCGGCGTGACCGTGGTCAATATCGACAACGGATTCGGCGCGGGCTACGCGGCGGCCATGATCGCGCGGGGCCGCTACCAGCACCCGCCGGTTCGGTAATAGTACCCTCGCCATCCTCGCGTGTAGTACACCCCACAATTCCACGAGGGGCGGTAGTAGTACGAGGAGTAGGGATAGTACGAATACGTGTTGTAGGTCGGATAGTAACAGTCGTCGTAGGTGTACACGTACGTCGTGGAAGGCACGTAGACCTTCTTTTCCACGATCCTTGTCTCCGGTTGCACCTCCGGAGTCGTCCGGGGAGTCTCCTTCGCCAGGAGCGCGCTCAAGACGCGGTCGCTCACCCCGGCGGCCTTCAGTTCGACGACATCGTCGCTCGACAAATTCGCAATGGGGCCATTGGCCCGAATGAACGACAGGATGACGTCTTCGCTCACGCCCGCCTTGGCGAGCTTCTTGACGTCTTCCTTCGTCGTCTCCGCGGCCGCCGCCATCGGAAGCGCGGCAAAGAACGCGATCGCGAGGGACAGCGATTTCATCGTCCGTCTCCTATCGGAAATGGCGCCAGAGCAAATAGCCCGTCAGCACCCCGATGCCGAAATTGACCACGGGCTCGCTCAACGGATCGTAGTAATAGCTCGTCCGCCGTTCCACCGGGGGACGCGGATCGCGCACGGGCGCCTCCGCGAATCCGGCCATCACGCGGCTGGTGACTCCTGCGTTCTGCATTTCGACCAGATCGTCCGCGGTGGCACGATGGGAGACGCCTTGCTCGTGAATCCGCGAGAGAATCCGATCCTCGGACACGCCGGACCGGGTCATCGCGACCACGTCGTCCTTGGTGACCGGATATCGGCCCGGGGTGTAGTGCCGCTCTTCGTGCATGAGGCAGCCGGAGAGCGTCATGGCGGCGAGCGCCGACAGCGTCAGCTTTTTCATGATTCCGCCTCCTTAGACCCCCTTGACGCGCTCATGTTACCTCAATTCCTACGACGGTTCAATGCGCCCGGTTCCATCATTGTTGAAACCGCCGCCGGAGATCGCCGAACAGACGCCGGAACTCTTCGGCCCGAGCCGCGTCGGCGCGGCAGGCGGATTCCAAGTCCTTCTGCGCCTCGACAATCGCCCCCCGATAGAGCAGGACCTTGGCCCGTTCGAAGAGCGCGTCCGCGTCGGCGGGGAAGTACTCCAGGTACAGCGTGTAGAGTCGTTGCGACTCCCGCCAGTCGGCCTCCAGGTTTTCGCTCGGATTCCGCGCCAGCACCTCTTCGCCGTGCATTCGGAGGTAGCGCGCGTCGCGGAGGAGTCTCTCGGCTTTCTCCCGATCGCGGTCCGCCTGCCGTTTACGAACCTCGTCTGCGGCGGTTCGGGCCGCCTCTTCCGCACGGCGGCGCATCTCGGACGTCTCGGCCTCGAGCCGAGCCGTCTCCCGCTCCGCGCGGATGCGAAGGTATACCTCCGAGCCGATCAGGATGACTCCGGCCAGGATGAGCAGGACGAAGTAGGGGAGGGGCATGCGACCGGGAGGCCGGGACGAAGCGGGCCCCCCGCCCAGCTCGCGAACCCGCTCGGGGGAAAGCAGTCCCTTTGCTCGTGCCACGTCGAGAAAAGGAAGCCCGCTCTTTTCGACCGCCTCCTTGCACGCAGCCACGTCGTCGATCGTGAGCCATCCCTTTTCCAGCGTGAGGCGGGCGTGATGGCGATCGCCGGGGGACAGTTCCATCGCGTTTCCATTGTCCGGGGGCCAGGAGTGGACGTCAATCATTTGACTCGAGCGCGCGCGCCCCGTTTCCGTGCCCTCTGCGGGCGCCACTGATCGCTCTTCGCCGGTGCTTCCTCGCTCGGGATGCGCTTCTGCGGAATCTGTGGCAATGCGGAATTAGGCCAAACGACTCGGACGTCCCGCCGAATGAGAGTGTGGGCTGGAGCCCGGAGGTGGGCGATGACACCGGGGGAATCGCGCAGGATGGTCGGCCTCCTGGAGGACAGCGATTTCGACAAGCTGGGGCCGGGATCCAAGGTGGGGCGCTATGAAATCGTCGAAGTCCTCGGGAACGGCGGGATGGCGAGGGTCTTCGGCGCCTGGGATCCCGAGCTCGGACGGCAGGTGGCGATCAAGATGCTCCATGGGCCTTGGGACCCGTACAGCCGTTCGCTTTTCCGGCACGAGATGAAGGCCACCGCTCGGCTCGTCCACCCGAGCACCGTCCGCGTCTTCGACTTGGGCGAGGTTCACGGGTGGCCGTACTGTGTCCTGGAATGGGTCCAGGGGCCGACCATCGAGCAGGCGCTGAGCACGGGGCTCCTCACTCGGGAGAGCGCGATCCGGGCTCTCCAGCAGGCGGCGGAGGCCGTAGCCCATGCGCACGCTCGGGGCGTTCTGCATCGGGACATCAAGCCGCGAAACCTCTTGATCGCTCCCGGCCGCCGGCCCGTCGTGATCGATTTCGGCCTCGCACGAATTCGCGACGAGCAGGACGCGAGTTCGGGGACCGCGGGGATGCTCGTCGGCACGCCGGCGTACATGAGTCCGGAGCAGGCGAGAGGGGAGAGCGAGCGAATCGACGAACGGACGGACGTGTGGGGACTCGGCGCCACGCTCTACGAAATCCTGACGGGCCGACCTCCGTTCTCCGGGGACTCCCTCGACGGAATCTTTGCGCGCGTGCTCAAAGATCCGCCTCTTCCGCCGCGGATGTTCGATGGGACCATTCATCCCGACGTCGAGAGCATTTGCCTGAAAGCCCTCGAGAAGGACCCGGATCGGCGGTACGACTCTGTCGGCGAGTTGGCGCAGGAGCTGGCGCGCTACCTGCGTGGGGAGCCCGTCGTGGTCCGACCGCGGGGGCGGCTCTCGAAGCTCTGGCGCACCCTCTCCGGAATCGGTCCGACCATTCGCGTTGCGGTCGCTTCGGCCCTCGTGACGGCCGCGGCCCTGGGCCTGTATCAGTGGGCGACGAGCCGAATCCCCGCCGTGCAGGCCGGTCGAGCCGCGCGTGCGATCGAGGGAGGAATCTCTCCGGCCGGACGCTACCCATAAGAGCTCATCCCGGTAGGATCGTGGCCGCGGTGGCGGCGCCGAGGGTGCAGATGCAAGGCGCGACGACGAGGCGAGCCTTGAAGAGGGCTGCCGAGGAGGAGCAACGCCGCAGATGCGCCCTCGCCGCCGCCATCCCCCCTTGGAGG
>CAZGKV010000179.1:0-6509 GCA_964526305.1 uncultured Planctomycetales bacterium | reverse complement strand
TGGCTCGGTTCTCGGCGCGCCGCGGCTCACGAGGATTCGTCAGACAGAGCCTAGCGCGGCAGGCGCTTCCGAACGATCCGGACGTACTCGCTGTAGTCGCGCAGGAACGCCGGGAGAGAGCGGTGTACGAGGTGCAAGTCCACACGCTCGTATTCGTGCACGATTCGATTGCGGAGTCCGGTCGATCGTGCCAGGCGCAGGGCAAGGGAATGAGGGAGGATCTTGAGGCCCTCCACCATCAGAAAGGTCTCATAGTACCTGTCGGGAGGAGCCTGCCCGGCCCCCAGGATCAGATGATTGTTTATATCGATGGCAGAGTCCACGACTAGTTGGATGTCGCGTTCCGCCAAGCGGAAATGGGCGGGGAGCGTTCGGAACTCGCCGGCGGAGAGCGGGAGCAGGGGCGTCAGTTCCTCGATGCAGACGGCGATCTGCTTCAGCCTTTGCGCGACGAGCGTCGAATTCATAATCCCCGATGCTTCAGGTAGCTTCGAGTGGCGTCCACGAACTTCCGGGAATCCTGCCACTCCTTGAAGGCCTGAAGCCTCAGGCGATGGAAGAGATCGCGGGATCCATGCAAGAGCGTTCCGTCCTGAGCCACGGTTCGTCTGAGGGAGGGCCCGATTCTCTCGAAGACGCATAGGTCGACGTCCTCGTGCAGGGCCTCGCAAAGGTCGCCGATCAGGCGCAGTTCGTCGCCACGGATCCGAGTCGAGGAAACGCAAATGTCGCAATCGCTTTCCGGTTTTGCGGTACCGCGAGCCTTCGACCCGAAGAGGATGACGGCACGCAATCCATACCGACGCGCGATGGCGTCGACGGTTTTCTTTTTCATGTCCCAAAGCTATCCGGGAGTAGGGGCGAAGTCAAAAAACGCGGGGCGCGACGCCCTTCCGGACTCGCCTCGTCGAGCGGTGTGCGCGGAAGCTGCGATCCGGAGTTTCTTACCTGCGCTCGATCTTCTTCAGCGCGAACGAGCGCGTCGGCGAGGCATCGCACTCGGCATGGCGGTTGATCCAGCCCTTGACGATCCCGGTGCCGGGGGCGATCCAGAGCGCTCCCTCCGCCTCCTTCGGCGTCGAGGTGCGCTTCTTCCCGGCGACGACGAACGAGACCCGATAGGCGCGATAGGTTCCCGCGGGGACCTCCACGTCCTCGCGCGCTTCCAAGCGGAAACGCATGGTCTCCTCTCCGGTGAGCTCCGAAGTCCAGTCCTCGCCCAGTTTCGCCCCTGTGCGGAAGAGCAGCAGGCTGCGATCTCCATACTCGGGCGCGCGGAACTCCAAACCCCGTTCGCTCACCCGGAGATAGGCTTTTTCATAGAAGAGGAATTGGGAGACCTCGAACCACTCGCTGCCTGCGATGGTGTGCGGCGCGCGAACGGCGGACGACTGGTCCCTCGCGGTCCCGGCTTTCTCGCGCACCTCGTAGGTGAAGATCATTCCTTCGCGGAGAGGACAAAGATCGTCCTGGGCTTGGGCGAGAAGTCCGAGCGCGAGCCAGATCATGGAAGCCTCCCCAAAGTAGCCGACGCCTACATTATCGACGTCCAGCGCCACTATACTTCAGCATCGGGGTGAGGAAAAGTACGAATACATCCGTATTCATGGAGACGCGTGCGGAACGGGATCAAAATCCGAGCGGAGTATGGATGCGCACGCAGGGAACACCGATCGTCGGCCGACGAGCTGTGAAATCTGCGGGCGCGTCCCGTACCCGATCGGCACTCGCGCGTTCGTCGGGACGCGTTTCTGTGTACTCAGTGACTCTTGGACGGGAATTTCTTCCGAATCATTCGCGCCACGGGATTCCCCGGATCCAATCGTTCCGCCCGTGCGAGATCCTCGAGGGCTCCCGGCAGGTCCATGCGATAGATCCGAAAGTAGAATCGGAACAGGAGCGCCGGGACATGATCCGGTGTACGCTGAAGGAGGCGCTCCAGCTCGGCGGAGCCGAGGGCCAGTTCCTTGGCGTCTCCGGTGACTCTCCCCAATCCGAGCTCGAACAAACCCAGATGGTGCATGATCCGCTTCATGGAGAGAACCACCGCGTCTCCCCCGAGCTCGACTCCGCGGTCGAAGGAGCGGAGAGCCCCGTTCCGATCGCCCAATTGGGAGAGGACGATCCCGCGCGCGCGGTGCGCCTCCCAATCGTTGGGCCCGAGCTCGACGATTCGGTCCGCCACGCGAATCGCTTCTTCCCGCCTGCCCATGCGGCCGAGGACCTGCGCCCGCGTCAGGAGCCCCTCGCGATTCCGCGGTTCGACTTCGAGGCCGCGATCGACGTCGGCGAGCACCAGCGCCAGGTGGGCCTGCGGATCCTTCGCCGCCCCGAGGGCGACGCTCAGGCCGCGGACGTTGGCGCGGAGGAATAGGGCGTCGGCGTTCACGGGATCGCTCTGGAGCGCCCGGCCGAGCATCGCGAGCATTTCCATCTCCAGGGCTCGAAGCTTCTCGTCGTCGAATCGGATCTCCAAGTTTTGCGCGTCGCGCATGATTCCCGAGCGAAAGGTCTCCCGCATGCGCCACAACGCGCGGGCCGTTTCCACCTGCTCGGGCTTGAGCGTCGACCTCCCGAGGGCCGTCCAGGCCGTGCGGATCTCCCGATCCCGCTCCGGTGCGGCATACCCCATTTGGATTTCGATCCGGTTGAACTCCCCGAGGCAGAGCGTCCAGAAGAGACGGTACCACGCGTCCGGCTGGCTCGGGTCCATCCTCGTCGCGAGGCGATAGTCGCCGAGAGCCTCGGCGATTCGGCTCATCCGTTCGCTCGCCATGCCTCGAAGAAAGACGGCTTCGGCGCACTCGGGATCGAGCTGGAGGGCGCGCTCGAGTTCGAGGCCCGCCTGTTCCGGGATGCCGAGACGAATCCGCTCCCGGGCTCGGTTGAGATGCACCTGAGCCTCGGCCTTCCGGCGAATCTTCTCTCGCGCCTTCGCGGCGCCGGTAAGGAGGAGCGGAACGAAAATCGCGACGAGCACCGCGGCGACCCCTCCGGCCACGGAGAAGACGGGGTGGCGTCGGACCCAGATCCGGGCTCGACGGGGGAGTCCGGCGCGCCTCGCGAGAATGGACTCGCCCCGGAGGTATCGGTCGAGATCCTCCGCCATGGCGGCGGCCGACTCGTAGCGTCGAGATTTGTCCTTCTCCATCGCCTTGAGACAAATCGTCTCGAGGTCACGATCGAGTTCGGGATGTCCGCGACGCGGAGGCGGGGGATCCTCGCTCAGCACCTTCTGGAGGACTTCGATGGCGTTCTCCCCCGAGAACGGGGCCCGGCCGGCGAGACATTCGTAGAAGATCGCCCCCAGCGCATAGACGTCCGTCCGGGCGTCGATCGACGACCCGAGATTCCCCGATCCGACGGCCTGTTCCGGCGCCATGTAGGCCGGCGTCCCCATCACCATCCCCGACGAGGTGAGGGTCGCGCCGCCCGATATTTCCTTGGCCAGGCCGAAGTCCGTGACGAGCGGGTCGCCGCGCGGATCCAGGAGGATGTTCGCGGGCTTGAGATCTCTGTGAACGATTCCCTGCTCGTGCGCGTAGTGGACGGCTCGACACACCGTCCGGACGATTTCGGCGCCGCGGCGGGGCGCGAGGGGAGTGCGGCGGATCGCATCCCCGAGAGTCCCTCCGTCGATGAGGTCCATCGCGAGGAAGTAGTAGCCCCGATCGTTCAGGACTTCGTGGATGGCGACGATGTTCGGATGCCGGAGACGCGCGGCGGAGCGCGCTTCGCGGAAGAATCGCTCCACTTCCTCCGCGCCCGTCGCCGAGAGGACCTTAAGCGCGACGGTTCGCTCCAATCCTTTTTGTCTCGCCCGATAGACGGCGCCCATCCCGCCGGCGCCGAGGAGGCCGAGCACGCGGTAATTGCCCAGGTCCGTTCCCTCGAGCGGCGCGACCGCGGAGCCCGGGCCGAGGGTGGGCGCGTGCGCGACGACGGCCTGATAGAGACAACCTGGGCAGAGACCGTCGAACCGATCCGCGACGGTCTCGACCCGAACCGTCGTTCCGCACTTCGGGCACCCTTGATTTCCCATCGCGCCCTTCTATCAGGAAACCGGGGACTCCGATTTCACAAATTCTACGCCAACGCCCGAAACAGATCCGCGAGTTCGCTCTCCACCTCCCGGGGATCGTCTACCGAGTTCCGGAGTTCCTCGAGGAGAAACTCGCGAAGTTGGCCCCGCGCGCGGTGGAGCCGATTGGCGATCTCCTGCTCCGAGACTCCCAGCTCCATTGCGATTTCGGCGTACGGCCGACCCGTTCGAGCGGCGCGGAAGGCTCCGTATACCGCGGGAGTGGACTCCCTCTTCATCCGGTCCATCGCGAGTTCGAGGACGTGAAGCGCCCATTCGCGATCGTACGCGCGGGCCGGATCCTCTTCCGTCTCGGGCTCGAAGTTCAGCGGCACGACCGGTTGCCCGCCTCCCCGCTTGAGTGCGGAGGAGCGGTCGTGCTGGTCCGAGAGAAAGAAACGGAGAGCGGCGAAGAGGTAGGAGCGGAATCGGCCGTGCTCCGGCCGCGCCCGCGCGAAGAAGTCGTGCTCGAGAAGATCCACGAAAAAGGCTTGGGTCAAGTCGCTCGCGGTCTCGGCATTCCGTCCCGAAGCTCTGAGGTAGGCGAAGACGGGCGACCAATACCGTCCGGCCAGGCCTTCGAGCGCTCCGCGATCGCCCGCCGCGGCACGCCGGATCTCCGACCACAACGTCGTGGTCATGGGAAGAGCAGCCCGACTTCCTCGTCCAGGTCCTTCGGATCGGAGAGCGTTTCCCGCACGATCCCTCTCACGATTTCCTTGAGCCGCCGTCGCATGGACTTCAGGTGATAGTGTACATCGTTCACGCCGATCCCGAGGGCCGCGGCCACCGATTCGTAGGTGGATCCCTCGGTCGAGTGGTAGGCGGCGAATGCTCGGAAGGCGAGTTCGGATCCGCTCTCGTCGCGCATCCTTGCCGTCGCCTCCGCGAGTATCGTGCGCACCCACTCTTGATGGAAGACGCGCTCCGGCCCCCCGGCGGGCTCGTTCCCGGAATCTCGGAGATCGTCGAGCGAGAAGGGAAGCGCTCCTCCGCCCCGTTTCAACCGCGCTCCGTCGCGACGCTCCTGGAGCAGGAAGTGCTTGAGGGCTCCGTAGAGGAACGTGCGGAATCGCCCCTTATCGCGGTCGTACCCGGCGGCGGCACCGGCTTCGAGGAATCGGAGAAAGAACTCCTGGGTGAGATCCTTGGCGTCCTCGCGCGTTCGATTCCAGCCCCGGCGGATGGCCCAGTAGACCGGTCCCCAGTACAGGCGGACGAGTTGCTCCGAGGCCGTGCGCGAGTCCCCTTTGGCCTCGAGGACCAGGCTCCATCGGGTGGGCTCGAACGCGGCGGGCTGACGATCCGTCTCCACGGGGTACAGGGTACGACTCCGAACGCGAAGCCGGTACGAATTCCGGAGTGGACAGCGGCAACTACGACGGCTTCACCCTCAAGACCCTCATGAAGATCGCCGAGGCGACGAAGAGGACGCTGGTCGTGAAGTTCGCGACATCCCGTCGCTCCTGCGCGGTATGATCCCACCAGGGACCCGATGCGCTGCGGCGATAGAGATGAACGCCGCGGTCCACTTCCACGCGCTCCATGATTCGCCTCCTTCCAGCCACGGGCAGAGGTTCGCGGCGCGAGAGACCGGACACGACCGGTCGGTTCCGTTACGGTCCTATGACAGCTTCTCCAGAAACCCTTCGGAGAGTGGCCTTCGGCTGCTCCCGAAGAAACAATTGAGCTGTGGTTCGACTTGTCGCTACGCTTCTCGCTCACCACACTTCGCCTCGACGGGCTCGCGGGTGCTTGCACTGAGCGAGGCCGGCGGAGCCGGCCGGGTCGAAGTGTGCCTGCGGCTACTCCCGAAGAAACCACTAGCCATTCCGCCGAAGCTCGCCGAGTGCGTTTCGGGTGGGTCCGCCTCCGCTCCTTCGGAGCTACGGCGGGACATCCGCCTTCGCCGTCGGCTCGCTGCGCTCGCCGAGCGAAGGCGGATGGACAGGACCGGACTTGAACCGGTGACCCCTACATTTTCAGTGTAGTGCTCTACCAACTGAGCTACCTGTCCGGGCGATCGACGAGGGATGATAGAGAATGGCGCCGGCCGGGTCAAGGTCGCGGGAAGTCGCCGCTATCGACGGTAGGGCGAGAGCGACATCAAGGGATCCATTCTGGCCTCAGAGCCCGCGTGGATGGCGTCGTGGAGCGACCCACGCGCAAACGCGAAAGCCTGCGCCGTGAGAACCCCAAGTTCCCCGATGGCCAGCACGGTTCTCGCGAGTCCCGGGTCGGATACCGCAGCCGCGTCGCCTGCGCGAACCTGAGTGGATACCTTCATTGTAACCGTCCAGAGGATGGATGCCCGCCGGCTCCCTGGAGGCGCCATCGGTGCCCATCTACGGAGTCCTGAGCGGATCCCCTTCGTTTAGAGCACATCCCGGTAGGATCGTGGCCGCGGTGGCGGCGCCGAGGGTGCAGA
>CAZGKV010000178.1:0-6879 GCA_964526305.1 uncultured Planctomycetales bacterium | reverse complement strand
CTCCGCCGAGTCGGGAAGGCCCGGTCGGCCGAAGTAGACGAACTCGTCCTCGAGGCCGCAGCAGAGCTCCAGCCACGCCCGGGCTTGGCCGGCCAACGCCTGCGGCGCGTCGCCCCCGCGCCGGAACGCGTCGACGGCCCGCTTCCATTCCTCGCGAAGCATCCGAAGGCGTCCCGTGAGGAGGAACGCGCGCGGCGCCGCGTTGTCCCGGCGGGCGCGGTCGATGTGTCGTTCCGCGGAGTCCAGAGAACGCGTCCAGTCCTCCCGACTCCAGGTTCCTCCCTGCTCCATCCGGTCCGCCTGATCGAGGAACGCCTCCGCGCGGTCGAGTTCCCGGGTGGCGCGGGCCTCGCGCGCCCGCTGATCGAGCGCGCGGTACCCCCACCAAGCGAGCAGGGGGACCAGGACCGCGACCGCGACGGGCCCAGGGTGCCGACGCGCCCACCGCCACGCCTTTTGCGGGAAGCGGAGCGGGCGGGCCGATATGGGTTCGCCGTCCAGCGCCCGCCGCAGGTCCTCGGCGAACGCGAGCGCGGAAGGGTAGCGGTCGCGGACATCCTTCTGCATCGCCTTCCGGCAAATGGTCTCCAGATTCCGGTCGACGTCGGCGCGCGTCTCCGACGGCGGCGCGGGATCTTCATGCGCGATCCGGTGAAAGACCTCCGGGCCGGCGTCCTTCCCGAACGGGAGCCGCCCGCACAGGATCTCGTAGAGGATCACGCCGAGGCTGTAGACGTCGCTCCGTGCGTCGACCTCTGCGGCCTTCCCGCGGGCCTGCTCGGGCGACATGTACTGCGGGGTCCCGAACACCGAGCCGTCGAGCGTCTCCAGCGAGCTGCCGTCGAGGAGCTTGGCCATGCCGAAGTCCGTGACGACCGGGCGGGCGGCTTCATCGAGCAGGATGTTGGCGGGCTTGAGGTCCCGATGGACGACGCCGCGCTCGTGAGCGAAATGGACCGCGCGGGCGACCTTTTCCAGAATCTCCAGTCTCAGCCGGAGCGGGAGGTCGGTGTCGCGGAGCGTCCCTCCCGGCACGTACTCCATCGCAATGAAATGAGTGAGCGCGCCGTTCTCCCCGGCAACGGAGCCGGTCTCGTGTACGACGGTGATGTTGTCGTGACGGAGTCTTGCCGCCGTCATGGCTTCGCGGTGGAAGCGGCGGACCGTGCGGTCGTCCATCCGGTCGTCCTTGAGGACCTTGAGGGCGACGCGGCGCTTGAGGTCGGGGTCCTCGGCGAGGTAGACGACGGCCAGCCCGCCCCGGCCGATGGTGCCGAGGAGGCGATAGCGCCCGAGGTAGAGGCGGGGCGTGCCCACCGGGGGGGGGCGTGACGGCCGGTGCGCCGGTCTCTTCGCGGCGGAGGTCTTCCCGCAGACGATTCAGGTCCTCGGGGTTCATGGTCTCAGGAGGAAATCGAGTTCGTATTCCTCGTCCTCGACGGAGGACACGTAATGTCGCACCTGGTCCCGCAGGACGGCGCGCAGCGCGATCCGCGCCTCACGGAGGTAGTTGCCGACATCGTCGACCTTCAGGCCCATGACTCGGGCGACGTCGGCATACGTCCGCGGCTCGCCACCTGCGGCATCGAGGTAGTAGACGCGGAACACCTCGAAATGGCGCGACTTCCCCCGGGCACGGAGTTGAGATTGAAGTTCGGCGATGCCCCGTTCGAGCGCGGTGGACAACCATTCCCGGTCAAACGCGTCACCGGGCTCGTCCGTCTCCCGGGCGGGGAGGATTTGGGAGAGTTCCCCGGCGTCGAGCACGGAGCGTCGCCCTCCGCCGCCGCGCTTTCTCGCCTCCTCCCGACGATGCTCGTCGATCAGGTAGTTCTCAAGCGCCGTCTTGAGGTAGCCGCGGAACGATCCTCGGTCGCGTCGCGCCCGATCGAGCATGTGGCCATCGAGGACCGCTTCCATGAATCCCTGCGTCAGGTCCTTCGTGTCCTCGATGGACTTTCCCCAGCGCCGGCGGATCCAAGCGTAGATCGGCCGCCAGTAGAGCGAGAGGAGTCGGCCGAGGGGCTCGCGGGCGTCGGCGGCTTCGAGAACGAGCGTCCACATGGTTTCCGGGAACGATTCGTTGGCGCCGCCGATGCGCGTTTCCGGGCCGGCCATCCCGCTCATTCTACGGGATGTGCGGGACTGTCTCTAGATGCAAGGAAGGCGTCCGCCGCGAAGGACGACCTCAACCTCGCGCGCAAAGTCGCCCGCCTCCCGCCGGGCAGGATCACTTCCGCTCCGGGGACCTCTCTGCGGAAAAGAACTGGACGGCGGGACGGCCCGTCCCGTAGCCGGCCACGATCCTGCTCCCGTCCTCCGAAACGGCGACCGTCATCGCCGACGATTGGTAGGGGTGATACGGATCGGGCATCGGCCCCGGTTCGCTGTGCTTCCACAGCAGATTGCCGTCGGCGTCGAACACGAAGACCGCGTACGGCTCCTCGCGCGTCCCTCCCCCCACGACGATCCGCCGGCCGTCCCCCGTCATGTCCAAGGCGTTGTGGCCCGCGAACCCGACCGCCCGCCTCCAGAGGAGCTCCCCGTCGCGGTCGAACACCCGGATCGTGCCGTCGTGGCTGAGTACGGCCGTGCGCGACCCGTCGTCGGTCATGTCCATGTCGGTCAGCACGGCGATCCCCCCCCGGTGCCACACCGGTTCGCCCCGTGTCGTGACGCACCACACGTTGCCGCCCTTGTCGGCCACGACCAGCCTCGAGAAGTCCGCGGTGATCCGCACGTCGTAGGGCACCTGCGCCACGTACCCGTGCCACAACGGCCGCTTCGCCGCCACGTCCACCATGACTAACGCCCCCGCCCCCGCGAAGACGGCGCGCCGATCGTCGGCTCCGAAAGCGACCCCTCTCCAATGCGTGTCGATTCCCGCGTCGCAGTCGGCCACGACGGCGCCGGTTCGGGCGTCGAGCACCTCCAACCTCGACGACGTCTCGCCGGCGACCCGCGTGCCGTCGTTCGAGAACCTTATCTCGCGGAGGTTCGACCTCGTCCGCTTGCTCCATAGAAGCTTGCCCTCGCGGTCGATCATGACCAGCTGCCCGCCGTGCGTCCCCGCGACGACGCGGGAGCCGTCCGGCGCGATGTCCATCCCCCACACGGCATCATCCACCGCGTACTTCCACAGACACTCGCCTCCGGCGGTGAACAGGACCACGACTGTCGGGACGGGACCCTTGCGGTCCCACGGATCGGGATGCTTGCCCAGCGCGACGGCGACGAACCGCCAGTCTTTCGACGGGCGGACCCGCCACACGCCGGGAAACTTCAGCTCTGCGAGCCAGTCCGCCCTAAACCGAGCGGGTTCCGGGAGCGGATCGAGATAAACGTCCTGCGACGCCGCGCCCGCCGGCTTCAGGCGGGTCAACACGCGCGTGGCGTATCCCTCGGCCTGCACCTCGACCGTGCAACCGGACCATTCGATCCCGTGGGTGGCCGCAATGTGCCCCAGGGCTTCGGCCTTCGGCAGGGCAAGTACCAGCCGCCCGTCCGCCTCCACCCGCGACTTTTCGGTCCGCGAGTCCGGGCCGACGTACCCGAAGGCGACCGCGCGGCGGATCGCCCCCTTCGTTTCCGCGTCGAACACCCGCAGCGTCATCGGTACGGCGTGGAGCATCCCGGCCGCGCTCCGGGCAAACCGGACGGTGATCCGCTTCTGGAAGACGGACGCCGACCGGCGAGAAGACTCCATCCGCACGTCCAAGGTCACGGCGTCGCCCGGCTCGGCCATCCGCTGCTCGATATGGGCCACCTGGTGTCGCACGGTCTCTCCGGCGTCGAGGTGCACGAGCCCGCCCCGCGACGCCTGACTCGACGGTCCGACGATCGAAACGCGGATCACGTCCTCCCCGCGGGTCGTGTTGCGAATCGTCGCCCAGACGGACACTTCCCGCTGGAAGGGCTCCACGATCTCGAGCGTGTCCTTATCGAACTCGACTGTGAATCCGGAGTCCTGCGCCGACGTCGTGCTTGAGAACATCGCCACGGCCAGGAGCGTTCGAAGAGCGTCGCGCATCGGCTACTCCAATCCAAAGAGCTTCCGGGCGTTCCCGCCGCCGATCAGGGCTCCGGTCTCGGGGGTGAGCCGGCCGAGGACGTTACGGTAGTATGCCACGACGGTGTCGATGATCTGGGCGCGCCCCGGCGGGCCGATGTCCGTCCCGAACATGAAGCGGTTCGGGTACGCCTCGAAGAGGTCGTGCCACGACGGCTTGAGCGTCCCGTCGCCGAGCGTCAGCGACTGGAGATCGATCGGGTGCCCGCGGTCGTAGAACGGATTGCGGCACGAGATGTCGCACATGAGGTTCGGGTAGGCCGCCAGCAGAGGCGCGACCGTCTCCGGCGGCGCGTCGCCGACGTGCGCCCACACGAACGTCGTGTTCGGCGCCGCTTCGAGCGCCACGACCAGCTCCTCGACGCTCGTGTGCTCGATGTGAACGTTGACCGGGACGCCGTAGGCCGCCGCCAGTGCGTAGATCTGGAGCAGCACGGGGTGGTCGCCGGGGTTCTGGTCGCCTCCCGACGGCCCGCTCGGCGTCGGCGCGTGGACGATCGGGATCTCGCCGATTCCGCGGATCTGTCCGGCCGCAAGCTTCGCTTCCAGCTGCGTCACCGTCTGCGGGACGAGCAGCAGCTCCTTGGTCGCGGGGTCCCGGTCGATGTGGCCGAACGGGACGACGCTGTCGGGATGCGCGGAGTACAGTGCGGAAGCATCCTGGATGCCGAGGGGGGCGATCCCCTCGATGCCCGCGCCCACGACCAGGGCATAGACGGCTTCGGCGTCGTGGGTCGGCATCAGATGCATGTGCGCGTCGAAAAGCGCGATGGGCGGGGAAGAAGAGGAACCTCTCTCTCGGCCGCTCCCGTCACCGCCGCATCCGCCGAGCAGGGCCGCAAGGATCATGAGTCTTTTCATGCCCCTGCGTACGCGAACCGTGGCGGGCCCTGTAGGAATTTACTTTATCAAGGAGCGGGCGAAGACGCCGTCGCGACGCCAAGGGCGAGCCGGTGTATCCGGGGCAGAGGGGGGACGCATGCTCCGCGTCCCCAAGGCTCGGTCGGCGTATGGAAGGGCCTGCAGGCTGCGTCCCGTCCAGCCTTGCGCAACCGACCCGCAGGCAGCATCGGGTCGAGGCAGCCCTGCGGCTTTTCCAGCAAGAACGCGACCCCGCGTGGGGAACAACGACCGGCCGTTCTGATGTCTCGCGCTAGTCCGGGCGCGACCCCGCGCGACCCAGGGGCGTCGGGGCCAGCGCCTCGACCATCCTTCGAGTGCCGGCACCGTCAAGCGATGTGGGGAGTTCGATTCGGCCCTCGGATAGGCTGTCTGAGTTCGAATCGCTACCGCGGACGCGCATGCGGATTCCAGCTCCTCTGAACGCGGGTCCGGGCCATACGAGATGAGGAAGCTTCCCACCACCAGCGCAGCGTGCACAGGGTACCGGACGTGGCCGTGGCGCTGAGCGCCGACTATTCGGCAATTCGGAGCGTCGTACGATGGTTCGGGCGACTCGGTTGGATCCTGAACCGATCCCGGATGACCGGTGCACCTATCGTCACGGACGGCCCACCATTCGTGCTGTTTCGGTGAACCGTCGGCGTTAAAGAAGTGCCCTCCCCGCCCGATTTCGGTCCCCATCCGTAGTACCCGATCTTGAGCCGGTCGGGCTGGTAGATCACCATCGAGACTTGGGTTCGCAGTAACTCCGCACGGTCCTCTTCGGATGCGCGCTCCCAGGAGCGATCGAGAACGGCCAGGCTCTCCCGGAGGACGCTCTCATCGACCTGACGTGCGTCGTCCGCCTAGGCGCGAGACGCCAGCTCTCCCTGCCGCTCCTTGAGATGGCGCTTGCGGTCCTCGAGGGACATGAGCTCTTCCCGCACCGTCTCCGTCGCCCGCCCCTCGCCAATGAAATCGAGAAGTCGTCGAAGGCGATCGTCCACCAACGAAAGCTGCTGCAGCGTCTCCTCCCGGTCGTGTTCCAAGCGCCTCCGCGCTTCCGAGGCATCGGTATTCGAGGCCGCGAGAATCTCCCGAACCAAATCCGGCGTCCGGGTCAACTCCTTGATCCGATCCAGCACAACATCCTCGATCGCCTTGGCTGGGAGCATGCGTGTCGCGCAGCGATCGGAACCGTCCCAGCGGCGGGTGCACTTGTAGTAGCGATGAATGCCGTTTCTCCCGGTCCCTGCCCCGGTCGTCATGAAACCCCCGCAATGGCCGCACCGCAGGAGCCCCTTGAGCTTGTATACGAAGGTGCGCTTCCGGCCGTGCTTCCGCTGACCGACGCGGCCCTTCGGAAGTCGCCCTTGCACCGTGTTCCAGAGTTCCATCGGAACAATCGCTTCATGCCGTCCGGGGAAGAGCCGTCCTTTCTGGCGGATCTTTCCGATGTATACAGGATTCCGCAGCACGCGGTTGACATCGGTCTTCGTGAAGGGCTTGCCTTCGTGCAGGATCCCTCGCCTCGACTGGAACGATTTGCCGCGGTACCCCTCCGCGTTCGCCAGCCTTGCCGTCTCGTACATCGATTGCGTTTCCAGATACCGCGTGAATAGAAAGCGGACGATCTCCCCTTCCGCCTCGTTCGGCCGCAGGACTCCCTTTTCGTTTGGGTCCAGATCGTAGCCCAGGACACGTCCTCCGTTCCATAACCCCTCCCTTGCCCGCCAGGCCATCTTCTCCCGCAGCCGTTCCGCCGTTTGCTCCCGCTCCAACTCCGCCACGGCCAGCGTCAATTTCAGGCCGAAGCGACCCATGGGCGACGAGGTGTCCCAATTTTCGTGGAGCGAGATGAACGTGACGTCGTGGCGCTCGAGGAGCTCGTGGAGATGGTAGAAATCCATGAGCGACCGGCTGACCCG
>CAZGKV010000177.1:0-6957 GCA_964526305.1 uncultured Planctomycetales bacterium | reverse complement strand
AGCTCCAGCTGCCGCCGCAGGGCCTCCTGATGTCGGGCCCCCACAAGAGCCAATCGCTCTTCCGCGTCCTTCCGCTTGGCGACGGCCTTTTCGAGCTCGGCCGGCGGTAGGACGTCCGTTTCCACGAGCGCCCGGTTGCGGCCTTCCTCGATCCGCGCCTGCTCGAGAGCGAGCTTGGCGCGCCGGAGATCCCCCTCCCGCTCCGACTCGGCCCAGGCGATTTCCGCTCGCATCTTCACCCGAGCCGCCTCGTTCTCTTCAGAGCGAAGCCGCTGGAGTCGCTGGAGCGCTTCGATCTCCTCGCCCCGGGAGACCAGGTCGCGCCGGACTTTTTGGATTTCGTTCTCCAACCGCTGGGTGTCGAGACGGAAGAGGAGATCTCCCTTCCTGACCTGCATCCCGAGGGTAAAGTTAACCTCCACGACCTTGCCGCCCGCCGAACTGGCCACGCCTTCTCCGGTGACCTCGGAGAGCACGGTGCGGGGTCGGGTGATCGGACGGATCCGACCGCGGGATTTCACGACCAAGTCGACGCGTGTCGCGGCCGACCAAGCGGTCCCCATCCCCAGGAGCGCGACGAGAACGGCGAGCGTCATTCGCACCGCGCGGCAGGGCCGCATCGCAAGAGTCTGTTTGATCTCGGTGCAATCCGCCAGATCCCGCATCATGCCCTCCTCCTCTCCGTCATCCGATGAGTCCCATTCCGCTCCTCCGCGGATTTCAGGATTACGAGGGGTTCCTCGGCAGGCACCGATTGCATCTTCCATAGCGAACCGTACCGCCCGTCGAGTTCCATCAGTCGCGCATGGGTTCCCTGCTCGACGATCCGCCCCTCGTGCATCACGCAGATGAGATCCGCATTTCGAATCGTGCTGAGGCGATGGGCCACGAGAATCACTGTCTTCCCATGCAGCCGACTCATGAGACTGCGCTGAATTGCCTTCTCGGTTTCGGAGTCCAGATGACTGGTCGCCTCGTCGAAAACCACGAGATCGACATCGGCTAGGAAGACGCGCGCGATCGCGAGCCGCTGCCGCTGGCCACCGGAGAGGTTGGTGCCTCTCTCCCCAAGCCCGGTATCGTAGCGCTGGGGTAGGGTATTGACGAACTCGTCGAGTCCCGCAGCCTTCGCCGCCGATATCACTTCCTCCATGGAGGCGTCCGGCCTGGCGAAGGCGATGTTCTCCCGCACGGTGCCGGAAAAAAGAAAGACTTCTTGAGACACGATTCCCACGCGCGAGCGCAAGGAGGAAAGCGAGAGGTCGCGCAGGTCCATCCCGTCCACGAGGATGCGTCCCTCTGTCGGGTCGCAAAATCGCATGAGAAGCTTCAGCAGCGTGGACTTCCCGCAGCCACTCTCGCCGAGGATCGCGATCGTTCGGCCCGCGGGGATTTCGAGATCCAGTCCCTTGATCACTTCGGCACGACAGCCGTAGCGAAACCGGACGCTCTGCAAGACGATTCGGTCTCGCACCCCCCGGAACGCGGCCCTTCCCTCCCCCGGGAGATTCTCCGTCTCGAGATCGAGGACCTCTCCGAGTCGGTCGACTGTGACGAGGGCGTCCTGGATTTGCAAGTTCACGGTGGAGAGCCGACCGAGAGGCTCCATCACGAATCCGAGGAGGGTGTAGAAGAGCATCAGTTGTCCGATGGTCAGGGCCCCTTCGACGACTCGATGTCCGCCGAACCAAAGGACCACGATTCCCGCGGCCCCCGTCAGGAACATCGCGATGGTGTTCATGCTCGCGTTCAGCCACTGAAACGAGAAGATCGACTGGACGACTTTGACGAGCCGGTCATCGGCCGCGTCGGAGCGGCGTCGTTCCGCGCCGAACGCCTTCACGGTATCCACTCCGGAGACATCCTCCACCAGTTGCGACTGGAATTCGGCGGCGCATTCCATCGCCTCGCGCGACACTCTTCGCCATCCGAGGCGCTATGAATACGGTAAAGAAGGAGATCCCGATGAAGACGATCGGGCTGGCCGAGCAGGAGAGGTGCAACGGGGGGAACTGGGACGAAGGCTGCACCGAATGGGTGTGGGTCCGCGAATGGAAGATGTACACCTGCGCTTCCTATGTAGCGTGACACCCGCGTTGGGACCGGGAGGGGCTACCTCTACGGTGCCCCGTTTGGCCCGCAAGACCGGATGAACCGCCGAGTCACCGAGACGCCGACTTGAAGAGTCGAGCACGACTCGTTCGGCGCTTCGGCGATTGTCCCTCTTCCGAGACGAATCGTGTCCTTGGCGGCCGGAGATCAGCCTCCAGGCGGGTCATACTCGAATTCTGTCGAGGAGGTCGCGCACGCCAAGATCGTCCGCCCAGCGGGTGAGGTAGGCCTCATCCAGCATTGCTTTCTGCACTTCATAGACATCGCGAGCGTCCTCGATCTGACGATCCGAAACGCCGCCGCCGCGCCGATGCCAGTGGAGCTTGAATAGGATCACGTCTTCCGCAGAAGCCACCCACAGGGTTCGACCCAGCGCCTGGACGCGGCGCCTCCTGCGGAACTCTTCCTTGGCAAAAGACGTCCCGCGCAGGGGGACGAGATCGACTTTGAATAGGGCATCGTAGGGGATAAGGTTGGTTACCCGACCCTCCTGAAGATCGCATCGCAAACTATCCGGCTCGACCGCGAAGTCGTGGCGAAATGCTTCTGCAAGCGGCCCCACCTGCTCCGGGGCGATTTGGATCACGATGTCGGCATCGAACGAGCTCCGCGGCTTGCCGTACAAGTTCGACGCATAGGAGCCCACAAGCATGTACGGAACGCCGAGAGCTTCCAATCTATCCAGGACTCGGCCAACGACGTCGTCTTCGTTCACCTATGTCTCTCCAAACGTCGGTGCCGAACACGAGTTCCCCCATGCGATCCTCGATCTCGGCCTCCGTCAGATCGGGAGACCGCATCTTGAGACCGGATCGAAGCAGGTCGAGACTGATTCTGCGCTGCGCCGCGGCCGCGTGCAATCGCTCTTCCGGTCCGGCCCGGCGCAGGGCTTCCAGATGCCTCTGGTTCACCCTCTCATGATAACACGCACTCGCTGCGAATGACTCCCCTACGGCGACTCAGGACCTTCGTTCTCGGGTAATCGCAAGCGACTCGGAATCGACGGGGGCACGTGGTCGATACCCGAGTTCCTCCATCGCCCGGACCCGTCGCCGCAGATTTCCCGAGGAGAAGCTCCACGTCATGGGTGAATCGTTCTGCGGCCCAGAGATTCACGGCCACCCCTCCGACCACAGGATATCGCACTCGAGGACGATTGAGTTCCGGGAGGACCTCCGCGTAGTAGAGGCTCACGAAGCGAAGCGTATCTCCCCGGTGGGGGTCGGGCCATCTGGTCCGCCAGGGGTTACCGTATCCTCCCCGACTGCGAGAAGAAGGCCAGCGGGTTGTCCCACACCAGCTTCTCGATCTCCTTCTTCTTCGCGCCGCGGCGCCGGAGCTCCTCGATCGTGTGGGGCACCATGAGCGGATCCGACGGGCCCCAATCGGCGGCGCTGTTCACCATCATGCGGTCGCTCCCGTTCTCCTCGAGGATGTTCGCCATCCGCTCGGGGGAGAGCTTCGTGATCGGATAGACCGTGTGACCCGCCCACGCGCCCGCCTTCAGCGTCATCGGCGTCGTGTCCTCGACGTTGTGGTCGACGAGCGTCTTCTCCATCGGGAAGTCGACCGCCTCCACGATCTCGAGGATTTTCCGGATCCCTTCGAACTTGTTGAGATGCGGCGAATGGACGAGGAGCGGAAGCTCGTGGTCGCGCGCGAGCTCGATCTGACGGACGAGGAATTCCTCCTCGGCAGGAGTGATGGCGTCGAAGCCGATCTCCCCGACGGCGACCACGTGGTCGACCTCGAGGAACCGCGGGAGTTCCCGGACCACCTCGTCCGCCAGCGACCAATTGTTCGACTCCTTCGGATTCATCGCGATGGTCACGTACTGCCGGATCCCGTAGCGGGCGGCACGATCGTGTTCGTAGCCGATGAGATGGTCGAAGTAGTCGAAGAAGGAGCCGGCGTACTTGCGCGTCTCCCCGAGCCAGAAGGCCGGCTCGACGATGACCTCGATGCCCGCCTTCGCCATGGCCTCGTAATCCTGCGTGGTGCGGGCGTACATGTGGATGTGCGGCTCGAAGACCCTCATCCCGGCCATTAGGCAACAGGCGATCGGCACCCGTCAAGAACTCAGTTCATCGACGGCTGCTGCGCCGTCGGGAAGGGACGGTCGAGCATCCGCGCCAGCCGGTCATGACGCTCGTCGACGTCGAGGCATTCGAGCAACCCTTGGCGCTCGTGCGGATCGCGGACCAGGACCGAGGCCAGGAGATCGCACAACACGGCCAACGGAACTTCGGCATAGTCGCGTCCCAAGAGCGTCTGAAGCACGCCCGAGTGGGCTTGGATGAGGGCCTTCCTCTTCGGCTCCCGCTCCTCGGCCCGCGCTTCCTCGAGGCGATCTTCGAGGACATCGATGCGGCCCTGACGGTACTCCGTCTCGCAGGGAATCTCCGTCAACCGGACGCGCGTCTCGCCGACGAGCATGACGTGGAAACGGCCGTCGGGCAATTCCGTATGGTGGAGGATCCGGCCCAGCCCGCCCACAGGAAAAATGGGGGGCCTTCCCTCGTATTGCGTTTCCCAGCCGGGGCGAAGAAGCGCCATGACGATGGGACCGCCGCCGGAGAGCACGTCCCGCACCATCGAGCGGTATCGGGGCTCGAAGATGTGCAAGGGCAAGAGCATGTGGGGAAAGAGCACGACGTTCGGCAACGGAAAGATCGGCACCGGCGAGTCCATGGGTCTTACCGACGCGAAGACCGACCCCGAACCAGTACGGCGGCAAGCGCTAGGAGGACGTAGGCGATCCCCAAGGCTCCGGCCTGAGACGAAAACTGCCTGGCCGCCTCTCGAAACGGCCGAGCGACGACGCTCAACCAGTCCACCCGCTTCTCGAGGTCGAAGTGTCCCGCGGATCCGAATGCGACGATCCCGAGGATCCCGACCGCGAGGAGGAAGATTCCGAGAACCCGCGCGAAGCCGGCCCATCGATGCCCCACGCCGAGCTCGACGCCGAACATCGACGCGACGAGCGCCACCGTGATCAAGGGGAGGAGGAGGTTCATCGAATCCCGGAAATTTCGCGTGGGCGCGGCGAGGTCCCCTCCGACGGCGAAGACATATCCCAAAGCCAAGGCGGCCCACAGGAGGAATCGGAAGAAGAGATACCGGGATTCGCCCGCGGGCTTCGGCCAGGCCCAACCGAGCGCGAGCGTCGCCAGGGCCAATCCACCGAACCCCGCCTGAACGGGACCGAGCAAAGAGCGAATCTCACCGAGTCTCGCCGTGCCGGCGGCGGTGGCGAGACAGGCGAGAAAGAGGATCACTCCGACTCGGACTCCGCGGCCGCTACCGGATAGTTCTCGCCGGAAGACGAACATCGATCCCGCGAAGGCGATGAGACCGGCTCCGAAAAGGACTTCGCGACTCCCCGGGGATCGGAAATCCGGACGGAGCGCCTCGCTCAGGCGCGGGGGAAGGACTCGTCCCAGAGCGCCGAAGCATCCGAGCGTCCCGAGATACAGGATCGCGAAACTGACCAGGCGCATCCACCGCTTCGCGTCCAGGCTGAAAACCGAGAGGCGTCGCGTGCCCTTCTTGGTGGGGGTCGCCGTGGCGGGCGTCTTCCCCGTGAGGATCGCCTCGAGATCGCGAATGAGGTCCGAAGCCGTGGCATACCGCTCGTTCGGGTTCCTCCGGAGGAGCTTCTTGATCACCGTCGCCGCGCGAGGATCCACCCCCGGGAAGGCATGTTCAATGGGGCGCGGCTCCTCGCGGAGTCGAGAAAGCGCCATCTCCATCGCCGTCTTGCCGTAAAACGGATACGCTCCCGAGAGGAGTTGGTAGTAGGTCACTCCGAGGGAATAGAGGTCTCCCCGCGCATCGATCTTTCTCCCCTCCGCCTGTTCCGGGGAGACGAACTCGGGCGTGCCCATGAAGACGCCGTCGAGCGTGATCCCGCTCGGCCGAGAGCCCTGTCGGACGAGTCCGAAGTCGGTGATCTTCGGCGTAAGGTCGTGGGTGAGGAGGATGTTGGCGGGCTTGATGTCGCGGTGGATGATCCCCGCGGCGTGCGCCGCCTCCAGTCCGCGGGCGATATCGCGCACGATGCGCGTGGCCATCTCCATCGAGAGGCGTCCCTTCTCGGCCAAGAGGTCCGCCAGGGTGCGACCCCGAACGTATTCCAGGATCATGTAGTACCGATCCTGGTCCTTCCCCGAGTCCAGCACGCGAACGATATTGGGGTGTTCGATGCTCGCGGCCGCCCGGGCCTCGCGGAAAAACCGCTCCACGTACTCCGGATCCGTGGCGAGCGAGGGAGCCAGGATCTTCATCGCCACCTCGCGGTCGAACTTGTGGGAGTGGGCGCGATAGACTACGCCCATCCCGCCGGCCGCGAGGCGCGCCTCGAGGCGGCACCCCCCGATCATGTTCCCCAACAGGACGTCCTGAGGTTGCGTCATGGGTAGTACCGGCGCCATCGGGCCAGTCCGCCCGCGAGGCACCAAATCGCGCCGATGGCCGAAGCCACGGCGGTGGTGACCAGCAATCCTCTCGCGAGGAAATCCTTTGGATATCCCGCGAAGAGCCCCGCGACGCGACGGCCCCATTCCGCCGGTGGCGCGTCGGCGGCCGAGGCGTAGAGGAGAAGAAGCCCTGCCCCGATGAGGACAAGGAGGGTCCCCACGAATCTCCGGCCTGGACCAGGCCCGCTCCAAGTGACGAGGAGGATCCCCAAGATCCCCGCGATGCATCCTCCGACCATGAGGAAGATCGATCCCGTGGAGGGATCCCGAATCGCGAATCCGTACAGAAACGCCAAAGCCAGCACGAGCAGTCCGCGGCCAAACCACGGCATCCAAGGAAGCGGGTCGCGGTACCAAGCCAGCACGA
>CAZGKV010000176.1:0-6968 GCA_964526305.1 uncultured Planctomycetales bacterium | reverse complement strand
GGCTACGCCCCCTCGGCGCGCCGCGGCTCACGAGGATTCGTCAGACAGAGCCTAACCCCAGAGCACGCCCCCAGGTCCCGTCACGAATCCCGCCCGGAGTTGCGACTTGGCGATCATGGAGCACCTCCCTTTAGAAATGGAAAGAAGAGTAGGGATCATCCCGACGCCGGGTTGATCCCGTTCGAAGGCACGTTTGGATTCTCATCGCATTCCTGTTGGACATGCCGCTCCCATCCATTGAATCATCATTCGCGTTCCGTTGTTTTGCGATGGACTTCCCCTGGACATTCATGACGCGCCGCGTTATCCTTGCGCCTCATGAAACGGCTCTGGCTCCTCCTACCCATGGCCCTCGCCGGGGGAGCCGTCCTTCTGCCGGAACGCATCCTGGCCGTCCCCCGGAAGAAGGCCCCTTCCCTCCCCGCGGCTCTCGAGGACCTCCTGCCCGCGCCGATTCCTCTGGAGAAAAGAGCCCTCCCGGCACCGACGGAGCGGTATGTCGTAATCGAGCGTGTCGAAGAAGAGGAGGAGGAGACGTCCGACGTCGAGCCACTCGATGCGATCGCGGTCGATGGCGCGAACTCCCCCATCCCCGACCTCCCCATGCAGATTTGGATCGACGGCCGTCCGTTCGCGATTACGACCGACCTCGACGGCCGATTCCGCATTCCCTCGTTCTTTCCCCGCCGATCCGCCGAGGCCCTCGCCTGCGGACGGTACTCCGGCTCCGCCCGATTGGAAGGGAGCCCTCTGGTTTTCGTTTTCGATCGATTCGGAGAGTGACCCATGATTCGCTGGCTTCTCGCGCTTTTGCTCCTGTCGCCCCGGGTTCCGCCCGACGACATGACCGACGGGCAGTTCGGACCCTATCTTCAAAACCTGACTTCGACTTCCATCGTCGTCTGCTGGCGCACCTCCACCAAGTCGAGCTCGAAGGTGGCCGTCGCGGGGGTGACGTACTCCAATCCCACTCCCGTTCAGTATCATCAGGTCCCCATCACGGGGCTCTCTCCGAACACCGCCTACGCATACACCTGTTCCTCGACCGCGAATGGCGCCACGGTGTTCACGGGGAGCGGTGCCTTCCGCACCGGCGTCACCGGAAACACGCCGTACACCTTCGTCGCCGTCGGGGAAAACCACGACGAGGATGAGGTCGCGACCTTCCAGGAGGAAATCCTCGCAGCGAATCCCCTCTTCATGCTGGACGCGTCCGACCAGGTCGACGAAGGAACGGACATTCGCGAGTGGGACCGGTTCTTCACGATCGGAAAGGAGTTCTTCGCGAAGGTGCCCCTCTTCTGTGCCATGGGGAATCACACCTACTCCCCCAAGAAGCACACCCGTACCTATCGGAGCGTCATGAACCAGCCGGGCAACGAGGAGTGGTACACCTTCCGGCAGGGAAACGCGCAGTTCATCGTGCTCAACTCGACGTGGTACTACAGCCCGATCAAGCTGGCCACGAGCCAGGTCTCGTGGCTCGTCTCGACGCTCCAGGCGGCGACGGACGGAGTGGACGACCCGAAGTGGATCGTCGCGATGATGCACATTCCTCCCTACTCAAGCGGGCCTTGGTATCGGGAAATTCCCGAACGCAAGTGGGTGCGGAAGTTCCTGATGTCGAAACTGGAACAGTACGGCGTCGATCTCGTCATCGCCGGTCACGACAAGTTCAACGAACACTCGAAGAAGGGAAACGTCCACTTCGCCCAATTTGCGACCGGGCTTCTCTCGCCCAAGATCCAGACCACGAATCCGTACAAGGTTTGGATGGACAAGGACCATCGGGCGCTCGGGGTCTGCGAAGTGGGAGCCGACAAGATCACGGTGAGGTTCGTCGGAAACGACGGAACGGTGCTCCACCAGTTCGACGTCACCGAGTAGGCCGCGACCGCGGCCTCTTGCACGCTATCATCGGCTCTTCGGACGGATGGGCACAGGTTTGGGCGTCGGAAGAGGCTGGCTCAGCTTCTGCACCACCGACGCGATTCGCGCGCGCACCTCCGAGTCGGCGGCGTCGGCATGGCGCGAGAGGGGTCCCATGGCCACGGGACCAAGCTCGATCAGCCGGCGCGTGGCTGCGTCCCGATCGTCCAACGAGAACGAATAGAGCGCTTCGACCTGCCGCGCGACGATTTCGTCCAGCTCCGGCGTCGGGAAGTCGACGCAGAGGACCAGGACCCGCTTTACCTCTGCCGGCTTCGGACAGATGTCCGCCGGCAAGAGCTCGTCATATGCGGGACCCTGAATGAGGGTCAGAAGCCGAAGTCCGTCCCGCCGAAAGAAGTGATCGCGCCAGATCGCCAGGACCGCCGCCGCTTCCTTGGGATAGAGTCCGGCGTCGATGAGCATCGACTCGAGCGAAACAGGCTCGGGCGCCAGCATCCCGGAGTCACGAACGACGAACGTCTCCACCTTTCCTCCGCGGACACGCACGGCCATCGCGGGAGCCGTCCATCCGCCACGGTCGCACGAGACGCCCATTCCCTCCACGCGCAACGTCGCGGGGCAGGAGAGACTCAGCACGCCTTCGTAGAAAAGATATTTCTCGGTGCGGCCTCCGATCCTGATGCAGGCCGCATCGACATCGCGACACCGGGCGACCCAGTGCCCCTCCGACACCGCCGGTCCGGAGGCCTCCGACTGAGGATCGATTCGTCCCTGCCACGACAAATACCCGTTCCCAGGTTTTTGATAGTCCCGGGTGTTCGCCCAGGTGGTGGCGGGCGGGTCGAAGCAGATGGGGTAGCCCGAGGGGAAGCGGACGGAGTAGCTGAAGGTCGTCGGCTTGTCCGAATAGAAGTAGACGATGGGCTGGCGGACGGTCATCCCTCCGGACATTCCCAGCGTGGGGAGTTGGGTAATGAAGTCCGGCAGATCGCCATCCGCGGGGCCCGAAGCGCCGACGAGGGCGCGACCGGCCCCCTGGGCGACGGCCGCGACCCCCCACTCGTGAACCACGACTCGCGCGGTAGGGTCGGGCTTGTTCGGTTTCCGGTCCTGGGCCAAGACCGGGAGGGAGAGGGCGAGGAGAAGGGGGATGTATTTCATACTGCTTAGACGTTCCCGGCGGGAGGAGGGTTCACCCGGAAACTTCCCCGTGCGGAACTGGAGTCGAGGCGTATACCGTCCTATGTTCGTCGACTCCGGAAGGGATGAGAAATGGAAGCAATCATTCTGGCCTGTCTTGCGTTGCATGGGCCGCCCGAGGATGAAATCGTCGGGGGCGATGCTTGGATCCGCCCTCGCGGCGGCCAGGTACTCTCGGTGGACTTCCACCCGGACGGCACGCGGGCCCTCTCCGGAAGCATGGACACGCTCATCCGATTGTGGGACGTCGAGAAGGGGAAGAAAATCGCCGCGTGAGCGGAGCACTGGGTTCGCTCGGTCACGTTCAGTCCCGATGGGAAGCGGGCCCTTTCGGGTGGATCCGACAACTCGGTCCGTCTCTGGGACGGCGCAGCCCGGGGTCCCTCCAACGATTACCCGCGGCTGTGGATCTGGCTCGCGCGGTCCCGGCTCGGAGAGCGAAAAGCGGACACGCGGGGCTTGCGTCTCACTTTGCTCGGTCAAGTATCGGTGAAGGGATCGGAACCGTCCTGAGGCTTCCGCTCACAGAACTCTGGGGATACGGGGGCACCTACTTCCCCCCCTCCATCTCCTTCAGCAGCGCCTCCACCGCCTGCTCGAGTTGCTTCCCCCGCGCGTTGCGATGGCGGATCACGCCCTTCGAATCCAAGACGTAGATCGTCGGCCACGCATGAACGTTCCACTTGGTGGCGATCGGTCCCCTCGTAGTTTCGTCCACCGCCTGGCGCCACGCGATCCCTTCCTTCTCGAGAAGCTTTCCGACCTTCGCTCGATCGCCGTCGCTGTTGACGCCGATCACCGCGAAGGGCTTGTCCTTCAGACGCTCGACGAGCGCCTTCAGACCGGGGAGCTCTCCCCGGCAAGGGCCTCACCAGAATCCCCAGAAGTCGATGACCACCACTTTCCCGCGGTAGTCGGAAAGCTTGAACGGCTTTCCATCCTGGTCCGTCGCCTCGAAGTCCGGCGCCGTCTTGCCGACTTGCAGATTCTCGAGCTCGAAGAGATATCCTTCCGCAAGCTTGGCGTATCGGGTGTCGGCGTACTCCTTCATTACCGTTTCGAGACACTTCCTCGCCTCGATCTGCTCCCGCTCCATCCCCTTTCCGCCGGAGAGGATCGCCGCCCCCAACGTGAAGAGCGCCGCCGCTTTGACTCCGCGATGGGGAGACTTCTCGGCCATCGTTCGTAGAGCCTCGAGGGCTTTCGCCCCGATGGAGCTGGAGGCCCACTGAAGCTGGCGGGTCAGCTCCTCCAGAGCGGGCGATTCGATCCCGTCCGCGAGGATGGTCCCCAGCGCCTTCTCGGCTTCTTCCTTGTTGCGACTGGCGAGGTACAGTCGGAATGCTTGGATCCACGCCCGAACTCCCGCATCCGTCCCCTTGGCCCTCTTGCCGAGATCGCCGAACCTTCCGGCGTACTCCTTTTGCGGATGCTTGCCGTAGTCGAGCTTCACCGCGCGACGCTCCTCGTCGGTCTTGGCTTCCCGATAGGGACGGAAGAACTCCTCCTCGGCCTTCGAGTACTCCTTCCGAAGTTTCGAGAGTTCGGCCTCGAAATCGTCGAGCACGAATACCAGCGCCAGAATCGCAACCATATGCCCCTCCTGTGATGAAGTGCGAGTCTACCACGGAATCCCTCCGGCGCGTATACTCGCGAGCATGAGGGATCCCGGGAGCGTGCTCGGCGACGCCATCCGCAGAATCAACGCCGACTTCGACCTCCGCGATCTCCTCGGAGAGCTCCTCGACTTCGTACTCGAGGCTACGGGAGGCACGCGAGCGCTGGCGATCGCGTGGAGCCCGGAGAATCCGGAGCCGCTCGCTCGCGCCGTCCGCGGTACTCCGGGCCCGTTCGGCCCCGGCGAAGAAGTCTCCGCACTGCGGATCATCGTCGAAACGGCGACACGCTCCGGTCGAATCGTGTGGACGGAGGACGCGGCCAAGGACGAGCGATATCGGGAGATCGCCCACCGGTGCGGCCTCCACGCGCGCCGACTCGGCGCCGCTCCCGTCTTCAGCCGCGGGCGCCCCTGCGGGACGATCCTCTATTATGGAGAGAAGCCGGGCCCGCTCACCCGGCCGGCCGCGGAGATCCTGGCGGAGGTGACGCACTGCTGCGCGATGGCCCTCGAGGTCGCCGCCCTCCGGGAGCAGCAGACGGTGGACACCCCGACCGGGTTGCCCACCCACCGAGTCATGCTGGGAAGGGTGAACGAGGAGATCGCGCGTGCGACCCGATTCGATCGTCCCTTCTGTCTGGTGCGGGCCGCGCCCCGCCAGACGGATCCCGCGACCGCGGCGCGAGAGATTCGGAGGCGATTGCGCCCCGGGGATCTTCTGTCCTGCGCCGACGCCCCCGGCGTTCTTACGGCTCTCCTGCCCGAGACTCGGAAGGGAGAAGCGGCCCGAGTCGTCCAGGAGCTATGCGCGGCGCTCTCCGGAGCCTACGGCATCGCCGCCGTTCCCGAGGATGCCGTGGATCCCGAAACTCTCTTCCTGGCCCTGGACGCCGCATTCTCGCGGGCCCGGAGTCGTGGAGGGGGCGTGCACGACGCGGTGGGTCTCGCCAAGGCAGACTCACAGGGTGAGCCGAATCGCGCCGTCCCCGGCCGGGAAGGCCGGGCGCTTTCGGAAATGCTTCGAGCCGTTTTTCTTCGGGACCTCGAACTCAAGGTCCAAGCGGAACTCGCCGCGGCCCTCCTGGCCGGCTCCTTGGGAGCGCCCCGCGCCGTCCTGGCCGTCCTCGATCCAGGCGGAGACTGGATCTACGCTCCTGCCGCCGACGACGAGGTACGATCGATGATTCGGAAATGCGCCGAGCGAGGCCAAGTCCTTCGGGACGGCCCGTGTGTCGCCATCCCCCTCGGCCATAAACTCGGCGTGGCGTGGGTCGAGCGAGCGGGCGCTGGAGAGTATGAGGTCCAGATCCTGACCGCCCTTGCCGCAGCCATCGAAGACGAGCTCAAGCGCTCCGTCCAGATGGAGAGACGCCGGACCGAGGTCCGGGAGAGAGAAGAGCGTCTGGCCAGAACGATCGGGGAGCTCCGGAAGAAATACGAGTTCTCTGCGATCGTGGGAAGCGGGCCGGCGCTCGCCCAAGTCCTTCAGATCATCGCCCGCGCGGCCGAGACGGAGGCGCCCGTGCTCATCACGGGAGAAAGCGGGACCGGAAAGGAACTCCTCGCCCGCGCCGTTCACGCCAACAGCGCCCGTCGAAAACACCCCTTCACCGTGCTCAATTGCGCCGCCGTCCCTCCCTCCCTGATGGAGAGCGAGCTCTTCGGCCATACCGCCGGGGCCTTCACCAACGCTACCGGACCTCGAAAGGGACTCTTCGAAACCGCCCACCGAGGAACGATTTTCCTCGACGAGATCGCCGAGATCCCGGTCGAAGTCCAAGCCAAGCTCTTGCGGGCCTTGCAGTTCGGCGAGATTCAGCGCGTCGGCAGCGACGATCTCGTTCGAGTCAGCGTACGCGTGGTCGCCGCTACGAACCGGGATCTCACCGAAGAGGTCCGCCACAAGCGATTCCGCGAAGATCTATACTATCGAATCAACGTATTCCGCGTGCATGTCCCCCCGCTTCGGGAACACCTCGAGGACATCCCCGCCCTCGTCGAACACTTTTGCAAGCGGTTTGCCAAGGAATTCGGCCGCGAATCGGTACGGCCCGACACCGAGACTCTCGAAACGCTACGGAAGTACGGCTACCCGGGCAACGTGCGCGAGCTCGAGAACATCCTCCTTCGGGCGATCGCGATGTCGACGGGAAGCCGGATCGTCCTCAAGGACCTCCCCCCCGAAATCCTGGGCGACTCGCCCGCTCCCAGTCCCTTCGCCATCCCCCGGACGGCCGACGAGCTCGAGACGCTCAAG
>CAZGKV010000175.1:0-7083 GCA_964526305.1 uncultured Planctomycetales bacterium | reverse complement strand
GAGGACCTCTGGGGAAGGTCCGCCTGGAAGTAAAGCCCCAGCCGCAGGGGGGAAAATGTCGTCTGCGCCCCCGGCTACACCTTGCCCCGAATCCCCAAAGCCACCCGCATGCCCTGATCCAGTTCAGGTCGTCCTCGACCGGATTTCGCTCTTTCGCCTTCCTCCTTCGATCTTTACAATACCCCCATGCCCTTCTCCCCTCCCGACGAGGACCTCGTCGCCAAGGTCAAGCGGGGCAACGCGATCGCCTACGACACCCTGATGAAACGCCACGAACGGCTCGTGGCCAAGGCGGTGTGCGACGTCGTCGGGGATCTCAGCGCCGTCGAAGACCTCATGCAGGAAGTGTTCATGAAGGTCTTTCGAAAGGTCCATCTATACGATCCCAACATGGGCCGGTTTACGGTGTGGCTCGTCACCGTCGCTCGCCGCGAGGCCATCAACTACCTCCGGAGGCGGAAACGACAGCCGACCGTCTCGCTCGATGCCACCTCGACGCCGGAGGGGTTCTCCCCTCTGGACCGCCCCAGCGAGCAGGTCTCGAAGAAAGAAGTCTGGGCGAAGGTCGTGGCCGCCATCGAAGGGCTCGCGGAACCGGCGCGGACCGTCCTTCGGAAGCGAATGCTGGAAGACAAATCGTTCGACGACATCGCGCGGATCCTCAAACGGCCTCTGGATACGGTGAAGACCATCTACTACCGCAACACCGAGGCTCTCCGGAAGAAGCTCGCGATTCCGGGACTATGAAAGAGACCTCCCTCGGGGGCTCGCGCCGCACCTTCGAGCCCACCGCCTGGACCGTCGTACTTCGCGCTCGCGACCGGAAGGAGGCGGGAGCCCTGATCAAACGCTATTGGAAGCCGTGCTATTTCTTCCTCCGGCGCCGGGGCATCGGTGTCGAGGACGCCAAGGATCTCACCCAGGGTTTCTTCGCGGAGTTCCTCGAGCGAAACGCCCTGGCCCGGGTCGCACCGGCCAAGGGGAAGTTCCGCAGTTTTCTCCTCGCGTGCCTCGAGCACTTCCTTTCCAACGAGTATCATCGCCGGCGGGCGAAGAAGCGCTCGGCCAAACTCGTCCCGCTGGATCTGGCCGGGGCCGAAGAGATCTACGCCCAATCCCGGGAGGCGGATCCCGAGGCCGAATTCCGCCGCCAGTGGGCCTTCGCCGTCGTCGACCGGGCCGCCGAAGCGCTCCGGGCCTCCATGGGCGAGCGCTTCGAACTCGTCCGCGGCTTCCTCCTCGGGGGGGGCGAGGCCCGGCTTCGCGACCTGGCGATCGAACACGGCGTGAGCGAATCGAACGCGAAGGTCATCCTTCATCGCGCGCGCAAGCGCTTTCGGGACCTCCTCCGGCAGGAGGTGGCGGAAACCCTCGAGGACCCGCGCGAGGCGGAGGACGAACTTCGCGAACTGCTCCGGGCGTTGTGATGGGATTTCGTGTAACCTTTCGTCGCGGATCTTGATTCAGGAGGTGTCGCGAGCTTGGAAACCATGAAACGATGCCCGGTGTGCACGAACGTCTACTCGGGTCAAGTCTGCCCGAAGTGTGCCGCCCAATTCGCGCTCAAGACCACCGTCCCGAATCCGCCCGAGGAAGACCCTCTTCTCCAGCCGAAGCAGCTCTTCCACGGGCTGGAAATCGTCCGGCTCCTGGGGCGGGGGGGGATGGGCGTCGTATATCAAGCGCGTCAGCAGGCTCTCGACCGCTTCGTGGCGCTCAAGATTCTCCCGAAGAAACTCGCGACGGATCCGGGCTTTCAGGTGCGCTTCACCCGCGAAGCCAAGGCTCTCGCTTCCCTCTCTCATCCGAACATCGTTACGATCCACGATTTCGGCCAAGAGAACGGGCAGTTCTTCCTCGTGATGGAATTCGTCGACGGGGTGACGCTCCGGCAGGTCATGTCCGGCGGCAAGCTCGCGCCGGAGGCCGCGCTGCGGATCGTCCCGCAGCTCTGCGACGCGCTCGAGTACGCTCACGGGGAAGGGGTGGTTCATCGGGACATCAAGCCCGAAAACATCATGATCGACAAGAAGGGGCGGGTGAAGATCGCGGATTTTGGGCTGGCCAAGCTCGTGGGCACCGACACGGTCGCCCCCCTCCTCACCCAAACAAACGTCGTAATGGGGACGCCGAACTACATGGCGCCGGAGCAGATCGAGAATCCCAAGGGCGTCGATCATCGCGCCGACATCTACTCGCTCGGCGTCGTCTTCTACGAGATGCTCACGGGCGAGCTTCCCCTCGGTCGATTCCAGGTGCCTTCCAAGAAGGTCCAACTCGACGTCCGCCTCGACGAGGTCGTGCTCAAGACGCTCGAGAAGGAACCGGAGCGACGATATCAGAGCGCGGGCCACGTGAAAAACGACATCACGCGAATGACGACGGTGGATTCGCAGGTGCCGACGATGGTTCCGACACCGCCTCCCCGGAAGACGAACACCGCGCTCGTCGTCGTCGCGGTCGTGGCGATCGTCGCTCTCCCGGCGGTGGTCCTCGGAGCCATCGCTCTTCTCCTGGTCTCGGCGAGACATCGACGACAGATGGAAGCGGAGCGGGCTCGGGTAGCGGCTCGGGAGCGCGAGGAGGCCCTGCGAACGCGGGAAGAGCCCGCGGATTGGAAATCGGTGCTCTCCGACGCGGCGTCCGTCGACGCTCCGACCTGGCGGAAGATCCGGAGCGGCACGGAGGTCGAAAGCGGAAGCCTGACGGCGCTTCTCCTTCGCCCGAACGGCGATCTCGAGGTGCGCGACGCGTCCAAGCTCCATGAGATGATCGAGCGAGCGGGACGGATTTCGATTCTCCAGCCCGAGTACGTCCTATCGGTGGATTTCCGGCCCGAGGGCGAGAGCGGAACCGGGCTGTGTACCTTCGAAGCTCCCGGCGTCTATCGCGGACGAGTCGAGTTCTCTGCCAGGCACCTCGCCGGACGGTGGACCGTCACCGCATTTGAAGGACCCCGCTCAGGCCTTCGCACCCAGCGGCAGCGCGACGGGACTTGGGCGGAAGTGCGCCGCACGACGCCGACCGAGGATCTGGGAAAAGTGTGTTTTCGGTTCGAGGAGACTCCCGACTATTGGGAGAAGGGGAACCTCTCTCGAAATCCCCTCATGGCCAAGGCGATGGAGGAGATCGACGAATTGCTCGGCTACGCGGCGCACAAAGGGATCTCGAATCTCTCTCGCAATGAGATTCGGCAAGGCTACTTGGCCGCGTGGGTGAACATGACCCTGCTGGCGCTGGACTCCCCGGAGGCCAAGAGGATCGAGCGGGAATTCTACGCCCGGCCGTATCCCCGGAATCGCTGGAGTTTTCGGCGCGGCGACTTCATCGTGCTGGCGCTCGCTCCCTATGCCGAAAGCCGAAGCGAATTCGTAGTTCTCGTAAGCAGGATCCAGGCGAAACTCGAACTGCCGGCTGTAGAGCCGGATCTGCCCTTCGAGCACCTCCAACTCGACAAAGGAGATCTCACCCACGGATGGGAAGTTTCGGATCGGCTGGTCCACTGGGTTCTTCCGCTCCGGGGGACGAATCTGGCGGTTAAGGAGCAAGTTCTGACCGGGATGCGGCATGTGGCTTCCGTCGCCCCGGAGTCGGTCCGGACCGTGTATTTCTCCGCGTTCAAGAAGAAGGGGGCGCCGTCACCAACGATCGCGGCGATCGGACTCGAGTTTCAGGAGGAGGCGGAGGCGGCCAAGATCGCCGTCGCGGCGGGCGGGGTGCAAGGGTGGTTGGGATCCATCCGAACCGAAGTTCTTCGCTCCAGGAAGATGCTCCTACTCCTCTATCTCTTGACGCGGGACGTCGGAGGAGGAGAGGAAATGGTGCGGATCTTTCGATTGAGAATGGGGCTTCCGAAAGTCGACTTCGATCAGTTCCTTCCGACGGCGACCGAATTGCCGGAAGGATATGGAATCGAGAAGGTGGAAACGCTGACCGACGAGATCGTGCGTCTCGTCGAGATGCCGGGCCTCGAGGTGCGTCACGTGTCGCGGGCACGCCTCGTGACGTTGAAACCGCAGGGCCGGATCGTCCTCCTCGAAATCAAGGACGAGAAGATCCAGCCCCTCGTGCGCGCCCACCTGCTCCGGCCCGATTCCTTCAGCCACCTCTACGGGAATTGGGTCTACGCGGTGCAGGGACCTCCGGAGTTGCAGGAGGTCGTCAAGAAGCGGCTAGAGCCCGAGAAGTTTTGAGGTCGCTCCCACCATCTTGTAGAGCAGCCGGGCGCCGACGTTGGCGTTCCAGTCCGCACCCCAGTCGCTCGTCGCTCCCGGCGCCACTTCGTTGAGATCGAAGCCCACGATTCGCTTTCGAGCCCGGACCAGCGCGCGGAGCATCTCCACGACTTCGTTGAAGGAAAGACCCCCCGGAACGGGCGTTCCCGTGTCGGGGCAGAGCTGCGGGTCGAGCCCGTCGATGTCGAAGCTGATGTAGACGAGTTCCGGAAGCGCCGCCACGATCTCATCGGCCATCGCCCGCCAGGGTCGGCCGGAGAATTTCTCCTCGCAGAGACGGGCGTCGAAATACGTCCGGATCTTCGGTTTCTCCGACTCTTGGATGAGCGTGTGCTCGCGTTCGCCCAAGTCCCGGATGCCGACTTGAACGAGCGTCCTGAGGCCGCGGATTTTTTTCACCACGTTGTACATGATGCTGGCGTGGCTCCAGACGAAGCCTTCGAAGGCCGGCCGGAGATCCGCGTGGGCGTCGAAGTGGAGGATCCCCATTCCGGGGTATCGCTCGGCGTAGGCCCGGATCGCGCCGAACGGGGTTGAGTGGTCGCCTCCGAGAACGATAGGGATTCTGTTCTTCTCCAATTGCGCGCGCACGCTCGCTTCGACGAGTTCGTTCACCCGTTCGCTTCGCCGATTGACTTCTTCGAGCGCTTTTTCGAGCTTGGGTTTGCCGCGCACTCGTCCCCCGGCCGCGAGGACGGGCTTCGCGTGCCTCCGCGCCTCCCGGTTGAGCTTCACGATTTGGGCGCAGGCTCCCGACTCGAGATCGAGCATGGCGATGCCCGCCTTGTACGGACGTCCGAAGTCCACGTCGAAGAGATCCACCTGAAGGCTCGCCTGGAGGATCGCGGCCGGGCCGTTTCGCGCGCCGTCGCGGTAGCTCGTCGTGGCGTCGAAGGGGACCGGGATGACGATGAATCGGGCCTGCTCCACGGTGGAAGGTAAGCCGTAGATCCCGAAGTGCTCGGCGGCCGCGTCCGGATCGAAGATCATGGGAGGGGAGGATACCAACGACGGAATATTAGTCAACTCCTCCCCAAGTAATTGTTGCTTCCTGGGGGAAAACTCGGTACAGTTCCGCCGTACGGGAAGTTCGGTTTGACTGCTCGCGAGACGCATCTCTCGATTCTTTCGACCCCCTTCCCAAGGCTGTATCGTTTCCGTTTCTTTAGGGGATGTAGATGAACATCTACGTCGGCAATCTGTCGTATGACGCGACCGAGGAAGACATTCGTCGAGCCTTCGAGGCTCACGGCGAGGTCTCGTCCGTCTCCATCATCATGGACAAGATGACGGGGAAGTCGCGGGGGTTCGGTTTCGTCGAGATGCCGGACAAGAACCAGGGTCAGGCCGCCATCAGCGCCCTCAATCTCCAGGAGATTGCGGGTCGCGCGATCACGGTCAACGAGGCCCGGCCGAAGACCGAGGGCGGCGGTTCCCGTGGCGGGAGTCGCGGCGGCTACGGCGGCGGGGGCGGCGGCGGTCGCGGCGGTCGTCGCAGCTGGTAGGCTACGCCAGATCAGTCCGGAAGGCGCTCCGCAAGGGGCGCCTTCTTTTTTTTTGTCCACACGGGTTTTTCAGGACCGCGTCCCGAGAAATCTGTTCGCCAAGCCCCCTTGTATCCACGAGGCGCGGCCCCCTCTCCTAATCGCCAGGTTTGCTGGAAGTACCGGGCGACCAAGGGTATTCTCGGAAATGACCCTTTTTCTGGTTCCTAGGCGGATGCGGAATTGGCCCGAATGAGTCCCCCCATAATGGGGGGCGGGCTGCCTCCGGAGACTTCGGTCCCGAATCTGGAGAACGAAATCGACATGGCTCAACTGCGTCCCTTCTGGGTAACAGTCTGGGCTCTCCATTCGAGGAAGAAGACCATGAGGAAACCAAGAGTCCAGGAACGGAATTCGCAGCGTACTCAATTGCCGTTCAAGATGTTGATGGTCCACTCGTGGCCTCCTGGTTTCCTTTTCGATCCCCTCCGTGCAGATACGAGGAGCGTTTGCGGTGTACCCCGGTGATGAACCAAGCCACGAACTCGACCCTCATCTTGCAGGTACATGAATGACCTCGAAGGGGGAGGCCGCACGCGCTCGGTATTTCGAGGAGCGCTACGCTCCTTTCTGGCGCAGGCAAGTCCGGACGTACGGACTGACGGATTGGCACCGGCGCCTGGTCCGGCGGATGTTGGACGCCGCCCCCGAGGGAAGGATCCTCGAAGTGGGAGCGGGGACCGGATATCCCTTTGCCACTCTGGTGGCAGAAGAGGGACGTCGAATTGTCGGTACCGATCTTGCCCGCGGCCTCCTTGCCGAAGGCCGTGAAGTGATGAACGGCGTTGCATCAGATGCTCGGCAGCTTCCGTTCCCCGACGATTCCTTTCGACTGGTTTTCTGCATCCGTTCCTCGTGGTACTTCCCGGATCTTCCGAGATGCGTCCTCGAGATGCTCCGTGTATTGGCTCCCGGGGGCGCGATGTTCATCGATATGTTCAGCGCCGCCGCCCCCTCCAATGCTTTCAAGATGGCGAAGGATGTGTTCGTGTGGTGCCTTCGAATCCTCAAGAGTCGCATTTCAGATGGGAGGGATCACGGAGTTGTTCTGGAATCCCGCCCGGCCCGGGTGGGAGCTATGACCCGCCGACTCCGTGCTCGAGGCGCGTCGGTCGACTTGTACGACATGCGCGGGAGGAAGTGGATTCCTCTTCCGGAGGCATCGTTCTGGACGCTCGCCCGCTTTCCGCACGTCCTGGCCGTCATAAACAAGACCGATCGGCACACTCCGCCGAGGAGATCGATTCGACCATAAGAGCTCATCCCGGTAGGATCGTGGCCGCGGTGGCGGCGCCGAGGGTGCA
>CAZGKV010000174.1:0-7138 GCA_964526305.1 uncultured Planctomycetales bacterium | reverse complement strand
CTCCCTGCCGGCGGCGTCTCGCATGGCCCCCGTCGCGTCATAGACGTCGTGTCTCAACTGCTCCAGACGACCGTCGCACGACTGAATCGCGAGCTCGGTTTCGATGCGCCGGCCTTCCCGCTCGGCGATCGCACGGTCGTAGTCCTCGATCTCGAGCTCGAGACTTCGGAGTTCCGCTTTTCTGGAGAGGATCCCCGCGCCTCCGCGCGGCCCCGTCGAAACGATCCCGCAGGATTGATAGACGTCCCCGTCCCGCGTGACGAGCGATCGCCGAGTCAAGCCGGACTCCAAGACGCTCTGCGCGGCGACGGCGTCTTCGACCAGGAGAAACCGTCCCAGGAGACTCCGCACCCAAGCCGCGTGATTCGGGTCGGTCTTGGCAAGATCGCTGGCCCTCGCCGTCGGCGCGGGGAGGGCGGGCTCTCCCTCCTCGGTGAGGCGGCACAGGTCCGCCACGACGATCATCGTCCGGCCCAACTTTCGCTCCTTCACGAACCGCAGCGCCTCCAGCGCCGAGGCGAGCGAATCGCAGACGACGGCGCCGGCGAGATCTCCCAGCGCCGCCTCGACTCGCGCCAGCTCTTCGGCCGGCACCTCGAAGAAGTCCGCGACGGCGCCGAGGACGCCGGGGAAGCCGGCGCGCAGGAGCTCCTTGGCCCCGGAATCCAGCCCTTCCATCTGGAGCTCGAAGTCCCGGAGCGTCTCCCGTCGGGACGCCCGACGCTCCCGGTCGTCTCGGAGTCCGCGGAGCTCCTTTTCGACCTCCGCGAACCGGGACTTGAGCGAGGCCATCTCCTTGTCGGCCGCCCTCTTGGCCTCCATCAGCCGCTCGATTTCCCGCTCGAGGGAACCTCGCTCCGACCGCGCCTCGGCGATCTTGGCCGTGACGTCGTCCCGCTCTCGCGCGACCGCCTGCGCCCGGGCCTCGATCCGGTTCGAGCGCGCCGCCAGTCCCTCGAGATCCGACGCGACCTTCCCCCGATCGCTCCGGTACTGGGCATCCTTGTGCGCCAAGTCCAGCGCCTCCTGCTTGCGCGTTTCGAGTTCGCGCTGGATGCGGGCGCACTCTCGATGCGCTTCCTCGACAGCGGCGTTCGCCTCCACCACCTGCGATCCGAGACGGCCGAGATCCTCCTCCACGCGCTCGCGTTCCCGCGTCTGGGCCTCGAGGAGGGCCGCAGTCTCCTCGGCCTTCCGACGGTGCGCCTCTCCCTCCGACTCCTGGCGCGCGCGCTCCTCGACGAGATCCTCGCGACGATTCCGGCTCGACTCGATGGACTGCGCGAGGTATTCCGCGCGCGACTCCGCCCCGGCGAGTTCGGACCTCGCGGACCCGCACCTCGCCTCGAGCGCGGACAGCTCGCTCCTTTTTTCCTCGTACTCCGCGCGACGGGACTCCAGCGTGGATTCGAGGGCGTGACGAAGCTCCTCGAGATTCGCCAGTCGTCGCCCGATCTCCTCGGCGCGCGCGCGAAGCATTCGTTCGTCGTGAAGAAGAACTTTGCGCCTCTTGGCGGCGAGCTCCGTCGTGAGCTCCCGGTACCGCTGGGCCCGGCCCGCCTGGGCGCGGACCGATCGGAGCTCGCGCTGGACCTCTCGAACGATGTCCTGCAGTCGGAGGAGATCGTGGGTCACCTTCTCCAAGCGATGCTCCGCCTCGCGCTTCTTCGCGCGATACTTCGAGATCCCGGCCGCCTCGTCGAACACCAGTCTCCGTTCCTTGGGATTGGAGAGGACGAGTCGGTCGATCTTCCCCTGCTCAATGATGGAGTAGTTGTCGGTTCCGATCCCGGTGCCGTACAGCAGTTCGCGGATGTCCCGCAGTCGGCAGGGAGCCCGGTTCAGGTAATACTCTCCCTCTCCCGATCGGTACAGGCGACGGGCGATCGTGATTTCCTCATACTCGACGGGGAGGGTCTTGTCGGAGTTGTCCAGCGTCAGGGAGACTTCCGCGAATCCCATCGGCGCCACTCCCTCGGCGCCCTTGAAGATCACGTCCAGCATTTCTTCGCCGCGGACGGCCTTCCAGGAGAGCGTGCCGAGAACCCACTTGATGGCGTCGACGACGTTGGATTTGCCGCATCCGTTGGGCCCGACGATGCCGGTCACTCCCGGCTCGAACGCGATCTCCGTCCGCTGGGCGAAGGATTTGAACCCGCAGAGTTCGAGCCGCTTGAGCTGCATGCATCCCCCTCTTCTTCGAGCCGACAGAGGATTATCGGCAGCGAAGGGAAGATTCTGGACAGGGGGCGGGGCTTATCCCAATTCCCGTCGCTTCTTGATCAAGTCCTCGCGGATTTTCACGTAGCTCTCGTATCGCGCGCGCACGACGGACCCGTCCTCGAGTCCTCGAGCTACCTCGCAACCGGGTTCCTGGGTATGGGAACAGCTCATCCGAAACTTGCACCGGGGGGCGCGCTCGGCCAGGTCCGGAAAGTGCTCGGCCAGATTCTCGATCGACACTCCCCACAGCGTGAAGAACTCGAGGCCCGGCGTATCGATCGCCCACGTATTCGGTTCGAATTCGAGGAGTTCCACCCATGTCGTCGTGTGGCGTCCCTCGCCCGTTCGCGGGCTCACTTCGCCCACTTTCAACCCCGAGTCTCCACGGAGAGCGTTCAGGAGGGAGGTCTTCCCCACCCCCGAGGGTCCGAGAAACACCGAGGTGTTCCGGCGCATCTGCGCGCGCAATTCCTCGATTCCCTCCCCCCGCTCCGCGCAGGCGAATACGAGCGGAAAGCCGAGGCGGGAATAGTGCGCGACCGCATCGCGGACATCGCCCAGGTCGGTCTTGTTGACGACGACGATCGACGGGAGACGGTTCGCCTGACCCATCACCGTACACTTGTCGATCGTAAGCAGGCTGAGCTCCGGATTGGAAGCCGAATGCACGATGACCAAGAGATCCACATTGGCCGCGATCACTTGTTCATATCTGGGGCGGAAGGCATCGTGCCGGGAGAGCTTGGAACGGCGGGGAATCACCTTCTCGATGATCCCCTCTCCGGCTCCGGACGCCGCGAAGTCCACCTCGTCTCCGACGGCCGCCAGCCGCAGCACGTTCTGCCTCTCCTGCTTCAACTTCCCGCGATACCGGCAGGAATAGACTCCTCCTTCGGCGTGTACGAAGTGCTGATTGGCCGAGATACGGTGGATTCGCCCCCTCATCGGACGTGCAACTGCCCCAGGGGCGATTCGTCGGCGAGACGCCGGACCAGCTCGAACAAGTCCGCCCCGCTCATGCGGACTCGATGGGACGTAGGGACGACCGGGCGAGAGGATGGGATGAGGGTGTGGAATCGCCGCTCGATCGCCACGATGTCGCTCGGGAGCATTTCCTCGGTGGCCCGAACGTGGGGCCCCCCCGTGTATTCCCCTTCCAGGCCGCGCGCGCGCGGGTACATCTGGCGATCGACCCTCGTGAACCGCGAGGCCGCGTCCTCCGCCGGTAGATCCTCGAGCGAGGCGCGAAGTCCGTGTTTCGCCGCTTCTTCTTTCACCCGGAAAAAAAGATAAGAGACGATTCGGAAGGCGAGGCGTTGCGCGTCCTCGTCCTCGACGATCCCACGTCCGCGCATCAACCGGACCACCTCGTTCAGCCCCGCGACGCCGATGGCGTAGACGAACTCGTCGAAGGCCAAGGCGCCGGCGCCGTTGGCGCCCCATCCCAGTTCATGCCCGAAGGTCCTCGTGGGGAGATGGACGAATCGTCGGAGGAGCCGCCGTTTCTGAAGGTGGGCCTTAATGGCCAGATCGATGGCCGCTTCCAGCTCCGAGTAAAACTCCGAGCCGGATTCGCCGCGATAGAATGCTTGCGGAAGATTGAGGGTGACCGCCTGCGCGATCGCGAACCACTCCTCAGGATCCCGCGCGGCGCCGAATCGGGAAAGACGCGAGGGAGATCGATCGAAGAGAAAGAGAAGTCCGCCCTTCTCGACCGCGACCCGGCAGGCCTCGCGCAGGAGCGCGTCGGAACCGCCCACCACGACCTCGCGGTCGGGCCATTCGGGCCGACCGGGGACGCACTGCCACTCCTCCAGCATCTTCTCGGCGAACCCATCCTCTCGGAGCTCGACGCCGACGATGGAGCGTCCCAGGGCGGGGAGAATCTGGCCGACCTCTCCGCTCGCCTCTCCCTCCAATCCCTCGTAGGCCGCGTTCCATCGTAGGAATTCTACCCCGCCGGAGAAGAACCGGCGCGCGTGTTCCGCAACCAGGGCAAGCTGGCTCGAGAAGGCGCGGGCCGTCGTCGCCGGCTCCTCCAGCGCCCGGAAGCCCGGCGCCCGGAGACCGCGCCGCCTCACGTAGGCGAGCGAGGGAGCGATCCACCACAACTTGAGAGGGGCCTCGAGACCGTGGATGTGGATGCGACCTTCTAGGTGGGCGTCCGCGACCTCCCGGCTCAGGATTTCCTGGAGCGCGTACTGCCGCATCGTACTCTCCCCGATCGTGCGGCAAAGGGCGTCGGGATCCGCAGGCGCCGCCCCTTCCTCGTTTCCGAAGAGCAATCCGAGATCGTATTTCGGCAGCCCGACGACGAGCTGTTTCCGAAGCTTGGAGCCGAGTCCCCGGTCGATCAGCTCGTGATTGACCAGTTCCCGAATGAGGCGGGTGGACACGCGGGGAAGTCCGAGTTGGAAGATGCGCCGTTCCACCGCGGTCGCGATCTCCTCCGCCTCCACGGTCTCGAGCCCCGCCTCCCGGACCAACGACGCGCTGATCCTCTCCCGTCCCCACGCGCTGACCTCGGCGCGACTGGCCGCATCGACGAGGAGGGAGCTGGTGGGGAAGAGTTCCGCGGGGGGCGGTTCGGGTGCCGTCTTCGGACGCCGCCGCATGAAGGCGCGAGCCACGTCCTCGTGCCGCGTCTCGACGAGGATCTTCTCGACCATCCGTCGGATCTCCTCGCTCGTCGGCACGTCCCGCTCGAAGTACCGCTCGAGGTACATGGTGACGACCCCCGCCAAATCCCGGCCGATCGCGGGCTGTCCCTGTCCGGCCGAGCGGGCCGCCAGCGCGATGGCCTCCGCGATCTTCGACTCGTCGTAGGGGACGACGCGGCCATCCCGTTTCCGGACCCGATCGATCTTGCGCAAGGACATGAGCGTGCCGTCCCCGTCCCCGATTACTTGAGCATGGGCTGGACTTCCCGCATGAACTCCGAGACGTCCTGGAAGTCCCGGTAGACGGAGGCGAAACGCACGTAGGCGACGTGGTCGAGATTCTTGAGCTCCCGCATCACGAGGTTCCCGATCGTCTTGGACTTCACCTCGCGATCGAACTTCTGGTAGAGCTCGACCTCGATCTTGATCACGATGTCGTCGATCCGCTGCACCGGCACGGGCCGCTTCTTGCAGGACGTCATCAGACCGCGGCGGATCTTCTCCCGGTCGAACACTTCGCGGCGGCCGTCCTTCTTGATCACGTACAGGGTGATCTGTTCGACCTGCTCGTACGTCGTGAAGCGCTTCCGGCAGGCCAGACACTCCCTCCGACGGCGGATCATCCGGCCTTCGTTGGAAGAGCGGGAATCGATGACCCGATCGTTGTCTTTTCGGCAGAAGGGACAAAGCATGCGTCGCGCGCCACTCTATCAGGACGGGCGCCAAAGTCAAGAGGGGCCGAAGAGCATGCGCACCGCCACGATCGCCCACAGGGCCACCACCACGGCCGAGACGAGATCCAAGACCGCTCCGACGCGCATCATCCGGGGGACCGTAACGTAGCCGCTTCCGAAGACGATGGCGTTCGGGGGTGTCCCGGCGGGCAGCATGAAGTCGCACGAGGCTCCGAGGGATGCGGCCGCCAGGGCCGGGAGTGCATCCCGCCCGAGCACGCCGGCGAGAAGCGGGAGGAGAATGGCGACGGTGGCCGTATTGGAGGCGAAGGCGCTGATGAAGACGGCGGCGAAACTCGCCAGACCGACTTGCGCCGGCGGCGGAAGGGAACCCAACCCGCGGAGTTGCCCTCCGGCCCAGGCGCCGAGGCCGCCCTGCTCGATCCCCGCGGCCATCGCCAGGCCGCCGCCGATGAGAAGCAGCGTCTCCCAGGAGATCTTCCGAAGATGAGGACCGTCCGCGAGCCGTGTCGACAAAAGCACGATCCCGGCCGCGACCGCCACGGACCATTCGAATTCCTTGGAGCCGAACTTCAGACCGAGCAGCCGGCTCGCAGGCTTCCCGATGGCGCCGGCGATCGGCTGGCTCAGGATCCACAGGATGGCCGCGCACACGAAGACGGCGAGAACGGTCTTTTCGCCCCGCGACATTCGCCCCATCGCCGAAAGCTGCGCGTCGACCGCCGCCGCGCCCGAGCTTGCCTCCAACCCCTCCCGGCGCCCCACCCTCCAGAGCGCGAGCCATCCCAGGGGGAGGAGCATCCCCACCGCCGGGAGGCCGATCCAGAGGAAGGGGGCGAAGCCCACGGTCACCCCCAACCGCGCCTGGGCGATGGAGGCGAACTGTGCGTTCGGCGCCGTGCCGATCAAGGTGCCCATTCCACCGATGTTTGCTGCATAGGCAATGGAGAGCATGACCGCGCACCCGTAGTGGACGAGACGCCGACCCGTACGGGCCTCGAGCTCCGCGATCACCGCCATTCCGATCGGGAACATCATCGTGGCCGTGGCGGTGTTGGAGATCCAAAGCGAGACGAAGGCCGTCGCGATCATGAAGCCCAAGAGGAGGCGTTTCGGATCCGTGCCGACCGCGCGCATCACTCGAAGCGCGATCCTACGGTGGAGCCCCGTCCGCTCCATCGCGGCCGCGATCACCATTCCGCCGAGGAAGAGGAACACAAACCCATCGACATAGGGAAGCGCCGCGCCCTGGAGGCTCAACACGCCCAGGGGCGGGTAGAGCGCCAGGGGCGCAAGCGCGGTCGCATAGATCGGAAGCGCTTCGGTGAACCACCAGGCCATCATCAGAACGAGCACCGCGAGCGCCCGAGCGGCGCGCGGCTCCAAGCCGAGCGGAAGAACGAGGGCGAGGAGGAAGCCGGCGACTCCGACCGCGAAGCCGACGATCCTCGTCCGGCTCATCGTTTGGAGACGGCGTAGTCGTACAGGGCGCGCGAGGCGGACCCCAGCGACTCGACGCCCTTCGGTTCCGCGGGGAGCTTGCCGGAGCAGAAGACGGCG
>CAZGKV010000173.1:0-7235 GCA_964526305.1 uncultured Planctomycetales bacterium | reverse complement strand
CTTCGCGACAACTGACCGTGACGGGAGTTCTCTTCGTCGCCGAAGCCGGCGCCGGGAGCTGGCAGATCACGAGCGTGGTGAAGCACAACTCGGCCGCATGCAACCAGTGTCATACGACGGCGGCCGATTTCCGAAACTCCGCGCGGGCGGACTACGACGGCGACGGCGTTGTCGAAGCGGTGCAAGACGAGATCGCCGGGCTCGATGCCGCGCTCCTCGCGGCCATCAACGCCAAGCTCGCGACGCTGACCGGCGGCGCGAACACGCTGGCGATCTCGGGCGGCAAGGTCAAATACACGAACGGTGTCGTGACGCGGACCATCCCCGGACCGAGCGTGACCTCGACGGAAAACCCCGACATTCCCTGGAGCAGCCTTACCGCCGGCCTGCAGGCGGAGTGGCAGGCCCTCTATCAGGCGGCCTACAATCGCACCTTCGTGGCGAACGAGGGGAGCGGAGGGATTCACAACACCGGATACGCGGTCAATCTGCTCCAGTCCTCCTACAAGGCGGTGACGGGCTCCGCGATCGGCGCGGCCTTTGTCCCCTTCCCGTAGGAATCCGCGGCTCTGCGGACAATATCCGGTGAGGCTTCCCGCGCGTGCCGGAAGGGTGTTGGCCCGGCACTTGCAATTCGACTCCCCATGGAACAAACCGTGCGCACGCTGCGGTTGCTGCTGGTGGACGACGAGTCCGACATCCGTACCCTGTACACCTTCAAGCTCCAGGACGCAGGCTTTGCCGTGACGGGCGCCGGATCCGCACACGAGGCGGCACGGGCCGCGCTGGATCATCCCTACGATATCGCGGTCATCGACGAACGGATGGCGCGCGTGCGAGGACTGGCCCTCGCTCGCTGGCTTCGGCGCCGGTTCCCCGACTTGGTGATCCTCCTCGCCAGCGCCTATGCCGATTGGGAGATGTTTTTCCGGGCTTCGGCCTGCGGCGTGACCGACGTCGTCTCCAAGTCGAGTCCCGTAGGCGAACTCGTACGCCTCGCGCGGCAGTGCGTGCAGAGAGGCGGCGCCGCATGAAGAACTGGTCGAAGCTCACGGCCGCGGACGTCATGACCTCTCCGGTCATTACGGTAGATCTCGGCACGCGCTTCGAGGGGGTCGCCGATCTCCTCGACGAACACCACATCAGCGGCAGCCTGGTCGTGGATCTCGCCGGCCGGCCTGTGGGCGTCGTCTCCCTCTCGGATCTCGCGCGGCATGTCGCGGCCCTCGCATTCGACGCCGAACCGGACGCGATCGTGGACGACCTCATGACGTCGCGGATTCTGTCGGTCGACGAACGCACGCCGCTCCCGGAGGTCGTGCGAACCATGTCGAAGAAAGGCGTTCATCGCCTTTTCGTGATGAGCCGCGGAAAGGCCACCGGAGTCATCAGCACGATGGACATTCTTCGGGCCCTCTCCAAGCGAACTCCTCCGCACTCCGCGAGAATTCCCCGAGTCCCATCCGCGCGGATATGACGGCGGTCGCTGGCCATCTCTTTGCTCCTTGTTCGGCATGAGACGCATCCTTCTCCTCGGCGCGACCCTCGTCCCCCTGATGGCCGCGATCCCGGACATCGAGTCCTCTTCTTGTCCGCGCAGGGACGAGCCGAAGTATCTGGGCTCCAAGTCGTGTCAGAAATGCCACTACAAGGAGTACGCTTCCTGGCAGAAGACGGCGATGGCCAAGTCGTTCGAGGCCCTCAAGCCGGGAGCGGCGGCCGAGTCCAAGAAGAAGGCTCATCTCGATCTCGCGAAGGACTACACGCAAGACGCCGCGTGCGTCGCTTGCCATGTCACCGGCTACGGCAAACCCGGCGGCTATCCTGAGGTGGGACGGGAGTGGACGGTCGAGGAGAAGGCCCGCGCTCCCGCTCTCGAGGGAGTCGGTTGCGAAAGCTGCCACGGGCCCGGGGGAGACACCTCGCCGTTCAAGAAGGACAACAAGGACTACAAATGGGCGGACATCGCCAAGATGGGAGCGATCCATCCGGACGAGAAAACCTGCGTGTCCTGCCACAACAAGAAGAGCCCTTCCTTCCGCGAGTTCATTTTCGCGGACAAGATCGGGAAGGACACCCACGATCTCCTGAAGCTCAAGCGCGACCACGGCTGCGACCACCAGCACCGGGAGGGCAAGTGACGCCCCACGACGGGACTTTCTCCGGAGATGCGGAGAACGTCATTCGCTGGGTGAACGTCGCGGGAGTCATTCTCGCCGCCGTGGGCATGGCCATGCTCTTCTTCGTCCTATGGCAGAAACCCGGCTGGCGCGCCACGCCGGTCGTCAAGGTGATGCTCTTCACGGCCATCTTCCTCCTCCCGGCGACCACGATGCTTCTGGGGAGCGTCGTCGGATTCCACAAGGTGAAGCAGTCCTGCGCCGAGTGTCACGCGATGGACCCCTGGGTCAACGACATGAAGAACCCGGACAGTCCGACGCTTGCGGCGAAACACTACCGCAATCGATGGATCAACGAAGATCAGTGTTATACCTGCCACAGCGGCTACGGACTCTCGGGCAACATCGAGGCGAAGAAGGGCGGCGTGGGGCACGTACTGCACCAGTACTTTCTCGGAGTGCCCAAGGAGATCAAGATCCGGAAGCCGTTTCCGACCTCGACGTGCCTCCACTGTCATGCGAACGCGGAGAGCTTTCGAAAGGTCGAGCCCCACATGGATCCCGAGATGAAGCCGCAGATCCTCTCGGGAAAGATGTCCTGTTTCGAATGCCACGAAGCGCCGCATCCGAGGAAGAAATGATTCAGCGATTCAAGCCGGCCCTGCTCTCCGCCTCGTGTCTCTTCGCGCTCCTCGGCTTGGGAGTGAGTCTCGCGCACTTCGTCGCACCGAGTCCCCTCGCCTTCATGATGTTCATGACCGTGGGCCAAGGCTCGCTCGTCGTCGCCATGGGCTTCGCCACGCTCCTGATCGTGAGCGAGCTGCGGCGGCGGAAAGTTCTCTAGGTTCTGCGGGCCTCGCCGAAGCGGCGGCACCGGCGTCGCGAAGGCGCGCAGGCGGGACCGCCGAGAAATACCAGATCCCCTCTGCCGTGGATGGCCTATACTTATACTTCGCGGAACCATGAAGGAGGAACGAGATGATGTGTTCGCTTCTGCTGGCTCTCGTGCCGGTGTCGCAAGAGCAAGAGAAGGATGCGCCCGATAAGATCGTGCTCGACCTTGGCGGCGGCGTGAAGATGGAGTTCGTGAAGATCAAGGCGGGGAAGTTCACGATGGGGAACGAGGACTACGGACCCGCGCATGAGGTGACGATCTCGAAGGACTACTGGATGCAGACGACGGAGACGACGCAGGGTCAGTGGGAGGCGGTGATGGGGACGAATCCGTCGCGCTTCAAGGGAGCCGACCTGCCGGTGGAAAGGGTGAGTCGGGATGATGGCCAGGAGTTCATGAAGAAGCTGAACGAGAAGGCGAAGGAGCAGCTCAGGGGTAAGGCGGCGAAGTTGCCGACGGAGGCGGAATGGGAGTACGCGTGCCGGGCCGGGGAGAAAGGCAAGTATTGCTTCGGGGAGGACGAGAAGAAGCTGGGCGACTACGCGTGGTATGACAAGAACTCGGACAACAAAACACATCCGGTCGGCCAGAAGAAGCCGAACGCGTGGGGCCTCTACGACATGCACGGGAACGTGTGGGAGTGGTGCGCGGACTGGTATGGGAAGTATCCTTCCGGAGCGGTCACGGATCCGACGGGACCTGCGGAAGGGGACGCCTGGTGCCTGCGCGGCGGGACCTGGCAGAATAACGCCTTCGGCTCGCGGTCGGCGTACCGCGTCATGGTCCGGCCCACGGGCCGCAGCAAGGGCCGCGTCGGCGGGCTTCGGGCCATGCTACGGTAGTCACCCTGCGGCGAGCGAGGCCGGAGGCCGAGTCGAACCGTTCCTGACGTCCTGAATGTTTGCTTTTTGGACGCCTACATCTGCCTCGAGATCCCCGACCTCTGGGAGGCGCACCGGAGGTTCCATCCGAGGGAGACGGACTCGCTCGACGAGCCGAATCGTGAATCGTAGGATGCCGACGCGCTGAAAGGCGTGGGTGTCACGGAGGAATTCGTCAAGCGCGGGGAGGCCGCGCTGCGCGCGTTGGAGGAGTCCCAGCGACGACAGATCGACGAGCGGGGCCAGACTCCCGCCGCGACGCAGGCCCTGTACAACGCTCAAGGGGTGCTCTACACGCGGACCCGGTTCATCGTACGCATCGCGCAAGTGGAGTTCCGCGAGGACGACTCGCTGCTCGGGCGATATTCGTACGCCCCCCTTCGACGGCAGCAGTCCGCAGCCGAGGGGCGTCGCAGCCGCAAGGAGACGGTCAGCGTGAGCCGGCCATAGCAGCAGGATTCCCAGCGTCGCCGTGCTCCCCGTGAGAGGGGGGCACGGCGGCCGGGGGGAGAGAGCCTCCCCACGCAGGGAGACGGCCTTCGCACGAACGGAGACTGCCCCCCGCAACGAGGAGACGACCCTCTCTCTCGAGGGGACGCAGTTCCCTTCAGCGACCGTGCCTCCCAAGTCCACCGCCCGCCAGGTGCAGCACCACAAACCCCACGGCGATCGCCCCGAGGACGGCCAGGAAGATCTTGAGTCCGACCGAAAGGCCCCCCACTCTCGTGGGGAGCGCCTTCTCCTGCTTCCGCCGGCCGAAGCGAGTCAATCCCCAAGGCTTGTACACCGCCAGAGTCGTGATCCCGAGCAGGAGCAACACGGCGACGCCCGCATCGCCGGCGAGTTGGATCCCCAAACGGCCGGCGTCGGGTGAGGTTCCTGCCCTGGCGCGCTTCGCCGCCTCCGCCACGGCAGTGAATTGATGAAGCAGCAGTGCGATGGCCGCAAAGAGAGTCAGCAGGAACTTGGCGAGCACCCAATAGTGCCGTACCAAGCCCCATTCGGTGCCAAGAGCCTGGACGAGTCCCGTCGCGATGGCCGCGAGGCTCATCGGAACCACGATGTACCGCCCGAGAAGATCCATCGCGACATACGCGCCCCGCACCGTTTCGACATTCCCGCTGGTGAGGCCGGCAACGGCAAGGACGAGAAATCCGACCACGGCGCCGAGCCATCCGACCGAGAAGATGATGTGCGCCAAGAGAGCGAATTTGCGGAGGCGGGGAGTCATCGCTGGACCGCCATTTCGCCATCGCCCCGGCCTCTTGTCAACGGCAACGGCTACTTCCGGTCCACCCGCGTTACGGAATCCGAAACGAGAACGTGGTTCCTTGGCCGGACTCGCTCCGGAGCGAGAGAGTCGCCCCTAGGGCTTCGACAGCCATGCGACAGAACGGAAGTCCCAGTCCGGTATCCATGCGCATTCCTGAGCCGCGAATCCCCATGGAACCGTACGGCTCGAAAACCCGAGGCTGGAGCTCTTTCGGAATGCCCGGCCCGTCGTCCGTTACCGAGATCTCGCGGTCCGCGGTCACCGCCACGCGAATCGAAGTCCCTTTCCGCGTATGCTTGATCGCGTTTCGGATGAGATTGTAGAGGATGCGCTGGAGGATGGTCTGGTCCGTGCGGGCCGGTACACCGCTGTCGGGCACCACGATCTCGAGCGCCTTGGAATGTTGCTTCGCCACGAGATCGAACGCGGCGGCGCACCGGGGCACGAAGTCCCGGAGATCCAGGTCCTCGACATAGAGCTCCAGCTTCCCCTCTTCCATCTTTCGGAGCTGAAGCACGTTCTGGATCATGTTCTCGAGATCCCCGCAACGGGCCAGCGCCTCCTCGAGCGCCTCCACTTCCTCGCCCTCCAGCCGACCGCGGGATCGCACGTACTGGAGGAAGGCTTCGATGCCCGCCAGGGGATTCTGCAGATCGTGCACGATCATTTCCGTGAGCTGGCGCTTGACTCGATCGAGCTGAAGGAGCTTCCGGTTCGTCTCCTCCAGGCGCTCGTGCGCCTTGAAAATATAGGCGTCAATCGCAAGTCCGATGTCGAGGGAGATGATCTTGGTGAGAGATCCCAGCGCATCGTGGTATTGCTCTGCCGGAACTTCGCGATGGAGTACTTCCGAGACGATGCGAAAGTAGGTCTCGTAGGCTCCCATGTACCACTGGGGCGCCAGTCCCACCCGCTCGTGGGCGAAGCCGACCTTGAGCCGATTCTCGAAGTACTCGCGGTCGTAGCGTCCGGACGTCAACCGCAGGAAGTACTCCGCTTGAAGTTTCTTCAGACGCTCGATCATCCCCGGCGTCTCGAGGAATTTCTTCGTGAACTCGTGCGTGAGGAGGTAGGCGTAGAACTTCTCGATGATTTCGCCGGCGTGTCGCTCGAGGACCGAATGAAGGGCTTCGAGACGGCGCTCGTCCTCCGGTCGGATTTCCAGGTACTTTTTTCGCCGGACGATTTCTTCGTCGCTGATCAGCACCGGGGCGGATTATACGCCCCGCACTGCGATCCGGGAAGGCCCTGCATTTGCGGAGCGGCTCTATGGCAGGAAGGCGGACAACCGATAGGTCGGCTCCCACCGGTGCAAGAACTGTCACGAGGCTGCGGCGCGAGGAGCGCAGTACTCGAAGTGGGCGGAGACGGTGCACGCAAAGGCCCATGCGACCTTGTCCACCGAGCCCGCGAAAAAGGCCGCGCAGGAGCGAGGAATTGCCGATCCCGTCCGGAGCGAAATATGCCTGAAATGCCACAGCACGGGATTCGGGGAGCCCCCCGAGCGCTTCCTGAAGGGATTCGATCCCAAGGCGGAAGTCCGGTGCGAGTCGTGCCACGGACCCGGAGAGAAGCACTTCAAGGCGCGTCTCTCCGCGAGTCCAGGCGGGAAGGGCCCCTTGACGACGAGATCGTCAAGGAACCCGGGTTGAGGACCTGTCTGACCTGCCACAACGAGGAGAGCCCGAACTTCAAGCCTTTCTGCTTCAAGGAGCGGTTCGGCAGGATCGTCCACTTGGACCCGAGAAAGACTCGGACCGAGGGGGAGTTGAAGGCGATGAAATGCGCCGGCTCGGGAAACCCTACCATGTCGACCACTATGGAGTGCCTCATCGGAAGTGATCCCTCGGTGCGTGCTTTTCCATGGAGCCCCGCGAAATTTCCCAGGAGCGAGGGCTCGTCCCTCCCGACTCGCGGTGGCCCGACATTTGCGCCCTTCGTCGCGGACCCGGCCTTCGCACGTGTCCCGACGGGGGCATGATCCGCGTCCCATGGGAGGCCGGGTCCATTTCTGCCGATGACCGCCTTTCCGTTCGAACCATTCCGGATCAAGATGGTCGAGCGCG
>CAZGKV010000172.1:0-7324 GCA_964526305.1 uncultured Planctomycetales bacterium | reverse complement strand
GTGTTTGAATCTGATCACGATAGATAATACCCCATCGTACGCAACGTCCGAGATCAAAGATGTTGCCCGGGCCCGTTGGAGTCCCTCTGCCCTGGGGCTCTACGCGGTCCATGCTGTCGCGCACGGCAAGGAGAGGCTCCTGAAGTTGACACAAGAAGAGGAGCGAGAGGATAGGGGTGGGGAGACGGCGAGAGCATGGTGGTCACCGCCGCGTCTTCTTCCTCCCTCCGCCCTTCCACGGATCTCCCGGAAGAAGCGCGATGATTTCGTTCGCCACCCGGGCCGCGCCGGCCGCAACGTCGAACGTCGCGCCGGGTGGAAGAAGGATCGGCAGGTCGTCGGTGAAGGCAGGCAGCCGGAGTTTGGTCGCGAGATTCTCCTCGAAGACGGCGCGGGTGATCTCTCTTCCTTCGGCTCGCATGACGGCTCGGAAAACGTCGGCGACCGCGTCGGGCTGGATTCCCGCTTCCAGGGCGATCGCGAGGTCGAAGAGATCCCGTCCCTTCTTCCGCTGAAAGAGTGCCCGGAGCTTCGTGCCGAGAAGTTCCTCGAGCCGGAAGCTCGTGATTTCGGCGATTCCCCGCCACCATCGAGAGGTAACGGTGAACGGCATCTTCACGGTACCGAGCACACTCAAGTGCTCGCGGGTGTTCGTCTCGATCTTGAGTTTGAGCGGCACGACGGGCGGAATCTCGGACTCGAAGCGATACAGGAGTCGTACGCCCTGTCCCTGCTCGCGCCGGGGCTCGCCGAGCCAGCCGTCCAGCCGCTCGCGGAGGCGGTCCATGATCGGGCCGAAGGGGCCAGGCTGTAGTTGCACGAGGTCGATGTCGTTCGAATAGCGGCGCGGCGGAGAGAAGTGCAGCTTGTGGAGCGCAGTCCCGCCGCGCAGCGCGAGGGCATCGGCGAGTTCCGGATCCTGAAAGATGGAGACGAGCGCGCGCGAGAGAACGAGATCCTGCTCCACCTGCTCGTTGGTAGCCCAACGTGTTTGCGCCCGCCACTCGGCGATGAAGTCGGCGGGAATCACGCCTCGACCTCGATGGTCGTATTGACGAGGATGCGCCACTTCGCGTCGCGCGCCGAGACCACCTCGGCACTCTTGGGCTCGAGGGGGACCCTCTTGGGCTTGCTTGCGCGGACCCGCTTCGCCAGTTCCCCCGCGAGATCGGCATGTCCCGTCCGTTCCAACAGATAACCGAGCCGCTGGATGACCGGCAGCTCTCCGCCTTTGCTGGCGACCGCAAGAAGCCTCCGGGCGTCGAGCTGCTCCGCAAGCTCGGCGAGCACCGTGGCGACATGATCCATGGATGCAGCCCCCTTCCGGTAGCGCACGAGGTCGTAGGCCGTCATTTCGGGCGTCGAGACTGGAATGGTTCCGCTGGTTGTCTTTCTCTGCTCGGTGGCGACCCCTTTCATGCGGCGTCGAAAGAAGAATCGGATTCGCACGCGCCCGACGGTGAGCGGCTTGAGAATGGCGCCGGCGATCACCTGAAATTCCTGCGCCTGTTGCGGGGCGGCTCCGTGCATGGCGGCCGCCGTCAAGAGGCCGACGTAGTACGGCACCCGATGGAAGCGCATGAGATCATCGATCCATGCACTGGGGGGAAGCGAGCCGAGCCGTCGGTGCTCCGGATCGAGGATGAGATAGAATCCGCGACGTGGCATCGCCAGCACTCCCTGCTTCCGAAGCCGTCGGAGGGAATGGTAGACCGCGACGGGGGAGGTACCGAGTGCAGCCTTCGCTTCGGCGACCGTGAACGTGTGCCGTCCGCCGGCCAGTAGCCCGTCCACATAGGCTCTCGCTCGCTCTGCCATGTATTTGCGTATTCTAGCGATATTCACTATATTACGCAAACATACTGCCCTACCCTATGGCCTCGAGCGCTTCGGGGAAGTCCCGCCGGAATCGAATCGTCAGCGCGCGCCAGAGAACGTCCAAGTTGGTGACGACGAGTTCGATCCGGTAGCCGAGTCGGCGCGCGATCTCTTCTGGCTCGCAGTGATCCAAGCAGGCGAGTCGGGCAATGTCCCGGGCGTGCCGCGGCAGCTTTAATCGATCAAGCGTGGCCTCGAGCAACACCCGAGTCACTTCACCGGGTGGCGGAAGCTCGAAGCCGATCGCTCGCACGTGGGCCCGATGCGTCAGCCCTTCCATCTTCTTGTCGATGAGGGACCGGCAGGTGTGCGGATTCGCACCCGTCACCCGCGCGATCTCTTCCACGGAGAGCCCTTTTCGCAGCAGCTCCAGGTATTCGCGCGTCTTGCCGCGGGTGTTCTCGAAGTCCTGCCAGAAGAGATCTTCCATCACCTTCGCGATCCGCCGCTTGTCCGCCGCCTCGAGTAGCGCGAGAGACGGCTCGGTCGATGGTTCTTCGAACTCCTGCCCCTCCTCCTTCAGTTCATCCATCGAGAGGGTGGGGAGGCGTTTCTTCTCCTTGCGGTGCTTCTTGAACTTGTTTTCGAGGATCGTGTAGCCCCACCGCGTGATCTTGTCGGACACGATCCCGCCCTTGGCGGCGTGTTTCTTCAATTCCTCGACGATGGTCGTGAACGTCTCCTGCGTGAGATCCTCGGCGGTCTCGATGGACGCGCCGAAGCGCAAGAGGAGATCCCGCATGAACGGTTCCGTATAAGTTTCGACCCAGGCCTCGAAGACCCCGGGCTCACCGGCCAGGATGCGTCGGCAGAAGTCGGCAAATTGGGACGGACGTTTCGGATCGCCGGTCATACGAGTCACCTTTCTGAGAATCTTCCGAAATTCACGACTTTTCAGGTAGTGATTTTCGGCGAAGCTGACTTTGGGGTATCGATGGAGTGTCTTTCAGGAGGATCTTGATGGAAGACGGCCCCATGCTCGACCAGGTGCAGGACGCCGAAGAGCGCGTCCGCGCCATTCTCGCCAAGCCCTACTGGGACTACGGAGAGGCGGCGACGGTGCTCCATCTTTCGGTCAAGACTCTCCGCAACATGAAGTATCGGCGCGAAGTGACCTTCACCCACTTCGGGCGCAAGGTCTACTTTCCAGGCCAGACGATCCTCGCCGAACTGAGGCGAAACATCGTCCGCTGTACGACGCTCGCACGAAGGCGGGTCGCGTGAGCGTCCTACAGGGTGAGGTCCAGCGCCTCCAGGAGGCCCGCGCGATGCTCCGGCGTCGTGTGTCGATACCGCTCGAAGGTATCGTCCTCGACGTGGCCTACGATGTCCATGATCGACTCCTTGGGCTGTCCGGCCATCGCGAGCCAGGAGATGAAGGTATGGCGCAGGTTGTGCGGCCCCTGAGCGCCGTCGATGCCCACGGCCTTCATGGATGCGAGGAGGCGCCTCCGGACGCGCTTCTTGAACTGCTCCGGTTTTCGGTACGGCCCGAAGACGAAGGGATCGTCGGACCGCTTGCGCCGATCGGAGAGGATCTTGAACCCGACGTCGTCGATTGGAACCTCTCGCCGGCCCCGCTCCCGCTTCGACTTGGCCGACCACCACGTCTTCAGGCCCGTAAGGGGACTGACGAACTCGAACGCGCGGATGTGGATGACGCGCCTGGCAAGATCGATATTCGACGCGTGAAGATGCTGAAGCTCGCCGATCCGGAGCCCGGTGTGAAGGAGGAGCGAGTACATTTCGTAGTCGTCGCGATCGGCCGCCTTCACGTGCCCGAGGAACCGCTCAGCCTCGTCGCGCGTGAGGATGCGCTTGACGGTCTCCTCGCGCACCTCGAGGTGGCGAACGCCCTTGATCGGGTTCTTGTCGAGGAATCCCTTCTCGACGGCGTGGTTGAAGATGGCGCGGAAGATCTCGAGCTCGACGTTTACGGTGGTGTCCCGGGCGGGACGTGCCGGCCGGCCCTCTTTCTCCAGCCTCTTGGCGAGGGCCGGGGTGACGGGCCATCCGTTCCGCGCGATGGGTGTCTCCTTGCGGTAGAGCTTGTATTTCTCGAAGACGAGGGGCTCGAACTGCTCCAAGCGCGCGATCTGCGGGAAGCTCTTCGCGAGAAAGATCTGGAGGTTGCGGAGAATGCCGGCGTAGCGCTTCTGGGAGGCCTCGCGATGGTTCTGCCGGGACCACTGAAGGTAGTAATTGACGAATTCGCCCCAGGATTCGATCGAGGGGCGCTTGAGGAGGGCGGGATTCTCCCTAGGGAGGAGTCCCGCTCGCCTTTGGGCATCCTCGACGTTGATCCTATTGGCGAGGAATTCCGCCGCTTTCTTGTCGGGGCCGACCTTGATCTTGCCCTTGCGTCCGTGGAGGACGTACCACTGGCCCGTGTCGGATCGCTTCCACGCCCTGGCCATGCGTCACCTCAACTTACATCCCGTACACATCCCGAGCCCTTTTCCGGAAAGTGTACTATGCCATTTATAGGCAATCAAGACCGCTTTCAAGGCATATTTGCAGAGAATGGCGGAGAGGGGGGGATTCGAACCCCCGGTACCCTTTCGAGTACACACGCTTTCCAAGCGTGCACGTTCAGCCACTCCGTCACCTCTCCGGGGCGGGAAAGTGTAGCACGCTCGTAATCGTTGTACAAGGCACCGGCGAGCGATACGATCGACCCGAAATGCCTCTCCCGAAATTCCGCCCCCTGGATATCTTCCCGCTGGAACACGAAGGCAAAACCGTCTTCGTGGTCCACGATAACGAGGGAGTGAACGAGAACCGCCTGATCCTTCCCCCGATCGCCTTCGTCGTCGGCAGCATGCTCGACGGGACCGTCGGGCTCGCCGAACTTCAGGACCGAATCGCCGAGCGCTTCCGCGGAACGAAAGTTCCCCTCCAAGACTTGGAGAACATCGTCCACGATCTGGACGAGCACTTCCTCCTGGAATCCGAGCGCCTGACGGAACGGCGCCGGGAGATGCGGGAGGAATACCGGCGAACTCCCCACCGCCCCGCGAAGTTCGCAGGCCATTCTTACGCAAACGTGGCGGTGGATTTGAGTATCGAGTTGGACGGCTATTTCTCCGGAGAAAACGGCGCAGGACTTCCGCAGGACGACTCCCCGAAGAACGAGCTCCGGGCGATCTTCGCTCCGCACATCGACTTTCCGCGCGGAGGTTGGTGCTACACCCATGCCTATCGCGAAGTAGCCGAGCGCAGCGTCGCCGACCTCTACGTCATCCTGGGCGTCGCCCACATCTCGCCGCAGAATCCGCTCGTCGTCTCCTCGAAGAGCTACGAGACCCCTCTCGGCCTCGCGGAAACGGATCGCGAGATGGTGGAGGTCCTCCGTCAAAAGTTCCCGAGCTCGTTCGACGACGAAATCGTCCACCGCAACGAGCATTCCGCCGAGTTTCAGTCGGTATTCCTTCGTCATGCTCGTCGCGGGTCCGAGTTCACCGTCCTTCCCATCCTGTGCTCGGCGTTCGAGATGCACTGCGGGGACGGAAGCCCCTCCACGGCGGCCCGCATCGAGGAATTCCTCCTGGGCTTGCGTGAACTGCTCAGCGCCTCCGGGAAGAAAGTCTGCCTCGTGGCCGGGGTCGATTACGCCCATGTCGGCCCTCGATTCGGAGACGCCGTCAAGCTCGACGGAACCCTGGTGAAGTGGATGACCGAAGAGGATCGCAAGAGCCTGGAATTCGTCACGCGGGGGGATGCCGAGGGATTCTGGCAGTCCGTGGTCGCGGACGGAAACCGCCGTCACGTGTGCGGGCTATCGGCGACGTACGCGACACTCCGCCTCTTGGGCGCCGCCGAGGGGAAGCTCCTGCGGTACGGATACGCCCCGGATCCCGCCGGCGGATACGTCAGCTTCGCCGCGGCCGCCTTCTAATCGCACTTCAGGCACACATCCGTGCCGCGTCCTCCGCAGTTGCGAACCGTGATCACCGGCTTCGTGCTCACCTTTTCGCCGAGGATGTTCTCGAATACCGTCCCGTAGACTCGCTCGATCTTAATCATGGCGTACGCGGCGAGGATCTGGTGCACCCGGCCCTGATTCCCAAGCACCCATCGCCTCCCGTGCCGATCGCGCATCTCGCGGGCACCGCTCGCCTTCTCCTCATCCGCTTGCTTGGATCGGAGCGAGACGTCGGGCCCGTCGATCGGCGGCGGCGGAAGCACCGGCATGAATTCCCGTCCCGTCGGGTCCCCGTACGTCAGAGGATCGTCCTCGTCCTTCACCGGCGCGTCGAACGAGGTGACGTCCACGATCAGGCCGTGATCCAAGCGAAGCCGTTCCGCGTGACGCTTCCGGAAGAGGACCTTGAACGGCGTCCCGCTCGACTTGCTTTCCTGGAGCGCGGCCTTGGCCGTCTCCACGACCCATTTCGCCTCGCGGAGCATCGTCGCCCCGTCGACCGGTCCCGCGACGACGTGGAGCACCCGTCCGTCCGGCGCGCAGAAATACGCGGCGACGTTTCCTCCCTGCTTCTGGCCGTTCACGATTCGGAACGTCGCGACCTTCTGGAAGGCGGAGACATAATGCCGGTTGAGATACGCACCGACTTCCGGCTTTGCCAAGGCGTTCACCCGGAGCGCCTGAGCGTTGTTTCAAGTGAACTTCGGATCTTCGAAATAGCCGGAGACGTGGAGGACGAAGACGAGCTTCTGCTCCTCCTTCGCCTTCTTCGCCGCGTCCGTCGGGGACCCCGCCCAAACCACCGAGGTTCCGTACGACTTGTTCCCGCACTTGCCGCAGTTCTCGTCGTCGATCGCCGCAGCCAAAAGCGCGGTGGCCATGAATGCGAGCATGAGTCGTCTCCTTCCAAGCCCGATCTCTTCGACGCCCGTCGCCTCGTTGGGGTTCCGTTTTATTTCGGAACTCCCCCCGGAGCATCCGCGTCGAACGGGCATGAGAAACCTTCCCCTCCTCCTCCTCGCTTGCGCCTCGACGGCCTCCGCTCAGGGAATCGTGATCCCCGACGAACCCGACCTTCCGCCGCTGGCGCTGGAGCGCCACGCCGTGAGGGTCGAGATCGACAATCAGGGCGCCGTGACCACCGTTGAGCAGATCTTCCGCAACAATACCGACCGGAGACTCGAAGCCAAATACGTTTTCCCCATCCCCAAAGGCGCGGCCCTCTCGCGCTTCACCATGCTCGTCAACGGCAAGGAGACGTCCGGCGAAATGGTGGAGAAGGACAAGGCCGTACGGATCTATCAGGCCATCGTCTCCCGCTCCCGCGACCCCGGACTCCTCGAGTATCTCGGAGGCGACGTTTTCCGCGCCAGCATCTTTCCCATCGAGCCGAAATCGACGCAGACGATCACGATCCGATTCGCCCAAGCTCTCGTCGCGGAGAACGGATTGATCGGCTACCTCTATCCGGTCCGGGCCGGCACCAAGCGCGGCCCGGCCGTGCAGGGCGAATCCTCGATC
>CAZGKV010000171.1:0-7413 GCA_964526305.1 uncultured Planctomycetales bacterium | reverse complement strand
ATCGCGATCGATCCCTCCCGATACGTCAGCGGGACGCAGGAAATCGCGTCCTCCGCGACCGTGTAGATGATCGGAAGCACGGCGAGGCTGAGTCCGATCCCCGCGGTGACGGCGTTCAGTCGGAGGGTACAGCCGGTAAGATGCTGGACGGCGCCCGCGACGACCATGATGCAGAAGAACCCCACGACGACGCTCGGAAACGCCGCGAGGAGCTCGATGACCGGCTTGATGATTTCACGAAGCCATGAGGGGGAGAACTCGGAGGTGAAGATCGCCGCGCCTACGGCCAGCGGAACGGAAATCAGCATGGCAATGAAGGTCGCTTTGAGAGTTCCTACGAACAGAGGCAACAGGGAGAATTTCGGCTCCGACGAGATAGGCTCCCACTTGAACTTTTCCCGCCCCTGGAGCGGAAGGAAGAGCTTCCGGAGATTCGCCTCCTGCTGAATCTCCGCCGAACGGAGGATGGGCAGCGCCTCCTTACCGATGAATACGAAGATGAGAATGAGAGCGAGGATGGCCGCCCAGGCGCAGGACTTGATGACTCCTGCCGCCAGTCGGTCGCTGAAGAGCCCCGCCTGGCGGCGGGCGAGCGGCGACGGAGGCTTTACTTTCTCGGAAGCGGGTAGTATCCCACCTTCTCGCATATCTTCTGTCCCTCTTCGCTGAGAACCCAGTCGATGAAGGCCTTCGCTTGTACCGCCGGCTCGCCGACCGTGTAGAAGTACAGCTTCCGCGAGATGGGATACACTCCCGAGACGACGTTGGCCATCGTGGGCTCGCAGGCGGGCTTGTCCGTCGCCGCCCGCACGCGGATCGCCCTGACTCCCTTCGAATAGCCGATCCCCCCGTATCCGATCGACTGGGGATCTTTCGACACGGCGTTGATGACGGCCGCCGTTCCGGGCAGGGTCTGGACCTCCGTCGCGAAATCCCTCTCCTTCAGCACGTGTTCCTTGAAGTAGGCGTAGGTGCCGGAGCTGTTCTCTCGTCCGTAACAAACGATCCGACGGGGGGCCCCGCCGAGATCCTTCCAATCGGTAATCCTACCGCTGTATACCTGCTCCAGTTGAGGGATCGAGATCTCCGCGAGCGGATTGCTTTCGTGAACGAAGATGGCGAGCCCGTCCAAGGCCACCTCAAACGACTTGATCTCCTTCTTCCACTTCGATTTGACCTGCTCGCGCTCCTTGTCCTTGATCGGACGCGACGCCTGGCAGATGTCAGTACCGCCGTTGATGAGCGCGGCGATTCCGGTCCCGGTCCCTCCTCCCGTCACCTGAACTTTGATGCCCGGATTGTGGTGCATGTACGTCTCGGCCCAGCTCTGGCCGAGGATCACCATCGTGTCGGACCCCTTGATAGTGATCGTCTGCCCCTTGGACCGACCGCAGGAGGTCGTGGCCAACGATACCGCGACCAGAAGGACGGCGTTTCTCATCTGTCCACCTCTATCGAAACTCGGTTAACCCTACGCAAACGAATCGTTAAGAAGCGATGAAGCCCGATGATATAGAAATAGCCAGGCTATTTCTATATCATCAGAAATCGATCTGGAATCGGACGATCGCTCCCGTCGCGTTGTCCGACTCCGTATTCTGAAAAGCGATGTCTTCGTTGTATCGCTCGTGAACGACGTTCGGACTGATGCGAAAGTTTCGCGTCAGGTACCAGTTGACTCCGAAGGTAAATGTGGTGACGCGATCGGCGTTCCCCGTCGTCTTGGCAAATCCGAGATCGAAGGTGTCGTCATCGACGGCGAGCCACGCGACCCGGACCGCCAGCTCGACCGCCCCCCAATCGCCAATCTCGAGATCGAACGGATGGGCCGGGACCAGCCGATTCTCCTGTGGCTTCTTTTCCCCGGTCACGAGCCAGGTCGCCGCCAGATAGAAGCCCTCGAGGAAGATGTCCTCGTCGTTCTCCGTCGCCGTATCGACCTCGTCGATTCTCCGGATCCACTCGGCGCGAAAGCCGAACGGCCCATAGAGATAGGAAAGCTCGGCGCCGTACCGCAATCGCCGTCCGTCGAGGAAGTTCGTCTTGACGCTCTCGTCGGAGTCGAAGAACTTCACGTTCAGTTCCGTCGAAGTGAAATCGAGCCCGTCGGGAGACGCTTTCGTCTGGTGTCCGACGGTAAACGCCGCCCCGATCCGCAATCCCTTCAGGGCCTCAGTCTCGCCTCCCGCGAACGGACTCGACCGCAATCGAATCGCCCAGTCCTTGTCGTCGTTGCCGTCCGTCACCGCACGCCCCTGGCCGTTCCAGACCCCCGTCTCGTATTCGAAGATCCCGCCGCCGAAGGAGCCGTAAACCATGATCCCGATGTCGCGGCCCGGGGCCAGTCGGTTCACCACCGATCGCTCGTCGAAATCGATGAAGCGCGTCGAGGTGGTCTCTTCCTGGCTGAAGGGTTCCTTGAATTGGCCGATCAACACGGACGCCTGCTTGTATTTCTTCCAGCCGACGAACGCATCCTGAAGCGTCCCGCTCGTCGAGCCGGATCCGGTCGGGAAGTCCGCCTGAACCTTGAATTGGAAGTCCTTGAAGAAGGTCCCGGAGATCTCCAGTCGCGCCTGCCGAAGGAGAAACGTGTTCTCTCCGACGCGGGACCCGTCGCGTTCCAGCACCCCACGATAGTGCGCCAGGACTCGCCCGCCGACGTGGGCGGTGAAGTTCCCGTCCTCGGTTTCGAACTTGAGCCCGTCCTCGAACCGGAAGATCGGCGTGGGCTTCTCCTTTTCTTGTTCTTGCGCCCAAGCCGAACCTGCCGAGGCCAGAAGCACCCCGATCCACCATCCGCTTCGCATCAGATCCTCCTCTTCAGAAGCTGGGCTAACGATAAGAGGGCCGCGTTAGCTTCGAATGAGCGGATGGCTAAGAAGCGGTTAGAATTCCAGCGGCGTCCCGCGATACCCGTTCGCCGCGAGACTTTCGAAGAAGAACTGCGAGCGGATCGGGCCCTTCCCGAATACGGGGCTCGAGCCCAGCTTGAGCGCGCTCCGAATCGCGGGCTCGGCCCGACGTTTCCACGTACCCTGCGGGGTCAGCTCGCGCGCCTTCGCCGTGTCGCCGAGATAAGCGGGGAGCACCACCTCCTCGACGAATCTCCGCAGATTCGGATCGAGGATCGGAAAGGCCAGCTCGAGCCGGGAGAAGAAATTCCGCGGCATCCAGTCGGCGCTGGAAAAGTACAGCGCCTTGGAGTCGCCGAAATAGTAGATCCGGCTGTGCTCGAGGAATCGATCCACCACGCTGATCACCCGGATGTTGTCGCTGAGAGCTCGAACTCCGGGAATGAGGGAGCAGGCTCCTCGAACGACGAGATCGACGGAGACACCCGCCTGCGACGCGCCGTACAAATGCTGGACGACGACGGGGTCGATCAGAGCGTTGACCTTCGCGACGATCCGGGCGGGACGCCCTTTCTTGGCGGCTTCCGTCTCCTGCCGGATGTGGGCCAGGAGCCTCCGCCGGAGCGCCGTGGGAGCGGGCACCAGGAATCGGAACCCGTCGGGCACCTTGCCGTCCCACACGGAATCGAAGAACGTGCGGGCATCCTTCCCGATCCCGGCATGAGCGGTCATGATGGCGAGGTCCTCGTACTGCCGCGCCGTCGCGGCGTTGTAGTTTCCCGTGGAGAGGTGGGTATAGACGCGGACGACCCCCTCCTCCCGCCGCGTGACCAGAGCCACTTTCGCGTGGAGCTTCAGCCGCCCGAACCCGAATCCCACCTCGACTCCCGCCGCCGCCAGTTCCTCCGCGAGCCGAAGATTGTTCAGCTCGTCAAAGCGCGCGCGCGGTTCAATGATGACGCGAATGACCTTTCGCTTCGCGGCCTCCTTGAGCGCTCCCAACTCCGGCGAGAGGCGGTCGATCCGGTAGATCGTCTGTTCGATTCTCTCGACGGCGGCGTCGTCGCAGGCGGCCCGAATCCAGTTTACGTAGGTGTCGAAGGAATCGTAGGGGTGATGGAGGAGGATGTCCCGCCGACGAATGCGGTCGAAGATCCCCGAAGCACCGGGGAGAAAGGTCGCCAGCGGCGGGTACGTCATGGAGAGATCCTTCTTCACGACCTCCGGGATATCGTGCGCGATGGTCGACAGTCCCTGAAGGTAGGGCGTGTGCGGAACGGGGAGGAGTTGCCCCGGCACGAGTTTCATGCGGGAAACGCACCGAGAAAGCACGCGGGGGGGGAGATCGCCGAGATACTGGATTCGCACCGGGCGGCCCAACTCGCGAGCCCCCACCCCCGAGCGCACCAGATCGGGAATCGTCTCCGGATCTTCCTCGGTGAGATCGAGACTGAAGTCGCCGTCGCGAGTCATTCGGAGGAATCCCGGCCTACCCACCGCGCGGAGCGTTCGACCCACATGGGTGGCGATCAGATCCTCCAGGAAGAATAGGAAGACCCCGTTCTCCGGGACCGCCAGTACGGCCGGCAGCGAACGCGGCAGCTCGAACCACATCCCGTTCGGATAGACGGCGATCGTCCACAGGTTCGGGAGCGCTCGGACATGGGGGAAGGCGAAATTGTATCGGGGGGTCAATTTCGGGAGGACTTGGTCGTCACAGATCCTCTTTCCCATCTCAAATTCCGGCGATCCTTCCGGCGCCTCCCGAACGATGCGGATCCCCGCGGGAGCGACCTCCGCCGTCAGCAGCTCCAACGTCTCCGTCTGCCGAGCCACGAATTTGCTCACCGTCTCGAGCACCTGCTCCCGGACGCGGAGGAGGGCGCCTCGGTCCGGATCGTTTCTCCGAATCGCCGTGGACACCCGGCGCTGGAGCGACGCGAACCGAATCATGAAGAACTCGTCGAGGTTGGAAGCGGTGATCCCCAGAAACTTGAGGCGCTCCAGGGGGGGATTGCTTCCGGCGCGCGCTTCCGCGAGCACGCGATCGTTGAACTGGAGCCAGCTCAAATCCCGCTGCAGAAGCGGCTGTCCCGGCCCGCTCAAGAGAGACCGCGGTGTCGGAAGGAGAAGATCCCGTTGTCGAGTCGTCTCGGTCATGCTGGCGACCCCGCTTCATACCCGATTCGGAGCCGCGAGTAAACGGTCGCGATTCCTGACCGCCCCCGCGATTCCCGAACGTACAATTACTAGATTCTAACTGTTCTCGGGGTGGAATTGCCGAGGAGGGCACCGATCCCACTGAGGGGCGTCCCGAACGGTGCAGACGTAGACACGCGAACTCTGAGGAGCCAGAGCCGCGGCCATCGTTCTGCGAAATCGGTGGGCACCTCCGGCCGGGTCGTGCTTCTGTGATATCTGTGCTTCCTCGATTGCATCTGATTTTTGGAGGAACAGGAATGAGCGTCCTCGGTACGTTGGCGCTGGCCCTCGTTGTGGGCGCGTCCCAAGGGGTGGATCCCAAGAAAGAGGCGCAACAGAAGGATCCGCCGCCGTGCGATCTCAACGGCGGCAAGACCACGAAGGTCTTGGAATGCCAGAAGTGCAGCGCCGCCGTCCCCAAGAGTGAGATCAAGGACAAGAAGCACTCGAAGGACGAGGGCGAGCTCAAGGAGGTCGAGTACTGCATCAAGAAGTGCTACAAGTCGGAGTGTTGTCCCGCCAAGATCGGCGACAAGCCCTTCAAGTGCTGAGGGAAGAACGCCGACAAGGCCGTCGAAGAGAAGGCCCGTGTGGTCTTCAAGTGCAGAATGTGCGGCACGGAGGGCGAGAAGCCCGGTCCCTGCCCCGGCGACGAATGCAAGAAGAAGGGCGCGAAAATCGGGAAGGTCTGCGAGAAGTCCGGCACGTGGCCCCACGGAGGGACCAAACCCGAGGCGCCCAAGAAGCGCGGCCCGTAACGACAAGAAGACCCCGGTCGCGGACACGCCGACGACCGGGGTCTTTCGTTTACAGGCTCTTCTTGGTCAGATAGAAGTCGAGGCGCTCGACGTTTTGCATCGCGAGGCGTTCCTCGACGGCCTGCTCCGTCTTCGGAGGAGGCACGATCACCTTGTCCCCCGGCTTCCAATTCACCGGGCACGCAACGCCATTCTTGTCCGCGGTCTGGAGGGCGTCCACGACGCGCGCGACTTCATCCACGCTCCGTCCCACGTTCAGCGGATAGTAAATGATCGCGCGAATCGTCTGCTTCGGGTCGATCACGAAAAGCGCCCGGACGGTCACCGTTTCGCTCTCGCCCGGATGGATCATCCCGTACAGCTCGCTCACCTTTCGCGTCGAGTCCGCGATGAGCGGGAACGGCAGCCGAACGTCCAGGATCTTCTGGAGATTTTGCGTCCACGCGAGGTGGCTGTGGATGCTGTCCACCGAGATCCCGATGAGCTTCACGTTGCGCTGCTCGAACTCCTTGTGGCGCCGTCCGAACTCGGTGAGCTCGGTCGAGCAGACGGGCGTGAAATCGGCGGGATGCGAGAAGAGGAGCACCCACTTTCCTTCCGCCCACTTGCTGAACGCGATCTCCCCCTGGGTGGTCATCGAGGTGAAATCCGGCGCCCGGTCCCCGATCCGCGGCAGGCTGCGGGTCGGCACTTCCGTCCGTGTCGTAACGGCAGGTCCGCACATAGTTCGCCCCACGAGTTTGGGAATGAGAAAGAAACAGCGACGCGCGTATTGAAGCAATCGAGGCCGACAGGTTCAACAATTCTCTCACTCATGTCGGAGACGTTCGACGGAATCCCCGATCTCTGCTACGATGCCTCGATATGGAAGAGATCGTGATCGCCGGAGCCGTTCGGACCGCCATCGGGAAATTCCAGGGCGGCCTCTCCAAATTCACCGCCCCCCAAATCGGGGCGATCGTCGTCCGCGAGGCCGTGCAGCGCGCCGGGATCAGGCCGGCCGAGGTGCAGGAAGTCATCCTCGGACACGTCCTCCAGGCGGGCGTGGGACAGAATCCCGCCCGGCAGGCGGCGCGGGGGGCCGGGATCCCCGATGCCGTCGGATCGACCACGATCAACAAGGTCTGCGGTTCCGGCCTCAAAGCGGTGGCTCTCGCCGCGCAGGCGATCAAGGCCGGCGACCTCGAGTGCGCCGTCGCCGGTGGAATGGAGAGCATGACGAACGCCCCCTTTCTCCTTCCCGAGGCTCGGGCGGGTCTGCGACTCGGCCATGGGAAGATCCTCGACGCCATCGTCCAAGACGGACTGTGGGACGGGTACAACGACTTTCACATGGGGAACACGGCGGAGCTCGTCTCGCGCAAGTACGACGTCACGCGTCAGGCTCAAGACGAATTCGCCGCGCGGAGCCATGCGCGCGCGGTAGCCGCGATCCGCGCCGGGAAGTTCAAAAGGGAGATCGTCAAGATCGACGTCCCGCAAGCGAAGGGTCCCGCGTCGGCGTTCGACGTCGATGAAGGGCCTCGCGAGGACAGCACGGCGGAGAAGCTGGCCAAACTTCGGCCGGTGTTCCAGGAGGAGGGGACCGTGACCGCCGG
>CAZGKV010000170.1:0-7543 GCA_964526305.1 uncultured Planctomycetales bacterium | reverse complement strand
GAGGGCCCGCGCCAGGGCGCGGTTGACGCGTTCGGTGAAGGCGTTCAGAAGGTGAGCTCCGGGTCCGTTTCTTCCTTCTTCTTGGGCGTCGGCTGGAACTCTTTCGCGACGAGCGATCCGTCCTTCTCTTTCACGAGGACTTGGATCTTCTTTTCCGCCTGTTCGAGGATCCCGTAGCATTGCTTCAATGCCTTCATTCCCGCTTCGTACTTCTCTAACGAATCCTCGAGTCCGAGTTTCCCCGACTCGAGCGCCTTGACCGCATCCTCTACTTGCTTGAGGAGGTCTTCGAACTTCTCTTTTTTCGCACCTTTCTCCATGGGAGGGCATTATACACGAGGTCGGGCGCGGAGGAGGCGATATCCGACGCGACCGAGTCCCGATCTTGCGAAATGCGGCGCAATTGTGAATTCCGCTAAAGAACTTCCGCCGATGGATGTAGTTATTCTTCGACGACATGCGAAAGCCGCTCCTGTGTTTGGTCCTGGCGCTTCCGGCGGCCCTATTGGGACTCGGCCTGGCGTTCCGCGGCCGAAGCCGGATTCCGGAACGGGCCCGCGCCGAGAGAGAAATCCCGAGGGAGAAGCAAACCGAACGGGGGCTCCCTTCCCAGGACGCGGTCGATCCCCCTCCGCATCGGCGGGAGAAGGCGGAAGAAGTCGCGGCGCCCTCCTCGGAGGAGGAGCGGGCGTCCTTGGCCGATCGAGTCCTGCGCGGCGAACTCGATGATCCGCTGCCCCCGTTGAAAGACTACTACCTCGCGGCTCTCCACTGCGGCGAGCCGGATCGCCAAATCCGGGCCGTCGAACGTCTGGACGCGACCGATTCCAAGATTGCGGAAGTCCTGGTGTCCATGGTTCTCGGTTCGGCGCGAGTGGACGTCCGCTATGCCGCCTACCGAGCCTTGCTCTATGCGGGTCGAGAGGGAGTGATCGACGACGCGAGTCGGGCTGCCCTCTTCTCCGAATACGAACGATTCCCTCGTGCCTAACCTGCCCTATTCACGAGGTTTCGGACCGCGGGGCCGGAAACGTGAATAGGCACCCGCGGCGCGTTCCGCTTGGGCAAGAGAGCGCCGCGGGCCGGCGGCGATGGGCAACAGGATGTTGCCGGTCCTGCGGACGGGGCTGCCCGCCTGCGCGGCCGCAGCCCGCCGCTTCGGCGGGGCGAAGGCCCGGAGGGTGACTTGTTCATCCGGGCCGCGGGCCAGGATGAACAAGTCAGGCTAAACGTTGGAGGTGGATGTGATGCGAACCATGGCGGCGATTCTCTTTCTGTCGGCCGGCTCGCTTCCGGCCTTTTCTCAAGGGTACGCGAGCGAATTCGACCAATACTCGGATTGGGACTGGCACATCACCGGTCTTTGGTCCGTGGATGGTTCTCCGCAGAACGCCCTCGGAGGGGCGTATCGATCAGGCAACTCCTCGCTCAACTACAACAATCGGAACGGGACCTTCTCGACCGGAGGGCCCAACCGAGGCGAGGCTACGTCCACGGTGATCAACGTCACGCATCTGGACAGCGCCGAGCTGCGCTTCTGGTGCAACTACTCCACCGAGACCGTCGGAGTCAAGTGGGATCGGAGATTCCTGCGGCTGCTTCGAAGGGACGGCTCCGTGCTCGAGAGTCATCAGCTCGCGATGTACGGCGGATCGGCCTGGACCCGCGCTTGCGCGGCTCCCGGAGTGTGGCACGAGCATCGGCTGTATGTCCCGGCTTCTTACGGCTACGTCAAGGTGTCGTTCCAGTTCGATTCCGTCGACCACTTTCTGAACGACAAGGCGGGGTGGTTCGTCGACGATCTCTCCCTGCGGAACCATCGATCCGGCTGGTGGGCCATCATCGACGCTATCGCGGACTTGCTTTCGCCCCCGCGCTATCCGAATTCCGCTTGGGCCACCACGTTCGAGGCTTCCACGGACAGTCGGCCGTGGTCTCTATCGGGACTCTGGGCGATCGACGGCTCTCCCGGCGGAATGACCGGCAATCCCTACTACACCGAGAGCACGAGCCTCAACTTCAACAACGGCACGGACTTCAATTCCGGCGGACGTGTTGCCGGCGAAGCGAAGTCCCCCCTCGTCGACGTGTCGTATCTTCAGTATCCGACGGTGACCTTCAAGTGCAACTATCAGACCGAAACGACGGGAACGTCGTGGGATCGCCGTTCGGTCTGCCTCGTGAACGAAGGCGGATCGATCGTGGCCGACTATCGTCTGGGAAAGAGCGGAAACAGCGCCGGAATTCAGCCCTGCGATGAGATGGGGGTTTGGCACGAGCACTCCCTCTCGATCGATCCGAAACTCGCCAAGGTTCGCCTGATGTTCGTGTTCGACAGCGTGGACGGCTACAACAACAAGGGCGCCGGCTGGTTTATCGACGACATCTTCTTCGACCTGCCCGACATCAAGAACGTGCGGAAGGAGATGCCCAATTCGCTTCGAATCGACTCGATCGGCGGAACCCGCACCTTGCGCTTTGGAACCGCGAGCGGCAACGCGGGCTTCGCTCCGATCACGGCGGCTCGAGAGGCCTTCGAGATCGAGCACGCGGATGGCCACAACCATCTCCACTTCCAAAACTTCGTCGAGTATCGACTGCTGGATTCACGCGGTACCGTGGCGAGCGGTCGGAAGACCGGGTTCTGCTTCGTGAACAGCTACAAAATCCGGAAGAACGCGGTGGAGGATTTCCCGAACTTCGGCGGTTGCCGCCGGATCTCGCCGGGGTGGGCGGATCTCTACGGGAGCGGCCTTAGGGGTCAGGAGATCGACGTCACAAACCTGCCCGACGGGGAGTACACCCTCGATTACTGGTTCGATCCGGAGAACAAGCTTCGAGAGTCGGACGAAACGAACAACACGGGATCCGGGCTCAAGTTGCGGATCCAGGGAACGACGGTCGAGATTCTGAACGCCTCCAACCCATAGGCGTACCCCGGCATGGCGAGGCGCGGGGTCCGAAAGGGCCTTCGCGCCTTGTCTATTTCGGGAGTCCTCGGGACTTGATGTATGTCGCCAGATTCAGCGCCAGGAAGACCGGAGTGACAAAGAGGGAGAGGATTCCCCACCATCCGAGGAGCATATTGATGGCCGTGCACTTCCAGAACTGACGACCGATGCAGTCGCGGCAGAGGTTTCCCCGAATGATCTGATGGAATCGGAGGAGCAGCAATCCCACGTTCCAAAACAGAGTGACGGACTGTGTAGGAAGATCTCCTCCGCACTCTTGGCATCCGGAGGCGAGACTCGAAACGTCGAGGGTCGAATGGCACCAGGGACATGTCTTTGTCTCCGCGCGCACCGCTTCGTTGCAGGTCGGACACTGGGAGGTGTCGACGTGGGAGGGCTCGAGGCTGGATCGACACCAGGGGCACGCGGCAGCGGCGGCGGGGGCCGGCTCATGGCACGCGGGACACACTACGCTTGTGGGATCCATGACCTCTGTTTTGCGATTCCGGCGCTGGATCTGCCGGAATTCTACGGCCCCACTCGCATATACCAGAAATCCACGACCCATTCGATGCGCCGGTCTTGATCCTCCGTCTTGCCGGGATCGGCCGGGAGGACGGCCCCGAGGCTCCACTGATATCGGACGACCGCCTCGCCTTCCGACAACTTCCGCTCCTCCTTGGGTTTCCGGAGGTCGGAAACCCGACCGTGGTCCTCGGGCGTCTTGAGCTTCGAATCCGCGGACTTCTGAGCGATCGCCTCGAACGCGTTGCCCAGCTTGAAGACGGAGCCCTCCTTGAGGCGCTCCGAAGGAAGGCGCAGGGGAATCGCATTGCGCGTGCGCTGCCACCATTGCAGCGCGTTTTCGAAGCGATCCGTCCCTCGAAGCGGTCGCACGGCATCCGCGGGGGACGCGGTCACTCGGATCTTCACGTCTTTGGGCGTGTCGTATCGGAACCAGAGCGAGCCGTGGGATCGGACCCAGGCTTCCATGAATCCCCCGTCCGTACGTTCCCCTCGATCGGCGCCGGTCATCTCTCCGGCGATCGCCAGACGGAAGGACTTCAGGTCCTCGATGTATCGGGGAGGAAGACACCCGCGGAACCGGCCCTTGCGCAGCACATCCTGTTTCTGACGCTCCACTCCTCCGTTAGAACCGGTGCGGTCTTCCCACAGCCAGTAGGGGAGTTCGATCGTTCCGAACTCGACCTCCTTTCCTGCGGCGACGGGCGCGGACCAGCCCAGGAAGTTCGCGAAGTCCGGGTCCTCGAGAGAGTTGAACTTTCGTACGTCGATCTCCGGAGGGCCCTCGAGCCGGCGCGTGCGGCGCACTTCGATTCGGCCCAAGGTCCAGCCGGGCTTGAGCTCGACCCGGCCGTGCAGGTGATTGAGGATGAGCCGGGGAACATCTCGGTTTCCCGCGCGAGGCTTTTTCTCGGGATCGATGAGCACCGAACTTGCGATGAGGCGACGCAGTCCCTGGAGTTTTCCGTACGAGGGGCGCGCGATCGCCAGAGGGATGAGCATGTCGTTGCGGGTGAGACTTCCGTGCGCGCCCTTCTCCTCGATGCTCTCGAAGTGGACGTCGGGATACTTCGGAAGCACCACGATGTCTCCGCTCCGATCGCAGTTCATTCCCTGAATCATCTCGATGAGGAACGCGGCGTCCGATTTTTTCCATCCGTAGCGCGGTGCGGTGAAAATACACGGGTCCCCCGCGATGTAGTCCGCTATCGAGATGAGCCCGGGCTCTTCTCCCGACTTGTGCTCGTAGACGCGGTAGTCGCCCGTCTCGGGACTTCTCACGAGGATCAGATCCACCTTGTCGAGCTTCTCGAGCTTCCCCGCGGCCTCCATGAGTTGGGCCCAGCCGGGACGCTTGGTCCAGGGATCCGACGTCAACGGACGAAGATAAATGTGCGCAGATCCTCCATTGTAGGCCACGATGCAGTTGCTCTGCGCCGGGGAGCGGAGTGCGCATCGGGGCGTGGGACAGACGCTCATCGAGTGGCCGCGAAGGCTGGCCTCGACGAGGTACCCTTGCTCGTCCATCCACTCCCGGAGGAAGAACACGCTCTTGACGTCGGATTGCCCGTGGTCCGAGGTCACGATCCAGAGCGCGCCCTGCCAAACGGCGGGACTGAGCTTCTCCTTCACGAGGCCGAGCATTCCGTCGATGGCTTTGAGTCGCTCGAGATGGGTCGTGCGGATATTCCCGAATGCGTGACCGGCGTGATCCAGGCCGGCGAAATACAGCGTGAGGATTCCGAGTTTCGTGAGGTCGATGCGAGAGTCCTTGTCGAGAACGGCGGTGCGGAGACCCATCATCTGGAGGGTCTCCTTCAGGATTTCGTCGTCGAACCACTCGGCGGTGCTGCTCAGGTGATACATGAGCTGTTCGTTCCACGCGGCCGCGGTGCGGAAGGTGTTGGGGCTCCTCCCGAAATACATGTTTCCTGCGACGACGCTTTGGATCCCCTCGCTTCCGACGATGTCGTAGACCGTGGTCCCGCGCAGAAGCTTGTTGGCCAAGCCGTCGCTGTCGGACTGCGCCTTCGCATCCCAGGGTTCGCGGTGGCCCTTCATGTTCAGGACACCGCCGGTAAGGGCGTAGCGGCGGGTTTCTCCCGAGGTGCCGTCGCGGTCGAACCACTCGTTGCCGGGGATCCCGTACTCGCCCGGCTTGCGGCCCGTGAAGATCGCGGCGTGTCCCGCGAGAGTGTAGGAGGGGAAGATCGTCGTCGCTTCGTCGATCGCGAAGCCGTGCTCGAAGCGATCCGCTTCGAGGGAGCCGATGGTCTCCCGTCCCTCGTGCTTGCCGAAGATCTTGGAGAGATGAGGAAGCGAACCGGACTTCATCGTCTCGAGAAAGACCTCCCGGTGGAGACCGTCGATGTCGAGGACGATCGCGATGCGATTGACCACTCGGATCGCCTCCTTGATCGTCCGCTCTTCGCCGCCCTCGTGGAGAACGAGGTCTCGCGGGCCGAGGGGGGCGTCGTCGGAGACGAAAACCGAGAAGTCGATGCAGGCCTGGCCGCTCAAGTCCTTGTCGCGACTTCCCGTTCCCGTCTCTCCGAACGAGGTGGGGTCGTCGAACTTGTACGCCGTCAGGACTCCCCGGCCGAACTTGCCGGTCACGAGGCGATTCCGGGGATCGGGGTCGGGGACCTTGACGGTCGCGACCATCCCTCGCGGGATGTCGCGATGAGGGTGGTCCTTCTTCAGGTAGACGGTCGGGGCGTTGAAGAACATGTCCTCCACGACGTCGGCTCGGAGGAGCGGCGACGGCGTCGAGGGGATCACGAAGAGCAAGGCCACCAATCGCTTCACCCCGTCCTCACTTTCCGAGGGCCTTCGCCCGTTCTTCGGCTAGAGCCGCCTTAGCCTTGTCGTTGACGAGTCGCCAGCCTGCGGCGAGTTCGCGATGATAGTTCGCGAGCGTGGCGTCGGACGCCTTCATCCTCCCAAGGTGGCGCGCCGCGTCTTCCATTCGACTGAATCGAATGGCGATCCTCATGATCAGGGCGAGTTCGTAGTCGAGACCGTCGTACAGCGGCGTCTTGGCGGAACGCAGTTTCCGGACGAATCCTTCCCGCCGTTCGTAGCTCCCGTCGAGGACCCATTCCGGGCCGTATTGTTCGGTCCGTCGCTGCCCCGATGCGAAGGACTCCTCGTACAGCGCTTCGGCCTCCTTGAACTGCAGCACTTTTTCCTTCAAGGTTCCCTTCCATCGCAAGCTCGATCCCTTGGTGCGGTCCTTGGCGAGAAGCAAATGGAGGGCGTCGAAGGATGCGTCCTGCGCCTCTCGGATGGCTTCGGAAAGATCCCGAGTCGGATATGCGGCTTTGATTTCGTCGTCGGTCTGGAACTTCAGGGCGCGAATATTGGATTGGGGGGCCTGACGTTGGTACAGCGCCAGCAATTCCTCGGTCGCCCGTAGAGCCTCCGTGAACTTGTCTCTCTTGATCGAGGCCTCGTAGGATTTCAGAGCGGCGACCATCGAATCGACTCGAGAGTTCAAACGATACGTCCCCGGCGGAAGGTCCTTCCGCTTTTCTTGAGCCTCGCGGAGCGAGGCAAGGGTCGCGACCGCATTGCGCACCTTCTCCGGCGGTTTGGATTGCTCCGCCAGCCTCCATCCCGGAAAAGGCTCCTTCTCCCAGATGGAGTCTGCCAGAGCTACCACCGCCGAGCGGATGTCCGAGGATACCTTTTCCTTTTCCCTCTCGATATCGTCCCGGAGTTGTCCGGCAACCATCTCGATCGTGTCCGCTCCCGGATTGGCCTCGCGCGTGACGCGGTGGATCTTCTCGCGGAGGGAGCGCAGGCGTTCGGGGAAGTTCTTCGACATGTATTCCTGAAACCGAGCTTCGTCCGTGGCCACAACGGACTCCGCGCGCTCCAGTTCCTCCGCGATGTCCGGCGGCACGAGAGTGAACGAAATCTCTCCCGGGGGAAGTTTCGTCCCTCCCATGCGGTCGAGGACGTCGATCCTCGCGCCGGTCTTTTCTAGCCGCGGCGTGATTCGGACTCGCTGCTGTCCCGGCCGGAGGGGAGGAGAGAAATCCGCGAAGTTGAGCGACTCGACG
>CAZGKV010000169.1:0-7772 GCA_964526305.1 uncultured Planctomycetales bacterium | reverse complement strand
TACACGCGTAAGATCGTCGGCAGCGTCAGATGTGTATAAGAGACAGATTCCAAGTGGGGCCATCGGTCGTAGGATATGCCGCCTCGGGACCCCGAGTCGAATACAACCCCACGACCAACGAGTTCATGGTCGTTTGGACGGAGGGCCGGTGGCTCCAGGCCAACGACCAGATCGTATGGACCGGAAACAGCCCGACGGTCGTCTACCACCAGGATCCGTTTTCCCCCAACAGCCGGATCATGGGACAGCGCGTTACGGCGGATACGACGACCCTCGCCGTTGCGAAAGTAGGCGCGGCCCTCGAGGTCAGCCGGGGCGCCAACGGAACGGCCGACAATCCCACCGGGACCGACCCGACAGCCATTCACCCTTCCGTCTATCCCGACGTAACATGGGATGGGGCGAACTATCTTTTCGTCTGGGAGACGATGGAAGACGAGCAGACGGGAGCCACCTCCCCCACCGGCGGTCAGTTCGACCTTCGCCACCAATTCCGAACGAGCAGTCGAGCGCGGTTCCGGACCTTCAGCGCCACGGGCGTGGCCACGTCCGGCCTGACGAATCTCTCAGACAAGAAGCCGCGCTTCCTCATTAAGGGACCGCCGACGAACCTCTCGAACATCGTCGATGGATCGCTGCCGGACAATCTCCTGAACGAGCGGATCAACAGCAGCGTTCCCACCGATCCCCAACCGCGTATCGATTCGCTCATCCTCCCAGGACCGGATGGAAGACCCGGAACGGCGGACGATGTCGCGGTGGGGTCCCTCGTCGTCTGGGCTGTAACGACCTTGGTCTTCAACGAACCCAAGAGCCGCATCCGCGGCCGGTTCATTCCTCACGCCTCGACGGAGGCCGGGATCGTCTGGGACATCTTCAGCCCTCCGGCGCAAGTCGTCCAGCGGGCGACGGTGGCGGCCGGCGCCACGAACGACCTCGACAATCCCAATACTCCCGAAAACGAGAACCGCGACCTGTCGCACTTTCTCGTCAACTTCCTCAGCGTGGACAACGTCATCGGCGAGGGACCCGACTGGAAAGTCGAGTTCACCGGGAGCATCAACGGCCGCATGACGGAGGAGAACGGAATCCCCAGCGGACCGGTATTCGAGGTTGCGAAGCCGGACGCAAGTCAGACGTTTCTGAGCCCGACCGTTTCGTGGTGCGCGGAGACGGATCAGTACTTCGTTGCTTGGACTCGATCGGACACCGACCTGTGGAACCCAACGACTCAAGGTCGAACCTGGCACCCCAAGAGCTGGGCGCTCTTGGATGTTCCCGTGAATCCTCCGCCCGGCCCGCAGCTTGCCGGGATCGCTTCGCTCTACCCGGTCGGCGCGGCCGCTTCCTACAGCGCGATGATTTCCCCAACCTCTCCTTACCAGTCGCAGCAGCACCTGCTCTACGTGGGGCAAGAGAACGATTTCGTGGCGAATTTCTTCGGCTGGTATCGATTCCCGAATCCGGGAGCGTGGTACGGTTCGCCGAAGATCGGGGTCTCACAAGGGCTCCTGCGGTTCGGCACGCCGGACCAGGAAACGGCGCCCCCGAGCCAGGAGATCAGCCTTCGGAACAGTTCAGGTCAAACCAGCATCCTAAATTGGCAGGCGGAATCGGATCAGGGATGGTTGCGTGTCGATCCCACCAGGGGCCAGTTGCCCATGGGCGAGAAGACGACGATGACCTTCTCGGTGGATCCCAAGGGGCTCCCGACCGGGACGTACAAGGGAAAAGTAAAGATCACCTCCCCGACGGCGACGAACAGCCCTCAGAGCGTGGATGTTCAGCTTGAGGTCGGCGTGCCGTTGACCGGAGGGAGCGTCGAAGAGGATTCCGGCGGGGGCGGCGGAGGCGGAGGCGGATGCGGCGGTCAGGCGGCCCAGAAGATGGGACCGTCGGGCGTCGCGACCCTCATGCTCCTGGCGCTCGCCCTCGGGTGCGTCGCGCTCCGGAGGCGAAGGCTAACCTAGCTCTCCTTCCCGACCACCAGGCGCCGCGTTGCCAATGTCGGTGACCGGCGCCTGGTTTTTTTTACGAGAGGTATCGTTTCGCCAGGCGGAGCCAGATCTCCAGTCCGATCCCGAGTGCCGATTCGTCGAAATCGAAACGGGCCGAATGGTGGGGATGCACCAGCCCCTTGGCCTTGTTCATCGATCCCAGGACCATGTAGCAACCCGGCACCTTCTTGAGGACGTAGGACATGTCCTCCGCCCCCATGGTGATGTCCTGTTCGACGGCGCCGCGGGTCCCGAGAACGTCGCGGACGGCTTCGGCCGCGAGAGCCGTCATCTTGGGATCGTTGACGGTCGGGGATACCCGTCGTCGTAGTCGAACTCAAGCCGCGCCCCGAAGGAGGCCGCCACGCCGGAGGCCACGCGCTGAAGTTCCTTCTTGATCTGGCGTCGCAGCGGCTCCTCGAAGGTCCGCACCGTTCCGTTCAGGGTGACGGTGTCCGGGATGATGTTGAATCGAGTGCCCCCCTTGATTTGGCCGAAGGTGACGACGGCGGTCTTGACGGGATCTACGCGGCGACTCACGATGGTCTGGCTCGCGGTAACGATGTTCGCGGCGATGACGACGGGATCGACCGTCTGATGGGGAGCCGCCCCGTGACCGCCCTTGCCGAGCACCTTCATCGTAAACTCGTCGGCGCTGGCGAAGACGGGCCCGGGACGAACGCCGACCTGGCCGGTCGGGAGATCGTTCCACATGTGAATCGCGAAGGCCGCATCGACGTCGGGATTGCGAAGGAGGCCCGCGTCGATCATCGGTTGCGCCCCGCCTGGTCCCTCTTCCGCCGGCTGGAACATCAATTTCACGTTTCCGGCGAACTCCTGGCGACGCCGTTGGAGAAGCTTCGCGGCCATCAGACTGATGGCCACATGGCCGTCGTGCCCTCAGGCATGCATCACGCCCGGAACGCGCGAGCGGTACGAGATGCCGTTTTCCTCATCGACCGGGAGTCCGTCCATGTCGGCGCGGACGAGGAGAGTCGGCCCGGGCTTCCCGCCGCGGACGAGGGCGACGACACCGGTGCCGCACAGTCGCTTCGCCTCGACTCCGGAAGAGCGGAGCGACTTCAGGATCAATTCGGAGGTACGCTTCTCCTGGAAGCCCAGTTCGGGGTGTTGGTGGATCGCGCGGCGCAGGCGCACGAGTTCCGGCATCGCGGCCCGAGTTTCGGGAGAGAGATTCATGGCGGACACTATACGGAACGAACTCGAGCTCGCCAAGGCCCGTTTGACACCGTCCCCCCGGGATGGGATAATCGGCTCGAACTGATCGAGGGAATCATGTCGGGTCACTCACACTGGGCGACGATCAAGCACAAGAAAGCGGCGGCGGACGCCAAGAAGAACAAGGTCTTCTCCAAGCACGCGCGGGCGATCATGGTCGCGGCGAAGCAGGGAGGCGGCGACCCCGATACGAATATCAAGCTCCAGTACGCGGTGGAGGCCGCGCGTGCGGACAACATGCCGCGGGACAATATCGAGCGGGCGATCAAGCGGGCCACCGGAGAGCTCGAGGGGGTTCGATTCGAGGAAGTGACGTACGAGGGCTTCGGCCCCGGCGGCACGGCGTTTCTCGTCGATACGCTTACCGACAATCGCAATCGATCCGCCGCAGAAATCCGGAAGATCTTCGAGTCGCGCGGAGGGAAGATGGGCGCCGCGAACAGCGTCGGCTACCTCTTCGAGCGCAAGGGGGTCATTCGAATCCCGGCGAACACGACGACGGAAGACGACTTGATGATGCCCGCCCTGGATGCGGGAGCCGAGAACCTCACCCTGGACGGAGACTATCTCGTCGTCACGACCGCGCCCACCGAACTCGACAAAGTCCGGAAGGGACTGACCGGAAAGTTCACGATCGAGGCGTTCGAGCTCTCGATGCTCCCGAAGGATGTGGTCAAGGTGGATGCAGAAATCGGCAAGCGTCTCCTGGAGCTGATGGACGCGCTGGACGATTACGACGACGTCCAGAAGTTGTACTCCAATTTTGCGCTGCCGGAAGGCGTCACTGCGTGAAGCTCGCGGTCACCGAAGGCGATCCCGCGGGAATCGGACCGGAGATCGTCGAGATCGCCCTGCGCCGGCGGTTCGAGGCCGACATTCAAGTGATTCGCACCGGACCTCGGATCCCCGGCCGTCCCTCTGCGGAAACCGGGCGGGCGGCCCTCGAGGCCATCGATCGGGCCGTCGGTCTCGCGCTGAGCGGAGCGGTAGACGGAATCGTGACGGCCCCGGTATCGAAGCAGCACATCCATCAGGCAGGCGTGCCGTTCACGGGCCACACCGAGTACATCGCGGCGAGAGCGGGCGTGAAGTCGCCGACGATGCTCCACGTCTCGGATCGTCTGCGCGTCTCGATCGTGACCACGCACGTCTCGATCCGGAAGCTCCCCATGATGATCACGGTGGAGCGCGTCTTGCGAACGATTCACGACACCGACGATGCCTTGCGACGGTACTTCGGGATTCTCGAGCCGCGCATCGCGGTGTGCGGCCTCAATCCGCATGCAGGCGAGGGAGGAGCTTTCGGCCGCGAGGAGATCGACGTGATCGCCCCTGCGGTGGAAGTCGCGCACAAAGAGCGCCGAAGAGTCGTGGGACCCGTCGGCGGAGACACCGCCTTCCTCCGCGCTCTTCGGGGCGAGTTCGACGCCGTGGTCGCCATGTTCCACGACCAGGCGCTTGCCCCGCTCAAGGCCGTTGCGCCCGAGGCGGTGAACGTGACCCTGGGGCTCCCCTTCGTTCGAACAAGCGTCGACCACGGTCCCGCGTTCGACGTAGCCGGCACGGGCCGCGCCGACCCCGCTCCTCTCATCCAAGCCATCCGCGTCGCCGAACTCCTCCTCCGCTCCTCCCGCCCCCTCCTCTAACCCATTTCCTATAGGATATAGAAATAGCCAGGCTATTTTTATATCATGATATAATAATAGCCTGGCTATTTCTATATCATCGGCCCGAGCGGACCCAGAGTCTCACCTTGCCGTCCGCGCTTCCGCTCGCGAGAGTCCGCCCGTCTGGAGTCACCGCAACGCCTCTCACGGATTGGCGGTGCGCCGCGAGCACCGCCACCAATCGCCGCGTCTCGGGGTCCCAGATCCGAACTCGGAAGTCCTCCGAGCCCGTTACCATCCGCGCCCCGTCCCGCGAAATCGCGACGGAGTTGACGGTCCCTTCATGTCCCTCCATGCCCCCCCGATCCGCCCCGTCTGCAGCGTTCCAAACGCGAACCGTCCGGTCCTGGGAGCCCGAGTACACCACCGTCCCCCTTGGGTGAAATGCGATCGTGGTCACCCCGGGTTTCAGGGACGCTACCGTCGCCCCCCCCTGCCTCCGCATCGTGTCGAACCGCTCCTGAAGATCGGCCACCGCTCGCTTCTTCTTATCGCGAAGATCCGCGGTGTCCTGAAGCGTACGGCGGATCTGCAATCGCTTCTCCTCGTTCTTTTCCGCCGCCAGCGCCTCCTCCAACTCGCGAACTTTGGCGTTCAGGGTCTCGACTTCCTTCTTCAGGCCGGCCAGGAATTCGGTGCTGGGGTGCGCGGCGCGGGCGAACTCCTTGCCATCCGCGACATTCCAGAACCGGAGCGATCCATCGCCGTGGCCGGACACCAGGGTTTTCCCATCCGGACTCCACGCTGCCGAAAACACCGGAGGAAGTTCCTCGCCGAATTCGCGAAGCATCGCCCCCCGGCGCACGTCCCAGAGACGAAGCCGCCCATCCCGACTTCCGGTGACCAGGCCCGCGGCGTCCGGACTCAACGCTACGCACCGAACGGCATCCGAGTGCTGCAGGAAAGGAGCGGCTTCCTCCCCCGTCGCCGGATCCCACAAGCGCGCCGTGCGGTCTTGGCTCCCGGAGGCCAGCCACTTCCCCTCGACGGAAAAGACCAGGGCATGCACCGGCCATCCGTGGCCGGTCAACCGCTTCCGCTTCCCCCCTCCGGGCACCTCCCAGAAGTCGATTTTCCCGTCCCCTCCTCCGGTCGCCAGGATCTTCCCATCCGGCGCAATGGCCAGGCTCCAGATCCCCTCCGGATTCGCATCGAATTCCAGCCGGAGAGGATACGACTCTTCTTGAAGGGACAGGGCCGCGAAGAAGACGAGAATCATGCCTATAAGGTATCCCACACCGTCGAACCTTTCTACCCGAATGACGTTTGCTATCTCATGCGCGGCGTCGGCGATTTCTTTTTTCGTTCCGCCGTTATCGTCGCGCTAGGACTCAGCGTCGCTTGGGCCGCCGTCCAAGACCGCCCTAAGCGAGCCTCCCGTCCCATTTCCATTCGCGTCCAACCGATGCTGACGTCTCCCGAAATCCGTGAAGCGGCGGTGCGCTGGATCGAATCTCACGAGTATTGGGTTCTCGCGGACGACGCCCTTTTTTTCCCGGCGCTCATCGACTTGCTCGAAACTCCGCGGGGACGGCGAGCGGGCGAGGCCATCGCGACCATCTTGAGATTCCGCGGGACTACCGACGATCGCGGCCGTCCTCCTCTCTCGCCGAGTCTCCTGGATCTCGAGTCTTATCGCCGAGCCCAGAGAAGGTCTCTCTCAGAATGGTGGATCCGGCACTCCGAGAGTTTGAAATCGCAGTGGAGGCCTCGTCCCTACGTCGCGGGGCCCTTTTGACTTGCGAAGCCTATTTCCGGCCGCCTATAATCGAGGACCGCGCATGACCAAGCTCGTCGAATGTCCCCGCTGCGGCTTCCAGATCGACGCCGCGCAAGCTCAGGAAGGGTCCACGATTCGGTGCGACGAGTGTCACTCGCTCGTGCGCGTTCCCAGCGGCACCTACGCGAAGGTCGAAAGACCGGCCGCGCGCCGTCCGGAACCCTCGACGCCGCTCTTCCGCAAGATGGCGGGCGCGAGCACGCCCGGCGCCCCGCACCCCGCGGCGGCGAGCTTTCGACCCAGAGGCGCCGCGGCCGCTCCCCGGAGCAACACGGGGATCATCGTCGCCGCCGTCATCGGAGGCGTCGTCGTGTGCGCCGTGCTTGTCGTCGTCCTCATCGCCGCCATGCGCCCCCAGGAAGAACCGAAGAAAGAGAAGCCTCCGAAGCAAACCGCCTCGACTCCCGACGCGCGCGGGGAGTCCACCCCCGAATCGAAGCCCGACGAGAAGAAGACCGAGAAACCGACTCGGATTCACAAAACCGACAAGGGATACGTCGCGCCGGAGAAGTTCGAACCGGGAGCGGAGGCATTCGCGCGAACCCAAGTCAAGGAGTGGCCCGTCGTCGTCTCCCCTACCCGGTCCGAATGCGAGGAACTCCTGAAGAAGGGAGACACCGCCGCCGTCCTCAAGGAGGACTACAAGTACCTGAATGCCTTGGTCGCGCTCATGCTGACCGACGAAGAGATCGTGGCGCGGAACGTGTTCAAGTCGATGTCCGAGATCTGCGTCAAGCGAAACCTCTCCGCCGCCCGGGCCGGCGATCCGTTCAAGAACCCGATCCGCCTCGATCTGGTAAATTCGAAGGACTATCGCGGGGGCGAGTATCTCATGTGGGCCCAGTGGTGGGGCGAGAAGAACAATCGGGACATCGTTCAGAACGATTGGAGAGGGGGCGGGAAGCCGAGCGACGGCGGGTCGATCGATCCCGAGAAGGCCGATTGGGCGAAGATCCTCGATGGATTGCGAGCGGGTGGGGAATTCGACGACCTCGAGCGTCCCGGAGGCGCCGCAATGGCCCAGGTCAAACGGATGGGTCGCGCGGGCATCGTGAAGTTGATCGGATTCCTGGACACCGACGACTTGCA
>CAZGKV010000168.1:0-7869 GCA_964526305.1 uncultured Planctomycetales bacterium | reverse complement strand
CGCCGTCCATCCCAAACTCGTCTTTGTGTCGATGACCGCGAAAAATCCAGGCTAGATCCACCCCCGATGGTAGAGAAACCATTCGAGGAGGAGCAGCGCCAGCACGATCGCCGCGGCCAGGACCGCGTAGGGAATGCGCCGAAACCACGGCCGGGGAAGGGGGGCGGGGTCGGAGGCAGGGGCGGTCGACCTCGCGAGATCGGAAGAGTCGGAATCGAAGAAGTTGACGGCGACGAACTCCTCCCGCCCCTCCGCGGAAATGCGAACCGCCCCCGGCCAGAGGGGCACGATCGGTTCTCCGCCGCGGACCGGGTGGGCCGATTCGCCCTGAGCCCCTACGACGCGGTACGCTCCTTCTCGAAGCCACTCGGCCTCGGGTACGATCGCATCGCCGAACGACGCCTGCGTCGGAAACGCGCGCGTCGCCCCCCGTCGAATCCACTCGAACCAGTTCCGGAGAAAAAGGGGAAAGGCGGCGCGCAAGGCAAAGTCGGACTCGGCCAGATCGGCGGAAAACCCGAGAGCAACGAAGACCAGTCCGGCCCGGCGTTCCACCGTCGCGATCGGGCCGGACGCCGTTTCGATCAGCGGCCGACCGCCCCGCACCAGCCGCGCTCGCTGGACGGCAAGGGAGGTCAATTCGACTCCGTCGAACAACGGTCCCGATCGATCCCAGTCGGTCACCACCGGGCGGACCAACTCCGCTCCGGAAGCGGCTCCGAGCTGGAGCCAGGATCCTCCACTCGGAGCTTCGGGCGGCGCGCACCGATCCAGGATCACCGCGGTCCCCTCCCCGATCGCGGAACGAACCCGATCGAAGCGAGAAAGGGAGACCAAGATCCTCTCTCCGATCCACCCTCGGGACGCCAACGCTTCCAGCGCGGACGACAAGACGGGATCGGGTTTTCCCGCGTGAAAGACGATCACGGGCGGAGGAGCGGAAGGCGGAACGACGAAGGTCGCGACGTCGTCGAGAGGAAAGGCGTCGGGCGACGCGAAGGCCGCTTCGAGCACGCCTCCGAGTTCGAGCCTCCGGCCGGGATGGCGAGAAGGATCCACCCCGAATTCGAAGACCGTCTCGGCCTCCCCCCGAATCGATCGTTCGGCGAGGACTTCCCCGTTCCACCGCAGGACGATCCGCTCCTCGACGGGCTCGGCTCCGAACCGCGCCGCGCGGAGACGCACCGTCGGAAACCGTTCCTCCCCCGCTTGCACGCAAACACCCTCGGTCCAGCCGCGATTGGGGGTCGGGGCTCCACCGGCGAGAAAAACCACGCGGAGATCCGGACGGGTTCGACGTAGATCGGAGACGATCTCCTCGGCCCGACTCCGAGGACGCACCCGGAGTTCCCCCAGCGATCTCCGGACTCGCTCGATCTCGTCCGTGAACGGTTCCACCAGTCCTTGGCCGTCGTACAGCGCCGCGCCATCGCAAGAATCCAGCCAGGTTCGAGCCTCTTCCCGCGCGCGATCCAACCGGCTCCGGCCGTCGGGCTCTCGAGCCAGCATGGGAGGCGAGGTATCCACGACCAGAGCGAGCCTCACGGGATCCCGAGTCAAGCCGCGCACTCGGGGTTCCGATACCGCGGAAGTGAGCACGCTCAACGCCAGCAAGTTGAGAAGGAGGGAGGCATAGTGGCGCAAGCGCCGGAGAGCGGAAATGCGCTCTTCTTCGACCAGGATCTGCTCCCAAAACAGGAGCGTCGGAACCGGAAGTCGGCGAATGCGGCCACGATAGAAGTGAAAGGCCAAAATCGGAACGGCCAGCGCCAGGAGCCACAGCCCTTCCGGACGGTCGAAACTCATCGCTTCTCCAAGATCCCGCCCGCCCGGACGACGTCCAGGATTCTCTTTTCGATCGACTCGTCGGATCGGATGCGCACGTAGGCGACCTCGCGCTCCCGAGCGGTCCGCTCCAGCTCGCGGCAGTGGGCGTCGAAGCGGCGCCGATACCGCTCCACGGAATCGGGCCTGAGGGTCACGTCGCGTTCGCGGCCGCTCTCGAGATCGAGGAGTCGATATCGTCCTCGTGCCTGAGGTTCGATCTCTTCGCGCGCGAGGAGGTGGATCAGATGCACCTCGAAGCGCTGACTCAGGAGAGAGTGGAGCGCCTCGGCGAGCCCCCCCGCATCGTAGAAATCGGTGACGAGCAGGACCAGCGACCGCCCTTTGAGACGGGGGAGCGGGGCGGAAAACGCAGCGCGGAAGTCGCTCGACCCACCGGGTTCGACGCGATCCAGTTCCGACAGAAGCTCGAAGATGCGCGCCCGGCCGCGAAGGAATCGGCGAAGCGTCGCGAGGCGATCCGAAAAAGTATAGACGCTCACGGTGTCGAAGTTGGCCAGACCGATGTAGCCGAGCGCGGCCACGACCTCGCGGGCCGCCTCGAACTTGGGAGGGTCTCCGAAGCTCATCGAGGCCGAGACGTCCAGTACGATCGACGCGTGGACGTTTTCCTCGGCGGTGAATTCTTTGACGAAGAGGGTTCCGTGGCGGGCATAGACGTTCCAGTCGATGTAGCGGATCTCGTCCCCGGGCGTGTAATGGCGGTAGTCCGAAAACTCCATCGAGGCGCCTCGGCGAGGCGAGGTGCGGTCGGATCGCTCGTCGCCGGAGCGAACCTTGCGGGCGAGAATCTCGAGGGCCTCGAGCGTGCGAGTGAATCCGGGCGCGAATCCCACGGCCGGATCATAGCATCATTCGAACCGGATTCCCTCCCCCACCACGGGAAGGAGCAGGTAGCTCGGCCGCTTGGGATCGTGGTAGACGCGGTTCGTCGCCACCACCGCTTTCCTCGCGGTCAGCGGAGATTCGAGCGTGTTGAGGTTCCGCGCATAGGCGGGGAACGCCGTCGAGCCGACCTCGAGGCGGATTCGGTCGCCCTTCTCGAGCCGGAGTCCCGTCGCCCAGCAGTCGATCTCGACCGGAACGATCTCGCCGGGTTTCACGGGCGCGTCGCGGCCGGTCCGATACCGCAGACGCTGCACTCCGCCGGTGATCGGAACGAGCTTTCCTTCTTTCGTCAGCCGGTACCACGAGGCGGTGAAGTCCGTGTCGGCCGCGTCGGTCGAGACCGAAAGCACGACGGAGATGGGGCCCGTGATTTCGACGGGCGAGCCGAGCGGCGCGGACGTGTAGTCGAGGACATCGTCGCGGTCCTCATACTTCGAGTAGTCCATCGTGACCGCGGCGCCGGTCGGATCGTTCCACTCCACCGGGATCTTGGGCGTGTCGTTCGGATCGTATCGGAGGACGTCCTCGGGGGATTCGCGTGGCTCGAGGACAAGCCCTCCGTCGCCCTCGCGGCGATTGGCCTTCCCGCCGACGAGATGGAGCTTCGTCGGCCGGGCCGCAGGGAGAGGCCAGTCCTTCTCTCGGCGCCAGGCGTTCTTCCCCATCACGAATACCGCCACCGGATCCTCACGCTCGATCCCGTTGTCCGTTCCCTTCAGGTAGCGGTCGAAGAATCGGAGGATCACGGAGTCGAGGTCGATCACCGCCTCTCTTCCGAAATCGATGTCGCCGATCGTGCGCGACATGTTGAAGCCGTGCGACCACGGTCCCATGATGAGATACTGTCCCTTGCGCCCGAGCTTCCGCATCGCCTCGTAGTTCTGGACCGAGCCCGGTTGATCCCCGTCGTACCAGCCCGAGATGTGGAGGGCCGGAATGTCGATCGAATCGAAGGACCTCTGATATCGGAGCGGTTCCCAATAGGGATCGTCGGGCGGATGCGCGAGCCACTCGTCGAGAAATCGATGTTTCACGCCGATCGCGTCGTCGAGATCGGAGAGCGGCAACGTCTTGAGCTTCGCGTCCCACTCCAGCCGGCCGCCCATGTGTTCCAGCTGGTACGCCCACCAAGCGGTCGCAAGGAGGAAGACGCCGCCCTCGTAGGGGATGTTCTCCGTCGGATCGGGCGGAGCCACCTGGGGCACGATGGCTTTGAGCTTCGGATGGCGGCTCTTGGCCGCGTACCACTGCGTCCATCCGACGTAGCTCGCCCCGATCATCCCCACGTTTCCGTCGCACCACGGTTGCGCGGCGATCCAATCGATCGTGTCCGAGCCGTCCCGCTCCTCGTTCTTGAGCGGGAACCACTCCCCCTCGCTTTCCCCTCGGCCGCGCACGTCCTGCGCCACGACGACGTACCCGCGACGGGCGAAATACCCCCCCTTGATTCTTCCCTCCATTTCCCGACCGTACGGGGTGCGCAACAGGATCGCGGGGAACTTCCCCTCCCCCGCGGGGCGAACCACGTCGGCCGCCAGCTTCACGCCGTCCCGCATCGGAATCCTCGCCTTCTTCTCGGAGCGCACCTCGTGCTTCGCCGGAGAGAGCGACTTGCGCCATTCGCCCGAATCCACGATCGAGACCGGCCCGGACGTCGGCATCTCGATCCCTTCGAAACCGCGGAGGACGACCTCGAGCTGCTGCATCGGCACGGTGATGCGGAGGGGCAATCCGTCGGGAGCGCAGACCATCCGGATCTCGACCCGGTTGATTTCCATGACGAAGTACCAGAGCCGAGTCGACAAGCGTCCGAAGCGTTTCTCGAATTGCGCTTTCTCCTTGAGGGCCACCGGATACGTCGTCTGACCCCAGTAGAGCGCGGTGAACTTCTCGGGTTGCGACTGGACCAAGATCCGACCGGCTTCGCGGAAGTGGGTCCACATGAGGTCCGCATAGAAGAACGGATGCGGATGCTTGGCCAGATCGAGGGTGATCTCCTTTCCGTTCGGCAAGTACCGCGATCTGACCTTCCCGTCGCGCATTTCGGCTTCGATCGCGATTTCGCGCTGACCATCTTTGTAGCGGACCTTCCACCGCCCGCCTTCGAGTTCCGCCTCATACTCCGCCTTGAGCGCGCTGCCGAAATCGCACCGTCCCTTCGATTTCCACCCCGACTTGGTAAACGAAACCTCTTCCTCTCCGGCAGGCTCCCCGCCCATCCGAAGTTCGTACACCCCTTTGTCCACCTCGAAGGGGGATTTCTCCTCTTGGAGCGCGAAGGATGCGAGTAGTGCGATGATCATGGCGGTAGAATATGCGCGGATTTTCCGGGATTGTCCACCGGAAACGCGTCATAGTATTGAAGATGATCGCCGCCATCGACGTGCCGCTCTGGATTCAGATCTTCGTGATCACGGGGATCATCCTGATTCTCTTCGTCGTGCCCATCCGCATCCTTTGGGAGATGACGAAGGGCGGTCGCGATCGGCGCAAGAGGATCGAGGATTTCGCCGGCCGGCTGCGGGAGCGCTTCGACGAAGTCGAGACGAAGCGGAGCGTCTTCGGCACCGACGTGATCCGCTTCAAGCATGAGGGGCGGTCCGTTTCCATCAGCCTCCCCGAGAAGGACGAGGTCGTCGTCCGCCTCGAGGTCCCGAGTCCGCCCAAGTTTCCCTGCGTCATCCGCACGAAGTCCGGAATCGCGTGGCCCTTCGCGCTGGAGGGGATACGGCTTCTGCCGCGGATCCGCATCTACGACGCGCTGCTCGACGACGCCGTCCTCATCCACTCCACGCGGCCGTTCGGCGACTACCTGCGGGAGCTCGCTCTCGCCGCGGTTCCGCCGAAGGGAAAGCCCGCGGGGATCGCCGAGAACATCATCGTCTTGCGCCGGGCGCCGGGCCTCCGATGGTTCCGCCTGATGATGTCCGAGGGGGGCGGCTTCCGCGTCCGCTTCCGGCTCCGCGCCGAAGATCTCCTCTATCGGCCGGACGAGCTGGAGTCCGTCGTTCACCACGCGACGGCGCTCTACGACTCGCTGGTCATCGACTCCTGAGTCGCCCGCACTATGGTCCTTCCGCACATATACAACGGGCCGAAAGAACGCTAAACACGGAGACCGCGGAGAAGAACCCCTTTGTTCCGAACCGGCAAATGAGGGCTTGCTCTGTGATCTCCGTGTTTGGTCTTGTTTCGGGTCGTTGCGAACATACGGGGGAGGGAGCCGTTGGAACCTCTCCTGGGAGGTCTATCTGGAGGACATCGACCTGTTCGGTCGCAAAACCTGCCCCTTTGGTGTACCCTGCTGTCCATGGATTCGCGGGCCCATCTCTGCCCCTCTTGCGGAGCCCTAGTGCCGGAGGACCCGGACGGCGCGACCCAATGCGGCTCGTGCGGGAACCCGCTCCTCGTAGGCGGACCGCGGACACCGGCCCCCGGCACCCTCGGTCGATCCGCTCCCGAACCTCTCGGACTTCTCCCTCGTACGCTTTTCGTTTTCATCGGAACCGGGCTGGCGTTCGCCGGAGGGACCCTGGTGAGTTTTTTCTACGGGCTCTCTCGAGGGGTCGTCTACGGCGCCGAAGGGTGGCTGAGCTGTCTCCTGATCTCCCTCGCCGCCGTCTCGTTCCGCATGAGCCGATTGAGCCTCATCGCTTCCTTCCTCGCTCTGGGGGGCGGAATCTCTCTCATCCTGAAACCCTTGGTCCGACCGATGTGGGAAGAGATCGGAGGACGCGTCACGATCTATCCGACCATGGCGCCGTCCCACCTACACTTCTACGCTCCTGGAATTCTGCTGGTCCTGCTCGGAGTTTGGATCCTCTATTCGATGTGGAAGGGGCGAACTTGATCCGGTCCTGACGTGTCTCAAGCCGGGAGGTGACGATGCCCGTACCGTGGCTCTTCCTGATTCTCCTCGCCTCGACGGACGAGGAGGCGATTTGGCGCGCTCTCGAGGCCGGCGATGCCGCGGCCCTGCGAGGGCAGGACACCTCGGCGATTCTCAAGACGATCCGCCGCGGACGCACTCCTCACGACGGGAAGAAGGGAGAGTACCGCGAAGAGATCACGGACGCCTTCGGCCGCCGGACGGATCTTGTGGTCATCGTCCCGAACCGGACGGCGCCCCTGGGCGTCATGGTGGTCCTGCATGGGTTGGGGGGAGATGCGGACCAACTCAAGTACGCGTGGAAGAACTTCGCCGAGTCCCAAGGCCTGATCGTCTCCGCGCCCTCGGCGCAGGCGGAGCCGGAGGGAGCCAAGAACGAAGACGCTCCGATGGGATCGTGGGCGAAATCGCTCCCCCACTGGTGGAGCTACCGAGAGGGGAATTTCGTTTTCACCGCGCTCTCCCTCCTCAAGAAGCGCTACGCGATCGACGAGAACCGCGTCTTCCTCTCCGGGTACTCCATGGGCGGATTCGGAACGTGGAACCTCGGCTTGCGTTACCCGGACCGATTCGCCGCGATCGTCCCCTTCGCGGGCGGAGTCTCCCGACGCGAGTACCTTCAGAAGAGCGACGACCTTCTTCGGCCTCTCGTGGGTAATGCCTCCGCCCTTCCGATCTACTTCGTGCACGGCGACAAGGACATGACCGTTCCGGTCGGCTTCGCGCGGCGTACCCGGGATCAACTCAAGGAGTTCGGAAGCGACTTCGAATACCGGGAGGTCCCGAAGGGCGGCCACATCCTGAACGTCCGCGAAGGGTCGGAAATCATGAAGGCGATCCAGAGCTGGTTGAAACCCAAGCGCCGGAATTCCCATCCCGCGAGGCTGAGACACTACTTCGTCGGCGACTATTGCCCCCAGGCCTACTGGCTGAGAGTCGCGGGAACTCCGGCGACGGTGGAAGCGAAGATCCAAGGACAGACGATCGACCTCTCCGTGAAGGGAGCGACGGATATCACGATCTATGTCGACGAAACGCTCCTCGACCTCTCCAAGACGCTGAAGGTCACGACCGGTGGTAAGACCGTCTTCCACGGAAAAGTGGAGCCCTCCGTCGAGACCATCGTCGAGACGTGGAGGGCGCGCGAGGATCGGGAGTTGGTATACCGGGCGAAGATCGTGATTCCGGCGAACTAAGAGCTCATCCCGGTAGGATCGTGGCCGCGGTGGCGGCGCCGAGGGTGCAGA
>CAZGKV010000167.1:0-8029 GCA_964526305.1 uncultured Planctomycetales bacterium | reverse complement strand
GGACATCTCGGGCAGTCCATCGAGACGAGCCTTCAACGCGAGATCACCACGAAGTACGGAGGCTCGCTGCCCGTCGGGCACGCGCTCAGCGTTCCCACCGGCCGTCCCCAGCCGAAGTATCTCATCTCGACGCCGACGATGGTCGGCTCCTCCGAGGACGTGAGCGGCACGCTGAACGTGGTGCTCGCCTGCGCGGCGGCGTTCCAGGCGGTCAACATGCAGAACCTGCGCGAGCCGGGCAGCATCCGATCGGTGGCGCTCCCCGGCCTCGGCGCGAACACGGGCCAGGTCCCGGTGGAGATCTGCGCCGACCTCATGTGGACGGGATACAACTTGTTCCGCGAAAAGTCGTTCGCCTCGTTCGCAGAGCTGAGGGCGGAGCTCGAAGCGCAGCTCGGGGATCTCACGCCCATGGCGGGCAACGGCAAGGCGAAGGGCGCCGTGGCCCTCGATTCTGAGTCGATGGCCGGCACGACGGAGCCGAAGACTCCGTCCGCGAAGGAAGAGGACGAGGACTTCGACGACTTTGGATAAGCCGCTTCGCTTCTACAAGCCCAAGGCGCCGCTGCCCGTCGCAGTGATCTCGACGGAGCCCGCGTTCCGCAAGGAGGACGGGTTCCTGATCCGCGTCGGCCGCGGCGTGAAGGCGGGCCAGTTCACGCAGGGGAGCACGTTCGGTCCGTTCCCACCGTCGGAGCTGCCGCACAAACTCGCGCAGGTCGAGGCCCAGCTCCGGGCCGAAGGGTATCTTCCCAGCGGCGAGTCCGGGTTCGCCGAGGCCTTCGCGAGCGGAGTCGCGGTGCGGCGCGCGCGCGCGGCGCTCCGCGCAGGATGGCGCGGCGACCGACGCGTCGTCGACACGCTCCTCGCCTCGCTTCCCGCGGCCGTCGATGACGTCTGCGCCATCCTCGACGCGCTCGGCCGCATCGGCGATCCGCGGGCGATCCCGGCGATCCGCCCGTACGCCGAGCGGAAGCTCCTCTCGCGCCGGCGATCGGCCGTCGAGGCGCTCCGCAATCTCGGCGATTCGCCGGGGCTGGAGCAGGCGCGGCAGCGCACGCTCGCCGAACTGCCCGAGGCCGTCAGGACGAACGACCCCGAGGCTCTGTTCGCGGCGATCCAGACGATCGACGCGCAACGGCAGGCCTGGACGTGCGATCTTCTCTACGAGGTCGACTCCGCTCCCGCGACCGCCGCGGTGCGTCGCGTGCTCGCCGGACTCACTCTCGATCGGCCGTTCGTCTGGCGCTACGTGAAGAGCATCCTGAGGCGGGCCGAGCTGCGGAACGATTTCGCCGTCTGGGGCGAGATCTCCCACCGCGTCGAGAGATTTGCGGGCCACGGCACGAAGGCCATGGTCAAGTCCGGTTACGACGGCCAGTCCCGCGAGGTGACGGTCCTCTCGCCGCAAACGCAGAACTACATGCGCCGCGCGGCCTGGCGACATCTCCGTCGTCTCGCGCGCTACCGTCCGGAGCTCTATCCCGCGGCGGCGGCCGAGGCGCTGATCCACTACACCGAGAAGGACGCGGCCGCGCCTCGCGGAAAGTACGGCCCCTTCGCGACCTGCTACCTCCTCCACCAAATCCTATGGGGCGGCGGGAGCCGCTTCCGGCTCCAAAAGAAGTCGCTGCGCTTCCAGGTCGTCAGCTCGAAACACGCGAAGCCCCCGCCGAGCGTCCGCGAGGAGTCCCATCCCGAACTCTGGGACGCCCAGCCGAAAGCGTACCTTCGCGTCCTGGCCGGGGCCACGCTGCCCGAAGTCCAGGAGTTCGCATATCGGGCGATCACGCAGAGACACCCCGGCCTCCTGGCGGGGCTTTCGCTCGCGGAGCTCACGCCGCTCCTCGATTCGCCGTTCGAGCCGCTGGTGACGACGGTCCTCGGCCTCCTCGAGAACCGGCCCGACGTCGACTGGTCGGTGACGCTCAAGCTTGCGCGGCACGCGCTTCCCGCCGCGCGCGAACTCGGGCGCAAGCTGCTGCGACGGACGTGCGACGAGTGGCTCTCCGACCCGCGGCGGACGCTCGACCTCCTCCGCATCGAGGATCCCGAGCTGGCGCTCGCGGCCGCGGCCATCGCGGTCGAGGTGCTCGCCTCGCGGCCGGAGGCGCGACGCGCGCTCGCTCCGGTCTTCCTGGGGGCCCTCCGGGCGACGAAGGAAGTTCCGCCGGACGAGGACGCGCCGTTCGCAGGCGACGGGTTCGAGGCCGTCGCGAGAGTCTGCCGCGAAGCTCTGCGCGAGGAGCTGGCGGCCCTCCTCGACGGGCCCGCCCTCTGCGCGATGATCCGCGACTGCGGAACGTCGTCCAAGATCGTGGCCGGCGAACTGCTGGCCCACACGCGGTCCCCTCTCGACCTCCGAACCCTGATCGGCGTCGCCCGCCATCGGCTGGCCGCGGTCCGCTCGGCCGCGATCCGGCTCCTGGAGTCCGCGCGTTGGGAGGATGCTTCGCCGCTCTTCGCCCTCCTCGACTGCGAATGGCCGGACGTGCGTGCCACGGCGACGAGGCTGCTCCGCGGAACGAACGACCTGGCGCGGGCGCTGGACCTCGTCGACTCGAACTTCGGGGACGTCCAGCGGTTCGCGATCGAGACGATCCGCGGCTCGAAGCACGATCCGTCCATCGTGTTCCGACTCGCGGAACATCCCGGCACCCAGGTCCGCAGTTTCGCCGCGGAGCTCGCGGTCGAATCGCTGCCGGACGGCGCGGAAGCCCTCGAGCGGGTGCGCGGACTCTGCCGCTCGGCGCTTCTGGATGTCTGGCCGCGGCTCCCGCTCAAACGGCGCGTCGTCGAACTTCTCCGCTCGCGCGGGTCGCGGGACGTGGCACAAGCGGAGATCGCGCTCTCGCTCCTCGAGGAGTTCGTGGGGACCCAGGGGCGCGCCGACCGCGAGGACGTGCTCGACGCAATCGTCCGGATCAAAATGGCCCAGCCGGAGGCGCGGAGTCCCGTGACTCTGCCGAAGGGCTGATGGAACTCCACTACCGCTACACGGGAACGAGCGGGGTCGTGAACGGACTCCGGTCGTCGGAGATGGCGTTCGCGACGAACACGCTGCGCGAGGCGGTCTTCTTCGACGGCTTGGTGAGCCATCCGCTTCTCCTGCGGGAGGCGCTCGCCGCGCTCTATCAGGTCGTCGTCAGCGACCTCAAATACCGACCGCGCGATCGCGAGGATTTCCGGCGGTGGCTGGCGGAGCAGGACCGCAAGTTTCTCGCGGGCCTGGGTGCAAGGACGATGGCGGCGCGCGAGGAGCTGGCGGCGCTCTCCGCGCGGCTCGCCGAGCTCGATGAGTCCCGCCGCGGGCGTCTCGAACCGTTCGACCGGGCGCGGAGGGCGTTCTTCGACTACTTCGTCCAGGACGAATACGACCTGGCCGAACTCCTCGACCCCGTGATCACCGTCCATCCGGACGAGATCTCCTTCGAGGCCTTTTCGCGGGACGAGAGCACGTACGCGCGGGTCGGGGCGAGCCACGAACTGTTTGGCCGCGTGGGCGCGTACGAGTGCGGGACGACGAACATCGACTTCAGCTCGAAGCTCCATCTGGAGCTCGAGCGGATGAGGTCCTATCGGGAGACGCGGTTTGAAGTCGCGCCCGGCGGGTTCGCGGCCCGGATCGGTGCGGGCGGGTGCCGCGAGAAGAAGATCGCGCTGCCCGACAGCTGGCTCATGGGATTCCTCCAGGTGCACAGCACGATGTGCCTCTCGCTCGCGAGGGTCACGCTGGAGCCGGTCGACCTCTTTAACATCTGCCGGTTCCTGCGTCGCCATCGCACGAGGGTCTCGCCGCGCGCGCTGAGGTTCGAGCTCTTCCCGGGAGCGCCGCCACGGGCGATCCTCGAGCCGTGGAACTGGGAGGTTCCGCTCACGGGGACGGCCGCATACGAAGGCTCGCGCCCGCAGACAATTCGTACCTGGGGCCGGGACCGACTGCAGACGCTCGCGCGGCTCCTGCCGGTGTGCCGGAAAGTGGACCTCTACCTCGCGGGCGAAGGGATGCCGACCATCTACGTGCTCGACCTCGGCCCGATCCGATTCACGCTGGCGCTCTCGGGATGGACCGACAACGACTGGACGGGCGGCTCGAAGTTCAGCCTGCTCGCTCGAAGGCTCGAGGTCGGCGCGGACGAGCTGACGACGACGTACCACTGCCTTCGCGAGGAGCACTCCGCGGCGCCGGCGGACCTCGGGAAGAAGACCGGGCTGGGGCTCGAGAAGACGCGGAGCGCGCTCTCGTACCTCTGCCAGGTCGGCCGCGGGATGTTCGATCTCGCGAGCGGCCGGTTCCGCCATCGCGACCTTCTCCTGGAGCCGTTTTCGGCCGTCCAGGCGGTGCGGATGGCCGAGAAGGCGGCCGAAGAAAACGAACCCCGGGCGAAGGAGGCGCGGCGGATCCATGACTCGGATCAGGTGCGGATCATCGCCCGCCGCCCGGTCGGCACCGGCTACAAGCTGAGCGGAAGCGCGAAAGGCGTGGACGCGCTCTCGGTGCGGCCGCTCGTCCACGTGGAGCACGACGGAAAGATCGCCGACGCGAGTTGCACCTGCCCGTTCTGGCGGCAGCACAAGTTGACTCGGGGACCGTGCGAACATATTCTCGCGTTGCGGCTGGCTCACATGCAGCGCCTGGAACAGGAAAAATAAAGGAGATCGAAGAGGTGGGTGGGCGGCAGAAGCCTTAGCAATCTGCGCGGCGTTACGCCGCGCGTGCATGCTTGTCCCCCATTCGTCACAGGCCCGTTCGTCACCGCGGAAGAGGCACTACCCACCCGCGGCTGGGTGGAACCTCCGGTTCCCGCGGGTCGGGTAGTGACCTCTTCCGCTTTGAGCGGAACGAGCACGTCGTAGCCCGTTCGTAAGCCGACGTCGCTCACCCACCCTCTTCTCCCCGTCATGAGCGAGGACCCGAAAGCCAGACTGTACCGCCGGGTGCAAAACCTGCCCCCGCAGCGCATCCTGGGGCGCATGCAGGAGCACGGCTTCTGGCCGATGGGCCAGGGGCTGCCGCCCGATCCGCCCTCCGAAGCTCTCGAACGCCGGCAGGTCGAGACGAAGCTGGCGCAGTTCCAGCAGCAGCACCAGACCCATCAGGATCCGCTGAAGGCGCTCGCCCAGGAACACCAGCGGCGCATGAAGGAAAGCCGCGAGCGGCGCGCCGCGCGGAGGAAGGCGCGCGAGGAGGCGCGGCGAAAGAGCCTCGCCGCCTGGGCCGCGAAACGACAGGCGACGATCATCCATCTCGGTGCCGGCGTCAGCGCGAATCTCGGCAACACCGTCAGCGACGTCACGCGCCTCACGTCCTCGGGCCTGCCCGTCCTGCACGAGGGCCGCGAACTTGCCGCCGCGCTCGGCGTCACGCTCGGAAAGCTCCGCTGGCTCACCTTCCATCGGAAGGGGGCGACGGTCGTCCATTATCACCGCTACGACGTCCCTAAGAAGTCCGGCGGCACGCGTCACATCTCCGCGCCCAAACCCGACCTCAAGCAGGCCCAGGCCTGGGTGTGGAGGGACATCCTCGAGAAGGTCGAACTGCATCCGCAGGCGCACGGATTCCGTCCGCGACATTCGATCGTGAGCAACGCGGTCCCTCACGTCGGCCGGAAGGTGGTGGCGAATCTCGACCTCAAGGACTTCTTCCCATCGATTACCTTCCCGCGCGTCCAGGGGCTGTTCCGGTCGTTCGGCTACAGCCCGCAGGTGTCGACGATTCTGGCGCTCCTCTGCACCGAGCCGCCGCGCGCCGTGGCCTCGATCCGCGGCCGGCGCTATTACGTGGCCGTCGACGAGCGCGCGCTGCCGCAGGGCGCGTGCACGAGTCCCGCGATCACGAACATCCTCTGCCGCGCGCTCGACCGCCGGCTTCAGGCGCTCGCCGCGAAACTCGGCTTCGCGTACACGCGCTATGCGGACGACCTGACCTTCTCGGGCGACGACCCCGCCGCGATCGGCTCGCTGCTCGGCCGCGTACGGCAGATCATCGTCGACGAGGGATTCGAGGAGAACGCCGCCAAGGGGCGCGTGATGCGACGCTCCCGTCACCAGGAAGTCACGGGCGTCACCGTCAACCAGCGCCCCAAGCTCAGCCGGAAGGAACTGCGGATCCTGCGCGCGATCCTGCACAACGCGGCGAAGCACGGGCTGGAGAGTCAGAACCGTACGGGACACCCGAACTTCGCGGCCTATCTGAAAGGAAGGGTCGGGCTGGCGTGCATGATCGATCCGGACCGGGCGCCGGCTTGGAACGCCGCGCTCGCGAAGGCGCTGGGCCCCTAGAATTCACCACCACACAGGCGCGCAGAGTAGGGTGTCGCGAGGTGGAAAGGGGATTCGCCCTTTGGTTGCGGCGCCAGCCGTGCTGTGGTCTCAGGGGTAAGAATCAACCGTTCGCTATCCACCGCGGACGTCCTTCCACACCCACAGACCGTCCGTCATCTCCTCGGGAAGCCCCCGATGGGCCGCGGCGATCAGCGGCCCGGCTGTCGCGCCGTACGTATCGCTGTCGTAGCCGACCATCGCCACCCAACCGAGGACGAACGGACCGCGCTTCGCGAAGACTTCGGCGGGAAACTCCGCGGGCACCGGAAACGGCTCGTCGTGAAGGCTCCATCGCGCGGCCCACACCGCCACCTTCAGCGTGAGGAGGCAGTACCCCATCCCGACCGAGAAGTCCGCCTCGAACGGATTGAAGGAATTCCAGTCCGCCGACAGGAACGCCTCGAGCGCCTGCGGACGATGCGCCGCCGTCGCCTCCGCCCAGCCGCGCACGAGTCCGTCGCTTCCGCGCAGCCAGGCCTCGAACGATTCGGCGAACGTCGCGGGCCACGCCTCGTCGAGTCGCGGCTCGCGAATCAGCTCGCGGATGAGATACGACTGCGCGGCGCAGCAGAGCACCGGCAGCGGCGCGTAATGCGTCATGATGCCGTGGAGAAGCGAGATCGCGTAGGCCTCCTCGAGCGCTCCGCACATCCCGGGAACCACGCCGTTGCGCATGACCGACCCGTTGGCCGCGTTGCCGGGATTGGAGCGGTAGTCCCCGAGCGCCCCTTCGTGCCACGGCGTCCCGCGGGCGATCGCGCCCAGCGTCCGGCTCGTGGTGCCCCCGATGTCGCGGGGCCCGCGGCGCATCCACTCGACGAACCGCCGCGCGACGTCCGCGCCGTCGAACCGGCCGAGCTCGCGGAAGGACCGGTACAGGCAGAGCGCCATTTCGCTGTCGTCCGTAGGCTCGCCCCGTCGCCAGCCGAAGCTCCCGCCCCCCACCTGCCGGAAGGGCCAGCCCTCCTCTCGGTGGCGATCGTAGATCGACGGAATGGAGCCGCGTCCCGCGAATTCGGAGGTCGAGCCGAGCGAGTCGCCGGCCGCGAGTCCGACGAGGAGAAGGTCGAGCGGGTCCACTACTTCTTGTCCGGATCCTGCGCGCGAGAGAGCACGATGCCGAACGCGAGAGCGATATTCATTCGAGGTTGAGAAGATGGCCTATTCGGCGCGAAACTTCAAGGACAACCAGCGATTCGCTGTCAGCCAGAATGGACCGCGAATCTGCCCGACGGGCGGGCACTCTGGTCCATAGCTGACGGATGATCGCTCCTTCTGAGGCTGCCCTCGGCTGGTCATTCGCCACCAGGACCAACGCAGGGTACCGAAACGGCCGGCCCGACATCTGGCTACAAGCTCACGGCTAACGGCTCAGTACCTATCCCAGTAGGCCGATCGGATCGAGCGAAGTTTCCCATTGGGAAGCGCCGACGATACCCGGAACTTTTCACGTAGACACGAACCGTAACAACGACAACGCGCCCCGTGTCGATTGACACCCTTCGGGCGATTTTCAATAATCCACAAACCTGTGATCGAAGCCGGCCGGTACCGGGTCCTCGTAGCGGACGACAACGCCAGCATCCGGAAGATCCTCTGCCTCTTCCTCCAGAACGCGGGGTACGAGACCGTGGAGGCCCGCAACGGCCAAGAGGCGATCGACGGCGTCAAGAAAGAGCGAGTGGACGCCGTGCTCCTGGACGTC
>CAZGKV010000166.1:0-8051 GCA_964526305.1 uncultured Planctomycetales bacterium | reverse complement strand
ACAGACGTGAGAAATCAGACCCCAGACCGTTGCAAATATCGCGGGAGGCTACATCCCCACGGAGCTGGGAATAGAAATCGGGGCTGTTCAAATCCAACGGTACTGGAAGGATCCAGCTCTCTTCGAGACGGCCTTCGTCTCTCCGCTGAAGGTGGCTGATGTGGCCGAAGCGCTCTTCGAATGCCTCCGCGTGGCTTCCCACTTCGCGTCGCTCTGGCTCGTGCGTCCGCCACACGAGTACGACGGCGGCCGGTGGGAGTTCGGCGGCTGGGCGGACAAGGACTTCCGGGTCCCGGGAGTCGAGGCCGCCGAGTTCGAGGTGCGCAACTTCGAATCGTGAGCGTGTATACTGAAAACGTCAATTCCGGGAGGACAACATGCGCCTGCTCTGGACGGCCCTCTGGATCGTCTCGATCTCCACGCCGCAAGACAAGAAGGACTCCAAGCCGTGCGACCTCTCGACCCTGGAGAAGGCCAAGGTCTGCAATGAAAAGTGCGCCATGGTCGATCCTCCGCTCGACAAGAGCGGGTGCTGTCCTTGCGGGGTCAATCGATTTGAGGAGAGGGAGGTCTGCGTCAGGGTGTACTACCAGTGTCCCAAGAAGAAACACCGCGGCGAGCGTGCGACCTATTGCGATTGCGGCCGCAACTGGACGGAGAAGGTGATCAGTCGCGCGGCCATCGTCTGGAGGTGCGAGGCAACGGACTGCACCTACGTCACTCAAAACTACCCGGGAATGAACTGCCAGAGGGAGGGATGCTCTCGTTCCGGCAAGCCCCTCAGCAAGTCCTGCGCTGCCTCCGGACAGTGGCCCCACGGGGGAGAGAAGCCCTAGGCTCTGTCTGACGAATCATCGTGGCCGCGGGGGCGGCGGCGGGGGAAGTGGGGACTCCTCCGACGACTCGATCCTCTCGAGCGACTTCACGCCCCCTACGGGTGCCGCGGCAGGTCCGGGGCAGAAGGGACCCTGGAGCAACCGTCTTCTCATCGCCACCTCGTCCGACGGGCTGGCGTGGACGCGCGAGAACCGACTGATCTCAGACCAGGCCGACGTGCCGGACCTGGTGATGGACTCGAACGGATGGATCTACCTCTATTATCTGGGGTGGACCGTCGGCTCCGACATGAACAAGGTCGTCGTCGCCGTCTCCGTCGACGCAGGAAACACCTGGGCGTACAAGCTCGTGACGCTGTCGGGCTTCGACGGCATGGCGAGCCCCGTCGACCCCGACGTCCGGATCCTGCCCGACGGGACCTTCCGGATGTACGTGACGTCGGATCCCAACGACGGCCAGGGTCCGCGCACCTATCGCGCCGAGGGGACCAACGGGTTCCACTTCACGAACCAGGGCGTCGCATTCTCGCAGTCCGGAAAGAAGGTGCTCGATCCGTCGATTGCGGTGGTCGGCGGGACCTGGCATCTGTTCGCGGGCGGGAACACCACGTCCTCCGGCGGAAACTGGCACGCGACATCGGCGGACGGCCAGTCGTTCACCAATGCCGAGGATAATCTCGTGACGGCGTACCAGGGGAATCCCTGCGCCCTTTCCAACGCCGTCGACTTCCCCGGCGGCCACCGCTTCTACGGCTTCACGCGCGGCGCCGCGTCCATCGTCTCCTTCTGGAGCACCGACGGGTGGACCTGGACCGAGGAGGCGGGCTATCGCCTCCAGGTCGACGTGTCGACGGGGATGGAGAAGGGGGACGTGAAGGATGCCGCCGTGGTCCGGCTCGAGGACGGCACGTATCTCATGGTCTACGTGACGGAGATCCCATGATCCTGATGACGCTCGCCGCGATCCTCGTCCAGGAGTCCCCGCGTCCGGCGGACTGCGTGATCTTCTCGATCAACGTGCAGGACTTCTCGTACCCGAAGGAAGGCGCGGAGACGGTGGCGCGAATCCTCGACATCCACGAGAAGCACGGGATCCCCGTCGATCTCTATCAGACCACGACGATGACGGACCTCTACGACGCTACCCTGTTGCGCCGTCTCAAGGAGTCGCCGGCCGCGGCGCAGCGGCGGATCGTCGTCGAATACGAGACGCACGGCCTCGACCTCGCCACGGGACGGCCTCTACCTCCGGCCGGAGCACCAGGACCTCAAGCTGTTCGAGCACGTCGGCGAACCGGTCGCGGCTTTCCTTGAACGCGCGTTCGCGGACGCGCGGAAGGCGGCCGGGGCGAAGGCGCCATACTTCGTGGGCGTGAAGATGCACGACAACGACTTCATCGCTGAGAAGTCCGCATGGACCACCGTGTACCTCCACCCGCGCGGTCGTACGTCGTCAACATGCGCAAGGTCCCGTACGCCTATCAGGCGAAGCCGAACAGACCCAGGCGATCGTCGTCCAGGATGCGATCGCGAGTCTCGCCGGCTTTCACGATCTCGTGGAGGCCAGTGCGCAAAGACCCGAAAGGATCAAGCTGCTCCTGCCGCGATTCATCGACTCCGTCGTGTGGCCTCGAGGGGAAAAAGGCGAGGGAAGGCTCGGGGTCGGGCTGTTCCAAGAACCGATTGCGGAAGCCGCTCCCGCGACCGTGGACCCGGAAAGTCTGCAGTTCGCAGGGGCGGAACGGATAGTCGGGCCGCCGGGATTTGAACCCGGGACCTCTTGCACCCCAAGCAAGCGCGCTAGCCAGGCTGCGCTACGGCCCGATTCCGGAGCGCGCATTATACCGGATGGCGCGCCACTGGCAACGGTTATCGAAGGAGCGGCTGAAGCAGCGCGTCTACGGCCGCGCGCCCCGTGGGACGGAACGGATCCTCCGGCGCCCGCCCCGTGGCGGCGAAGTGCACCGTAGCTCCCACCCCGCGGGCATCGTCGCCGTCCGCGCCTTCGTGCAAGCGGTGGCTTCGCTCATACCACGACCCCAGGCGCGTCGCGGGACAGGGAGGCGCCACCTTCCAACCCTCGCTTCCGCGATAGACGAACCGCGGGGCGATGTTCGCGTGAACCAGCCCCCGCTTCTCGAGCGCGGGAAGGGCGGCGGACAGCGTGCGACCGAGGTCGACGCATTCGCCTTCCGAGAGCGGCCCGGTGCGCTGCACGATTTCCTCGAGCGATTCTCCCGGGACTTCATAGGCCGAGTATCCGATGCCGTTCGTCCCGCCGGCCCGCCGTACGGTGCAGAACGCATCGTGGACGCCCTCACGAGCGGAGTCCCGCGTCTCGTCGTACGCTTCGAGGAGCGGAGCGAACGCGATCGCCTCGTCGAGCGAACGGGGCAGGAAGAAAAAACGCAAGTGGATGTTCGGCTCCACTCGGTACGTGGTCTCGAGCTCCGTCTTCCGAATCAGCGTGACGTTCTTGAACCGGAGTTCCGTAGCGAGCGATTCCAACTCGGGAATCGGGACGATGTCGAGATTCTCCGTGACGCGCTTCATTCCCCCCGACGTCTCGAGAAAGGGAACGATGCGGTACGTGCATCCCGGCTCCTTCGGAATCGCGAACATCCCCGCGTCGTCCGACACGCACTCAAACATCGCGATGAGTCCCTTTTCGTCGCGCTCCACGTAGGCGATCCTCGTTTTGGGGGCGCCCTTGATTTGGGATCGGAAGGCCGATGCCTTCCTCTTCATCTCATAGCTGGTGGCTCCGGGCGGCAAGGGACCGACGACCCGGACGTGGTCGCGGTGGGCGAGGAGGACACGGAACGTCGGATCAGCCGCCGGGAGGGTGAACGCGCCCTGCTCGTCGGTGAGCGGCAGAGCGGATCGAATCCTTCCCGCGGAGTCGACCAGCAGTACTTGGGCTCCCATGACGGGCTTGCCGGATTCGTCGATGGCGCGAGCGGAAGGTGCTTTCATGGTGGGGATCGTACGCACTCGGGCGAAGAGGTGTCAAGAAGAGGAAGCCCGCCGCCCTACAGTCCTTCGTTCCGGAGCGTCCGCGGAACCGCGCGCGCGCTGCGGCGCGGTTCCGTGGACATGGCGAAGGATGCCATTCCAAATCCCGCGGCGAATCGCCGCAGTCGGCTCGATCGGTCGAGCCCGAATACTAGGGCGGCGGACCTCCCAGCCGGAGTATATCATCCCGCTCGCGATCCGCAAATCCCGGATGGAGGAATCGAACGTAGGAAAGCCGTCCGAGCAGCTCCGATCCGCCTCCGCGGTGGAGCGCCGCGCGGAGAAGGCGTCGCGCGTCGCGAGGAACGGAAACGCGATCGTTGACGACGAGACCGGTGACCCACTGTCGCCGATGCCGCCCCATGATCCGGGTCTTGTCGCGAGCCAGTTGGAAGCCGTGGCCAAGAACGATCCGCCGGATGTCGTTCACGAGTCGGGACGGATCGCCCGAGCCGGAAAACGCGAGATCGTCGGCATATCGGCTGTAGGTCCAGCCCAATCGGGCCAGCTCTCGGTCCACGCTTGCGAAAATGACGTTGGCGAGGTGCGGACTCGAGGGCGCGCCCTGAGGGAGCCGGCCCGCTCGAGTGACGAGCGCGACCGTCCTCGAGAGTTCCACGTCGAGTTCCAAGGGTGCCAGCGCCTCGGCGACGCGGGCGGCGCTCATCGAGGGAAAGAAGCCTCGGATATCCGCCGTGACGACCCAGGGACGGGAGACATGGTTCTGCGCGTGCGTGACGATCGAGCGATGGGGAACGAAGCCGTGCGCCCATTCCGTCGTCGGCAGTCGATACGCGAGCCGATCGAGAATCAGCCGCTGGACGTGCTTGAGATCGTCCCGAGGCGCTTCGATCCAGCGAAGCTTGGTCCGCCCCTGGACGGGATATCGTCGATAGAGGGAGTCGGCCGAGCGGGCCAGACGATCTAACTGCTCGCTCCCGACGTCGAGAAGCGCGGAGAGCGTCACTCCCATTCGAAGCGATTGACGAAGGAGGGAAATAGGCGGAGGCGGTAGCGCGTCTTGGTGGGAGACATCACCCCTCGCCGGGCCCAGACGATACGGGCGCGACCTCGTTGGAAGATCTGCGCCAGGAGCGCGAAGAGCGCGTTGAGGATTACGTCCGCAGCCCGCAACTCCAGTTCCTTCGATTCCGCGATTGCCGTGGCGATTCGGCGGCGAACCGAGAGCGGTCCCTTCGACCGGTTCGTCCACTCGGAGCTCAGGGTTGCTGCGGATAGTTCCTCCCGTTTGCGTGATTGGAACTCGATGGGGCGATCTTGGAAGCGTCGTAGAAAGATCCCGAAGTGCGGAATGACGAGCTGGTCACCCGCGCCGTGAGTGTAGTGGCTCGCATCGGAGAGGTATTCCCAGAGCCCATCGACGACGGCGGCCGTCTCCGTCGGGGAGCAACCGCAGGCTTGGGCGAGATGCGCGATGATCTCGGCGCTCTTGATCTTGTCGCGGTCGACGAGGGTCGAGCCGGCGGAGAGGGGAGTGGCGCAAAAGGGGCAGACCGCAACCCCGGGAGGCGACGCTTCGCCGCAGGACGGACACCGATTCGTCATTTCGCCTTCGCCGCCGCCCGCCATACGGGACGTCCGATCCCGTGTCCCTCAACGCAATGGAAATCGTGAAAAGTGAGGAGATGCCAGTCGTGAATCTGGCCTTTGCAGTCGCACGGGTGCTGGTCGAGGAGGCCGAGGCACACGTAGGCCGCCGACTTCTTCTTACTCTTATGGCGAACGTCCGGGCAGGAGAACGAGGCGACCTTTCCGTCGGCGGTCAGGTTCTTCACGACCTTGGTGCAGACGAGTTGGCTCCCGGGCTGCCCCGCATACGGGCAGTTCCGGCCATAGCGACTGTGGGTGTAGTGTTCGTTCAGACGCGCGTCCTTGTCGTTTTCGGCGAAGGTGCACTCCCAGGCACGCTTGCCGGGTCCCGCCTTCCCGGTTCCGTCGTCTTCCTCGCCGACTTCCGGGCTGCCGCTGCATCCGGGAAGAAAGATCGCGAGGCAGAAGGCGGGCACGCCCAAAAAGTTTCTCATCGTTCCTCCCTTCCTCTTCATCTCCCTGGCGGGACCGAGAGAAGTATATCCGGGCTGCGGAAGTATTGTCCCCTTACTTCGCTCCGCGAGGGCGGTGATATACTGCGTCGCCGTGACTTGTGGAACTTGCGAAACGATTCCAGACCGATGCGACGCTTCGGGGAAGGGGGGCGAGTGGTCTCAGTCCTTTCCGGAATCGGTCTCGCGGCTCGTGATCTGGTCCGACGCGCCCGACTACTACGGGGACTACCACGTAAGTCATGCCGACTCGCACCTCAAGCGCTGTCCCGAGTGTGGGGCGATCTTCCTCTACACCTGCCGTTACGATTTCCTCATGGGAGGATCCGAGGACGAGGCGCACCTGACTCGCCTCCGAGATCCCGTCCTCGCGTTCGAGGAGCTGACGGCGCACCGTCCGGATCGGAAGGTCGAACAAGAGTACCATCGGCAGGTCGCGATCTCCTTGGAAGACGCCGACGATGCCGTTCGCAAACTCGTTCGGGCGGAGTCGGCGACGGACGATGCGGCGCTCCAGCGATATCACCGATTCTCCTGTCATCTCGCAGGTCGGGAGATCGACATGGCTCTCGGTCCCGCGTTCCTTCGAGGTCACTACAAGCCTCCCGAGGCGCACCTCGGCCTGGCGACGGCCAACCACGTCCGTACCGATCCGGAAGTCCGCTGCTCCTTCGCGGTGGAGAGGATGGTGTCGACACCTCGACTCCGTCGCGGGCTGCTCCGACTTCGCGCTCTCCGACCCCTGGTGGTGCCCGTATCACCGATTCGGTTCCATCGCGCGCCCCCGGAGAAGTGCCCTATGAGGCTCAAACCCGATTGCCGTGCCGGCACGCTTGAAGTACGGCGAGTTCGGAAATCGCTCCTTTCGCTGCACGCGAAGAACTGGAATCCGGAGAGGGACGCGATCCTGAGTCGGGACGGTCGGTGGTTGGCGACTCTTCAGGATGAGTGGATTCGGATCTGGGAGGTGGCTCGAGGAGTGAGGCCGAGGCGAATTGCGACCGCGCTTCCGAATTGGAGCACCACCCTTCTGTGCTTCAGCGCGGATGCACGTCTGCTTTTGACCTCTCACCGAAACGGTCTCGGCAAGGATCTCTTCCGGGCGTGGGACCGGAAGTCGGGGCAGGTTCGATGGGAATACGAGGACTCCGATTTCCACAATCCCAAGGCCGCGTTCAGCGTGGATGGCGGTCGGGTCGCCGTCGCAGACACCTGGGAAGGCGTCCGCGTTTTCGACGTCCGAAGCGGGCGGGAGCTCTTTCGATTTCACCGGCATCGAGAGCACTACATTCGATCCGTGGAGTTCAGCGCGGATGGAAACGCATTGCGAACCGTCGCCGGATCGGAGGTGCGGACCTGGGATCTGCGTCCCGAGGCGCACGTTCGCTTGCGCGGCCATCGGGGGCCCGTGGTCGATGTCGGCGCCAGTCCGGATGGAGCGCTTTTCTTCTCCCGCTCGGAGGAAGAGGTCTCGGTGTGGGAGGCCCGTACTGGAAACTGGGTCGTCACCGTTCAGTCCCGCGCCTCGTCGGCCGCCTTTTCCGAGGACGGTCGCCACCTTGTCACGACCTATGCTCCTCGCGGAGCGTTCGAATTCGACACGGTTTGGGACGCGCGCTCGGGAGTTCGGATCTCGAGGAGCCCGGAGCCCCTGACGAAAGGGAGACCCGCGCGCCGGGGAGAGTTTGAGCTACGAGTTCAGGGAAAGGACACCGCGCTCTTCGCGTCGGACGGAGACCGACCTCTGGCCTGGTTGCCGGGGCGACTGCGCTCGGTCGCCTGGGCGGGACGTCATTTCGCCGCAGCCAGCGCCGAAGGAGATTTGGGGTTGTACGAAGTGTGCGCGACGTCGCAATGAAAACCGAACCATCCGCCAATAGAGAGTCGAGTACAGTGCTTGGGAGGCATACGATGGGCATTGCGACGGGAATCCGCGGTGGGGTGGAGCACACGTGGCGGGGAGATTTGAACATCGGCCCCGCAGTCGAACCGAACATGTGAGTCGATCTTTGAAGAGAGCCCCCGTGGGGGGCGGCCAAGAACCCCCAGGCCGAAGAGTGCCCGTCAGGTCACTTCCCGTCCCATCCCGCGATCCGGGCCAGCAGCCACCAGAAAGATCCCGCAACGCGCCGGCGCG
>CAZGKV010000165.1:0-8089 GCA_964526305.1 uncultured Planctomycetales bacterium | reverse complement strand
AGGCTCGCCTCGTCGTCGCGCCTGGCATCTGCACCCTCGGCGCCGCCACCGCGGCCACGATCCTACCGGGATGAGCTCTAAGTGCGGATCAGACCCATCATCCTCCAGACAAGCATGCTTGCGTTCGGTCAAGCCAAGCGCCCATGCCGCGAAAAAGCCTATCTCCCCGGCCCCGCAACGACCCCGCAGTATCGCGCGAGCCAGTAGCAGAGCTGAAAATCCGCCGCCGGGTATCGCGTGAGCGCCGTCGGCGGAGAGAATTTCACCTGGAACGGACTCTGACTCCAGAGATACACCCGCGGCACGCGGAACTGAATCGGAATCACGACCAGGGATACGGGCTCCTGCTTGTCGAGGGTTGCGATGTCGCCTCCCAGCCGGACAGTCATCCCGATTTGAGGGCGTCGAGGTTCGCTCGCGTACCGTTCGTACCATCCCAGCCAATCCCGCATTGCCGGCGTGACTTGGTCGGTGGGCATCCCGGCGTCTTGCGGACGGTCCAGCCATTGGGCCAATCCGTTCTCCACGTCCGGAGAAGGCGGTCCGCCGCGACCGTAGAGCGCTACGTTCGCCACCGTCTCGAAATACGGATTCTGATGGTGCTCCACCGCGCGCCATAAGATGCGGTGAGCGTACGCGTAGTCGGCGCGACGCCGCGGGGAGGAATCCAGCAGGAGCAGGGAGGAGAGCGACGTGTAGAAGAGCTCCTTCTGGAAGTAGGTGTAGTGGGATTCCAGAGTGTTCATCCACGCCCCGAACCAAACCAGCTCCGAAAGGGAGCCGTATTCCTCCAGCCGCTCGCCGAAACCCTGAGGATCGACGAGTTTTCCCATCACGAGGATGGCGAGCTGGTGAACGAACTGCCCGTGAAAGCTCGTGCTGATCTTTCCCTCGACGGAATCGACGATCCAGTTGCGTTGGAGGAGATACTCCAGGATCTTCCGCGCGCTCCCGCGGGCCGATCGGAGCGCGTCCGGATCGTCGAGGAGGGAGACGGCCCACGTCAGCCCCTGACAGAGGCCCACATACTGGTCCCGACTGGCGAGATTCCGAAGCCCCACCCACTCTTCTCCCGTCGAGGGATCCACCCAGGTGGGTTGCGGGAGGTCGCGGTTCTTCTCGAGCTCTTCCTCCGCGAAGAAGAGGCGGAACCTACCGCGATCCTCGAGATCCCGCTTGCGCACCGCATAGCGAACGAGCCGCCCTTGGAGAGCACTCGAACGGCGATGGAGCCGACCGTCTTTGAGATACGATCCGCTGGAACCGACGGCGAGGAGTCGCTCGATCCCTTCGAGGGCCCGCTTGGCGGCCACTTGGAACGACGGATCGCGTGTGACTCCATAGGCCAGCGCCATTCCCGCCAGCCAATGGCCGGTGTAGATCGCCGAGTCGGGATGCCGGCCGTACCAGGTCGCGTTCGAATCGCGGACGAGGTCGACCACCGTTCCATGAGGCAAGTGGTCCCGGAGCGCTTGATCCCTCATTCGGCCGGACCGACTCTCAAACTCTCTCGCGAGGACGGAAGAGGGGAGTCTTCCGAGAGCGATCCCGCGCACCGGGCGGCTCGGAACGAGGTCGCGTAGGAATCTCTCGAGAACGAAGCGGATGAGGAACTTCGCCAGCTTGGAGTTTACGATCGAGTCGATGGTGTGGAAGAGGCCGTTGAGGAGCCGGTTGGACGATCCGAGATCGAGTCGGTACCGGATCTCGGGCCGCACCTCGCGCACGACGAGGCGTTCGCGGTCCATCAGGATGTCGAGACGAGCCTGCAGCCCCTCCACCGCGAACTCGACGTGCGTCGTCTTCTGAACCGGGATCTTCTTCTTGTAGCGAAAAAACTTCTTCCACTTCAGTTCGATCTCGACCATCTCGGTCCATCGCACCTTCGCTCGGATCCGGAGATTCCATTGTCGGGCGGGGAGGCGGAGAGAGATTCTCTCGGGACTCAGCGCCTCCAGGGCGGGCGGGGAGTCCAAATCGAACCGCTCCAGCCGGAGGTCGAGAATTCGAACATCGCCCGACGACAGACCGGCGATGGCTTTGAGCTGTTCGCCGAGAGGTGCCACCGCTTCCTTCTTTGCCTCCCTCCAAAGGTCGGCCAAGTCGGCGTTGAGGCGGCTCTTCGCCTCTTCGGACTGCGCCCACGCCAGAATCAGAACCGCGATCATGGGGTCTCCTTCATTGAGGCCAGGATTTCCTGCGCCCTCGTTTCCTCGCCCAGCGACTTCCAGTATTCGAACAGGCCTCGCCGGGCGGCGAGGGAGACGCGGAGGTCAGGATCGTGTGCCCAGGCTTCGAACCGATGTCGGTCGGCGGACTCGGGACCCAGTTCGATGAGAAGATGGATGGCGAGGGCTCGGAGGCTTGGGGATCCTTGATCGCATTGGAGGCGAGCCGTCGCACGAGCCTCGTCGCGGCGCTTTCCGGATAGGGCGTCCGCTTTCGAGAGGAGGTCGTGCAGTTCCTGCGCGGGATCCGTCTGCCGACGGTCCGGTTCCTGGATGGTCGGCCGAAGGCACTCGTTCGCGAAGGCCGTGAGCTCCGGATCGACGGGCGCCATCTCGGAGGGAGTCGTCCCTGGGGCGAGAGAAGGCGGTGTCGGCCGGGTCCGGATGGCCACGGCGAGGAGGGCGGCGACGGCGACCAAAGCGGCCGCCCAGCGATGCGCTCTCATTTCACCTCTACCGGAATGGGAAGGATTGTCAGAGTCTTCCTGCACCGTTCGGGGTGGGATCGTTTAGCGATTCGGGATCGAGGCCGCCAGCCGGAACCCGATGGCATGATTGCGATGGTGGGCCAGGAACACCCTTCGGGCCGCGGCGCGGCATCCCAGGCTCAACGTGGAAAAGGCCCCCCCCTTGGTGATGGCGCCCTCGCCCGCGTCGGTGCTCGTCCAGCTGCTCATGACTCCCGCCATGTCCCGCACGCCGTAGGGCGATTCGTTCGCGGGAAAGAGACCGATGCGGGTAACGCTCGGTCCGTGCGTCTCCCCGATCTGCACGTGGCGTTCGGCCGAGTCGACAAAGGCCGGGTCGAACCGATCGCCCCACGGGAAGAAGCGCCCGTCCGCGCCTCGAGCCGCCATCTCCCATTCGTCCTCGGACGGAAGGCGAAAGGTCCATGCGCCCTGCCCGAACTTGCGCGTGTACCACTTCGCGTACGCTTCCGCGTCGCTCCGACGCACGTACGAAACCGGATGGTCCGGGGGAACCGCCTGCGGCAGCGCGTAGACGCCGGAAGTCGCGCGCCACAGCGAGGATCCCTTCTCGGACGCCGGAACATGGACGGCCGCCGCGCTCTCGGTGAGGTATTCCCGATCGTTGACGAACGCCAGGTACTCGCCGCAGGTGACGGCGAAGCGAGCGATGAAATACCCGAGAAGGGCGCGGACCTCGCGCGGTCGCGGCCGGGTGGTGTGGTCCTCGACGGCAGGGTCGCCGCCGGAGAAATAACGGCCGGCCGGCACATAAGCGAACCCTCGAGGAATCTCGGCCGGAGGGAGAAGGGTCACCTCGAGTCGCTCCTCGCCCCCCTGCCGGAACGCGACCGGGACGCGGGCATCGGCGAATCCCTCCCGGCGCAGAACGAGAAGATACGAGCCGGGACGAAGACGGAGAGGAGAAGCGACTTCGTTCCCGGTACCGGTCCGGAGCGGGTAGGCGGTTCCATCGCGAGCGCGGCTTCGCTCCTCCGCGGACGCTTCCGGCGACAGCGCGTCCGCAGAAGGGATGGAGGCGTCCGCGTCGGTTCCGACGGGCACCGGAAAGAGCCGCCCTTTCCGCTCTTCGTATCGAAAGAGATGAATCCGTGCACCGGGAGGATGAGAGCCGAGCGTCACCAGGGTCAGCAATCGCTCCAGGTAAGAGGGGCCGCCGTAGACAAGCATCTGCCGTTCCCACCAATCGGCGAGCGCTCGATCGGACGATGCGAACGCGCGACGCTCGAAATAGAGTTCCGCCAAGACTCGCCGGGCCTCGGAGAGATCCGGATCGAAAGCGAGGGCCGCGAGGGCGGCGTGCTCTCCCGCCTGCTCCCGCGAGTAGGCTTCGCGTTCCTCCTTCGCGAGGAGCGACTCGAGCTCGTACCGCTTTTCCTTGGCGGAAGCCGGGTCCGTGGCGGAAACGGACGGCAGTCGGATGGCGCGGGCGCGGAGACGCGCCGCGTCTCGATCGGCGAACGCGCCCAGGGCTCGGGCCATCTCCTCGGCCGCTCTCCGCCTCGAGTGGACGGCCGGATCCTCGGGCGCCAGCGATTGCGCTTTCGAGAAAAGGAGCGCTGCCTGATCCCATCGCTTCGCTCGCAGGGCCTCCTCGGCCTCGCGAAGGAGCCGGCGATGCTCGGCAGCCCGGATCCTCGATCGAAGGAGCGATGCGGAGCCCAGCCCCACGGAGAATAGCAGGAGGAGAGCCACGGTCGCCGAGACGGTCTTGTGCCGTTTCAGTCGCCGCACGAGTTTTCGGAGGAGTCCCGGCGGACGGGCCACGATCGTCTCGTCCTCGAGGTAGCGTTGGAGGTCCTCGCCGAATTCCTTGGCCGAGGCGTAGCGACGGGACGGTTCCTTCTCCAGCGCCTTCAGGCAGATCGATTCCAATTCGCGGGAGAGAGCGGGCTTGAGGAGTCGAGGCGGCTTCGGTTCCTGCTCGACGATCTTTCCGAAAACCTCGAGGGCGGTGCTCCCTTGGTGGGGAGGAACCCCGGTGAGGATCTCGTACAGGATCGCTCCCAGCGCGTAGACGTCGGTGCGGGCCGTGATCTCGTGACTCCGTCCCCGGACTTGCTCGGGGGCCATGTAGCTCGGAGTGCCGACCACCGTCCCGCTCTGCGTGAGGAGCATTTCAGGATTCATCAAGTGCGCGAGGCCGAAGTCGGCCACCTTGGGCTCGCCGGAATTCGCCACCAGGATGTTGGCGGGTTTGAGGTCTCGATGCACGATGCCGCTCTGATGGGCGAAGGCGACACCACAGGCGACGCGCACCAGGAGCGGAAGCAACTCGGGGATCTCCCGTTCCCGGCTTCGAAGGATGCGATCGAGCGTCTCCCCCTCGACGAGTTCCATCACGAGGTAGGGGCGACCGCCCTCTTCGCCGACGTCGTGGACGGCGACGATGTTGGGATGGGCAAGGCGGGCGGCGGTCTCGGCCTCGCGCTGGAAGCGCTCCAGAACCGTCGGAATGGGGACCGCTTCCTCTCGGATGACCTTGAGGGCGACCGTCCGGTTGAGCTCGATGTCCCAGGCGCGGTAGACGATCGCCATCCCGCCCCGTCCGAGTTCCTCGAGCCGCTGGTAGCGCGAGGATCGATCTCCTCCGGCGTCCCGCATTCCCTCGCGGACGCGCTCGGGAAGATCCTCAGGCTCCGAAGAGTTCATTCCACTCCGCCTCGAAGCTCTTCTCGTCGAGCGTGGTCTGCGCGAGTTGAAGCCGCATCTCTTTGCGCACCGCGCGGCGCACGGCGAAGAGGTGGTTTCGGACGTCGGACGGCTTCAATCCCAATTCGGCGGCCACGTCTTCATAGGACTTCGCGCGATCGAGATCGTAACGCTCGTAGGCGCGAAACATCCGCTCTTTCCCCTGGGCGCAGAGACGCACGCGGACCCGCTCCACGGACTCTCGAACGATCTGCTCCAGCCACGCGCGGTCGAAGGCCGCTTCCGGGTCGGCCGGCTGCACGAGAGCTTCCGTGGATACGGCGTCGAGCGGTACGATGCGGGCTCCCCCGCCTCTCTTCAGCCGGTGGAGCGCGGCTTCCCGATGCCCGACGAAGCGGCGCAGGACCACTTTCAGGTAGGACCGAAAAGTCCCGCCCTCTCGCTCGCATCTCGAGAGTCGATCGTCTTCGAGGACCCAGAGGAAGAAGGCTTGGGTCAGGTCCTTCGCCTCTTCGCCCGACTTGCTCCAGGCGATTCGGACGTAGCGGTACACGGGATCCCAATACCGGCCGCAAAGGGAGGCGAAGGCCTCCCGGCGACGGTCCCGGTCGGAGGCGCCCAATCGGGAGATCATTCCCCACGAAGTCTCGGGAAACCCCCGGTGCGAGCGCGTGTCACCCTGTGGCATGGAATCGAAATTATAGCAGCTCCCACCGGCGCGGATTTCCCTAAACGCGTTCGCGGCGATCGGCAGCAAGGGGGTGAGAAAGGAAGGCGCGATGAAGAATGCATTCGGGGGGTTCCTCCTCTTGGGCTTGGCGTGCGGCGGAGGCGGCGGCGAGGATTCGGGTCCTTCCGCTCCTCCGACATCGTCCGAAGGAAGACTCGTTGCGGGGTTCGGGGAAGGGGGCGTCGTGAGCTCCGATCCGGGAGAGTTCGAGGACGAAGTGGTCGACCTGAAAGTGGAGGTCGATGCGCTCTACATCGTGGGGACCCGACGCACCGCGGTCTCCGACAGCGGATGGCGAATCGAGAAGAGGGATCGATCCACGGGAGCCTTGCTCGCCGAGGCGTCCTCCAACCCGAGCGCGGCGAACGACACCCCCAACGCGATGGCTCTGGATGCCACATCCGTGTACGTGGTGGGAGGAGACCGGGACACCGGAGACGGCACCTCCCAATGGCGGATCGAGAAGCGGAGGCGCTCGGACCTGGGGTTGGTTGCGGACTTCGGCGTGAACGGCGTCGTTCAGCGGAGTTCGGGGGAGGCCCACGGGGTTGCGGTCGATGCTCAAGGTCTCTACGTAGTGGGACACTGGCTGTTCCTGGGCAACGACGGGTGGCGGATCGAGAGGTGCGGGGTGCAGACCGGAGTGGCGGAGATGGGTCTGGGGAGCAATTACACCGACTTCATCGATCGCGCCAAGGCGGTGGCCATCGATACGACGTGGATGTACGTCGCGGGATCGGAGGGGGCCGAAGGAGGGCTACCTCACCTCGGCCCTGGTATGAGCTACTACGGACTGAAGGCCTCGATCGCGACGGAGACGGCAGAAGAGCTCGTCCGGTGCGCTCGGATGAGATAGGTCCCGTAAGTCGTCACGTCCTCCTTGTCGAGCGTCGCGGTCAACGAGGCTCCGAAGTCGGCGCCGAGAGCGAACGAGCAATCGTACCACGAGTCCGCGGCCGTCAAGACGTCGTCCGAGCGGAAGCGCATCCCCGTGCTGCTGAACGGATCGAGTTCGGCGCCTTGGGTGTTCGAGTTCACGCCGAAGCTGGAATAGTCCCACCACCCGTCGTATCCGACGTTCGGCTTGAACACGATCCGGCCCGCAGAGTTGATGCCGATCGAGAGGACCGTGTCCGAGTATACGGTCGTCGTCCCGGAGCCGGGCACCGCGCCGATCCAGCGTCGCATGACCACGTTCGTGTTGCCTTGATTGTCGAACCAGAGTCGATTCGACAAGTGCAGATGGCCCGTCACCTTTGCGTCTCCCGAGAAGAATCCCGCCCAGGTGGTCGCCGCGCCGTCCCTGTATCCGAGCGCTCCCCAAGTTCCCGTGCCTTCCGCTCCGACCACGGAGACTCCGACCACGCTCGCCGTATTGTTTGCGGGCGCGCCGCCCGTGAAGCCGGCGACGCCGGCCTGCCACGTCTGTCCGCTGGTCCCTCCCATGATGCCGTATCCTCCTCCGAGCGTAGACCACCCGACTGGGCCTCCCGAGGTGGCGTCCGTGATTCCGAGAATGGCGGCACCGGAGGCCGACGTGTTGAAGGACGCGATGCCATAGGTCGCCGATGCCGCGGAGAGATAGACCGGCCCGTTGAAGTATCCCGCCCATCGTTGGCTCGCACTGTCGCTGTATCCCAGCCCGCCCCAAATCGTCCCGGAATAGGATCCGACGACGCCTCCGGCGTTGGATCCCGATCCCACTTGGTAGCCATGAACGCCGGCGCTGTATTGTGCGCCGGTATTCCCTCCGGCTCCATAGACTCCGGCGAACGAGGTGCTCCCGGAGTTACCCCAGCCCGTGCCCGAGGTGGCGGTTTGGCTCGAGATCCCGGAAACTCCTCGGCTTCCGGCGCTCGTGGAGGTCGTCGTCACCCCCCACTGCGTCGTGAGATTCCCCGAAATGGAATTGCTCCAAGTGGGGATGCCGCTTCCCCCGCTCACCAGGACGCCGCTCCCGCTCGTGCCCACGCCGGTGAACGCGTAGACGC
>CAZGKV010000164.1:0-8210 GCA_964526305.1 uncultured Planctomycetales bacterium | reverse complement strand
CCGGGCGACGGCCTCCGCCGCGACGGGGCCCACGAGGGTCAGAAGAAGGAGGGCGGGAACGAGAAGTCGCCACCGGATCGGATAACGGCGACGGGGCGCACGGCCGGAGCCTGGTCCCTGGGTGGAAGTGTGGCAGATCGCCTCATCGCTTCCTGGCTTCTTCATAGAAGTCTTCGAGCCGCGCGAGGACTTTCAGGAGTAGTAGCTCTGTTCCATCGGAACGGAACCCCCGCGGGAATTCATTCGACGCGCGACGGGCTCGACGATATACTTCTACGTCCTTCGAAGAGGGGGTTGGGTGCCGTTCATCTCCCAAGAGTCGATTCTCGAGGTCCGGCGAGCCGTCGACATTCATGAGGTCGTCTCTTCCTATCTCCCCCTCAAGAGAAAAGGGAACAGCTGGTGGGCGTGCTGTCCCTTCCACGAAGAGAAATCCCCCTCGTTCCATGTGCTTCCGGAGAAGCAGTTCTTCAAGTGCTTCGGCTGCCAGAAGGCGGGAAGCGCGATCGATTTCGTGATGGAATACGAGAAGGTCGACTATCCGGAATCCATCCGAATCCTGGCTCAGCGTGCGGGAATATCGCTTCGGTACGAAGGCGGCCACGGCCCGGGGATCGGCAAGGACGAGATCTTCAAGGCGAACGAATGGGCGGCCCAACTATTCCGGAAGCTCCTCCTTACGGCACCGGAGGCGGAGCTCGCTCGTCGGTATCTCGTCTCGCGCGGAGTGAACGATGAAATTTCGGAGCGGTTCCGGCTCGGGTACGCTGCGGACTCGTGGGACCATCTTCTTCGAGCCGCGCACGGGGGGGGGATTTCGGAAAAGGCCTTGCATGCGGCGGGGCTCGTCGTCGAACGGGAGCGAGGGGGCCACTACGATCGATTTCGAGGGCGGCTGGTTTTCCCCATCGCGGACCCTCTCGGTCGCACGATCGGTTTCGGCGCGCGAACGCTGAAGGACGAGGAGCCGAAGTATCTCAATACGCCGGAAACTGCGGCGTTCTCCAAAGGAAGGAATTTCTTTGGGTTGCACCTCATCAAGGATGAAATGGAGGCCTCCCGGACGTTGTATATCGTCGAAGGGTACTTCGACGTCATGCTGCCCTTCCAGGCGGGAGTTCGCGGAATCGCCGCGACGCTGGGCACCGCCCTTACGCGGGACCATCTCCGGATCCTCCGCCGCTATGTCGACCGAGTCGTGCTCGTTTTCGACGGCGACAAGGCGGGACGCGAAGCCTCGATTCGAGGCGTCGACATTCTTCTTGCGGAAAACATGGACTTGTTCATAGCGGAGCTTCCGGCCGGAGAGGACCCCGCGGACTGCGTCGTGAATCGCGGTCCCGAGAAGCTTCGGGAGTGTCTCGAGCGCCCCACGGAGCTCTTCGAATTCATCCTCAAGACCGCCGAGTCGCGAGTCGATTTGTCCACACCGGGGGGAAAGGCGCGGGTGGTCGAGGAGACGATGGAGCGGCTGTCCCAAGTTTCGGACGAGGTGAAGCGGGATATTCTCCTGCAGCAATTGGCGCGGAGATTCGAACTCGACCCTGCCCTGCTCCGGGCGAGACTGCGGAAGGCTGCGAGCCCCGAGCCCCCCATGCCTACCGCGCCCTCGGGACGGAAACCGGCGGTGGAGTCGGCCGCGGAGGAGTTGTTGGCGTTGCTTCTGGCGGAACCCGGACATCGGGCGACGGTCCGCACGATTCTGGCGGCCGAGGACTATCCTTCGGATCAAACGCGGCGGATCGCCCAGCGTCTATACGGTTGGGAAGGCACGGTGAGCGATTTCGCCGCCGTCCTGGAAACGCCGGAGGATCGGGCGCTCGTCGCCCACTTGGCGACGCGCGAGTTCGCCGGCATCCCGGCGGAGGAGCGGATCCACGGATGTCTGGACACGCTCCAGCGCCATCGATTCCGCCGGAGCCGCGAGGCGGAGCGCGGACAGGGGGACCCGGAGGAGCGGTTGCGCCAGGTGGAAGAGGCGCGGAAGATTAGACCGAGCGACCATGGACTGATGCCCGGACGAGGGGAAGCTCGAAGGAGAGGCGGCCATTAGCGAACGGCAACCGCCCGCCCTGGAGGAGGGGATCCGACATGAGAATCAGGACGAGAGCGTACAACCGATGGATAAGCTGAGCCCGGAAGTCAAGGCCCTGATCGACGAGGGGAAGAAGAAGGGCTTCATCACCTACGATGAGCTCAACAAAGTCCTTCCCGAGGACATGGTCTCGCCCGAGAAACTCGATCAAATCCTACAGATGATGGACGAGATCGGGATCGAGATGGTGGACGAGTCCGCCGAGCAGAAGGAAGATGCGTTCGAGGACGACGAGGCCGACGGGGGGGAGTTCGAGGAATTTGGAGACTCGGAGGGAAAGCGCGGGAGCGAGAAGATCGACGACCCGGTCCGGATGTACCTGACCCAGATGGGAGAGATTCCGCTCCTCTCGCGCGAGGACGAACTCCGGTTGGCGAAGAAAATCGAGATCACGAGAAAGCGCTTCCGGACGAAGGTGCTCGAGTCTCCCTTGACCGTGGTCGAGGCGCTTCAGATCCTGGAGGACGTCAAGAACGGTGAACTGGCTTTCGACCGCACTCTCAAGGCGGACAGCGCCATCGACGTCTCGAAGTCCGAGGTCCTGGATCGGCTGCCGGACGTCATCGAGAAGATCCGCCGGCTGATGTTCGATTCGCACGAATGCTACGACCGGCTGAAGAACCAAAATCTCACGGGGAAGCAGCGCGCCCGGCTCGAACTGCGATTGCAGGAGAGTCGGCGGCAGTGCGTCGTCATGCTCGAGGAAATGAACATCCAGGCGAAGAAGATCAAGCCGATGATGGAGAAGCTCGAGCAGGTCTCCCAGCGGATGGACGAGATCGTCCGGGAGATAGAGGAGATCAAGGCGGCGAAGGGAAACAAGGTCCGTCTCGAGGCTCTCCAGAAGGAACTGGATCAGCTCGAAATGCAGACCCTCGAAGGTTCCGAGGTCCTTCGCGGCCACGTGCGCGAGATCCGAGAGCGGTTCGAGGAGTACGAGAAGACGAAGCGCAAGCTTTCCAGCGGCAACCTCCGGCTGGTGGTTTCGATCGGAAAAAAATACCGCAATCGCGGGCTTTCGTTCCTCGACCTGATTCAGGAGGGGAATACCGGCTTGATGAAGGCGGTCGAGAAATACGAGTACCGGCGCGGATACAAGTTCTCGACCTACGCGACGTGGTGGATTCGGCAGGCGATCACGCGCGCGATCGCTGATCAGGCGCGGACCATTCGCATCCCGGTTCACATGATCGAGACGATGACGAAGTTGAGGAACGTCTCGAAGAAGCTGGCGCAGCGGATGGGTCGCGAGCCGACGCTCGAGGAGATCGCCAACGAATCCAACATCAGCCTCGAGGAGACGAAGCGGGTCCTCAAGATCGCGAAGCACCCCATTTCCCTCGATCGTCCGATCGGGGAAGGGGACGATTCGTACTTCGGCGACTTTATCGAGGACGAGGGGGCCGAATCTCCGGTGAGCGCCGCGACCCACGAGATGTTGAAGGAGAAGATCGAGTCGGTCCTTCAGACCCTCTCCTTCCGCGAGCGGGAGATCATCAAGCTCCGGTACGGCATCGGAACGGGCTATACCTATACCCTCGAGGAGGTCGGGCGGATCTTCAAGGTCACGCGCGAACGCGTGCGACAGATCGAGGCGAAGGCGGTCAAGAAGCTCCAGCATCCGATCCGGTCGAGGAGACTCGAAGGGTTCTTGGAGGGGATTCGCCGGGCGGGCGAGGAGCCGCCGCCGCCGCCGGCCTAGAGTTTTGTATGGCGCCCCGAAAGGGGCTCGTGTAGGATACCGCTCCCCCGATCGGAACGTCGGTCGGGATTGAAAAATGGGACTCCACGTGGCCGAGAAGAGGATGCCTCCGACCCGGAAGATCGATACGTTGTTGCCGCTCCAGGAATTGGATCTCGCGATCCACCGCCTTCGCGTCCGGCGGGAGGAGCTCCCGAGGAAACTGGCCGGGGTGCGCGAGAAGGTCGACCGCGCCAAGGCGAACGGAGAGGCCGTCGCCGCCGAAATCAAGGCGCTCAAGCTCGAAGCCGCCAAGCGCGAACTCACCGTCAAGGAACTCGACGACAGGGTCCTGAAGCTGAGCGTCCAAGCCAATCAAGCCAAGAAGAACGACGAATACCAGGCGTTTCTCAAGGAGATCTCCGGGGCGAAGGCGGAAAAGAGCCGGGTCGAGGAAGGCCAGCTCGACCTTCTGTACCAAGTCGATGAAAAGGCGAAGCTCGAGAGACTGCGCTTCGACGAACTCAAGAGTGCGGAGGAAGAGTTCGCGGTCGAGCAACGGAAGGTCGAGGGGGAAATCGCGGAACTCGATACGCAGATCCGCGACGCGGAAGGACGGCGCTCCGGATTGACTCCCGTCGTCGATCGCGAAATCCTCTCGCAATACGACCGGATCCTTCGGGCCAAGGACGACGGGTTGGCGATCGCCTCCGTCGGGAAGTACGACGTCATCGAGGACGACGGCAAGGCCACCTACTGGCAGTGCGAGGGGTGCAACGTCGGGATCACCTCTCAGGATCTCAACCAGCTGCTTCTGGGCAAGGAAGTTCTCTGCTGCCGAAACTGTTCGCGAATTCTGTACGTGAGCCTGCCTGCCAAGAAGTAGGGCGCCTTACTTTTTGTCCGTCTCTACATCGAGCTGCCGGATCACCTCCTGGGCTACCTCGTGCTCCCCGGGATCGGCTCGAAGAATCAGCGAGTTGGTTCTCCCCTCAATTGAGATCCTACCTGTGAGAAGGACGCGCAGGGTCTCGGCGAAGTCCTGAGCGCGCGCGTGCTGTAGGCGGAAGATTCGCACCCACGGTGTGAGGTTTCGGAAGCTCGCCCCTTTGTGCTTCACCGCTCGTACCCGCAGGGTTGTCTCGGAGGACGAGATCGTGAGCCACATCCCCGTTTCGCAAACCGCCTCCGCCCGTTCTTGATCGAAGCCCCCTCGCAGCAGGAATTGCGCCGGACGTTCCGAGGGGGGCGAAACCGTGCCCAAGTGGATTTCATAGAAGGTCAGGGATACATCGATTCCGTTGGCTCGAAGGAGCAGGCGCTCCCCCAGCACGCCGATGAAAACGGCCTCGAAGGACGGCTTTCCCTTCCGTTCGAATCTGAGCTCGATGGACAGTCGGTTTCCTATGGCCCTCCCCGGGGGGGCTGCACGTCCTCCTGCGTGAATATCGCACTCCGCACGAGTGCCAAGCCTTGATTCATGGCTCCTCCCTTCGAATGTGCCGTTCTAACGACGGCGGGGGGAGGGGTTGGTGAGTCGGAATCGCTCGACGGAGGTCCTTTCCACGAGGGGAACGACAGAACCACGAGTTTCGCAGATCATCTTCGTCGGGGAGCGATGCGGAAACCCAGCTCGGAATGGATCCTCTTCGATGGAACTCGACTGAATCCGTGGAGTCCGCGGTCCTTCCCCAAGCGGTCCAACTCCTCCTGCGAGTCAACGGCAAAGGAAGAGGAATCGCGCGGATCCGATCCGAATCGTGTCTCCGGCGCGGAGGGCGCACTCCTCGATCTTCCGGTCCCCCACCCAGGTTCCGTGCCCGGTGCACAAATCGCGGAGGAGAACTTGGTCACCTTGGATTCTTACTTCTGCGTGACGCGCTCCGGCACGTGGGTCTCGGAGAACGATCGTGCATGTCGGATCCGAGCCAAGCAGAACAGGATCCGGCCCGACGGAGAATTCCCTGTGGCGGTGGAGGTCAAGCAGTCGGGGGCCCTCTCTCTTGGCGCCTCCCTTCGATAGGGCCGCTTCTACCGACGTTTCAAAGTGAAACCATCCGGAGGCTCCGAGTTTCTCGACCATCAGTTTTACCTTGGCCGGCGGCTCGACGAGAAACACGGAACCCCCGTGCCGATGGAGTCCTTCCGCGAGCTCCACGAGCGATTGGAAGGCGGCTCCTGCGATGTAGGGGACCTGGTGCAGGACGAGGACCAGCCCGCTCGCGCCGGTCGCGAGAGCGGACTCGATGGCGCGACGAAAGGAGGATGCGTCCCGCGCGCTGATCGCCCCACGGATTTCCAGGGCGGCCGTGCCGGCGGAAGACGGGACGATCAGGACCTCCATCGGGGCGTGAGTGTAGCGGGAGGGCGAGTCCCACGTCCAGAGGGTGGAGGCTACCGGTCCAACCCCGAGAGGAAGGGTCTGAAGTGGGGCGGTAGGACGCGGAATCGGCGTCGAAGTTCTTCGATCGTTCTTGTCGCCTCCTCGTTTTCGCCTTCCGTACGCAAAATCGTCGCGCGAACGATCAGTCCCATCAGCGAGTCGAAGTGGGCGCGAGAGGAATCGAACCTCCACGGGTTTCCCCACGGGATCCTAAGTCCCGCGCGTCTGCCAGTTCCGCCACGCGCCCCGGCGAAAAGTCTCGGAAATCGACCGGGGTCCATTATAATACGCTCCCTTATTTGCGCCACGGAGAGGTGCCGGAGCGGTTGATCGGGCGCGCCTCGAAAGCGCGTGACCTCGTAAGGGGTCCGTGGGTTCGAATCCCACCCTCTCCGTCCTCCCCAGAGGCTCGTTCCTTCTCCTCTCGAATGCGATTCCGACATGCCGATGCCATTTGGGATAGTCCGTCGTCGGAACGAATTCCGAGGGCAGTCTCGGCCTTGAACAGGGCAGACTGCCAGTCGCCCTCCTGAAAGGCGATACGGGCTTCGCATCGCGCCTTCTCGAACGAGCGTCCCTCCTGGTGATAGGCAAGGGCCCGGGAAGCGACCGCGGTCAGCAGCATGCCGGCCAGAATCCCAATCAACGCAGGGCGCCACCGACGGATCCCTCGGATGACCCTGTGGAATACTCCCGCGAGTCGCGCTCGTGTCGCCTCGCCGTTCCGAAATCGGCGAAGGTCCTCCCCCATTTCCCCCGCGTTCGCGTAGCGGCGCTCCGGAAGTTTCTCCAGCGCTTTCTGACAAATGGCCTCGAGGTGAACGGGGATCCGCCGTCCGAACAAGCGCGCCGGGAGCGGCTCCTGATCTAGGATCTTCGAGTACATGTCCGAGAAAGTCCCACCCTGGAAGGGAAGCGCGCCGGTGAGCATCTCATACAAGATGACCCCAAGCGCCCACACGTCGGTGCGCGCGTCCGGCGACTTTCCCTCGACCTGCTCCGGTGCCATGTACGCAGGGGTCCCAATCAGTATTCCGGGCATGGTCATCCGTGGGGCCCCGGTCTCGATGGCCAAACCAAAGTCCGTCACGATCGGGACTCCATCTTTGGTGACGAGGATGTTCGCGGGCTTGAGGTCTCGATGTACGATGCCCCTTCCATGAGCGAAACCTACGGCGAGCGCCACCTGCTCCAAGATCCTCAGGCTCTGCTCCAGGGATAGGTTCACCATGTGTTGCGTAAGCGTCTCTCCCTCGATGAAGTCCATGGAGATGAACGGAATAGACTCGTCATCGTCCGTGGCCACACCGATCTCGTGGACGGTGACGATGCCGGGGTGGCGCAGCCGCGCCGCCAGGATCCCCTCCTGTCGGAAGCGCGTGAGGCCTTCCGGATCCAGTTCTGATCGACGGAGAACCTTGAGGGCGACCCGCCGGTGGAGGTCAGGATCTTCCGCTTCGTACACGATGGCCATGGCGCCGGCCGCCACCTTGCGAATGATCCGGTATTTCCCGATGGTGCGCTCGGAACTCGCGAAAGGCCGGTCTTGAGACAGCCTCTCGCCCCAGGCGGCAAGTTGCCGGCGAAGAATCTCGAATATCTGAGGATGGGTGAGTCTCCCTTGCCGAAGCAGGACTTGTCCCAAGTAGACGTTCATTCCGTGTGACTGGCGCCAGTCGCGCTGCCGTAGGAGCGCCTGGTCCACTTCCGTCCTGGAAAGGAATCCCTCTTCTACGGCGATCTCGCCGAAGCGTGCGCGGCTCGAGGAGTCTTTACCACTCATCTTACGATCCTTCGCAAGCTCTTCGCGGCAAGATCAGTACGCAGGATTCGCCGATTGTGCGCTCGAATCGGCTATACGAAGAGTGGCCCTGGTCCGAGGAATGGTTTGAGCACATCCTGGTAGGCTCGTGAGCCGCGGCGGGCCGAGAAGCGAGCAGCGCAAGGAGCGAGGAGGAGACCTAACCTTGAAGAGGTTGTCGACGACGAGCGACACCGCGATGCGACGCTTGTCGACCCGTCCCCTCCTTGAGGTCGGCATGGCGGAGCCA
>CAZGKV010000163.1:0-8269 GCA_964526305.1 uncultured Planctomycetales bacterium | reverse complement strand
AGATCATGCCTAGTCTCGTGGGCTCGGAGATGTGTATAAGAGACAGCCTTTGACGCGCGCCGAAGGTGTCCGGTTCACGGGAATTGACGTCTGGGCAGCCATATCCTTAGAATTCCGCCCATAATGCGACGAGACCGGTACGGATGGCTCCTCGGCCGCGGCTTGGCCGCGCCCTGGATCCTCCTTCTGGTCGCCTGTTCCTCCACCCCGACGTGGACGCCGTTCAACGATCCGGAGAATCGGCATCATCCCAAGCCGCTTCGCGAAATCGATGTGATCCACTACCGCATCCGGCTCAAGCTGGAACCGGGAAAGCGTTCGATCGAAGGTTCCGTCGACATCACCTTCGAGGCCCTGACCGAGAGGAGTTCCGTGATCTTCCACGCCGCCGACATGGAAATGCGTCGCGTGACGCTCGACGGGCGGACAGTTCCGTTCGATCATCGGAAAGACCGGCTCATCATCCGATCCGGGATGAGGCCGGGAGTCCGGTCGGTGGCGAGAATCGAGTATGCGGGGCGCCCGACTTCGGGTCTCCACTTCGTAATTCCCGACGAGGGATATCCCGACAAGCCGCCGATGATCTGGTCGCAGGGAGAGACCGAATACAATCACCACTGGTTCCCGTGCGCGGACCATCCGAACGATCGGGCCGCGTGGGATCTCCTCGTCTCCGCGCCCTCAAAGTACTCCGTCATCTCGAACGGCCGCCTCGTGGGACGGGAGGAACAGAACGGTTGGGCGACGAGTCATTGGGCCCAAGAAACCGATCAAGTGCCCTATCTGGTATCCCTGGTCGTCGCGGAGGTCGACTCCTTTTCGGACCGATGGCGAAACGTTCCTGTGGAGTACCACGTTCCCAAGGGGCGATATGCCGAGTCCGACGTCCGGCGCTGCCTGGGGATGACCCCGCAGATGCTGGAGTTCTTTTCGTCGAGGATCGAAACGCCGTACCCGTATCCCAAATATGCCCAAACCCTCGTCTGGGATTTCATTTGGGGCGGGATGGAAAACGTCTCCGCCACGACGCTTCACCCGTGGGCCGTGCAACCGGCCCGAGTCGCGGAGGACAATTCGTCGGAGGGGCTCGTCGCGCACGAGCTCGCCCACCAGTGGTTCGGCGACTTGGTGACGTGCCGCTCGTGGGCTCACGTCTGGCTGAACGAGGGCTTCGCGACCTACTTCGCCTGGCTGTGGACGGAACATCGATACGGCCGGGATCGGATGGCGGCCGAGATGGCGGCGGGGGCTCGAAGGTACTTCGAGGAAACCGAGGACTACCGGAGACCGACGGTGTGCGACGTGTACACCGACCCCGACGACATGTTCGACGATCATTCCTATCCGCGGGGCGGTTGGATACTCCACATGCTCCGGGATTTCCTGGGAGAGGAGCGGTGGTGGAAGGGGATCGCGCACTACGTCCGCAAACACGCGCGGGGAGTCGTGGAGACCGAGGACTTCCGTCGCGCGATGGAAGAGGCCTCCGGAGAAGATCTCGGGTGGTTTTTCCGGCAGTGGCTCCTGTCGATCGGGGTTCCGGAATTGGTCGTGGCGCACTCTTGGGCGGACGGTCGGCTCCGCGTGGCGGTGGAACAGAAACAGACGCCGACCCGCGTGCAATTCGGACCGCTGGCGACCGGAACGCCCGAGGCGTTTCGGTTCCCGGTCGAGATCGTCGTGGACGGGCGCGTGCATCGAGTGTGGATCGATCGGCGGAGACAGGAGCTCGCCTTCGAGTGCCCGAAACCGCGGCGGGTCGCATTCGATCCGAAGGGGACGATCCTCAAGACGCTGGAGTGGAAGAAGAGCGCGGAGGAACTGGCGGCCGATCTTCAGGAGGCGCCCGAGGCACTCGCTCGCACGTGGGCGGCGGAACGCTTGGACGCTTCGCATCCCGCCTTGACCGCCGCCTTGAAGGATTCCTCCGCGGAAGTTCGAACGGCGGCGGCCAAGTCCTTGGCGCGCGCGGGTCGACTCGACGCGCTGCTTTCGGCGCTGGAGTCCGAGTCCCAGGCGCCGGTTCGGCGAGCCATGCTCGAGGCGCTGGGGGAACACGCGTCGAAGCCGGAGGTCCTAAAACTCCTCCTCCGTCGACTCCTCGAGGAGCCGACGCCAGGGGGGCAATCGGCCGCCGCCATCGCGCTCGGCGAGGCCAAAGCGGTCGACGAGCTTCTCGCCTTCTTCGAGAAGCATCGCGGCGATCCCCATCTGGCTCCCGGCGCCTTGGAAGGTCTCGCTCGGACGGGAGACTCTCGCGCCGTTCCGCATCTCCTGGAGAGTGCGAAGTACGGACGGCATCCCTGGCTGAGACGGACGGGCGTGAAAATGCTCGCGAAGCGCTGGGAGAAGAAGCGCGACGAGGAGGCGTACGCTTGCCTTCTGGGACTCCTGGAGGATCCTGCGTTCCACATTCGAAGCCTGGCCATCGAGAAATTGGGGGAGATCGGAGATGGGCGGGCCATTCCCCGGCTGGAGTCCGCGCGGTCCAAGGAGACGGACGGGCGGCTTCGGCGCTCCGCCGGGGAGTCCATTCGGGAGATCCGGAAGCGGAAGTAGACACCCCGAACCCCGCTTCCTATGATAGGGCCATGCGCAAGGTCTCGGTCATCGGCGTCCCCCTCGATCTCGGCGCCAATCGGCGTGGAGTCGATATGGGTCCGAGCGCCCTTCGCGTCGCGGGACTCACCGAGGCCATCCGAAAACTCGGACACGATGTCCGCGATGTCGGCGACGTCGACGTTCCCCTCCCCGAAGAATGCGATTCCGGAGACCCACGGAAGAAGTACGCCGAAGACATCGAGGACGTCTGTCAGGATCTTTGCGTCCGCGTCGTCCGTACGCTTCAGGAGGATCGCGTGCCCGTGGTCCTCGGCGGAGACCATTCTCTGGCCATGGGATCGATCGCGGGAGTCGCGAAGTACTTTCGCGACCGCGACCAGCGATTGGGCCTCATCTGGTTCGACGCCCACGGCGACATGAATACGCCGGAGTCGACCGGCTCCGGCAACGTCCACGGAATGCCGCTCTCCCATGTCTTGGGAATGGGAGATCCGCTGTTGTCGGGGATCGGGGGCTTTTCGCCTAAGGTCCACCATTCGAACGCCGCGCTCGTCGGCATCCGCGACCTGGACGAGCGGGAAAAGAAGCTCATCTCCCAGAGCGGAGTTCGCGTGTTTACGATGAAGGACATCGATCGCCACGGCGTGTCGCACGTGATGGAAGAGGCGATCCAGATCGCCTCGCGCGGAACGGGCGGCGTCCATGTCAGTTTCGACGTGGACGCCATCGATCCGAGCGTGGCGCGGGGGGTGGGCACGCCGAAAAAGGGAGGGCTCACCTATCGCGAATCCCACCTGTGTCTCGAAATCGTCGCCGACTCGCAGAAATTGACTTCGATGGATTTGGTCGAGGTGAATCCGATCCTCGATACCCGCAACGCCACCGCCGAGCTTGGAGTGGAGCTGATTCTCTCCGCTCTCGGCAAACAGATTTTCTAAGGCGGTCTGACTTCGACATCTTCTTAGGGAGGACCCATGGGGCGCACCAACGAGGAACAGAGACTGAAGGGCGAAATCGGAGCAAAGAACTTCCACGCGGCGCAACTCCGCGAGGTCTTGGCGGAGATCGCGAAGTTTCGCCGTCAGGCGGGAGAGACCGGGAAACGGCGGCGTCAGAAGAAACTCACCGCGACGGTCGACCGCCTCGAATCCCGCGCGGGCGATCTCCGCGCCTGCGTGCTTCCCTGGGGTGCCGACCTCGAGAAGCGGATTCGAGAGGAGATGAAGATTTCCGAGGACGAGGTCCGCGAATTCCAGAAGCGGTACGAAAAGGAGTTGGCCGAATACCGTCAGGCGCACGCGGAAGCGAAGGCCAAGATCGAGGAACATCAAGTGGTGGCTCACAGTTGGCGACACGCTTCCGAAGAGGAGCGCAAGCGGCTGAGAGAGATCGAAGGCGCGGCGGCGAAGGCTCAGGCCAAGGCTCAGGCCAAGGAAGAGAAGGAGAAGAAGGAGGCCGAGAAGGTCGCCCAGGAAATCGACTCGGAGGCTCGGGACAAGGCCTTCTTCAACCTCGAGCTCAAGCGGATCGCAGTCGAGCAGGTCGCCTTCAAGAAGTAGGGCGGCCGAAGTACTCTTCCAGGATCGAATAGAGCTCGGCGTTTCCGCGGCGAAGAGCCTCCGGCTGTTCGAAATAGGCTTCGACGGCGACGGCCCAGAACTCCGCCTCGTTGGTCCCTCCGTAGGACCGAAGGGCGCCGCGTCCGCGCCGTATTTTCTCGAGCTCCGTTCGCATCAGTTCGCACCACGGACGAATGGAGCGCGGATCCAATCCGAGGGGAATCCCGTCGCAACTTCCCGCCGCAAGGTCCAGGAGGTGGGCGAATTCGTGCAGCCCGACGTGAAAACCGTCTTGGGATGCGAAACTCCTCCGCAAGTCCGGCACGGACAAGACGACGGTGCCGTGAGGATGAACGAGCCCCGCGATTCTCCCCGAGCTGCGACCCTCTTCGTCGAAGGCGCTCGGGTAGAAGAGGATTTCGCCGACCTTGGGATAGTCGCGGTCGGTGCGCCCGAAGAGGAGCATCACGGCGCTCGCGGCGGCCAGCACCTTGAGTTCGTCGGTGACCTCGACGTCGATTCCGCGAAAGGAGTTCTCTCGAACGAAGACGGCGACGTCTCGCTCGAAGGCCGCCTTTCGATCGGGGGCGAGGCGGCGATAGCTCGGGACGTTCTTCTCGAGGACTTCGCGCCATTCGTCGGGAATGGGTTCGCGGGACCATCGAAGCCGGCGGAACGAGCGGCGCATCATGGCCCAGTACCAGATCGGAGCGCCGGCGATGGCCGCGACGCCGATCGCCGCATTCTGATGGGCGATCAGCAGCGCTCCCAACGCCGCCAGCAGGATTCCTCCTGCGATGGCCCAAAGATGCGCGCCGCGATCCCAGAGCTTCACCCGCGCATCCCCTTCAATTTTTCCCGCAATCTCTGCACGGCGCCGAAGATGCGGGATTTCACCGTGCCCAGGGGGATTCCGAGGATCTCGGAGATCTCGGCGTACTTCAGTCCGTTGTATTCCGAGAGCACGAGACACTCCCGCTCTCCGTCCGGGAGTTCGTCGATCGCCTTCCGGACGGCTGCTTGAACCTCGCCCCGCTCGAGATCCTTCGAGGGGTCATCTCGGCCGGGCCGGTCGACGTCCCCCAGCGCCTGCGCGCGTCGTTTCGTCCCTTCGTTGATCCAAAGGTTGTGCGCGATGCGGAAGACGTAGGTGGAAACCCGAGCCGTGGGTTCGTAGTTTGGAGCCGCCCTCCAGAGCCGGAGAAACACCTCCTGCATCAGGTCGTCCACCAAGGGTCGGTTCCAGCAGAGGCGATAGAGGAAATTCGCGAGGGGGCGCTTGTAGAGACCGTACAGCTCCTCGAACGCCCGCGCGTCTCCGCCCTTGACGCGGAGCATGAGCTCGGTTTCGCGGTCGGACATGAGGGGGCGAGTCTACGGGTCGAAATCTCGCCTTGTCAATCGAATTGCCCGCGACTATCATCGATCGCGCGTTGTCGTTAAACCAGGATGGGGAATCGCCGGAGATAGGAAAGAGCGAGCTTCCAGCCTTCCTCATCTAGCGGTGCCCGGGGGGTAGTCTCGGTTCGATGCTAGATGCTAGATGCTAGATGCTATATCCTTCTTTCCAATGGGCGCGAGAGAACATCGGGCGCGCGCGGAGGGATCCTCCGTGCGCTGCGCCGTCGTCGTCGTGAGCGACACGAGAACCGAGGAGACGGACGTCTCCGGTCGGTGCGCCATCGAACTCCTGCGCAAACACGGTCACGAGGTCGTCTCGCGATCCATCGTCCCGAACCGACCCGGGAGAATTCGGCGAGCGCTCAAACACGCGCTGGGGGAGGCCGACCTCGTTCTCACCGTCGGAGGAACGGGACCGGGGCCCAAGGACATCACGATCGAAACCGTCCGGCCGCTCCTCGCAAAGGAGCTGCCGGGATTCGGAGAGATCTTTCGCGCTCGAAGTGTCCGTGAAATCGGCACCGCCGTCGTCCTGACGCGAGCGATTCTGGGAGTCGAGGGGAAGGGCCGCGTCGTGGTCTGCGTTCCGGGATCCGAAGCGGCCGTGCGGCTCGCGCTCGAAGAAGTCCTTCTTCCCGAGCTCTCCCATCTCGCGGGGGAAGCCAGGGGGATCCGATGAGGCGACTTTGGACCTGGATTCGAGCCCGGCGATGGTGGGGAAAGACTCTCATCGCGGTACCGGCGGCGCTCCTGGCCGTCGTAGGCCTTTACGTCGCCGCTCGCGGACTCCAATACCTCGCGGCCGGCGGGGACGCGCGCGAGTATGTCCCGGCGGGCGCCAATTTCTCGTGTGGGATCAAGGATCTCGACGGAGAGTGGGATCGGCTCGACGAAAGCGCCTTCTGGAATTCGCTGGAAAAGGGCGCGTTGAAGGATCGGGCGTTTCGAGCTCGCGTGAACGAAGCGCTCAAGGAGGCGGATCTTCCGACGCTCGATCAACTCCAAGACCGGCGCTGGCAGGCGGCTCATCCCGAATACGAGCGCTCCACGGTCGTGCGGATGGCCGGGCGAGATGTGGCCGCCGGGCTTCGGGTTTCCGACGACTTCGGCAAGGCGAAGTTTCTCGTAGCGACGAAAGTGCGCTTCGGAGACTATCTCCTTCTTCCCTTCGCCGGGATGGCGGCGGGGCTCGCCGGAGCCAAGAAGGACGTCGTCGCCGGAAGGTCTTGCCTCAAGGTTCGGAGCGGCAAGCGAGAGATCTTCGTCGTCATCGAGGACGCGTACGTCATCGCGAGCGACGATCGGGGGCTCCTCACCGACGGACTCCGCAAGAAGGGGAAGAAGCCCAAGCTGGCGCGTCCTCTCTGGATTCGCGCCGATTTCACGACGTCCGCGGCCCTCGCCAAGTGGCGCAATAAATTTCGCGGGTTCCCCCTGGGGGCGGCTACCTCCTTCATGAAATCCGAGACCGCGCGGACGATGGAGGTGGAAGCGGGAGTTCAAGGGTCCGCCCTTCTTGCGGACGTGCGCTTGGACGGCGTCACCGTCGTCGAAGGAGCCGCCGACCCGGCCTTCGCCTCGTATGCTCCGGGCGACGGGTCCCTCTATCAGGTGAGTTCGGCGGGGATGTCCGATCTCTACGGGTGGCTGCGGAGCCTCGCCGATCCCGACCCGAAGGCGAAGGGTTTCGACAAGTTCGTTCAGGAGCAGGCGAAGGGGGCCGTGAAGGAACTGGATAGCGGCGGCTTCGAGACGGATTTCCTCTCGCGGGTGGGCGCCCCGATGGCCCTGGTCATGGGAAGCGAAGTCGGGTTCCGCGACGCCACCTACACCACGATCGCCTTCGTCATGAGATCGTCCAATGCGCGCGAAGCCGTCGAGAGACTTCGAGGAGTCCTGCAGCGAATCCTGAAGAACTTCGAGGGATTCGGAACGGAGCTTCGCGGCGGAGGGACGATCACCTACTTCAATCGGAAGACGGGTCTGGAGGGACAGGACGACTATCTCCGGCCGGTGATGGCGGAGCAGGGTGAGGCGGTCATTCTCGGCAACAATCTTCAGTTCGTCCGTCGCGTCCTCGATGCCGGCGCGGGGGAGATTGCGCGCCTGCCGGACTCGGCCGCATGCCGTCAGGCGCGGCAACGGATGAAGGAGGCGGGCTTCGAGGTTCCGGGATCCGGCGGGGACGCCTCGGGAGGATTCGTCGTGCCCCCGGTGCTTCGTCAAGGGCTCCTCGGCCATCTGCCCAATTTTTCGAAGGACGCGGTCGACACGGCGCATCCGCGAGCGCAACTTCGCACCGAGATCGAGGCCGAGCTGCGGAAGGAAGGGAAGGATCCCACTCGGATGAAGGACGAGGTGGCCCGCATCTGGAACGAGCGGCACGAGCGGCTGATCGAGGAGGAGCGGGCCAAGATGGAGGCCTCTCTGACGTCCCTCAACTACGCCAAGTGGTTGGCCTTCGGGGCCCGCGCGCAGGGCGACCGCGTGACCCTCCGGTTCATGATGGAAGCTCGATGAGGGGAGACGAAGAACGAGCCACGACCGGGCAGGCGGGTGGACTTGAGACCAAGCTACGAAGCGCCTTCGGCGAGACGGTCAAGTACGCTTCCGGTGATGATGCCTGACCATTCCTCGAGCGATAACCTGTAGGACATCATCGAGGACAAGGCCGCTCGCAAAGCGGCTGCGGCGGCTGCTCGCTATTCCGGGGTGCGGGGGCGGGAAGTCCCGCGTGCGAAGCGATA
>CAZGKV010000162.1:0-8390 GCA_964526305.1 uncultured Planctomycetales bacterium | reverse complement strand
CGCGGCCCGGTTCCGGAAGGACTCACCGGATACGATCCCAAGCAGCCGATTCATCATCCGCGTGTGAAGCACCGCAAGGTATCCCAGAAGTGAAATCAAGGCCCATGTCTCCTTGCTCTCCCACCCCCACGGACGCCCCCAGGCCTCCCCCGCCCAGACGGCTCCGGTGACGATTCCCGCCAGGAGGAAGATCACCGTCGCCTGGAGCACGCGATAGAGGAGCGTATCCATCCGCTTCTCCTCGTCCGGAGGAAGATCGCGACGCAGCGTGCGCAGCAAGAAGACGTGACCGAGCACCATCAGCAACATCCCAAGGGCGTAGCCGGTCATGATCACGGGCACGTGAATCGTCATCCATACCGTCTGGAGCGCCGGGACGAGCGGAGCGACGAAGCCTTGCTCCGCGAAGGCAGGAACGTTGTTCGCGAGTACGAGGAGGAGGGAGGCGACGAGCGCCCCCGACATTCCGAGGACCGACTTGGACCGCGCGAGGATTTCGCACACGACCGCCGCCAGCGCGGCGGCCAGCGCGCACATCACCATGGATTCGTAGTGATTCGAGAGCGGATACCGTCCCGCGATGATCCAGCGGAGGGCGTATCCGAATCCGGTGAGGACAAGGCCCGCCACGAGGATGGCGAGGGCGACGCTCCACCCTCGGCGGAAGACGAGTGCTCCCAGGAACGCCAGCGCGGAAATGAAGTACACGAGGCAAGCCCAATGGAAGGGACGGATGCGGTTGTAGGTCACCTCCACCCGAATCCGGCCGCCCGACGGAACGACTCCCGGGTTGAGCGCTCGAAGCACTTCCGCGAGGCCGGCGAACTTCGTATCGTCCCCCCTCGCCAAAGCCGCGACGGCCGCGTCATACCGATCCATCGCCTCGGTCAGAGCGGCGCGTCTGCCCGAGTCGCCCCGGACGTGCGTCTCCAGAATCGGGGAGGCCCTCCGCCCCCGCAACCACTCGCGCACCTCGCTCGGGGTCATCCAGGTTCGATTCTCCCCCTGCGGAAAGGGGAAGATCGCGAGCAAACGTTCGGCGAGGATCCCTTCGACCGTCGCGATCTGGTGCAACACCTTGAGGAGCGCTCGATCCTCGCTGTTCGCCGTTTCGTCGTCGATCGCCTGCGCCTCGGCGGCCATCCTCCCGCGGACGGATTCGAGATCTCCCAGGGAAAAGTACGTCCGCGACGCCTCCAGCCCTAATTTCGCCTTGAGCCCCGGATGCGCGATCTTCAGAAAGCGCTTCCGATGAACTTCGCGCGGCAACGCGATCATCCCGAGGACGGCGCGAACGGGGTCCCCTCCGGGAAACACCGCCACCCACTCGCGGGTCCCCGGATCCCGATAGCCCTCGAACGTCTCCTTCTCGGTCAGGAACTGGACGAGCTGTCGTGCGAAAGAATCGAGCGGCTTCACCCGCCCCTCGTGCTGCACGGCGATCTCTCCCGCCCCCTGAACGGCGAACAGGACCGCGAGAATCATGTGACCCTCAGGAACATGAAGACCGCCAGCGCGGCGGTATTGAGGCACCACGCAGCCGAGACCATCCGTCCGCTCCTCGCATCGGAAGCCCGCCCGGCCAGAGCGAGGAGAACGAGCAACCCCGCGCCGGCCGCGATCGACCCGGCGGCCAATCCACCCCAGAGACCTTCCAAGAGCAGGGCGGCGATCGGTCCGCACCCGAGGACGAGCCACCGCAAAGCGCCCGAGCCCGAGGGCGGCGCCTTCACCAGTCGGATCATCTTCCGCTTCACCAGCACCATGAAGAGACTCCCCGACACCGCCATCATGAAGCCGAGATACAGGATGCGCTTGCCGGGATCGAACGACACCTGAAGGATGCTGACCGGCGGATGGACCTGATCGTTGTAGCCGCTCTGGTAAAACGTCCACCCGCGGTGGCTGAACGGATAGTTGACGCCGGTCTTTCCCTCGACGACTCCCCCCGATCGCGGGTCGTGAACTCGCAGATCGCTCTCGAACTTCGAAGCGCGTCCCGTTCCTTCGTGCGGCGGGTTTCGGAACTTCACGAGTTCGACCACGAGATTGAGATCCCGGTACATCTTCGGAGCGAAGTGGAGGGTCATCTCTCCCATCCGCGCGATCTCGTCGAGGCGGACCCAAGCCGTCCGGTCGCCGGCGCGCACCCTCAGCGCCGGCCGCGCGGGACGACCCTTACGCGGCGGTTCCTCTCTGAGCGTCGGTTCCGCGTTCTCCACTCTCCGCACGACCTCGAAGTGCAGCCCCATCGGCATCCGTGGATGGCGGATGCGCTCCCCAAGTCGCACGGCCCCCTCGACGTGTTCTCCCGCGACCGTGGTGATCACGTAGCGGATTCCCCCGTCCAGCGCGAAGAACCAGACCATGCTCTGTCGAGGAGCGTATCGGAAACTCGCGGCGAAGTCCGCGGGAGCGGACGCGTGCGTTCCCCCGCCCCGGCGCATCGGCGAGATCTCGGGATAGAGAGCGAAGGCGTAGTACATCTGCGTGCTCTCGCCGTGCCGCACTTCGAAGGCGACGGCGGGGTTCGCGTCGATCCCATCCGCATTCTCCTCCGGTTTGCCGTCTTCGCCGATCGAGAACGAGCCGAACGTCCGACGCACCGTCACCTGCCGCTTGCCGACCGAAACCGGCTTGTCGAGACTCTCGCGGACGGGGATTTCCCGAGTCTCCCCGTCGAGGGTGACGACCAGGATTCCTTCGCCGGTGAGATTGCGGTAGAGATCCGCTCCTCCCTTGACGAACTTGAATCCCAAGAGGCCGTTGCCGACGGCGTGGCCCGCGATGAGCGAGTGGGGCTCGAGAGGGCGACCCTCGAGATACGTTCGAATCTCCAAGACGTCGAGCCGACCCCCGGCAACCGATTCGTAGAGGTACGTCTCGCCGACGTTCGGCAAGTATTCTTCCAAGGCCAGGATCGAGCCGCCTACCGACCACACCCGCTTCGGACGCGAAGCGACGTACGGGTTGATCTCGAGCGGAAAGCGCTGTTCGCCTTGGGTTGTGCGGACGACGATTTCGCGTTCTCCCTCGATCTCGAACGTCGCGGTCCTGGAGCCTTCCCGAATCGGCATGTGTCCATAGATCTTGAAGTTGAAGGAAATCGCGGCGCCGATCATGAGCGTAAGCACGCCGGCGTGCGTCACCAGGAATCCCCACTGCCAGAACTTCCACGGTTTCCGCCGGACCGTGCACGCGATGAGATTCGCCGCAAGGAGCCCAAGAAGGATGTTGAACCACCACGAGCCGTAGAAGTCCCGCCGGAGCGAGCCGACGGTGACGTCGTACCCCGACGCCCATGTAGCGGCGATCAGGATCGCCGCCAAGACGACCAGGACGGCCACCGTCAACCAGAGCGAGCCCAGGTACTTCACGTCCTCGACTCCAGTTCGCCGAACGAGGCCACGATCGCCGGGGGAACCGGCGCGCAAGAGAGAATCGACTTCATTCGGTGAACTGGGGGACGCAAGACCATCCGTTCCACCGGATCCAAGGAGCGATCGGAGAGAGTCTGCAGCACTACGGAGAGGTCGGAACGCGCTCCCCCGAACTCCGATCGACGCAAGAACGCGTTGACCCGCTCCAGGAGCTTGAGCACTTCGATCAGACTGTTCACGATCCTACGCAAAGCAATCGGGGAGCCATCTCCGGACGCGGAAGATTTCGCGCCGCACGACGAGGGATCATCCGCGGTGACGCGGACTTTTCCTCACTGGTGGCACGAGTTGCAGTTGTCGCCGTTATCCGGGTGCTTGAGGCTGATGGTGTGGCACGAGCGGCAATTCATCGCCGCATTGTGCCACGCCGGTTTGGCCGGAGCCGAATCGTGTCCCGGGGTGGACTTGTGGCAAGTGATGCAACTCCCACTCTGAGTCGAAAGCGGCAGATGGCAGCTGGTGCAATGCCGGTTCCTCGGAGCGTTCCAATCTCCGCGATGGTTCCGCGGCGCCGTCTCCTGATGGCAAGCGACGCAGGAGTCGCTTTGATGACAGGTCCGGCATCGCTCGCGATCGAGTTTGGCGGCGACACCGTGCCCCGCATGGCGCCAGAAGTTCGTATGATCCGCAGGCGGCTTGGTTTGATGACACGTCACGCAGGAGTCGCTTCGGTGACAGAGAGTACAGTCGTTCGCCGTCGCGGATCCCCTTCCCTGGCGGGCGCAGAGGCCGTGCAGCTTCTGCCACCCACGCTCGTGATTCGCCGGAGACCGGTCGCGCGCGGTGCCGGTGTGACACGTGGAGCAGTCGTCCTTCCTGTGGCAGGACACGCAGGAGTCCATTCTCTGCGGTACGCTGGGAACGATTCCCGTGTTCTTGTCCATTCCGGAATGGCACGCAAGGCAATCCACCTTCTTCGCCGCGTGCGCCGCATGAGAGAATCGGATCTCGGAGGACTGTCTCGTGTACTCCGACCATCGCGGTTCGCCCCGCTCGTCCAAGAACCATGCGACCGTCTTTTCCCGCGGCCGTCCGGGCTCGCGATCCAGTTCCTCGTGACAGGAATTACACAGCTCCTTAGACGGCATTCCCGCCTTCGCCTCGCGTTCCGCGCCGGAATGGCAGGAGATGCACTCGAGGCCCCGCTCGAGGTGCGCGGCGTGATTGAAAGGACGCGGCTTCGCTTCGCGCGGGCGAAAGAGCGCCGCGCATGCCGCCGCCAGGGCGACGATCGTCGCGCCTAGAACGAGTGCCTTACCCCGAGTTCGAGGGTACCCCATGTGTCCTCATTGTCTTGATCGAGGGACGCGCGGATCGTGAGCGACGTCTCCTTCACGAGCCGCCAGCGCCCGGAAACGTAGAGCGAACGCACCCGCTCGCGCTCCTCTCCGGTGACCGAATCGATGGTGTAGAGCGCGTAGCTCGACCCCACCGCCAGGGAGAGATCCGGCCGCGGGTCCCAGGAGATATCGCCCCCCACGCTCCAGAATCCGTCGCCCTTCGTCTTCCACCAATCCACGGGAACCGACATCGAAAACCGCTTCAGCGGCCAGTCCATGAGCCGGGGCGTCGCATTCACCCTCAAGAACGCGTGGTTGTACGCGGACTCGTCTTCGTTCTCGACGAGTTCTCGTCCGGTGATGGACGCGTCGAGAGCAAGGTTCCCTCCGAATCCCTTGGCCGCGCGAAACGACCATTGCACGTAGGGTACCTGTTCGATCAGAAACACGGAATACGGATCGAGGGCATACGAGTGCGCCTCCTGACGGCGGAACAGGTAGGTCAGTTGTCCGTCGACGATGAGATCGATCTGGGGAAGGGCCCCGGTCACGCGGAGATTCAGGTCCCGACTCTCCCCCTCGAGGAGGGTATAGCGAGCGAAGAACAGGAACGGGCCGATCCGTTCCTCGAAGCTCCCGGCAAAGAAATCGTCGTCGAATTCGCCGAAGGCCGTCTCGTCTCGAAGGTGCAGGTACTCGATTCGCAACGGCGCGACGGAAATCCATCCGCCGTACATCCAATCTCCGGACGTCGAGGGCTCGAAGAGATTCACGGGGAGACCGCCGAATACCGCGACGTCCACGGTCGAGAAACGAACGCGCATGAGGCCGCCGTCCATCGGAATCGCCTCGGGAATTTCCTCGAGGATCTGCCGACCGCCCCGGAGCCGAAGCTGCGATGTCGTCCAATCCAGATAGGCCGTGTAGAGTCTCGCGGTCGCGGCGCGATCGCGAGTATCGTCGAGCGAATCGAACGGATAGTAGCCGTCGATGTGGCGCTGGGCGTCCAGATCCTGGGCGAAGCGAACGCCGAGCGATCCCGAGACCGGATCCCGCTCCGGGTCCCGCCAGCGGAGCGTCAGAGACTCGAAGAGATCGGAATCGCGTTCGTCGCCGGTCCACCTCGTGCGGAAGCGCATGGAGACGGACCCATGGATTTCCTCAAATGGGTCTCGATCCTGTCCAGTACGAGTCGGCCGGTTCCCCTCTTCCTGAACCAGCAAGAGCAGAAGCTCGAATATCGGCATCGTTCATTCGAAGTGCAAACCGGGGGCCAGCGAAAGTGCGGAGAAATCGGTGGACTTTTCCGCGCCCGATCTCCTCCGCCGCGCGCGAACGGATGGAACAGGGTTTGCACTACCTCTGGCATGAGAAAGACCCTTGCCGCAACCCTTGCCCTCTTGGCGGCCTGCGGAGGCGGCGGGGGGGACTCCGGATTCTCCAATCCTCCCTCGGCGCTGCTCTTACCGATCGCCGTCGCTGGGGACGATGTCAAGGTTCTCATATCCTCCATGGTCACCTTGAACGGCTCAAAGAGCAACGACCCGGCGGGCGGCGGACTCTCCTATCTCTGGGAGCAGGTGGCCGGCCCTCCGGTCGTTCTCTCGAATTCCGCGATCGCCTCTCCCACCTTCACCGCCCCCGTCGCGCCCACCACCCTCACGTTTCGGCTCACGGTGAGCGGCGCGAACGGCACGGACCTGGACGAAGTCAGCGTGGAGGTGAAGGCGATCATCGTGAACGCCCCGGACACCTGGTTCGTCGGCTATGGGCGAGGCGGGGCGATCACCGCGACGGTCTCGGGCGGATCCGGGGGGATTGCCTACGAGTGGACCGGTGTCGAAGCCTGGCTGACGGCCGGCGGAACGACGAGCGCCGCCCTGAGTTACACGGTACCCGCGTTGACGGACTTTCAGAACTTTCCGGACCGCGCGGAGGTCGCCGTCCTCGAACGGACCACCCAGGGACGTCTCCAGCTCAAGGTCAAAGTGACGGACGCGACCGGGGCCACGGACGAGGACTTCGTGAACTTCAGCGTGGGACCGTTTTCCGACAGCGTCGCGAACGAGAATGTCGCGCTGGGAGAACCCGTCTTCCTGAACGGGGGCGCGACGAACTCGTTCGGGACGCTCACGGGCTGGACTTGGACGGGGACGAAACCCACGGGCGCTTCGATCGCCTTCCTGAAACCCGACAAGACGTCCCCGATCTCCAGCGCGGATCGCTTCGTCTACTTCGTGCCGGATCAGCTCGGGAAGTACGAGATCATCGTGTCCCAGACGGCCCCCGGCGGTTCCGTCGTGAAGGTGATCAACCTCACCTGCGGGAAGTTCGTGGGGGTCGGGAATCTGGTCGGCACGACGCCGGATCCGAACAAGGGCGAGTGCGCGGCGTGCCATGCGGGACAGCTCGGCTGGCTGGCGGATCTCGCCAATCCATGGTTGCAGACGGGACACGCGCAGATGTTCTCGACGATTGTGGATCCGTCCGATCCCTACCACGCGACCGCCCAGGCGAAGGGGCATTGGCGCGATGCCTTCAACTTCGGCTCCAACTACTCGATCGATTCCCGCACGGTGGGGTGGAGCACCGTCACGACGGGAACGAACGACGGCTGGACTCCGACCGCGACGTCCGAGGGCTATGTCTTCCAGGGCACGACGTGGGAGGAAATGAAGCGCAAGTTCCCGAAGACCGCGGGGCGATCGAACGTCCAATGCGAGAGCTGTCACGGCCCCGGAAGCGAACACGCCGGCGACACGACGGCGATCCGCAAGAGCTACGACGCCAACCTTTGCGGCCGGTGCCACAGTCGCAAGCAGGATCTCTGGGAGGCCGGTCCCCATGGTCGGCCGGTCATCGCCTCTCCGAGCGGCAGCGCAAGCTGCAACGGTTGCCACACGGCGCAGGGGTTCGTGGTCGAAATGCGCGCGCAGGAAGGGGCGGAACCTCATCCGGCTTTGACCGCGGGGAGCAACAGCGGTCGGCCGATTCTCCCGCTCGAAGATCGCCGAGGCACGACGTGCCAAGCCTGTCACGATCCGCACAAGAGGACGGCGAAGATGGGATCGACCGGCTCGGATCCGCAACTCCGAGCCTACGGCAACGTGAAGTTCCGCAACAATGTCATCGTCAACGCGGGTGAAGCCGCCGTCTGCTTCCTGTGCCACCAGAGCCGCAAGGATTCGACCGCGGGGAGCAGCGACTTCAACGGGCGTGCGGCTCCTCACGATTCCACGGCCGCCGAGATGCTCTCCAGCGCCAACGCCCATCACTTCGCGGGATGGACCTACGACGTCTCGCCGCACGGAATCGCCGCGAAGTTCATCGCGCCCGGGAAGAGCGAGAACCGCATGTGCCTGAGCTGCCACGTGGACGTCGCCCCCTCCAAGGGTCAGAGCGGCTACAGCGCCCTCGGAGGCCACACCTTCAACATGATGCAGGGCACGGGGACGGCGATCGCCGGCGGTACGGACGGATCGCCCCTGGTCGGCACCGCCAAGTTCACCGTCGCCGCAGGCACCTTCTTGAAGCAAGTCTTCGCCGGGGACACCCTCACCCTGACCTCGGGCAACAACATGGGGATGTACACGATCTGGAACATCGACACTTCGCGACAACTGACCGTGACGGGAGTTCTCTTCGTCGCCGAAGCCGGCGCCGTGAGCTG
>CAZGKV010000161.1:0-8592 GCA_964526305.1 uncultured Planctomycetales bacterium | reverse complement strand
TCTGCACCCTCGGCGCCGCCACCGCGGCCACGATGATTCGTCAGACAGAGCCTAGGCGTGCTCCTCCTCATAGCCGGATCGGTTGCCGAGGACCAAGCCCGACCGAATTCCTGATGTCGTTCTCATAAGTCGGCTCCTTCCGTCCGTCGAATTCGAAGCTCGTGGCGACGTAAGGTAAGACGGCGGGGAAGAAAGAGCGTAACACATATTAAATGGTCCACTCCTTTTTTCCTTGACTCCTTCGGGAGGACGGCTACACTACGTCGCAGTGATGAAGCAGATCAGCGCGCAGGTCGTTCGCCGGGACCTTTGCCTTATTCGAGGCGAAGGCGGCGCGCGCTGAGCGTCCAAGGAGACTCGAAGCCCGCGCCGAAAAGCGCGGGTTTTTTTGTTGCCATGAATAGACCGATGCGGCTCGCAAAGATCGTTCAGATTCTCCGCCTTTGCCTCGATATCGAGGCGAGGTGCGGGCCGCCTCCGGCCTAGCGAACGGGTGGAGGAAAACCCCCGCACCTCGAAAGGGTGCGGGGGTTTTTTGTTATGGAGGTTTCCATGAATCGAACTGAAGTGCGGCGACGGATGACGGATCGACGCCTGGTGCGGGCATTCGTCCGGCGTCTCTTGGCCGAGCAGCCGGTCCCGACCCGCGCTCGTCCTAGGAAGGGAGCCAGCTCATGAGTCATACGCTGGAACTCCGGGTCCGCCGCACGGAGGGCGCTCTCGGACGCGTGCTCGACTACGTCCGAAGACGGAATTTCGAAGTGTCGCGGGTCGTCGCGCGACCGACGGGCGATGGCGCGAGCCTCGACCTGACGGTAACGGTCTACGGCGTCCGTCCGGTCGATCCTCTCGCGCGAAACGTCTCCCGACTGAGCGATGTGCAACGCGTCGCGCTGCGCCGCCCGGCATAGCCCGGCCGAAATATAGAGGGATGAGGTGGGTTCTACTCCTTCCGACTCTGGCGGCGGCGACGGCGGCCTTCGTTCTTCGGGATTGGCTGCTCGGCGCGTGCGCCCTCTACGCGGCTTCCCTCGCCATGATCCTGCGCCGGCCGGGAGATCTCCGCTCCGTCGCCGCACTTGCGGCGGAGCGAGAGCGAACCTTCGCCCACGAGCGGGCGGAACTTCAGGGCCGCATCGACCGCCTTTCCGCGGAACGGGAGATCAGCCTCGTCCTGAACGAGGACGTGGACTTCGCGACCATCCTGGACAAGGTCCTCTCCATCGTCTCGGACACTCTCGGCTCGGATGAAATCACCTTGTATCTTCGCGACCCCGAAGGATCGCTCGCCCCTCGAGCCGCGCGGGTCGGCGGGCGGACGGAGTTCAAGATCGAGCCCCACCCCGAACCGCTCCTTGCGGCCTGCCTCGAACATGGACGCACGATCCAAACGGCGGAGGACGGTCGCGTCACGATCCTCACTCCGATGTCTTCGGACCGGGAGATCGTCGGCGTCGTTCGCGTCGTCGTTCCTCCGGAGCGGGGAGAGGCGGTTTCCCGCCATCTCGACGAGTTCTCCAAGTTCCTCGCGCTCGCGCTCAAGACGCCCGACCTGTATACGCGGGCCACGGTGGACGGCCTGACCGGCCTGGGCACCAAGCGTCGATTCCTGCAGCAGCTCGAGGCCGAAATCGCCGTGGCCAGACGGGTGCAGGAGTCTCCTTCCCTCCTCATGATCGACATCGATCACTTCAAGAAAGTGAACGACACCTACGGCCATCCGATAGGAGACAAGATCTTGCGTGGAGTGGGGGATCTGCTCCTCAAGGGCATCCGCAAGTCGGACGGATCGGCCTACCGGTACGGAGGAGAGGAGATGGCGGTCCTTCTTCCGCGGACGACGACCGAGACGGCGGCCGCCGTTGCGGAACGGTTGCGCGCGTCGATCGAAAACCGGAAATTCGGGATCGACCGGAGGCGTTCTATCGGGGTGACGGCCAGTTTCGGAGTTGCGTCTTTCCTTCTCTCGATGGAAGGCGGTTCGGAGTTGGTCCGGCGGGCCGACGAGGCGCTCTACCGGGCGAAAAGAGAGGGACGCAATCGCGTCGCTGTCGCGGAGCGCCTGTCGGCGAAGAGGTGAGATGGGAATGTGTCCGAACTGCGGCGCGGACTTCGAGGGACCCACGTGCCGCAACTGCGACACGACCGAAGCCGACGATCCCACTCGGCGTCCGGACGGGCCGTGGGTGTGCGTCTACTCCGGCGAAGCGAAGTGGCAGTTGCTGATTCGGCGCGCGCTGGAGTCCGGACGCATCTCTTCACGGGTTCGCGAGAATCGCCCGGAGCCGATCGAGCCTGCCTACGGCTTTCCCGCCGGCAGCGCCGACGTGCTGGTCCGACAACCCGACGAAGCGCGAGCCTTGGAAATCCTGGCCGATCTGAAGGAAAAGATCCCGGATGCCTTCCCGGAAGGGACGTTGTGAATCGATTGCCCGGGGCGTCCCCGCGTGGTAGTATCTTCTCGCCATGCCCTTCTGCCCACAGTGCCAGTCGGAGTATCGAGCGGGAATCTCCCGCTGTGCCGACTGCGACGTAGATCTGTTGCCGGTCCCGTCGGGAGCAGTCGACCTCGTCCTGGTGGTCACGTCGGATCAGGCGGACGCCGTGCGCCGGGCCCTCCAGGCCGGAGGAATCGCGACTCGCAGCGCGTTCGTGACCTCCCCAGAACACGATCCCGTGGAGGTCCTCTTTCCGGCGCAGGATCTGAACGGCGCGTGGACCGTGCTCCGGCGGTTCCAGGAAATGGAAATCGCCGAGTCCGTGGAACCGCAATGGGTGTGCCTCTTCCGAGGTGGGGTGGGTCGGGCGGCGGCGCTCCGCGCGGCGCTCGAAGCCGCGGGGATTCCCGCCCAGGAGCCGGACGAGGAAGTGAACACGGTCGATCCCGCCGAGCGCGCCACTGCCGAGGTGCTCGTACCCGAGGAAGATCTCGAGGCCGCACGCGAAGTGGCGAAGGGATTGGATCGGATCGAAGGGGAAGAAACGCCATCGCAGGCGTGATTCGGCCCCTCGCGGGCGTGCTATCATCTCCCCCATGCCCTTCGATATCGCCTCTTCGATGACCCCGAAGGGGGATCAGCCCAAAGCGATCGAGAAGCTCGTCGAGCGCGTCGGCTCGGGAGAACGATTCTCGACGCTCCTCGGCGTCACCGGCTCGGGGAAGACCTTCACGATGGCCCACGTCGTCGCGAGGCTCGATCGTCCGACGCTGGTCGTCTCGCACAACAAGACTCTGGCGGCGCAACTCTACTCGGAGTTCAAGGAGTTCTTCCCGCAGAGCGCCGTCCACTACTTCGTCAGCTATTACGATTACTACCAGCCGGAAGCGTACATCCCGCAGCGCGACATCTATATCGAGAAGGACGCCGACATCAACGAGGACATCGACCGTCTGCGGCTGGCCGCGACGAGCGCGCTCATGTCGCGCCGCGACGTCCTTATCGTTGCGAGCGTCTCGTGCATCTATGGCCTGGGTTCGCCCGATGATTATCGGGGCATGATCGTTCCGGTCCGAGTGGGAGAGACCCTCGACCGCCATGCGTTCCTCCGCCGCCTCGTCGAAATCCAATACGAAAGGAACGAGACCGCCCCGGCGCGGGGCAAGTTCCGCGTCCGCGGCGAGTCGGTCGAAGTCCTCCCCTCGTACATGGAGACGGCGCTTCGCCTGCGCTTCGACGGCGACGTGGTCGAAGCGATCCAAGAGGTCCACCCGGTGAGCGGCCGGACGGTCCGGGAGCATCCGGAATTCGTGATCTATCCGGCCAAGCACTTCGTCATGCCCGACGAGAAGATCCACCGGGCGCTCCGGGGGATCGAGGACGAGCTCGCCGAGAGCGTGGCGGGATTCCGCGCGAGGGGAAAATTGCTCGAGGCCCAACGACTCGAGGCGCGGACGAAGTACGATCTCGAGCTCCTCCGGGAGATCGGCTATTGCAAAGGGATCGAGAACTACTCGCGCCATCTGTCGGGCCGCAAGGCGGGGGAGCCGCCGTTCACGCTCCTGGACTATTTTCCCAAGGACTTCCTCTGCATCGTGGACGAGTCGCACGCCACGGTCCCGCAGATCCACGGGATGTATAACGGCGACCGATCGCGGAAGCAGACGCTCGTGGAGTTCGGCTTCCGACTTCCCAGCGCCATGGACAACCGGCCCCTCACCTTCGACGAATGGCTCGCCAAAGTTCCCCACGTGGTGTACGTGTCCGCGACGCCCGGGCCCTTCGAGCTGAAGAAGTCGGCTGGGATCACGGCGGAACAAGTCATCCGTCCGACGGGGCTGGTCGATCCGAAGATTCGCGTGGAGCCCGCGAAGGGCCAGGTCGAACACCTGCTCGCCGCGATCCGAGGGCGCGTGGCACGGAAGGAGCGCGTCCTCATCACGACGCTCACGAAGCGGCTCGCGGAGGACGTTTCGGAATACCTCGCCGACGAGGGAGTACGCTGCCGCTACCTGCACTCCGAGGTGCAGACGATCGAGCGTGTCGAGATCCTCCGGCAGCTCCGCGAGGGGAAGTTCGACGCGCTCGTGGGGGTGAATCTCCTCCGGGAAGGCCTGGATCTTCCCGAAGTCTCGCTCGTAGCCATCCTCGACGCGGACAAGGAGGGCTTCCTCCGGTCGGAGACGTCGATCATCCAGACGGTCGGCCGCACGGCGCGCAACGTGAACGGCGAGGTGATCCTCTATGCGGATCGCGTCACGGAAAGCATGGCGAGGGCCATCGCCGAGACCGAGCGCCGCCGCCGAATTCAGCTCGAGTACAACGAAAAGCACGGGATTACGCCGAAGACGATCCAGAAGGAGATTCGTCGCGGGGTGGAAGAAATCATCCGCGCCCACAAGGTGGCGGCCCAGGCCGTCCATATGGACGAGGCGACCTTCGACCGATCGGAGGCGATCGCGGAGATGGAGCGCGAGATGCAGGAGGCCGCCGAGAAGCTGGAGTTCGAGCGCGCCGCGGAGCTTCGGGATCGGATTCTGGAGCTCAAAGGAGAGGCGCGCCCCCGGGTGCGGGGCAAGAGAATGTAGGGATTGCACCGTCCCTCTCCGTCCTGTATTAGGGAGGAGAACATGCGAAGAATCGCTCTCATTGCCGTTGCCCTCGTGCCGGCGCTTCCCGGCGTGGCTCAGGAAGGCTGGGTCACCAACCGCGGGGGCACGACCGTCAACGTATTTGATCCCTCGACGAACACCGAGAAGGCCTCCATCACCGTCGGAACGGCTCCGATCGACCTCGCCCCCGACCAGGCGGAGAGCAAGGCTCCCAGCACCTACTTCGTCGCCAACAGCGGTTCGAACAGCGTCTCCGTCGTGGACGTCGTCGGCCGAAACCAAGTTCGCGTGATCACGGGAGACTCGTCGTTCGGCGCCTTTCTCAATCCCTCGGGCATCACGCGGACGTGGAACGGATTCATCGCCGTGGTCGACGAACAGGTCGTCGGCGCGCAGAAGAGTACCGTCCGATTCATCAGTCCCACGACCCAGACGATCGTCGACGGATTCGTGGATCCCACCTCGACCGCCCGATACGTGGACGTCGTCTCGACCTCGAACGGCCGCCTGTGGATCGCCGACGACGGATACAACGGGATCGTCGTGCTTCACCTGGGGTCCTACTCCGGCCCGCCGTTTCCGATCGGACTGAACCGCACGATTCAGTTTTCCGGCGCGCAGGATTACGCGGACGTCATCTACGACAGTGTGAATCCGACTCCCGTCTACTTGATCAATCCGCAGCGCCTGGCCACGAACGGCACGGACCGCGTCGTGGTGGCGGATACCGGATCCGATGTCGTAACAATCCTGAACGCCACCTACACGGCGAACGCGACCAGTACGGCGATCGTCGCCAACGTGGATCTTGGGTTGGCGTCGGGAAAGACGTGCATCGACGTCGCGATTTCGGGGACGAAGATTTACGTCACGACGAACGATGCTGCGGCTCCTGTCAAGGTCTTGAGCCTGACGACGGGCGCGATTCTGGCCACGATCACGGCGGGAATCACGACGACGGTGGGAGGAGTCGGACGAACGGTGGACGGCACCAAGGTCTACGTCGGCGGCGGAGCCGGGGTGGCCACGATCTATGAGATTACTACCGCCTCCGACACCGTCACGGCGACCCTCACCGGATTCACGGGAGGTTCGCAGCCGTCGGGATTCTCCTTTACTCCGGCCGTCGTCCTCGAGGACAACGGGACGGAACCGTCGGGCGGCTGCGGAGCCGTGGGGGCGGAGGGGATGCTCTTCCTGGGACTCCTCGCGCTCCTTCTCCGTCAGCGTTCCAGGGCTTCCCAGAAGGCGTCGTCCAGCTCGGCGCAGTAGGCTCGCGCCAGCTCTTTGATCCGAGCGATTTTCGACTTGAGGATCGGGTCCCTTCGCGCCCGCTCGCGCATGGCCTTGGGTGCGCTGACGGAGTAGGCGAAGACTTCCGCCTTGTCCTCCCCCACTCCGGTGTGGGAGTACTTGTTGAGGAATCCCTTCTCCGAATCGTCCAATCCTCCGTAGCCGGTCTTCTTGGGGTCGTAGCGGAACCCCTCGGGGTTGAGCTTTTCCCACGCGTCGTCCTTCTCGCTCGTCAGGTCGTCTCGGTAGTCCAGGAAGTGGAAGAGCTCGTGATGCGCCTTCGCCCTCATGAAATTCTCCAGATTCCATCCCTCCGTGATGGCGAAGTGGATGGTGTCGGAGTCGTACTCGGCGAGTCCTCCGTAGACGACGCCGTCGCGCTTCATCTCGGTGCAGAGCACGATTCGCTCCACGTGAAGCTTGCGGAAGAGTTCTTCGGGATATCGCGCCAACTCCGCAGCGAGGAGCTCGGAAAACTCGTCGATCTTGTCTTGCGGCGCGGTCTTCCCGTCGATCGTATGTCCGGACGCCGTTTTCACCGGATAGTGGCGGGAGACGTCGGTCACGACCTGGATCCCGAGTCGCCGGCAAAGTCGGGCCAGCTTCTCGTGCGGAGGCCAGAGAGTGCGGCCGCATCCCGGGCAGGAGTCTTCCCGGACGGACGCGCGGCTCCGGCACGCGCCGCAACGAAAGATGCGCGTGTACTCGAAGGAGTCCGTCAGTCGTTCGAAGGTCGGGCGGAGATTCGGCCAGCGGTCCTCGGTGGTCCAAAAAACCAACTCCACATTGCGGCTGCCGCGCCGGCCGAAAAGCTCCAGATAGTGGTAGCTCGTACCCCCGAAGTCGAAGGTGATCTCGCACCGATGCCATTCTCCGTAGGGGCGCTGGACGGATCGATCGTCCTTTCGCCGAACGTTCGTCACTCCGTTCGTGGTTTTCCAGCTGTCGTGTCGCCAGTCCGCGAACGCCTTGGGAGAAGCTCCCCAGACGAAGTGCGTGATGATCCCCCATGACCACCCGTCGGCGCTCTCGATCTCGCATTGCGTCCCGGTCCATCCGCGCTGGAAATCCTTGGTGCGGATCCGAAATGTGTCGGCGGGAACGGAGAGCTTGATCCCCAAGTCCGGCTGAAGGAAGACGGCGGTGTCGCGTCCCTTCCGAAGATCCGTCCCGCAATCGTGACAGAACTTGGCCCGAGGGACGGTCGAGGTTCCGCACCCCGGGCAGGCCTCCGGGGATTCCTGGACGGCGGGATGGGCCGCCGGCAAATCGGGAACGGCGGAAAAGAGTCCCAAGACGGCGAGGAGGGAGAGGAGTCTCATGACCGGAGACTACTTTTCCAGGGACTTCCAGAACGCATCGTTCATGTCGGGGCAAAACTTCTTGAGGAGATGTTTCATCCGTTCGACCTTCCGCGCCAGGATCCGATCCTTGGCGACCCGAGCATACACCACCGAGGGACGGACGAGAAGATTGGCGTACACCTCGGCCTTGTCCTCTTCGACCCCGCTGGTGGAATACTTGTTCAGAAAGCCGGCGAGGGAATCGTCCAGTTGCCACTGGTCGTTTCCGCGGGCGTTGCGTCCTCCGCTGCCGTACTTGAATCCCTCGGGATTGAGCTTCTTCCACTCGGCGTCTTCGTAGAGTTCGCCGTCGTCTTTCCAATCCACGATGTGGTAGAACTCGTGGTGAACGACGGTCTGTTGATAGATCCGCGAATAGCTCCCCTCGCGGGGATCGAGGTGTAGGGTGCGATGTTGGAAGTCGGGGATCGCGGCGCGTTTCTGCCCGTCGAATTTGAGATCGTCGGCGAGGATGATGCGTTCCAAATCGAGTCGCCGAACCAACGTGGCGGGGACCTTCGACAATTCGCCGACGAGGAGCGTCTGGTATTTTTGAAGGATCTGGTCGGGGGCGGGGGCTCCGGTGATGGATCCGTGGGCGGTGCGGAGCGGGTAGATCCCCTTTGGATCCGTCACGAGTCGGATCTCGTGTTTCCGGCACCACTGGTCGAGGGTGAGCTCCTGGGCCGAGACCGGGAGAGCGAGGAACCAGAGGACGACGATGGCGCGCTTCATGGATCTGCGTATTATACGCCGCACGACGGGGGATGGCGTCGTTCCCGCGGAGCTTGGAATGGCGATGGGGGTTTGGTAGACTTCCCGCTTGCCCGCGCGCGGCGGGGTCCTTCGGTGGACGTGTGCCCGTAGCTCAATTGGATAGAGCGTTGGCCTCCGGAGCCAAAGGTT
>CAZGKV010000160.1:0-8708 GCA_964526305.1 uncultured Planctomycetales bacterium | reverse complement strand
CGACGCGCGAAGAGCGGATCCGGGCGATTTCCGATGCCCGATACAATCTATTCCGAATTCCATCGAACCTCGTCCTCATCGATCTCCTGACGGACAGCGGGACTTCCGCGATGAGCGATTCCCAGTGGGCGGCGATGATGGTCGGCGACGAAGCCTACGCCGGGAGCCGCAGCTTCGAGCACTTCGAGCGAGTGGTGCGGGATCTGTTCGGATTCGAACACGTCATCCCGACCCACCAGGGCCGGGCCGCGGAGCACATCCTCTTTCGGACGCTCTTGGGAGAAGGAGGTGCCGTCCCGAGCAACTCGCACTTCGACACCACGCGAGCGCACATCGAATATCTTGGGGCCCGCGCGATCGACTGCGTGGTCGATTGCGCGTACAAAACGGATCACGGGTGCGATTTCAAGGGTAACGTAGATCTCGAGAAGCTCGACGGCGTCCTCGATTGTCATCGCGTTCCATTAGGGATGGTGACGATCACGAACAACACCGGTGGCGGGCAACCGGCGTCCTTGGAGAACCTCCGGGAGGTGGCTTGTCGCCTGCGCCGGCGCGGCATCCCGTTCTTTCTCGACGCCTGCCGCTTCGCCGAGAACGCGTGGTTCATTCGAGAGCGCGAACATCCCGAGCTCTCCATTCGCGAGATCGTACGCCAGATGTTCGCTCAAGCCGACGGTTGCACGATGAGCGCCAAGAAGGACGGCCTCGCGAACATCGGCGGATTCGTCGCGTGCCGCGATGCGGAGCTGGCGGAACGGATGAAGCAGCTCCTGATTCTCTTCGAGGGATTTCCCACGTACGGAGGGTTGGCGGGGCGCGACCTGGGAGCCATCGCCGTGGGACTCGCGGAGGCCGTAGACGAGGCCTATCTCGAGTATCGCGTGCGACAAGTCCGGACTCTCGCCGAAAGACTGGACTCGGCCGGGGTCCCCATCGTGAAGCCGCCGGGAGGGCACGCGGTCTTCCTCGACGCCCGCAAATTCATCCCCCACGTCCCTGCGACGGAATTCCCGGCTCAGGCGCTCGCGTGCGCGCTCTATGTGGAGGGCGGAATTCGCACGAGCGAAATCGGAAGCTTGATGTTCCCCGGGAATGGAAAGGGCTCCCGCCTGGACTTGGTGCGCCTCGCTCTTCCGCGCCGGGTATACACGGCTTCGCACCTCGAGTACGTGGCCGACTGCACGATCCGACTCTTTCGCGAACGCGCCTCGATCGCCGGACTCAAGCTCGTGCGCGCTCCCGACGTGCTCCGACACTTCACGGCCGAGCTTGCGCCGATCGGATGACGCGTCTACCCGGCTTCGAGACGGTGCGCGCGATCGGGACGATCACGCTCCTTCGGCAAAATGGGGACGACCTCGGCGCCGCATTCGATCGTCCCCAGCCGCGGCTGGCCCGAGGCATTCCGGCTCTTGTTTCCACACCGGCCGGGACCGAAGCGGTCCTCAAACGGTATTTCCGGGGAGGATGGGTCCGGTTTTTGGGCGCGCGGTACCTGTCCTGGAGTCCCCTGCGCCGCGAGATCGCGGTCGCCGAGCACCTCCGTCGACACGGCGTGGGCGCCCCGGAGATCCTCGCCGCCCGCGCCGAGCGGAGCCCCTGGGGTTGGTACCGCCTGGAGATCCTGTCCCGTCGCATTCCGGAGGCGGAACGATTGAGCGATCGACTACGCGCCCTGACCGGCCGGCGCCGTACGCATGCGCTCGGACTCGTGTCCGGCTCGATACGCAAGTTGCACGACGCCGGCGTCGTCCATGGCGATCTGAACGTCGACAACATCCTCTGGTCGCCCTGGGGAATCCACTTCGTCGACTTCGATCGCGCGAAGATTCGTGCTCGCGTGTCGAGGCGCGACCGGACCCGCGATCTTCGACGGCTCCTTCGATCCGCCCGCAAGCGCCGCCTCCCGATCTTCTTCACCGACTCGACGCGCTTCCTGCGGGGATACGGTCTGGAGTCGTAGGCTGCGACGCCCTGCGCACACGGAGGCCTTTCGATGAGTAGGGTCTGTCTCCGCTGGAGGGGATTCTGACTACGATGGGGAACCATACGAAGTTTCACGTCCGCTGATTGCGCCAGCGCGTGGCGACCCCGACGCCCGGGGCGGAGACGGAAATGTCTTCTTATTGTAAGGAGAATAGCACTTGTATCTATCCTTTATGTAAGGTGTAATATCCCTCATGGATGGAGACGCCCGCGTGCGCCATCGAAGTCGGCTCGTGGAGATGCTGGCCGACTCGCTGGCCGCGCCAATCCCGCGCGGCACGCCCCGACGCATCTCGGGCTCCGTAAGCCTCAAGGACAAAGCCACGGCCGTGATCGGGATGCGCCGCGCCGGAAAGACGACCTTCCTGCATCAGATCCGGCACGAACGGGTGCAACGTGGAATCGGCCGCGGGCGCGTCCCCTACCTGAACTTCGAGGACGAGCAGCTCGCCGGGATGACGGCCGACGAACTCCATATCCTCGTCGAGGAGTACTACCGCCGCCACCCGGAGCTCCGGGGCCGCGAAACCGTCACGTGGTGCTTCGACAAGATCCAGGCCGTTCCCGGCTGGGAGCGTTTCGTGCGGCGGCTCCTCGACACCGAAGCCGTCGAGATCTTCCTGAGCGGGTCGTCCGCGGCGCTCCTGAGCCGGGAGATCGCGACGGCCATGCGCGGGCGCGCGTGGGAGATCGTAGTCCATCCCTTCGGCTTCGACGAGTACCTGCGCCATCATGGGCGGGCGCTGCCGCGCCGTCCGGACTTCGTCTCGGCGCCCGAGCGGTCCGCCCTGGAGCGCGCGTTCCTCGACTACCTCGCCACGGGAGGCTTCCCGGAGGTGCAGGGCGTGGACCCGGCCACGCGACACCGCCTCCTCGGCGACTACGTGGACGTCGCGATTCTGCGGGACGTCGTCGAGCGTCATGGCGTCACCAACGTGGTCGGGCTGCGCTGGATGGTGCGCCAGCTCCTCGGAAACGCCGCGGGCATGTTCAGCGTCGAGAAGTTCTACGCGGCGCTCCGGTCTCAGGGTCTGGCGATCGCCAAGGACACTGTCCACCACCTTCTCGCGCACCTCGAGGACTGCTTTCTCGTGCGTACGGTGTGGATGGAGGCATCCTCGGAGCGCAAGCGTATGGTCAATCCGCGCAAGGCGTACCCGGTGGATCCGGGCCTCATCCCGATCTTCGACCGGTCCGGCAGGTCGAATACCGGCCATGCGCTCCAGACGGCGGTCCGGACGGAGCTGGAGCGGCGGAGGATGAGCGTCACGTACGTCCGGACGCCGGAGGGCCGCGAAGTGGACTTCCTCGCCCGCGGGCCGGCCGGCGAGACGGATCTGATCCAGGTGTGCGCCGACCCGACGGGCGACGCGGGGGAACGGGAACTCGGGGCGCTTCATGAGGCGCGCCGGGTCCATCCCAAGGCCTCCAGGCGGCTCCTCACGTTGACGCGCGACACGGTTCCGGCAGAGGTGCCGCCCGGAGTCGTCGCCCAGCCGGCCTACGAGTGGATGCTCACCGTGCCCGCGCCCTCACTCTGACTCCCGCCCGCTCGGAGGTGCTCCGCAGATCGGATTCCATCGATTCGGGGTGATGCGCGGTCTCGCCCTAGGTCGGAAAGAAACTCCTACTTCCTCACCCCCCGCAGCGCCGCGACCATCTCCTCCGCCTTCCAGCCGGTTCCGAAGAAGTCGTCCCGAAGGACGCCATCGCGGTCGACCAAGGCGACGACGATCGTGTGGTCGTACAGGCCCGGCTTCGCTTGCCGGTAGTGGTTGTTGAGAGACTTGGCGAGGGAGCCCACTTCCTCCGCCGGACCCGTCGCGAGCCAGAAGTTGGACGTGTCGATCGAATGCCGCGCGGCGAACTCGCGCATCTTTTCGGCCGTATCTCGTTGGGGATCGAAGCTGATGAGGAGGAATCGCACCTCCTCTCCCCGCATTGCCTTCTGCACTTCCACCAGCTTGTCCGCCGCCATCGGGCACATGGACGCCACGTCGCAGTTCGTATAGATGAAGCTCACGACGAGCCCGGATCCGCGGAGGTCCGAGAGGCGAAACTCCTTGCCGTCCTGATTCACGAGCCGCGTGTCGGGAACCCGCTCCCCTCGTCTCAAGGGCTTGGAAGACTCCTCGGGCTCGGCGCTTCCCTCGTCCTTCTCCCATACCTGGAGCGTGAGGAGATACGCGATCACGGAGTCGATCTCGTGGTCGCTGACCTGTCCACCCCACGTCGGCATGTCCTGAGGATTCGGGCCGTTCGGATCCTTCTTGCCCGCCTTGCTCCCCTTCCGAATGACGTCGCGGATCGCCCGATACTGAGCGAGGAAAACGTTGTACTTCGGGCACGGCGCCGGATCGATCTTCTCCAAGTCGACCCCCTCCGAGAGATACGCGATGATCGCTTTGTTTTCCTCCTCGTCGCAGATTTTCATGCGCTCGGCCAGGGTGCGGAGGACCGGAAACGTATCCTTGATATAGTTCTGATTCGCAATTCCCCCCACGCCCTCCGCGCCGTGACAGGTACTGCAGTTTCGCCGGAACAGCCACTTCCCCAACTCGATCTTACCCCGGGAGGCTTCCGGTCGCGGATCCGGGTCTACCCAGTCATCCGACCGCCGCGGTGCCGCCGGAGTCCGATGCTTGATCTCCTCGGGAAGCGCCAGATAGCACAGCGCGCTCACGGCGGGGATGAGGAGGATTCCGCCCACGTTCGCTTTCCACAGTTCGTTCATCGCTCCTCCTCCTGAACCGCCGGGCAACCACCGCATTCGACAGGGGTGTCCGGTGAGACCGCGATATGGCCGGGACTCTCCACGGTGGTTTCCTCCCCCACGGCACGTACGGCCGCCCGCGCCCCACCCGCGAAGAATCCGTGCGGATCTCTCGATTCCACCGCTGCGGCGAAGGACGCCACCCACACCGCGAGGTGGTGTCGGAAGAACCCTTCGCGCGCCTCCCGAACGACGGCGGCCGCCTCCACTTCTCCGGAAGCGAGAGCGTGAGCCTCCTTCGCGAAGAGAAACGCCACGAACTCCAGCTCGACGCTGATGTGATCGGGTTTCTCCCCCGCCCGTGCCAGCTCGAAAAACCCGAACGCCTGATAGAATCCCGCAAGATCCGCGAGAATCATCCCCGAAGGCATGGCCGGCCGGTGCGAGACTTCCCCGTCGGCGCAGGAGCCGGTTCCCCCGAGCACTTGCGAGTACGGCAAACCGGGTCGATCTCCCGAGAGACTCCGGGCGCACTCGCGCCACGTCGGCTCCACCTCTTCGGCCAAGAGCGTCTCCCCCTCCGGCGCGCGGCGGAAGGCCCGCGCCAGCAGTTCGAAGAGCGCGCTCCGGTGAAACAACCGCTTCATTTCGTCTCGAGCTTGAGCTTGATCCATCCTTCCACCACCATCTTTCTGGGACCGGCATTTTGCCGGCCCCCATCCCAGGAGGCGAACGCGACGGCCCAGGAGAATTTTCCGTCGAAGGAGGCGTCCTCGGAATCGGCCGTCACCAGAGGCCGCGCGATGACCGTTCTCCAACGGCCGTCCTTCCATATTCCCCGCCCGCGCGAGTCTTGCGACTTCTGCACCGTCAGACGATTCCAGGTCTGAGCGGATAGCTCCTCGACTGGGGGCGCGACCCCGATCCGGGAGGGATTTCCGACCGCCTGCGCCGCGAGATACCGCTCTTGTTCCGCCCGGATCGCGGGAGTGCCGAGGAACCCGAACGCCGTGGGTGCGAAGGCGTAGTTGTCGCACCAGAGACGAGGATAATTCTCCGCCAGGAAGTCGACCTTCTCCTCGAACGCGCGCTGCCGTTCGGCACGCCAAAGCGCCAACTGAACCGGCCGCCCCTCGTCCCCCATCCGGTACTCGGGGAGCGGATTCATCGAGAGCGGAAACTCGACCGCCGCGGCGTCGCCGAACCGGTCCGATCGGAGTGTGTTGCTATTCGTGGGATCGTCCCACTCGAGGTAGAAGGCGATCCAGGACCGGTTGTGGATCGCACGGACGCGCATCTCTCCGATCGTCGGCGCCATCAGCATCGGCTCCTGAACCTGTTGGGGAATGAGCTTCAGCTTCAGCGCCGGCTGCGCAGTCCAGGAACGATGATCCGGGTCCTCCCAGGCCAGCCTTTCGGACGTGAAGCTCGAAACGAGTTCGACGTCGAGCAACCTCCGGCCGTCCTGCTGTTTGTCCTGAGCCACGAGCCATGCGAGCGTGAAGAGAAGACCCATCGAAGCCTCCTACGGAGTATTGTGCCGGTACACACCGCGCGCCTGATCGTGATAGGGGCGCACATAAATGGGCTCGCGGAGGGGCACGCGCGAAATCTCCGCGCCCTTCTCGTCGAATCCGATCGCGAAGTCGTTCGCCACCTTGAAGGAGTGGAGGATCCGCTCGGTGGATCCGAAGAGAAGCATCGCTCCGAGAAGTTTCGGGTCTTCCGCGGCCGATCGGTACGTCTCGACCGCCTTCTCCGCCGCCGGCCCGAACATCATGCGCAGGACTCTCCGGGGGACGTGGATCGGCGGCATGTAGTACACGTTCGGTTCCAGCCCGAATTGCGGATACAAAGGCAACGCGAGCTTCTTGACATGTACGAGGTAGTCGATCGGGTTGTCCTCGCGCATCCGGTCGGGCGGGTTCACGAATCCCTGCAGGCGGATCTTCCCGATGCAGTGCGTGACGCATTGCGGCTGGAAACCGCTCTCGATCTTCGGGAAGCACCCGATGCACTTCTCGGATGTCCCGGTGACGGTGTTGAAAAAGACCTTCTTGTATGGGCACGCCCGAACGCACTCTCGATGGCCGCGGCAGTTCCTTTGGTCGACGAGGACGATCCCATCCTCCGGGCGCTTGTAGATCGCCATGCGGGGGCAGCCGGCCAGGCACGCGGGATAGGTGCAGTGGTTACAGATGCGCGCGAGATAAAACATCCAGCTCGTCTGAAGCCCCTGGAGGTGCATCCCGGCGGGAATCGGCTCGCTCACCTCGTCCTCGCCTAGGTTCGGATACGACCAGTCCTCGTCCTCCGGGCGGAAGCCGAGCATCCGTTCTCCCTTGGGCGCGGCCTCGAAGATCGTCTGTCCCTCGTATTCGTCCTCCCCCCAGCTCTGCGCGCCGAGTTTCTCGAGGAGCTTCACGTCCCAGGCGGTCGGATAGAAACCGAACGGTTTCGTCTCGACGTTGTTCCAGAGCATCGCCTCCTGGCCGCGCCCGCCCGTCCAGGTCGTCTTGCACGCCAGGGTGCACGTCTGGCATGCGATGCACTTGTTGATGTCGAAGACGTAGCCGATCTGCCGCGCGGGGCGATGCTCGGGATACCAGTAGTTCATCTTCCGGTTGATCTGCCAGTTGAAGACTTGGTGTCCCATGAACGCCTCCTAGTCCACGAACTTGCCTTCGAGGAACATCCGCATCGCCGGCGATTCGTGCGTCGGCCGGATTCCCAGCTCGGCCGGACGCCACTGGCCCCCCTCGGCCCTGGTGATCTTCACGAACGACTCCCGGGGCGCGCCCGTCGGACAATGCACGTCCGGCTCGAATCCCTTCCCGATCGCCTGGCCGAACGTGTTCTTGCGCACGAGCGAGTCGGTGACGAGCGTCGGCTTGATCCACGCGCGGGTCGCGCTCTGGTGGCTGCCGTAGCGGAACATCGACTGGAAGTTCGTCCGTGGATTTTTCGCGAGGCCGTCCGGCCGAGTCTCGTGGCCCTCGACGCTCCCGGGCGTGGATCCGTACATGTTGTAGAACATCCTCGTGACCCCGCGGGGCGTTCCGTTGTAGTAGCGCGCCCGGCACATCATCCGCGCGACCTTGTAGAACGGATCGTCCTTCTTCCAACCCCGATAGGGGCGGTCCTCAGGATCGGCGTCGATCCACACGTAGTCGCCGTCCTCGATCCCCAGCTCCTTCGCGTCCGCGGGATGGATGTCGACGTATCCCTCCGTGACGAACGGCATCCGCTTGTCCCGCCGGTACCAGTCGCCGAACGGACCGAAGAAGACGGCGACGATGTCCGTGTCGATGGGTGTCGTGTGCGTGCCGTGCCGGTACTTCGGCGTGTGGAAAACGAACTTGTATCCCTGCTTCGCGAGCGGGTGGGAGGTCGAGCAGACTTCCGACCAGGGCTTTACGACGTTTCGCACCTGCCGCGTATCGCACGAGAGATCGGACTCGGGGAAGCCGTAGTCCGCCGGCGTCTTGGGTTTCAGCAAGGCGTTCGGCTTCGACACGATGACGTTCGGCTCGTGAAACGTGGAGTCGATCGGCTCGCGGTGCACCGGGAGGTTTTCTCCCGCCGCGAGGAACTCGTCCTCGTCGCGGTAAAACTCCAGGCGACCGGACTTCGTGTACCACGGCTTATCTTCCTCCGTCTGCTCCCATCCGACCTGCCGAGGGTACGTTCGCGGCATCATCAGCGCGGGGACACCGTCCTTCGCGAGATCCTCCAGTTGGTCGAATCGGTAGCCTCGTGCGTCCGCGCTGCCGTCGAGGATGCGCTGGAGATAGACGTCGACACGGCCTTCGTGCACGAAGTGCCAGTAGTCGACGAATCGACGGTCGCCGGTGATCTTCGCCATCGCCTTCGCCACGCCCGCGACCACCTCGATGTCCGAACGCGTGTCGAGGATGCGCTGGAGCGGCGTGCGCGGATAGACCGTCAGGAACGGATTCGAAATCGAGGCGCAGTTGTTCCAGACGTTTCCCGATCACTATCACTA
>CAZGKV010000159.1:0-8765 GCA_964526305.1 uncultured Planctomycetales bacterium | reverse complement strand
TCGTTGCCGCGGAAGAATTGCACGCCCGCCCGCGCGGCCTCGGCGGCGCGAATGCGGAAGATCACGGGCTGGCGGTCGTGACGCTCTCCCACTCCTCGCGCGGACGACTCGTCCACCGAGAGGTGAACGTATTGGCGTCCCATCGGTCGGAGTCCGTGCCGCCGAATCGCGTGAGCGGCGGGGCGACTCGTGCCGTGCCAGAGGAATTCCGGAGGCTCGGCCGGCTCGTAGTGGAGCCGCAGAGGGACGGAATGGCCGTACCGCGCCCGGATCTTTCCCTCGCACATCTCCAAACGCGCCTTGTCGGAGTCTCGGATCACCTCCTCGAGGTGCTCGACCGTGGGTTGGATCCAGCCCAGGCGCTCGCGCAGGGATTCCAGCAACTCCGGGACGGGAACGAATCCCTCGTCGTCGAGTTCGAGTCCGAATTCGTCCGGACAATGACGGAGGAGGTACGTCAAGGTGCGCGAGAGTCGGAGCCGTTCGTCGGGCGTCATCGCCTCTGAGTATACTCGAAGGACTCGACGGGCGGGAAGATCCCGAGTATACTCCGCCCCGCATGAGAATCGCCTTCGCGGCCCTCCTTCTCGCCAGTTGCGCCTCCGCTCCCGCGCCCTCCTGGAGCTCGGGCAAGAGCGTGGGGACACGTCGCCCCACACCCGCGCCCGAAGTCTCGAAGCTCGCTCCCGGCACCGAGATGGTTCTCGAGGGAGCCGTCTCCCGCGTGTGCAAACACCGCGGGTGCTGGGTCGAAGTCGAGGGGGTGATGGCGAAGAGCTTCGAACACGACGTCCTCTTCCCGAAAGACTGCGAGGGTCGCCGGGCGCGAATTCTCGGCATCGTCCGACACCAAGAGACGGGGGAGAAAAAGGGAGACGGGTGCCCCCAGCCCCGCATCGTCGTGGAGATTCTCGGCGCGGAGCTTTTCTAAGCGGATGGCTCTGCTTCTTGCCTCGATTTTTCTCCTCGCCCTTCTGTTGACCGCCGACGCCATGCCGTGGGTCATTCGGCTCGCGCGATGGCGCGGACTTCTGGACTTCCCGGGGCCGCGAAAAATCCACACCGAGCCGATTCCCTACGGGGGCGGCTTGGCGGTCGCTCTCGGAGTTCTCGGAACGATCGGCGCGGGCGTTCTCGGGGCGTGGCTTCACGGCCGATACGGATGGTTCGAACGGTTTCAGATTTCCCTACATGCCGCGGGAGTTCTCTCGAAGCTTCCCACGCTCGCCGTGTACGCCGCGGGCTCGCTCGTCGTGCTCTTCCTCGGACTCGCCGACGATCGATGGAAGCTGCGGCCGTCTACGAAGCTGGCGGCTCAGTTCGTCGTCGCCGCGGGAACGGTTCTCGGAGGAGGCCGACTTTCTCTCTTCTGGGAGGGATCCCTGGCGGGCGACCTCGCGGGGGGGGCGGTGACCGTCCTGTGGATCGTCGGGGTGACGAACGCCTTCAACCTTCTGGATCACATGGACGGACTGTGCGGAGGCACGGTTCTCGTGACGGCGTTGGGATTCGGCGCCATCGCCGTGCAGACCGGCCAGCTTTTCTTGGCGGTCTCGCTGGCCGCGGTCGCCGGGAGCTCCTTCGGCTTTCTCTTCTTCAATTTTCCCCCCGCGCGGGTTTTTCTCGGAGACGCGGGAAGTCTCTTCCTCGGGTATTGGCTCTCCGTCCTGACCGTCTCGTTCACCTTCTACACCTCGGACCGACCGCTCTATGCCTACGCGGTCCCCCTGGTCGTGCTCGCCGTTCCGCTCCTGGATACGGTGCGGGTGGTGCTCATCCGACTCCGGCGGAAGCGTCCGATCTTCGAGGGAGACACGAACCACATCGCGCACCGGCTCGTGGCCCTCGGTCTGACGCGGAGGAGCGCGGTGATGACCGTCTGGGCGCTGACGCTCGTGACGGCGCTCGCGGCGGCGCTCCTCTACCAAGTGAACGCCGCCGGCGCCGGGATCATTCTCTCGCAACTCGCGTTGGTCTTTGTCATAATCACGCTCCTCGAAGTGGCCGGCCGCTCTCATGGACAAGCCGAATGACTCCGTTCTCCTCCGACTCCTCGCCCCGGCGGCGGTCGCGCTCGTGGCAGGAGCCGTGCTCTTGCGCTGGTGCGCGAGCACGGCGGCATCCGGGCCCGGATTCAACGGTCTGTCGCACACCCTCCTCATCCTCGGCGCCGCGATCTGGCTCGCCGAGGCCGCTCTCCGGGGATCCTGGACCTTTCGCTGGAGCGGTGCGGGCGTCGCGCTTCTCCTCTTCGCCCTTCTCGGATTCTTGTCGATCCATCGCGCCTCGTACAAGCTGCCCGTGCTGGAACATGCGTGGGTGTTTTTCTCCCTCGCCGTCCTCTATTTCGTCCTGCTGAACCTCTTCGCGAAGCGGCGGGCGGCCCTGCTCACGATTCTCCTTGGATTCCTGTCCGTGGTGTCGGTCTATGCGATTCTTCAGCGGACCTCCATTCTCCCGGCGCTTCGAGAATCGACCTTAGGAAGGCACGAGCGCGAGTCGGCCGAATTCGAAGCGCGTCTTCTTTCGAACGAAGTCTGGGGTACCTTCTTCTACCCGAACACCCTGGCCGGATTCCTGGCGATGGCGCTTCCGATCGCGGCGGGATTCGTTCTGGACTCCCGGAAAGGGCGCATGTTCGGCCTGATCGCCTTGGCCGCCGGGCTCGTCGCCCTCCTCCTTACCGGATCGAAGGGAGGCTGGGTCGCCGCCGGAGTCGGGTTCCTTCTCTTCGGCGGTCTCGTCGCCACGCGAAACCGGCCGAAGTGGCGGCCGATCCTCTGGTCGGCGGTCGGCGCGGCGGGTGCCCTCGTCCTTGTCCTCGTCGCTACCGGACCTCTCTCGCCGGGACGGCTTCGGAACGAGTCCATGCGGCTTCGGAACATCTACTGGTCCTCGGCCGTCCGAATCGCCACAGACCATCCGGCGCTCGGCGTGGGGCTCGACAACTACCAAGAGTTCTATCCCGCGTATCGAGGAGATGCTCAGCAGGAAGTCCGGAAGGCACACAACGACTACCTTCAGGTTCTCGCCGACTTGGGCATCCCCGGAGCGGTCCTCTTTCTCGCCTTCCTCCTGGGCACGCTGCACCTGGGAGCACGCCGCCCTCTGGAGCTCGATTCCGCGGAAAGCTCGCCCCGAGAACGATGGCTGCTTTCGGGCGCGGGGGCGGCCGCGATTCTCCTCGCCCTTCTCTTCGTCCAAGTCTTCGCCGAGCTCGGAGGCGCCGCTCTCCTCCTCGTCCTGGGAGCGTGGCTCCTCTTCACCGCGTTCGCCCATCGAGGGATCGTAGAGACCGCGACCGGGGGTCTGGAGCGGACGAGGCTGGGGGCCGTGGCGGGCTTCGCCGCAATTCTCGTCCATCTCGGAGTGGATTTCGCCTTCTACGACTACGGAGCCGCGACGGCCATCGTCTTCGTCTCCGCCTTGATCGCGATCCTGAGCGGGCGGGGGAAATCGATCGAGCTTTCCGCCGCCCCTGCCGGACTCGCCGCGGCCCTCCTGGTCGGGGTCCTGGTGCCGATGCTCCTGGTTCTTCCCCGACTCCTCGAGGCGGACCGCCTGAAGGGACAGTGGCCCGAACTCCTCCAGCTTGCCGGCACCGCGGAGGCGAAGGCGGAAGCGCTCGCGGCGGAAGGGAAGAAGGGAGAGGCGGGAGACAAGCGCGCGGAGGCCGCCGCCCACTACACCGAGTGGCTCCGGAACGTCGAGACGTGCGAGCGGCTGAATTTCCTGGATTCGGATGCGTACCTCCAGCACGCGCGGCTTTGCGAGATCCTCTGGGACCGAACCCGGGCCGATCGCGACTTCGGCGACGGCGGTTTGACCCGGATGGCGGTGTACGAGGACACGGCGCTCCAGGCGATCCGGAACGCCCTCCACGTGCGGCCGCGATCGGCTGCGGCGCGCGTAGGGGCGGGGCTCTTCCATCGCAAGCTGGCGCGGTACTACGACGAAGCGGCCACGGCGCGCGGCGAACGCGGGAGCCTCTTCCGGCAACAGGCGCTGCACCACCGGCTGCAGGCGGGGGAGAATCTGCTCGAAGCGGTGAAGCTCTATCCCGGCCGCGCCCAGGGGCGGTACTTCCTGGCGCGCGCGATCGACGAGGGCTTCCCCGGAAGCGACGCGGCGACCCACTATTCGGAGGCGATCCGGCTCTCCGATCTGGCCGGACGAGAGTCTTTGGAGCGACTCCAACTGACCTCCTTTCAAAAGAGCCTCGCGCTCATCCGCCTCCGGAGGGAGGACGAGGCTCGCGCCCTTCTCGCGGAGACCCTGCGAGCGGGTCTCTTCCGTTCCAACCCGAAGCCGGAGCAGCAGCGCTTGGCAATCGAGGACCTTCTCGGAACCGACAAGAAGGGGGAAAAGCTTCGCGCCCGAATCGGCGACGAATACGAAGGACGCTTGAAGGAAATCGCCGATGCCATTCTCCTCGGAATCCTGGACGACTTGAAGCGGCGGGGACCCTGACCATGGAATTCGAAACCGTCATCGGCATCGAGACTCATGTGCAGCTTCGCACGAGGACGAAGCTCTTCTGCGGGTGCGAGGCCCGCTTCGGCGCACCGCCCAACTCGCTCGTCTGTCCGGTGTGTCTCGGCCACCCCGGCGTCCTTCCCGTTCTCAACCGGGAGGCGTTCGAGCTCGGACTTCGAACGGCGCTGGCGCTCGACTGCGAGATCGCGCCCTTCACGAAGTTCGACCGGAAGAACTACTTCTATCCCGATCTCCCCAAGAACTACCAGATCTCCCAGTACGATCTCCCCTTTTCCCGCGAGGGTCGCGTCCCCATCGACGGGAAGACGGTCGGGATCATTCGGGTCCATCTCGAGGAGGACGCGGGAAAGCTCATCCACGAGGAGAACGGTACCCGGAGTTTCGTGGACCTGAACCGCGCCGGCATTCCCCTGGTCGAGATCGTGACGAAACCCGACCTGCGTTCGTCGGAAGAGGCGGCGCAGTACTTGGTCGAACTCAAGTCGATCCTGGAGTACACGGGCGTTTCCGACTGCGACTTGGAGAAGGGGGAGCTCCGCTGCGACATCAATCTTTCCGTGCGGCCGAAGGGAACGACGGCGCTGGGCGTCAAGACCGAGATCAAGAACCTGAATTCTTTCCGTTTCGCGAAAGCGGCGATCGAATACGAAACCCGGCGGCAGATCGCGGCGATCGAGGCGGGCGAGACGCTCCGGCAGGAAACGCGCTCGTACGACGCAGATCGGAACGTCACGGAAGTGATGCGCACCAAGGAGCAGGCGCACGACTACCGGTATTTCCCGGAACCCGATCTACCACCGATCCGGGTGTCGCCCGAGTGGATCGAACGGGTACGCGCGTCGTTACCCGAGCTCCCCGCGCGGAAACGAGCCCGACTCGTCCGTGAATACGGGCTGAGCGAATATGACGCGCGGGTCCTCACCGGAAGCCGCGAGATGGGAGACTTCTTCGACCGGGCGGGCCGGATCCACAAGCCGAAGGCCGTCGCGAACTGGCTCGCGAACGAGGTGAACAAGATCCTCAACGAGAAAAAGCTGGATCTCAGCGCCTCGAAGCTGACTCCCGATGGGCTCGTCGGGCTCATCCGACTCGTCGAGGCCGGCACGATCACCGGCGCTACGGGGAAGGAAGTCTTGGGGGAGCTGGTCGTCTCGGGAGGCTCCGCCCAGGCGATCGTGGAGTCGCGCGGCCTGGCGCAAGTGCGCGATGCCGGAGCGCTCGAGGCCGCAGCGGCCAAGGTGATCGCGGCGAATCCCAAGGCAGTCGGAGATTTCCGCGGGGGAAAGGAAGCGACGCTCCAGTTCCTCATCGGCCAGGTGATGAGGGAGATGAAAGGGCGCGCAAACCCGAAGGGCGTCGAGGATTCTCTGAGGAAACTTCTCGGCCCCTCCCCGTAGGGTATAATTCCTGGGTGAATCTCGAGAACACCTCGCTCGCGGGCCAGACTCGCGGCTTTCCCGATACGACGTGGGGGGTGCTCTCGCAGCTTCAGGCGACTCCGACCGCCTCCCATCGCGAAGGGCTCGAAACTCTCTCGCGCCGTTATTGGAGACCCGTCTATTGCTACTTGCGTTTGCGTTGGGGCAAGTCCAATGAAGACGCCAAAGATTTGACCCAAGCGTTTTTCTTGTGGCTCCTGGAGGGGGACGCTCTTCAGCAGTACTCGCGCGAACGCGGGAGCTTTCGCGGCTACGTAAAGGTCCTCCTGAGAGGATTCGTCAGCCACGACGGCTCGGCTCGGGACGCGGTCAAGCGCGGAGGCAGGGTTCGAACCTTCTCTCTGGACAAATGCGAAGTCCCCCTGGCGGATCCGAACTCCCCGGATCCCGAGGCGGCCTTCGACAAGAGCTGGGTGAAGGAGGTCATCCGGATCGCGGTCGATCGGGTCCGGGATCGTCTGATCTCGAGCGGGCGCGAGTCTCACTTCCGGATCTACGAGAAGTACGAGATGGCACCGGAGGCCGCTCGTCCGACCTACGAGAGCATCGCGTCCGAACTCGGGATCAAGGTCAGCGACGTTCGAAACCGTCTCTTCGCTGCCCGCGAGATGGTTCGGAACGAGCTGCGCGTCGAAATCGCAGGGACGACTCAGGGTGGAAAGGAGCTCGAGGATGAGTGGCACGATCTATTCGGGCCCTGAGGGTTGGATCGATCGCCTCGAGTCCGGAATCCGCCGGCGGGAGACCGAGCCCTCCCCGCATCCGGAGACCATTTCCCGATACAAGATTCTGGGCGAGTTGGGACGGGGAGGAAGCGGAGTCGTCTATCGCGCCCACGATTCCGAATTGCAGCGCACCGTCGCCGTCAAGGTGATCTCTCCCGGAGGAATCAGCGCCGCCGCGGTGTATCGGTTCTTCCGAGAAGGCGCGATCATGGCAAGGCTGACGCATCCGAACATCGTCGGCGTGCATGACGTCGGCGAACACGAAGGCCAACCGTTCATCGTGATGGAATGCGTCGAGGGGAAGACGCTTCACCAGGTGCTTCAGGAACGGAAGCTGGGGCAAAAGGCTCTACTCCAGCTCCTCCAGGAAGCGGCTCTGGGAACCGCGCACGCCCACGCTCAGGGAATCGTCCACCGAGACCTCAAGCCCGGGAATATTCTCGTCTCCAGCGACGGCCACCCGAAGATCGTCGACTTCGGGTTGGCCTATGTCACGGAGACCTCCGTCCACCTGACGAAAACAGGGACGGCGCTGGGGACGCCCCGCTACATGGCGCCGGAGCAGGCCTCCGGACGGATGGAAAAAGTGGGACCCCACACCGACGTCTACGCCCTGGGGGCCATCCTGTACGAAATCCTCACGGGCCGTCCCGCGGCGCCGGGAAAAGTCTTGGCCGAGATCTTGGCGCAAATCACCGGCCAGGATCCGATCACTCCTCGCAGCCTCAATCGCAAAGTTCCGGAGGACGTCGAGACGATCTGCCTCAAGGCGTTGGAGAAGGACCCGGCGAAGCGATACCCCACGGCGCGGGAATTCGCGGACGATCTTCACCGTTATCTCGAAGATCAGACCATTTTCGCAAGGCCGCTGCCGATCTGGAGAAAGATCCTCCGACGAGCTCAGCGGAACAAGAGCCTTGCGGTCGCCGTCGGCATGGTGTTGCTCTTCGGCGTTACAGCGGGACTGTATTTCGGAATCCGATCCGTAAACAGATCGGTTGCGTTCCACCGAACCCGGAGCAAGGCGGAGGACGCCTATTCGAAGAAGCGTTGGTCCGATGCCGCCGCGCACTACCGAGAGGCCGGGAGGCTTGCGCCGAATGATCCGGAGATCCAGAAACGGACTCGCATCTCCGAACTGCTGGCGCAGGCAGAGGAAGCCCGCGTCGAGTGGGAGCGTGAGCAGGCAAAGGCGCTCGAAGAGGCCCCACCCAAGCCCAAGGAAGGCGACTCGATGGAGGTCCGGCAAGCGTACATGGCTTGGACGGAGCGGGTGGAAGAGGCAAGGCGGGGGGTTCAAAATGCGCAACAAAAGTTGGAGCAGTGCGGCTACATGGTCCTGGGCCATGATGGCAAACAGGAAGATGCCCGTCATCTGTTGGCCCAAATCGCGTACCGAAGGTGGAAAGAGGCGTCAGACTCGGGTACGTACGACGAGATTGAGCGGTTTGCCAACCGGGCCAGCGAGTACGGCGGAGAGCACTTCCGAAAGCTGGTGGCGGGGCCTGCGACGGTGGACATCAAGACCCGACCGGGAGGCGCGACCTGCCATCTCTTTCGGTATGAAGAGCGCGAGTGGAGGCTCGTTCCGTTGCCGTGCAGCTCCTCGGGAAAGACATGGGAGGTTTCCCTCGAGTCGATCCTCCCCTGGAAGCCTTCTCAGCGAGGATGGCTAGAGGAACAACTGCAGCGAATCCAAGCGCTGGAGAGTTCAAATCCCCTGGTCAAGGAGGCTCGAAACGAGGTGACGTTTCCCCTGAAGCTCAGGCCAGGGTCGTATCTCTTCGTATTCGATAAGCCCGGATTTGTGGAAACGCGCCTTCCGATCCTCGTGACACCCAACCGCCTCATCGAGGTCGATCTTCGACTACTGAGAGTCGAGGAGGTTCCTCCAGGCTTCCTCTATGTTCCTGAGGGCGAGTTCATTTCGGGCGGCGTACCTTCGCTTGTCGGAAGGAACTGTAACGCCTCCCCCCGAGCTACCATCCTTCTTAAGGGATACCTGATTGCACAGTATCCGACCACTTGGCTTGAGTACTTGCTCTTCTTGATGTAGCCTCCCGCGATATTTGCAACGGTCTGGGGTCTGATTTCTCACGTCTGT
>CAZGKV010000158.1:0-8843 GCA_964526305.1 uncultured Planctomycetales bacterium | reverse complement strand
GGAGTGGCCCCCTCTTCGCCGCCAAAGTGGCCCCCATCGTGGCCGCCCCTGACATGGATTGAGGAAGGAACGCGACTCATCGAGTCGACGGCAACGTTTGAGAATGAAGTGCAGCGGGATACCGCGTCGGTGCTCGTTTCGTACGCTCGTCGCGAATGGTCCAAAGCATTGGACGGGGTTACGAAGGCACTCTCGCGACATCCACAGTCGGCGGATCTACACTGCCTCGCGGCCTTGTTGAGGCAGGATCCGCACGAGAGATTTCCTCACCTGACTCGCGCAATCCAGCTGTCCCCAGGCCACAGCCTCGCTTTCTTCTTCCGAGGTCTCGCCCATTCGCACACTGGGGATCTCGAATCGGCCGTCCGGGACTACAGCCGCGCCTTGGAGATCGAGCCTCGCCTGATCATGGCCTATCACAACCGGGCTCAGGCGTATCGACGTCAAGGGAAGCTCGACTTGGCTGAAGCGGATTGCGAGGCGATCCTGAGTGCGGAGCCTCGGTCGTATGTCGGCTATCTCGGGCTCGCCGTTATTCGGTTTCACCAGGGTCGCCTCCCGGAAGCAAAGCACCTCCTAGATCTCGCCATCAAGTTCGAGCCGCATTCCTCCGCCGCCTTCGTGGAGCGGGGGCGGGTAAAGAACCGCGAGAGCGATTTAAACGGAGCGATTTCCGATTGGGAGGAGGCGATCCGTCTCCGTCCCCGACCCGACTCGGACATTTGGGAACTCTTGGGACACGCGTACGATCATGCCGGGAGGCTATTGGAAGCGGAGAGAATGTTCACGGTGGCCATCGGCCGCCGGCCCGATCAATGGGAATTCCGAAGGGACCGAGCTCGGCTTCGTGAGAAAATGGAAGACTGGAACGGATCCCTTAGCGACTATCAAGACCTCCATCGATGCGGAGCTCAATCGTCCTCCCGGCCCGCCCTCACGGAAGCCTATCTGGGAATGGTCCGATCTCACCTGATGCTCGCACAGACGGCCGATGCTCTGAGAGTCGCCGAATCGGCCCTTTCAGAGACTCCCGTCATTCGCGAGGCCTACCTCTCCCGAGCGGCCGCCCTTCTCGCCTTGGAACGATTCTCCGATGCCATCGACGACGCAAACATCTATCTCCGACACTTCCCCCAAGACCCGTATGCCTATTGGACGCGGGGAATCGCTCGCTACCACTTGGAGGAGTGGGGGGGGGCCCTTTCCGACCTGGAAGAAGTGATCCGGCTCCGTCCCGCGAATCAGAAGATGCGATACCAGGCTCGGGAGCACGTCGACATCATCCACAATCGCAAATAGTTCTAATGGGAATACGCCTCGAGGAGTTCTTCCTCTACCTCTTCCTCGCCGGCTACGTATTCGGCGATTCGGACCCTCAGGATTTCGCGGAGTCTCCGCCTGCAGGCCGTCAGATAGTTCCGCACGTCCGTGACCTTGATGCCCAGGTCCCTCGCGAGGTTGCGGTACGTCGGAGTCTCCGAGGGGTCCGACCGCGCCGCCCCGATGCCCCCTACCTGACAATAGGACTCGAAGACCCGTACGTACGCACCCTTCCCTTCTTCCGTAAGCGCGCGGCGCAGTTCTTGCACGGCGGATTCGAAGAGCACTCGGAACCACTCACGGTCGTACATGTCCTCGGGGGACTCGGTGGAAGCCGCGATCCCGAGACGTTCGAGCTCGCTTGCCGATGCGTTCAACGTGAACATGGGTTTGCCCCCTCTCCGGACGGCCGCCGCCTTCTTGTCGTTCAAAAGGAAATGCTTCAAGGCTCCTTTGAGATAGTTTCGAAAGCTCCCTTTCGCCTCCGAGACCCCGGCGAGCTGCCCTCGTTCGAGCACCGTCGCGAAAAACGCCTGTGTCAAATCCTTCGCTTCCTCCACCCCATGATTCCAATCCCGTCGAATGTAGGTGTAGACGGGCTTCCAATAGACGGCCAGCAGTTCTCCCATCTTCGCACGACACTCGGGATGGTTCGGGTCGATGGCCACGCGAACATTCTCCCATACGGTCGTCGGGAAGCCCTGATTGGCTCCTCCGATGCTCGTGTCCCCTCGGCCCATGTTACTTCTTGATTCCAATCGTATAGACCCTGTCGCCGTCACCCCTTACCCGCGCGGATCGCAACCGAAAGAGGGTCCGCTGATCTCCCTTCATCTTGGTGTATTGGACCAGCCCGATTCCGGGCGCGAACCAGAACGAGATGAACCCGGTTCCCTGCTCCAGCCGGTCGACCACATCGAAACGCGTGCATCCGCCGAACGCACCCGCGGGCGTCTCTACGCCCTCCTGGGTCGCTCCGACACGGATCTTGGTCCCTCCCTCAAAGGACTCAAGCAAGACGGGATACGTGTAACCCACCTCTTCGCCGAAACGAAAGAGCGCGACCGCATTCGTCGGAGTCAATGGGTGCATTTGAGTATGCAATCGGGGAAACGTCACCCCAGCCAACGTGCACCACCGCGTCGCGCCGACGAAATTCGAAACTTGATACCATTTCGAACCGGCCCAGTAGTTTGTCACCCTCATGGTGGTGGTGGCGGTCCCGGTCTCGAAGACCCACTCGTTCCCCTTCGCAAGCGGCATAGGACGGACGCCGGCAAGCTTCCCCGTAGGCGTGAGCGCCACGTCGACCTTGAGCTCGTAACTCGAAACGCCTTGGCCGATCGGTCCCACCACAATGGTGTAGGAGCCGGGTAGGACGGCGACATCTTCGGATGATCTCTTGTTCCACATCCAGGAGCGCGATTCGGACGGGCCCAACGGCTCGGAGCCCGATGCGTCGCTCGGTGTGTACACCACCTGGGTACCCTTTTGAATTCTCCAGGCCGAGGTTGGAGGGAGTTTCACCGGGCTCACCCCGGAATTCACAAGTGTGAACTTCACTTTTTCGGCATCGTCCACGCGATAGACGGGCTTCTGCGGAACTAGGGTGCACTTTTTCTCTTGGGCGTCGAGCGTGCCGCAGAGGACCAGGGCGAGGATTGAACTGCGAGTAAGAAGTGAAAGCACGGCATTCCTCCCGATGGAATGCCCCAGACCCCGTGTGATGACACAGTTGCAAAGACCGCGCCAATCGTATTCGGAAGCGTTTCCGCCGGCGATGTCGCCCCGACTCTACAATTCCCCGGGCCGAATTCGGGAACCGTCGCCAGTCCCCACCTGCATGAAATTTTGATCGGGCTAGGAGGAGATAGGAGAGCACTTGACGTCTGCCGTCGTGTCACGATCTTCAGCGCCGTCACTCTCCTCGTGGGTTGTGGCGGAGACAATTCCGGAGGAGGATCGGCGAGCAATCCCTCGCCGGCATCACTTGCGGTCAGTCAACTCTCTCCCTTCGCGCCAACCTTTCTCCTTCCGGAGATCCCGGTACATCTCAGTAGCGCGGTCGTCACATCGCACCAGCTCGTCGTCAAGGATGGACAGGCTCATGCCGTCTGGCTCGAGATAGATCCTGCGACGCGCGCCTCTCGAGGCGTTTTCTATCGGCGACTGGGACTGAGCTCCTACGCCTCAACGCCTGTCACTTCGTTGAGCAGCACTTCAGGCGCCATCCCGAGCTTCCGGCTCGCGGTCTCGAGTGTCTCCCCGCATGTCTTCGTCGCCTGGGAACAGGCTGGACAAATCGTCGTCGCGGGCTCCAAGGACAATGGAGATACCTGGCGATCCGTCGCCGCTTCGGCGGGGATGAGCGGAATTCATCACGCCCCCGAAATCGTGGCATTCACTCTGGCTGCCGTCCTGACCTGGGAAGTGCGTAGACCGTCCGGCGCCGTGGAAGTCCTCTGGGCGCCTTTGAGATTCTCGGGACCCATGCTCAGCCTCGGGTCGATCCCGCAATCCCTCGACCGAACTGGGGCGGCGTACGCTCCCCTGATCGCAGGAACGGGCGATTCCGCGTTCGTCGTCGCCTACCTCTCGGGAACGGACAAGATCTATGGCCGCCGGACCAGCGACGGCGGCTTGTCGTGGAGTCCAGCGCAGCGCCTCAATCCTTCCGGCTCAGCGCCCGTGGATTCCCTTCGGATCGCATCCACGGAGACCGGCCGGTGCGCCGCGGTTTGGGTCGAAAACTCCGGCGGTCACGAGCGGATCCTCGGCACCACCATGGACAGTTTCAGCGCCGGTTGGGCTCCGACGCCGGTACTCTTGAGCACCAATCCTGGTCCCTTCAGCGTCGCGAGCGATCCTCAACTCTGCTTGGCAGGGGAGGGCTTCCGCGTGGCATGGCAGGACAACCGCGACGGATCCTTCGCGATCTTCTCGAGTTACTACTCCCCGAGCCAGGGCTGGTCTCCGGACCGACCGGTCGGTTCCGGCGCCGGATCGGCCATCCAGCCGTCGATCGCCGCTCACGGCGACAACGTGCTTATCGCCTGGGTCGGGGTCACTCCCGCGAGCGGGATCTTCTATGCCACTTCGAGCGACTCCGGCAACCACTTCACCATGGAGCAGCGCGCGGACGACGCGTCGTCCCCGAGTCCACTCCATCCGGCGGTTGCGATGGGTGTACGGGACGAGGTCGTGATGCTCTTCGTCGTGTCGACGGGGCTCGTCCACGATTGGGCACACCGCTGACTCCCGAAAACCTTCAAAGCGTTAGCGACGCTCTCGTCGAAGCGCGCGAGCCAGTCAAGCACGCCGGTTCCCAAGGCTTGTAGCGCAGGAGAGGGGAGACCCATTCTCGGTGGGGCACGAAGTTGGCACCCGGAACTGATTCAAAGCGGAACGGCGAGAGAGGCCCTACCGGATTTGCACCAGTCTTGCACAAAAAGTTGGCCCGATTTGGTGGTCGTTGTAAGATGTTGGGCGCCAAGCACGCCGGGGTAGCTCAACGGTTAGAGCGGCGGTTTCATAAGCCGTAGGTTGCCGGTTCGAGTCCGGCCCCCGGCACTCCCAAGTGTCGACACGCCATCACCTACCGCGCGTTTGCGATTTCCCTCCGGCGCGCCCGATTTCGAAGTCTCCAAAAAGTCTCCATGGAGAGGCCGCCCGTTGCGCGTCCGAGTCAGTTTTTCGACCGCGCGCTTCACCTGGTCGGGCGCGAGGTGGGTGTATCTCAGCGTCGTCAGGATCGACTTGTGGCCGAGGACCTGCTGGATGACGCGCAGATCGACGCCGCGGATCGCGAGCCACGATCCGCACGTGCGGCGCAGATCGTGGAAGTGGAGATCCTCGATCCCGGTCTGCTCCATCAGCGCGTTCCAAGCCATCTTGATCCAGTCGAACGGCTTCCCGCACATCGGGCCGTTCTCGCGATGCGCGAAGAGATACTGAGTATCGATGCGGCGCGGGAGGTTCTTGATCAACTCGAACACGATCGTGTTCATGTTTACGGCGCGATAGAGATTCCCCTTCCCCTCGCGGACGTGGATGATGCGATTCTTGAGGTCGATGTCCGGCCACTTGACCTTGAAGATCTCCCGTTCCCGCATGCCGGTATGGACCGCGGCGATGATGAGCTCGCGCATGGGGACCGCCCGCCGGCGGATGCCCGCGTTCCACTTGAGCTGGAGCTGGCTCCATCCGAGAAGGAGCGCGTCGTACTCTTCTTCCGACGCGAAGCGCGTGCGGAAGTTGTTCTCCTTGAGCTTGCGGATCCAAGCCGGCAGATTCTCGGGAATCTTGACGTCCGGGAGCAGCACGCCCTTGAGGATGTGGTTGAACAGTTCCTTGAGGACTTGAAGGTCCCGGTTAACGGTGGCGTTCGTCCGTGTCACCAGGCGCTCGGCCTTGAACTTCTCGATGAGTGCGGGCGTCATCTGATCGAGGAAGAGATTGCCGAACGATTCGTTCAGCTTCCGCATCGACGAGCGGTAGCGCTTGAAGGACTCGGGCCCGACGTTCACCTGCGCCCACGCGAGGAACGCCTTCGACGCCTCCCCGAACTTCATCCGCACGGCGTGACGTTCAGGGAAGAACGCCGACTCCGCGATCTCGTTCTGCCGCTTCGCGAGAACTTCCTTCGCGAGCTTGTAGTTCGTCCCGATCGACTCCCTGCGGCGGCGCAGGTTGCCCCGTTCGTCGCGGCAGTAGTAGTCGATCCAGTAGATCCCCTTTCGGTTCAGGATGCCCATTACGCCACCTCCCTGCGGTGTTTCCTCAGCCACTCTTCGACTTCGGGCCACGAGAAGCGCAGGTTCCGGCCGATCCTGTAGTGCGGGATCCGGCCGGCCGCCGCCCAGTAGTATACCGTGTACAGGCTGACTCCGAGTCGACGAGCGATCTCCTTGATCGAGACCAGGTTTTCAATGTCCATGATGCCTCTTTCCAGCGACGGAATAGGACACGAGGCGAAGCACACCGTCGATCCGCATGCTGCCATCGAACAATTCGACCTCGTGCCGGAGCACGTCTAGGCAGGCGCGACGCACGGACGGGCTTTCCCGCTTGGTCCATTCCTCGACCCCGGTGAATTCCGGAATCACGAGTGCCTGCCGCATGTCTGCTCCATTCCGGCCGGCCCACGATGGGCCGCCGCTATTCCCTCTATCTCAGCGGGCCGGAAAACTACTACAGGGAAAATGGCAGGAACCGGAAAATTCCTGGCCGTTTCCGAACGCGCTCTGAGCGCGCCTTGACGGCGGCTCAGGGGGGGCCTATGATCGGCCGAGGCCGGAACAGGGAGGGCAGATTGGCCGAGCGGGAAGACCGGGACAGGGAATCGGAATTCAACCGAATTGCGGACGGTGTCATTCGGGGCGAGCCTGCGGCGTGTGAAGAGCTCATGAAGAAGTACACGCTGCCTTTCTACGGTCAGTTGATCTCGAAGTGGCACTGCTCACCGCACACCGCGGAGGACCTGACGAACGAAGCTTTGGCGGAAATTCTCAAAGAGCTGCTGAAGGAAGCGAGGGACGGCCGCGGCGGAGAGAAGAAGACGGCCTGGGGGTATGCGATTCTCGAGAACAAGGCGTGCGATCACCTGAGAGACAAGAAGAGGCGCAAGGCGCTCTCGCTCGAGGCGATGCAGGAACAGGGAGAGGAACCGCGCGACAAGGACGCTGAAACGCCGTCCGCAAAGGTGATGTTGAAGGAGGCCGAGGGAGAGATCGCGCGGGCGAGGCGGATATGGGAGGAGGAGTACGCGAAGATCGGCGGCGAGACGCGCAAGTTGCTGGATCTCCTGCGCGCGGGCCTGTCCGTGGCGGAGATCGCCAGGCGGACGAAGAAGAACTACCACACCTGCCATACGTTGATCAAGCGCGCGCAGGATCGTCTGGTCGAGATCGTGCATGCCAGGCTCGCGGGTGTCCCGCCCCCGGAGCCGTTGATGGTCATGCGCGAGACCCTCGAAGCGGCCATCAAGAAACTGCCCCTGGATCGTCGGGATATCGCCGGAATGGCATGTCTCGACCGGATGTCCTTGGACGCCATTTCCCGGAAAGCCGGATGCTCCCGAGACTCGATCGAGTCTACGCTGGTTCTCATCTGGATCGATCTGAGCAAGATCTTCCATAGAGACTTCCCGGAGGCGCTGGAGTTTCTAAAGAAGAAGGGTCGCGATTCCTGACGCTGGGGCTGTTCCCCCCTCCCGTCCAGGGCCAGGCCGCCGTCAAGGTGCGCTCGGGCCGGCCCGCGATCCCGCCCTTCGGCCGCGATCTCGGGTCCCTCCCGGCCCTCTCTACTTCTTGTAAGGGTTTCCCTCCCGCGGGTGGTCCTGCGCTCCTCTTCGAATCCCGGAGAGCCGCGCGAGGCCGCATGGCCGCTCCCCTGCTCGTTGTCTATAATAATTCTGTTGACTATATAGGCAATACATGTAGTATAGACAACATGAGAATGCCCGAGATGCCGCGGATGCTGAAGGAGCGGCTGCCCGAGATCCTCCCGGAAGGGAAGATTCGCTGGCTTGGGGTCAAGCCGCTAGGAGCGAACGGGAGCGGCGATGCTCTGATCGAGCTTCGCATCGCCCGGCGCCGACTGAAGCTCCTCATCGACTTCCTCAGCCAACCCAACCTCGCTCGCGTTCGAGATCACTGCGCGCAGGTGCGCGCCCGTGCCCGGCGGCTGCGCGATGCCGTACCCGTTCTTGTGGCCCCCTCCCTCAACGAGGAGATGCGGCGGCGATGCGTGGCCGAGGGTGTCCGGTACATCGACCTCTCCGGCAACGTCTGGTTGGAAGAGGGTTCCGTCCTCATCAAGAAAGCGGTTCCCAAGAATCTCTATCCTCATCAATCCAAGGAACGCAGCCCCTTTGCGGACAAGGCGAGTCTGGTCCTGCGCTACCTGATCGGCAGGAGGGAAGCCGCGGGGATTCGTCAGATCGCGCGGGCCGTGGATCTCGATCCCGGCTACGTCTCTCGAGTGGTCCGGGCCGCCGCGGAGCTCGGGTACGCCTCCAGCGACAGTCGAGGGCGAGCCCGGCTGCGGAACGTGGAAGAGATGTTGTCGGACTGGTCGGTCCATTACAGCTGGCGTCAAAACGATTGCCGGGCGCTCCTCTGGCTGAGGCAAGAGAAGGAAGCTCTGGGGGACGTTCTCAAGCGCCGACTTCGAAGCCTGCCTGAAGAGAGCTACGCTCTCTCCCTTCACGCCGGCAACAACCAGGTCGAGCCGTTCGCGAGCTACGATGTCTGGCACATCTATGCGCGCGACGGAGCCGTCCTGGAGCGACTCATGACTCTTCGCGGCGTACAGCCGTCGCCCCCGGATGCGGGGAACATCGCCGTCATGAAGCCTCACTATCCCCAATCCGCCTTCTATGGAGCGCGTCTCGTCGCCGGCATCCGGGTCGTCTCCGACGTGCAACTCTATCTCGACCTTCGACGATTCCCGATTCGGGGCGTCGAGGCCGCGGAACACATCCTGGAGCGCCGCCTGCGTCCGCTCTGGGAGGAGCGATAATG
>CAZGKV010000157.1:0-8862 GCA_964526305.1 uncultured Planctomycetales bacterium | reverse complement strand
ACGACGCCGAGGCCGACCAGGACCGCCGCCGCACACGTGAGCCACGGCCGCCAAAGCGAAACGGGAGCCAGAGAGGAGAAGGTCGCCCGCGAGCGCGGCAACGCTCGTATGGCCTGTTCCAGCGCGCGGATTTCCGTCGCCACACGCCCGCAGCGATCACACATCGCGAGATGACGTGCCGCCTCCGGATCTTCGTCTCCGCAAGCATACACGGCCACCGCGATCGATTCGCATTCCTCCTCCCGGGCTCGTCGGCTGAGGAGATCCGCAAAGTTTGCTTCCGAGGGGAGTGCGACAATCTCTCCGAGGAGGGCTCGGCACTCTTCGGCATGTCGCCGGCAGCCCGGGCACCGTTCCAGGTGTCGGCGAATCTCGGCCTCCTCGCCCTCGGAGAGCTCTCCCTCGCCGAGCAGCCCGATTCGATCCAGAGGATGTTCGTTCATTCGGGCTCCCGTCCGAGTTTTCGCAGGAGCGATCTCAACGCGTGGTGAAGGTTCGCCTTCACCGTTCCCTCCGCGCATCCTTGAAGGAGCGCGATTTCTCGGATCCGCAGGCCTTGGAGGTGTTTCATCAGAAGCGTGACGCGTTGCTGTTCCGGCAATTCCTGGATGGCGGCCATCAGTTGCTCGTTCTGTTCGGGTTCAGAGGGTTCCGATCGCGCGGGAATCGGCAAGGTCCGTCGGCCTGCGAAACGAGTCTTCCAATTCTGCGCCGTCCGGAGGGCGACCGAGTACAACCACGTGCTGAAGAGCGATTCTCCTCGCCACTGACTTAGTTTCCGAAAGGCGCGGAGGAAGGTCTCTTGGACGACCTCGTCCGCGTCGTCGCGATTCCCGCACAAGGCTAGTCCCACCGAATACACCATCGCCTTATATCGCTCGTAAAGGAATTCCATGGCGGCGACCTCGCCGCCGGCGGCACGCCGGACCCAATCCATGTCCATGGGTTCCCAGTTTAACCAGTGAGACACCGCGACGGCACGGAAGGTTTAACGGAATCTGCTTGGCGTTTCTTGGCGGTTGCCTTTGAATCGCCGGGCCGCGTATGTTAGGGTAAGCCCCCATGCCCGAAACCTATGACACGCTCTTCGCCAAGACGGCCATTCACAACAAGCTCCTCTCGGCCGACGTCGCCCGTGCGCTTTTGGGCAAACTGCGACCCGGTGAAACGCTGGCAGCCGCAGCCGTGCAGGGGAACTTTCTCCCCCGCGACCAAGCCGTCAAGGTAATAGAGCTGATCAACCGAAAACTCTCGCCTCCGCACCCGGCGCTTCCCGAAACGCGCGTCCGCGCCAAGCGGGATACCAGCGTGCGCCCGACGTCGATGAGTGCCCCCGCGGTCCCGAAGCCGAAGTCGGCCACAAGTCCCGCCGTGCCTTATCGACGCGCGACATCGGTCGGCGTACCTGCCGTTCCCAGACCGAAATCCGGGGCTGCCGTAGCCGTGGCCCAGAAACGGACTACGTCCGCCGCCCTACCGGCGGTACCCTCGGCCACTCGCCGCCCTTCTCGGCTCTCCCCCGCGATTCCAGTCAGAAAAAAGAACCGGCTCCTTCCGCTCGCGATCGCGGGCGTTCTCCTCCTCATCGGAGGAAGCCTCGGCGGCTATTTCGCGTTCCGAAAGCCCCCGGCACCGAAGGTGGGGCCCGTCGTCGCCAAGAACGAATCCGAGCCGCCCAAAAAGGTCGAACCTCCCAAGAAAGAGATCCCACCAAAGAAAGAAGACCCGCCGAAAAAACCGGACGAGCACGCAGAATTCCTTACCCGCTTAGAAGAGAAAAAAAAGAGGGCGACCGAGACGCTGGCCGAATGTTGGAAGGATCTCCGAACGAAACGCGCGGCGGAGGATAAGGTCCGCGAGGAGTTCCGAAAACGCATGGAAAAGCGTCGGGTTACGATCAAGCTGATCTCCGGCAAGACGTATCAAAACGTCGTCCTTCGCGATTTCAACTTCGACGAGATCGAAATCCAAGCGGAGCAGACCGAGACACTCTCCTGGATCTTGATCACCCCGGAATCCACGATGACGCTCGCGAACGTCATCTTTGCGGACAACCCCTATGACCGCGGCCGACTTCTCACCTCTCGCAAGCTATGGAAAGAGGCGCGAGAAGCGTTCGCCGCGGCCGCGAAGATCGACGAATTTGCGGAGAAGACCGGGGAGATCCTGGAAATCCTCGACAAGCTCATCGCCGGAGAAGGGGCGTTCCACGGGAGCGCGCGACAGATCGGAAACAACGGCTTGCTCCTCACGTACGATTTCAAAAAGGAAGAACAGCTCGCGGACTTCCCAGGATCGGCCCCGGCCAAGATCGAAAACGGGGTCCTGACTCTCCCGGCGGGAATCTGGATGTTGAGCGATCTTAAGTTCACGGACGAGCTCGACGTCGAGTTGAAAGCAAGATTCACCGGGAAACTCGTCTTTTCCGTTCACGGATGCAAACTCGAGGTGGGCACGGAATCGCTTCTTACGAAGGACAAGAACGAAATCGCGAAAGGGACCGGCCACAAGGGTGACACCGAGGCGCAATTGAGAATCGCGATCCGGGGGCCGAAAGTGGAGCTCTATCTCGGATCCCAACGGGCCCTGGAGGCGACGGTTCCCGTCGACGATCCGAAGAGCCCGATCGGGGCGTTCCATTTCGGCGTCGACGACGGGACCGCGAAGGTTTCCGCCCCTTTCATCGCGAGGGGGAATCTGGATCCCAACGATCTTCAAAAGCGCTTCGCGGAGATCGAGATCCTCGTTCGTCGTGCGGCTTCCGGAGAGATGGATTCTCTCGAAGCCGACATCCGAGCGGAGCGGGAAGCGAAGGTATTGGGGAAGCGCGCGGAATACGAAGTGGACCTTTCGGCCAACGACAGTTACTTCACCTTCCGTCTCCCCAATTTGGCCATCTACGATGAGATTCGGACTCGAATGATCGATTTTCTCAACGGATCTCCAACCGAAAACCTGCTCGAGAATTTGGAGGATGTGATTCAGAAACACGCCGACGTCCCCGGGCTCCATTATTTTCGGGGCCTCTATTCCGCGAATCTCGGGGACATGGATGAGGCCCGCACGAGTTTCGCCAAAGCGCTGGAGCTGTTCCCGGAGTTTTATGAGGCCATGGTCGGGATGGCGAGGACGTGCCTGTGGGATTGCGATTTCAAACAGGGGTTGGACTGGCTGGACAAGGCCCTGGAACAAAAGCCCGACAACGCCACGGCACACGCGATGCGTGCCATGATGCGCTATGGCCGCGACCTCAAACTGGAGGAAGCGACCCTCGACGACCTGGACATCGCGTACACGCTGGATTCCAGCGATGAGTCGTCGGTCGAGTATCGACGCTCCATCCGCGCGGAGGCAAAGGGACCGGGCCACTTGGGATGCATCTATTCCTACGAGTCCGAACATTACCGTATCGTGACCGACATCAGCGAAAAAGCCGCCAAGGAGTACGCGGAGCGGCTTGAAACCGCCTTCGCTTGGTACGGTCAGTACGTGGGAGATCTGTACAAGGGGCAGTTCCATCGCAAGCCTCGGGTCGCGGTTTTCAACACGCGAGAGGCCTACTACACGTACAACGAACTGATCTCTCTCGGCCGACGGGCGGAAAACACGCTCGGTTTGTATCGTCTCGAGTTTTACGAGCTCGCCCTGTTCGAAGAGCCCAATCTACAGCGGTCGCTGAACACGCTCTATCATGAAGCCTTTCACCATTTCGTAACCCTGTTTATGTCGAAGCGCTTCCCCTATTGGCTCAATGAAGGAATTGCGGATTACATGGGAGGAATGACGATCGAGGGTGGAAAAATCCTCCGGAAGGGCGAGGTGCTGAAGGAAGAGTCGCAGTACATTCAGATGCAGATCCGCATGGGCGCCTACCCCTCCTTTGAGAAGATCATGATGATGAGTCCGGCGGAGTTTTATACCGGGTATAACTATCCGCAGGCCTGGAGCATGATCCACTTCTTCCACCACGCGGAAGACGGCAAGCATCGGCCGTTGTTCGATCGGTACGTCCGGCTCCTCGTCGAGGGAAAGACGCGGAAGGAGGCGTTCGAGGCGGTCTTCAAAGACTCGGCCGCGGATCTCCAGAAGGAATGGGAGGGGTACGTGGGGAAGTTGAAGGCGGGCTAGTCCCATCGCCCCGTCCAAATCCGCAGCACTACGAAATGATGAAAGAGGTCGGAAACGATGAGGGCCGCGGCGGTGGAGAGCAGCCATCCCTGCGCTGCGGACGGACCGAGGAATGCCCCGAGGAGGAATACCACCCCTACATAGCCGTGATGGATTCGAATTCCCCCCCAGCGCCTTTGGATTTCCCGCGATCGGAGCCCAAATCCGAAGCGAAAGAGGCAACACAGAAACTCGATCGCAAGGGCAAGCCCGACCCCGAACAGAACGAAAAAAAGCACGCTTAGTCCGACAACGCTAGAGTTTAAAACACGGAGGACACGGTGCCCACGGAGAAAACCCTTGAGAACGGGCCAAAAGACGGGCGGGAGAACGATTCTCCCATTCCCAGGAGAAACACCCTCCAATCCGCCTATGAGAATTCCCACTCCCCTCTTCTTCTCCGTGCGCTTCGTGTGCTCCGTGTTTGAGGAATAGCGCTGATGATTAGGGAACTGCCGAGATACCGAGAGATTGGAAGACGGGTTGGGGCTCCGAAACGTCGGTCCTACCTTCCTTTGGAGTCGGCATCTCGGTATCTCGACACTCCCTCATCCAATCCCTTGGAATGTTTCCGACACTTCGAGCACCGCCCGAACAGCGTATGCACGTGATGAACTAACTCGAACCCGTGATGCCGGCCGATGCGCTCCTGCTCGCGCTCGATCGCGTCGCTCGCGAATTCGACGACGGATCGGCACTCGACGCACACAAGATGGTCGTGGTGCTTGCGGCCGATGACGGGCTCGTATCTCCCTTGTCCGCCGAAGTCGCGCATTTCGACGAGCCGCGCGTCGACCATGAGCTTGAGCGTCCGGTACACGGTCACGCGACCGACGCCGCCCTCGCTTCGGCGAAGCCTTTCGTAGATGTCCTCGGCCGTGTAATGAGGGGGAGTCGAAAACACCTCTTGCGCGATCCGGAGGCGCGGCGCGGTTACCGAGAGCCGCCTCTCCTGGAGCACGTTCCGAAACGCGTTCATCTTACGCCCAATTACGTTCGTCACGAGCCGCATGATAGCACACCGAGGAGAGAGATGTCCAAGTACACGCCCGCAGAAGTCCGTGACCCTCTGGTCACGGACGGCCCCATAGGGGCGGTTGCTGCCCAAACGAATTGCGTCGGAGGCCGCGCCAGCAACTTCTGCGGGCGTGTACCAAGCCGCCCTCTCCCCTTTCGCAAATCCCTTTTCCGATCCTCTTTGCGGGACTATCCTGAATCGGCTCGACATGACTCGAATCCGCCCCCTCTACCCCAACCCCGAGGAGCTCGTCCCCGGTCACCGCGTCACCCTCCTCCGCAACGGAACCGAGGCGTATCCCCGCATGCTGGAAGCCGTCCGCAACGCGCGCGAGCACGTGCTGCTCGAATCGTATACCTTCGCGGACGACGCCGTCGGACGGGAATTTCGGCAGGCGCTCCTCGAGCGCGCCCGCGCGGGCGTGGCCGTACGCCTCATGTTCGACGCCGTTGGGTCCAAGGAGACCCCGCGCGACTTCTTCGGAGAACTTCGCGCCTCCGGATGCCTCGTGAACGAGTACCATCCCTTGCATCGGATCTTTGCCTCGCCGCGCCGGTTGCGCCGCAACCATCGCAAACTCTTGGTCGTCGACGGATCGGTCGCCTTCACGGGCGGGCTCAACATCGCGGTTGAATACGCGCGCGACTGGCGGGACACCGCGGTGGAAATCCGAGGTCCGATCGTAGCCGACTTGGCCTACATGTTCTTGGACATCTGGCAGCAGGAGGAACGCAAGTCTCCTCGACTTCCGACCCCGCCGATCCCCCGACCCGAGGGATCCGTCCGTGCCGTCGCGATCAGCTCGGATCGATGGAAAAACCGGTGGCGACTCGCCCGAGCCTACCGCCACGCAGTGGACCACGCGAACTCCCGCGTCTGGATTTCGAACGCCTATTTCGTCCCGAGCCGTAGGTTCCTACGAACTCTTCGGCGCGCCTCCGGGCGGGGCGTCGACGTACGTGTGATCGTTCCCGAACGGACCGATATTCTTCCCGTCTCCTTTGCAACTCGGGCCCTCTTCGGAAGGCTTTTGCGATGGGGGGTGCGCGTCTTCGAATGGCAGGGGGAGATGATGCACGCCAAGACGGCCGTCGTCGACGGAGAATGGAGCACGGTCGGATCGTACAACATCGACCACTTGTCTCTCCTCCACAACTTGGAACTCTCCGTCGTCGTCGTCGACCGCGATTTCGGCGGCGCCCTGGAGCGCATGTTCGAGGAAGACCTACGGAAGTGTCGTGAAGTGATGCGGGCCGGATGGCGCCTTCGGCCGTGGCATCGCAAACTCGCGGAGCGCTTCTTCTATTCCTTTCGAGCTTTGATGTAAGGGGGGTATACTTTTCTCGCCACCCTTCTGAGTACGCGCCCACAGAAGTTTCGCGCCAGTTCCGGCGGCCCGGTCCGCCGAAACTGACGCGAAACGCGGCCCCCGAAGGGGCCGCTTCGGGACCCAATTCATGAGTACTTGGCTCCCGAACCTCTGTGGGCGCGTACTGAGAGGAACTCCCTATGATTCGGAGCCTGCTCTTCGCCGCCTGGCTGCCTTCCTTGGTCTTGGCCGTTCCCCAGGATCCGATCGACCTCGACGAACTCGTGTATCTCACCGAGAGCGGCCTTTCCGAAGAGCAGATCCTCCAAGAGATCCGAACCTGTCCGATCCGATTCCGTCTGGAGGAGGCGACCGAGAAGCGGCTGCAGGACGCGGGCGTCTCCGAGCGAGTCCTTCAGGCGCTTCGGCAACGACAATACGTCGACGACATCGTCATGATGCGCCGAGAGGGAAAGACGGAAATCGACCTCATTCAAGCGATCGCCGATCATGGCGCCGTGTACGAACTCATTCCCGAAGAGGTTCGGCTGTTGCACAAGGTCCATTGCTCGGTCGATGTCGTAAACGCCCTGCAAGGCCGCTTCGGATTTCGGGAATTCCGCACCCACGAGCATCCGGGCGGGTTCTTCCGCGTTCAACATCCCGAATGGTGGAGGAAGATCGAGGAGTTTCAGGACGACAAGGTTCTCGTCGCGTATACCCCTCAGCAGGACCGTACGTCCGCACGACTCATCGACACGGGCTTTCGGATCGAGCTGAGCGTAGTCGGTTCCAAGTCCCCGCACAGCTATCTCCCCCTCGAGACGATCAATCGAAACGTCATGAAACGGACGGAGACCGAGCGAAAGGAGTCCGGCGAGTCGCTCACGTTCCTGGCCGAGCCGAAGAGCGTTCGACTTCAAGGCATTCCGGCCGTGCGGAACGACTACGAATTCCCGAAAGGGGAGACGAAGATTCGGCGTCACGCCCTCCTCCTCTACACGCATGGGATCGAGTATTGGGTGAGCTACGAAGCGCCGGTCTCCGAGTTCGACCGTCTGCACTCCACGTTCCAGAAAATGTTGATCACCTTCAATCCCGCGCCGGCGGAAATCGGGCAGAGGATCCGCAAGCGCACCGCGAATCATCAAGAGCTCCTCGAAAAGGTTCGGCCGGGCGTGGTGAAAGTGATTGCGCAAACGCTCGCCAACGGTCAGGTGGAGGAATGGAGTTGGGGAACGGGTTTTTTTATCCGGAAAGATGGATACCTTCTCACGAATCATCATGTCGTATACAACGATACCTTGGGGCGCTTCGCGGATCGGTTTCTTCTCGAGTGGGACGATTCGCTCGGCCGCCAACAAGTGGAGGCGAAACTCATCGATGCCGTCTTCAGCGAATACCCGAACGTCGACGTAGCGCTCTTGAAGGCAAAGGGGGCCGACTACGTCGCCCTCCCCGTGACGCGCGTCAATCCCGCGAACAAACACGTAAAGCAGTCCGATCGCGTGATGGCGTTGGGATATCCGGCCGTCGTCGAGGGAAAGCCCCGAGAGGAAATCCCGACGACCCTTACGGCGACGCTCGGAATCGTGGCGAAGTTCAATTTGCGCCAGGATCGCACGGTCAATGAGATGATCACCACCGCCCTCATCCATAAGGGCAACAGCGGCGGTCCCTGCTTCGATCTGGAGACCCACTCCGTCATCGGCCTCAACTCCTTCGGACGGTTCGATCCCGTCGCGGAATCGCAGCAAGTGTATGTCTTCACCGCGTACGGAGGGGTGATTCCGATCGATGCCGCGTTCGAGGCCTTTCCGGAAATCATCTGTTATCCGGAAAGCGTCGAGGCCAAATTCCGAGCGGAGGATTACCTCTCCCTCGCGATCCAGTTCCTGAACCAAGGCCTGTACAAGGCCGCTTGGCGGCAAGCGGAGAAGGCCCTCGCTAAGAAGCCCGACTACGCCGAGGCCTTCGCTTGCCAAGGGGATATCCAGGCCGCGCGCAAAGTCCCGCGAGAGGCGATGGAGCTCTACGAAAAGGCCCTCGCGGGCGATCCGGGGAGCGTCCGCGCGCTCATGGGGCTGGCCGCGCTCGTTCCGAGTAAGGCGCTCGAATGCTACACCAAGGTGATCGAGCTCTGCCCCAAGGACCATCGCCCCTACGGTCTGCGGGCCCGGCTTCAGCTCAAGGAAGGGCGTCTGGAGGAGGCGCGGAAGGACGCGCAAATGGCGGCGAAGTGCTGCGCGGAACTCTATTCCGCGCCCTATTGCCTCTTGGGTCGGCTCCTCTTTCTCGAGAAGAAGTACGAAGAGGGCCGGGCGGAATTCGAGAAGGCATGCCGAATCGACCCACACGACGTCGAGGC
>CAZGKV010000156.1:0-8989 GCA_964526305.1 uncultured Planctomycetales bacterium | reverse complement strand
CTTCGGCCGCGCAGGCGGGGATGGCGGCCACGATCCTACCGGGATGTGCTCTTAGCGCCGGGATTCCATGATCGCCAACTTGCCGGCGTGATAGAACATCGCGTCGGCGATCCCATCGCCGTTCATGTCTCCGATCCACACCCCTTTCGGATGGCCTTCGGGGACTTTCTTCCGGAAGAACGGACTGGGCTCGAATCCGATGGTTTCCCGCCCCCCGGAACGGTGGACGCGCCCGCGCATGAGCTGGACTTCCTCGGTGGAGGGGTCGAGAAAGAGGATGTCCGGCCGGCCGTCCCCCGAGAAATCTCCCGAGATGAAGAGGAGGGGAACCGTCGCCGCCCCCTTCTTCTGGAGATCGTCCTTGTTCACCATCACCTTCCGCTCGAACACCGGGTCGACCAGAAAGCCCTCATCGGTCTTGTCGAACTGGAACACCTCATACGTGATCGGGATGTCCCCGAAGAGCACGAGCTGCCCTCCCTGGCTCAGGAGGTCTGTCCGGAGTCGGGAGACGACGCAATCGAGCGCTCCATCCTGGTTCATGTCGAGGAAGCCGGGATCGATCGAGACGCCGGCCACCTTGATGCACTTCTTCGAGGTGAAATTGCCCCTCCCTGTTCCCATGTGGAGGTAGACCCGCGTTTCCAAGCTCTCGAGAAGCCCGAGTTGGCCCGTGACGCGCGTCACGATGAGATCGGCGATGCCGTTCCGATCGAGATCGAGGAAGAGAATCATGGAAACGTCCACGGAATCCTTCTTCGGATCCGCCCGGAGCGTGGGAATGGGATATTGTTCCCGCGCCCGCGCTCGCGGATGCGAGGTGTACGTTCCGGCCTTCTGGAAGAGATACGTCATCACGTCCTTCCGGAGCGCATAGACGTCGGGACGACCGTCTCCGTTGATGTCCGCGAATCCCAAATGAGGAAGCTGGCGTCCTCCGATGAAATGTCCGGCGAAGTTCTCGGGCTTGGACGCGAACCGTTCCACTCCGAGGACGCGATCGCCCCGATTCGGGAGATCTCCCTCGAGGTCCACCGATCTTCCGAACTTCCCCGGTTCCGTCTGGAAATAGACGCGATAGCCCTGATGGGTGGGGACGACGAGATCGTGCTTGCCGTTGGCGTCGAGATCGACGGCGAACCCCCAGATCGGGAGGGCGCGGAGCGAAACCGTCGTGAAGAACGTCCGCACGTGGAGGAGTTTGCTCGCCGTCTCCGCGAGTCCTCCGTTCGCCGGAGGATAGACGTAGACTCCGTCCGTCGCCAAGAAACCGATCTCGATCCCGCCGCCCGGAAGAAGGTCGCCGAAGACGAGCGCGACGGCTCGATCGTCCAGAGGAAAAAGTTGCGAAGGCATGCCCGGGAGACGGTTGTCTTTTCCCCGGTAGTGGAGGGCGATCCAGCGGACCTCGGGGCCGGGCTTGGCGTCGTAGTCGATCCCGGTATTCACGAGATCGATGCGGCCGTCGCCGTTGATGTCGTAAAGAACGGAATCGATGCGGCGGCCTTCGACCTTGATCGTCGAGAGTTCGAACTTGGGATCGTCGCTGGAGCAAGCCGCCAGGAGCGCGAGGAGGAACACCGAGCAGATGATATCCCCGCGCTCCCCTTCGCGCAAGGCGAGCGATATAATCTCCCCCCTCGATGAACGACGAGACATCCATCCCCTTCTCGGGGACCGAAGAGGAACTGAGGGACCTCCTGGCGGGAGCGGCGCGGATCTTCGGGGGGTGGGCGGGCCCCGACCGACGCGGAGGCCATCGGTTGGTGTTCGGACACCTCCTCTCCCTCAACCCCAACACGGTTCGTTGGACCGCCCGGATGCGGCGCGAAGAGGGCCGGATTCTTCTCCGCGCTCATACGATGACGTGGCCTTGGACGCGCGGGAAGCACGAGCGGATCGCCTCTTTTCGACTCGCACAGCTTGCGGACTATCTCGAAGTGCGGTTGCGGGGAGGGGCGCATCTCGAGAAGTTCGCGGAGACTTCGTCGCGATTCCCGTTCTGGAGCGCCGGTCGCGGTATCGCGGAAATCACGATGGCATGGAGTTGGCTCCTCCTCTCCTGTTTTTCCTGCGGGATCTTGAGCTGGCTCGCAGCGACGCTCGCCGCCCTCTTCGTCATCGACCCGTCGATCAGTTCGCTCGCCGAACGGGCGGCCCAAGTGGAAACGCTGAGAGGGATCGCGCTGCCGACTCCAAAGGAGTTGGCCGGAACGGGATTTCTCTTCCGCCTCGGTTGCTCCGCCCTTCTGGCCTTTCCGATCGCATTCTTCCTCGCCTCCCTCACGAGCCTGTCGCAACTGGTGGGAGAACTGTGGACTCCCGTGAGCCGGGCCTCGTGGACGGTGCCCGTCTTTGAAGCGATCTTGCTGCTTCTGGGGCTCGCACCGCTTATTCCGGCTCCTTCCGCCGTCGCGATGGCGATTCTCGTTCCCCTGGCCGCCCACGCGGGGTACGGCTGGATCTGGGGTCGAAAGAAGGAGAGGAGAAGGCCGCTGACGTCCGGGCGGCCGCGCCCCGCGGCGGCCCTCGCGGGACTTGTCCTGGGAGGCGTTCTCCTCGCGGCCCTCGTTCCGCTTCCGAGGTCGGGGGAGAAGATGACGGGGGGACTCGCGGAGTTCCGCGATCGTTGGCTTCTCTCGAACTCTCCGGGACGCGCGATCGCGCGATTCTACTATCGACACACGCTGTACTCCGCGGAACCGCTGAAGGAGGCGTACGATCCCTCGCCTCGAGGATATGACCGGCAGGTTCGCACCGCGCATGTCGTCGGGTCCGACGCGAAGATCGAAGAGACGCTTCGAAAGTCCGGCTTCGTTCTCGATCCGGACCGCGAGCGGGCTCTCCGTTTGTGCGATCTCCTCGTGATCGTCGGCACCGACGTGCCGGCGGGCTACGATGCCCGTGCGGTGGCCCTACCGCCCGGGTCCACCGAGGGGCAGATTCGGGAGCGGCTCGGGAAGGCCGGCCGCGCTTCGTTCCGGGGACAAGGACTTCGGGAATTGACGCAATTGGGATGGTGGAGCGTCTTCTTCGTCGGGCCGCTCGCGGCGTTCGCGCTTCCCGTCTCGATGTTTCTTCCTCTGGTGTCCCTGCTGTTCCGAAGGGTGCGTCCGAAAACCGCGCTCGTCGTCCTCGGGATCGCCGGAATCGCCTCCACGATCGGGATCTTGGGGCTGACTTCCTCGATGCACGAGGCCCTTTCCGCGGTGCGGCGCACGGATCCCTCGGTGTCGGGCTCGGCGGTCGCGCTCGTCCCTCCGCTCTCGCACGCCGACGCCGGTGTCCGTTTCGAAGCGGCGTACCGACTCTACGGATGCGTCCAGGTTCCGGACAATCGGCCGCGCGAGCTTCTGGCGCCCTTGCTGGCCGCCGTGAGAGACCCGGATCTTCGAGTCCGACTGTGGGCCTGCGGGGCGCTGGGGAAGTACGGCGACGCCGCCGCGCTTGCCGCGTTGCTCTCCGCGATGGCGGATCCCGAGATGTTCGTGCGGTATCGAGCCGCCGGCGCCCTCGGAGACCTGGCCGACGAGCTTCGGTCGCAGATCTCCGCGGCTCGGCGACGCCTCGCGGAAGAGGAAGCGGCGGAGAAGGGCGCCTCCTCCCGCGAACTCGCGGAAGCCCACGCGGCGAACGCGCGGGAACTTCGGGATCGGATCGCCGAGTTTCAACGCGGCCTCTCGGAGGTGCGAGAGCGGTCGGTGGACCCTCTGGTCCGAATGGCGCGAGAAGACGAGTGGTACTGCGGATCCTATGCACTGGGCGCGCTCCGCCGGATCCGGCCGGGGGCGTATTAGCGATGGAACCGCGGGCTCCGCTCTCGGTCTGGACCTACACCGTGCGGAACCTCCGGAAGGTCCTTCCGACGCTCATCATCTTGACCTTCGTCGTGATGATCGTGATCGTGATCCTCTCGACCCTTCGCGGGATCAAGGACGGCACGTTGGTGTTCGCGCGCGAGTTCGGGCACTACACGGTCGTCATGCCCAAGCGAAAGTCTACGGTGAGCGAGGAGACGAAGCGCCGGATCCGGGAGCACCCTTCCGTCGATCGCGTCGTGGAGTCGAGGAACTGCATGTTTCGGGTGCGGGCGCTCATCGCGAGCGTGCCGTACCAGATCCGGGCGGTGCGGCGGGACGACATGGAGTACATCGTTCGCCGCGCCGGGCTGAGGCTGGTCGAGGGCCGTCTCCCCGAGCCGGGTTCGAACGAAGTCGTGCTGCACGAGATTTTCATGAAGGCCAACGGGTGGCGGATCGGGGCCGAATTCGGGATGGACGTGTCCGAGGACGACTGGATGCCGGGGCGGTTCCGTGTCGTAGGGGTCTTGGCGGGCGATACGCCGATGGGTTTGGGTTCGTACGAATACGTCTCGCACCCGATGCTCTATTTCTTCTCGGAGAAGCTCTGGGAGCGCCTCTTGGTCTTCGCCAAACCCGGACGCGAGGCCGAGATGAAGGCGGCTCTCGATTCGATGGATCAGATTCGAACGTGGGACCACGCGAAGGCGGAGGTGGAGATCTCGAAGTCGTTCGACCGCTTGTATCTGATCGTGAACTTCATTTCGATTCTCCTGATCGCGGTGGTCGCGCTCGTCGTGGGGCTGCTCCACAACATTTTCTTCGGCCAGCGGTCGGATGAATTCGCGATTCTCCTGGCGGTCGGCCACCCGCAGGGGCGGCTGCTCCGGAAAGTCGTGCTGGAGACGGCTCTCTTGATGACGCTGGCGTGGGGGGCGGGAACCGGCCTGGCGCTGGGGTGCCTCGCGCTGTTCCATACGCTGGTCCTGGAACCGCGTGGCATTCCTCTCCCCGTCTGGCAGCCCTTGCCGGTCCTCGTCTCCTTGGCCCTCCCCCTGGTGGCCCAGGTTTTCGCCACGACTACCGTATTCAGCCGCCTCCGCCGCCTTGATCCCATCCAGATCATCGAGCGCCGAGGATGATATAGAATAAGCCTGGCTATTTCTATATCATGATATAAAAATAGCCTGGCTTTCTTTATATCATCGGAGCGGAACGTGCTGCAGGGAAGGGAGTTAAAACTCACCTACCGGGACGGGGGGGCCGAGGTGCGGGCGGTCGACGGCGTGACCGTCGCCGTCGGCGAGCGCGAGTTCGTGGGAATCATTGGCCCCTCGGGATCCGGAAAGAGTTCGCTCTTGTATCTGCTTGCGGGACTGAAACAACCGACCTCAGGAAGCGTGCGCTTCCGCGATCGGGAGTTCGCCACGCTGGGGACGGGGGGGCTGGCGGGAGTCCGCCGGCGCCACTTCGGTTTCGTATTCCAGAACCACTTCCTCATCCCCTATCTGACCGGACTCGAAAACGTCCTCGCGGGAGGAGGCACCCTGCCCGAAGCGGACCGTCTCCTCTCGGAGCTCCAAGTCTCCCACACGCGCGAGAAGTTCCCGTACCAGATGAGCGCGGGCGAGCGCCAGCGGGTCGCCATCGTTCGGGCCATCGCGCACGGACCGGATGTCCTCTTCGCCGACGAGCCGACGGCTTCTCTCGACCGCCCCAACGCCGAGATCGTCGTGGAACACTTGCGCCGCACGGCCGAAGCGGGGACCCTGTTCGTCGTCACCCATGACGAGACGATCCTCCGCGGCGCCAATCGCGTGCTCAGGATGTTCGCGGGGCGGTTGACGGAGGAGTAAGTCCCGTCCGCCGGAGATCGTCCTCACGCGCAACGGCTCCGGTGACCGCCGAGATTACCCGCTCCATCGCGCGAAAGAACCGAATCCACCCCAAGAGACCGTTCAGCCACCCCGTGGTGATGCAGTAGTGCGCCACAAAAGGCGGCCGGTGATGCACGGCATGCTCGTCGCGCGGAAGGAGGATCCACAGCCGCTGAAGCCAGGCGACGCTCCGCGGCGGCCGTTCCAGGTGAGCCCAGAGATGGATCTGATTCGTGAGAATGAGCGCCGCGCACATCACCAAGAGCACTCCCGAGGCAAACACTCCCCCGGACGCGGTCAACGGCACGAACAGCGTCGCCGCGAGGACGGGCACCGTCACCAGCGCATTGTTGCCGTTCGCCTCCACGACGTCGTGATGAGTGATGTCCAATGGATCGACGTGATGCTCCCGAAAGGATCGGATGAGCGACTTGCCGATCACCGGCCAATCGGGACGTCCCCACGTGTCCGCGAACCAGTGAGCCATGCCGGAAAAGAAATCCGCGGCCATCATCCCCACGAAGAACGCGGGGAGGAGAACCCAAGCGCCTCGCCCCGCGGTAGTCCCGATCCGGGCCACCAGCGCGGTCGCAAGGATCCCGGCTGTGACCAGGGAAACGATCTCGACGCACCGCCAGCCCCGGCCGTAGCGCCGCATCCAGGTGCTCTTCACGGCCCCAATAGTAGAAAGCGCCGGCCTCCAGACAATCTATTTCGTCAGAGGTTCGCCTTCTTCCTTCCGCAGCGGGGACACTCGTACCAGTCCGGCTTGTGGAGCAGGATGTACCCCAAAGGGAATAGAAGAAGGGTCAACATCAGGAGCGGACCCAAGATGCGTTTCCAGGAGAAGACCCGCTCCTCCATCAGCGCCTCCCGGCATTGAGGGCACCGAAGCGGGTGCGGCATCCTCTAGGTACGCGCCTTGGCCGGCCGCTTGGTGTCCGACGAGGGAGAAGAGGACACCTCGTAGTAGTCCAGCCATCGCGAGTACTGTTCGTTCTTTCCCCGAATGATGTCGAAATAGGTCGCCTGGATCTTCGCCGTCGTCGGTCCGATCGACCCTTTCCCGATCACGCGCCCGTCCACTTCGCGTATGGGAGTGACTTCCGCGGCCGTTCCCGTAAAGAAGGCTTCATCGGCAATGTAGAGCTCGTCGCGCGAAAAACGCTGCTCTTCGACCTCGTACCCCAAGTCACTGGCGACGGTCATGACGGTGTCGCGAGTGATTCCGGGGAGGATCGCGGTCAACGGGGTCGTCTTGATCTTACCCTTCCGTACGATGAAGATGTTCTCGCCGCTCCCTTCGGCTACGTAGCCATCCACGTCGAGAAGAATGGCCTCGTCGTATCCCAGGGACTTCGCCTCTCTCTTCGCGAGCACGGAACCGACGTAATTCCCCGTCAGCTTGGCCCGCGTCATCATGCTGTTCGGCTGGTACCGGTTGTACGAGCTGACCTTCGCGCGAATGCCTTTCTTGAGGGCTTCGGGTCCGAGGTACGTTCCCCACTTCCAAACCGCGACGAACATCCGAATCGGATTGTCGGCCGGATACACGCCCATGACTCCGTCGCCGATATACACCACGGGCCGGACATATCCCTCCTTGAGTCCGTTGGCGACCAGGGTTTGCTTGCACGCCTCGAAAACCGCGTCCTCATCATACGGACAAGAAAGGAGGACAATCTTCGAGGAATCCAGGAGCCGCCGCACATGGTCCCGAAGTCGAAACACCGCGGAGCGCCCGTCATGCGTTTCGTAAGCGCGGATGCCTTCGAACGCGGCCACGCCGTAGTGCATGGAGTGGGTGAGGACGTGGATCTTGGCGTCGTCCCAGTCGACGAGCTTTCCGTCCATCCAGATCGCGCGGAGTTTCTCGACCAAGGGCCTCTCCTTAACGGGGCTCGAGGATGCGAAGGAACACCGCCTCGTCTACGATCTCGATTCCCAGCTTGCGGGCCTTCTCGAGTTTCGACCCCGCGCCGGGCCCGGCCACGACGAGGTTGACGCTCCTGGACACGCTGTCGGCGGTCCGACCGCCGTGTTCTTGAACCAGCCTCTTGGCTTCCTCCCGCGGGAGGGCTTCGAGGCCGCCCGTGAACAGCACCACCTTTCCCGCAAGCCGGTCGCTCTTCCGTTCCGGCCGAAGGTATTCTATCCCTGCTTCCAGAAGCTTGCCAATCACTTTCCGGTGCTCGGGGTCGGTGAAGAACGCGCGAATGGACTCCGCGACTCGCGGTCCGACGTCTTGGACCTCTTGGAGTTCTTCGACCGACGCCGCCTGAATCTTTTCGATGGATCCGAAGTGTTCGGCCAAGACTCCGGCCGTCGCTTCCCCGACGTGGCGAATCCCCAGAGCATTCACGAATCGCGCCAGCGTCGTCCGCTTGGAGTCCTGGACCGCCTTCAAGAGTTTCCGGGCGAGGATCTTGCCCATCCTCTCCAACGCCAAAAGGCGTTCCAGATCGAGCGTGTACAGATCGGCAACGGATCTCACGTACCCCCGATCGACCAGGACATCGATCCACTCCGGCCCGAATCCCTCCACGTTCATCGCCGAGCGCGAGCAAAAGTGATCGATCGCCCCCTTGAGCTGTTCGCGACATCCGAGCCGATCGGGGCAAAGGATGTCCGCCTCCGTACGCTCCGTTCGGGATCCGCACGAAGGACAAGTCTCCGGCGCCACCGCCTTCTGCGCGCCCTCGGGCCTTCTCGACTCGATGACCTTCACCACATAGGGAATCACGTCCCCTGAACGCGTCACCACCACCGAGTCGCCGACGCGGGCGTCGAGTCGTTCGAGCTGGGCCCAGTTGTGAAGCGTCGCATTGGAAACGGTGACGCCCGAGATCGGTACCGGTCGAAGGCGCGCGACCGGGGTGAGTTTTCCGGTGCGGCCGACCTGCCAATCGACGGCGAGAATCTGCGTGATTTCCTCCCTCGCTGGAAACTTGTACGCGATCGCCCAGCGCGGGCTTTTCGATCGTTCGCCCAGCGCCTCCCGCGTCGCCAGGTCGTCCACCTTCACCACGATGCCGTCGATCTCGTAGGGCATCGTCTCCCGTCTCTCGCGGGTCCGCGAGGAATAGGCCAGAGCCTCCTCCACGGAGGCGACGAGTTCGAAGTCCACGACCGGGAGTCCCCAACCCCGAATCGCGGCCATGGCTTCCGCATGAGAGGAGAACCGTCGGCCCCGGATGCGGCCGAGGCCGTGCGCCTGAAATCGCAGCGGACGGGCGGCGGTCACCTTCGGATCGAGCTGTTTGATCGATCCGCTCGTGAAATTGCGCGGATTGGCGAAGGACTCTTGGCCCC
>CAZGKV010000155.1:0-9009 GCA_964526305.1 uncultured Planctomycetales bacterium | reverse complement strand
CGTCATCGAAGTCCTTGTCGCCCATCGTGAACTTCCCCGCCTTGATCTTCACGAATTCCATCTTCACTTTCTTGTCGGCGTCGAGAACGAGCTCGAGAGTCTCCTGCTGAGGGAGATCCCGCCTGAGGAATCTCTTCAAGACCCGCGTAACACTGTCCTTAGCAGGGTCGCCGAGGGCGATCACGGACCTAACCTCGCCGACGCCTCTGGCAAGCCAGGAGGTGATCCGAGCGGGAAGGAGTGCGGAGGAGAAGAGTCGAGTGATTTTCCAACATCGGAAGCGGCCCGCGGGAACAACGATCTCCTCTTCTCCCAAGACCTCAGCCTCGCCGGCGCTGCCTAGCGACCAGCGATTACCCTTCTGGAGGGGAAGCTTCAGCCACAGTACATCGGGCTCGGTCGTAGGGCTGAGTATCCTAATCCCCTCCGGACCGGAATAAAGGTGGGGTGTGCCGCTCATTCCCATGCAAAGGGGAGAAACTGAGACGCACTCGCGTCCGCGGATCGTCGTTCTCGCTCCGATTCGTCGTACTTCCTCCAGACCTCCGTCGACAAGAAAAGTCCACTCCATTCCGGGCTCCAGAGGGAAGTAGGATTCGTCTTTCTCCTGAACCGGAGGGATCGCGGGGCGGAATTCGGATCGCGGCGGCGTGGAGAAGAGAACGAACAGCACTAGACTGAAGACTCCAAGGGCGGCCGTCATGGTCAAGGTCCTCCAGATTCGATGTCCCCAGGATTCTCGAGACCTCCGCACTCGCGACAGAACGGACTCTGCGAATGCGGAATCGTCCGTTCGGTCGCCGAGAGCGACGTCGAGCAGTCGGTCCATGTACAGATCGGAAGCTGCGGTTCGAGCCAGATGCGGATTCGATTTGAGCCCGGCTGAGATTTCCTCCGTCCTTCGATCGCCAGCAAGATACGACTCCCAAAGGTCGCTATCGCGATCGCCGCTCATCGCATCTCCTCCCGGCGGCGTCGCTCGATGCACTCCCGCAGAGTCTGCCGGATGCGCAGAAGCGCCACCGAAACTGCATTGGGAGACTTTCCCTCCTCCGCCGCCACCTCTTCAATGGAGCGTCCCTCGTGATATCGCGACTGGATCATTCGCGTCGCCCCACGCGCGAGGGAGTCGAGGCAGTCGTGGAGCGCTTCGACATCCGCGGTCGCGTTTCGAGCGTCGGACTCCTTCCAAAGCAGTTCGTCCAGCCCCTGGTCCAAGGATCCCGTACCCTGGCGTCTCCGTTCGTTCCGGATCAAGTTGTCCGCGATTCCCCGGAGCCAGGGATAGAATGGGCGCGCGGCCTCGAAGGAACCGAGCCGGCGATAGGCGACGAGGAAGGCCTCTTGCGCAAGATCGTCCGCGCGCGAAGCGTCCCGGAGGCGCATGCGGATATGCATCCGAATCGCGGCCGCGTGTTCGCGAACGAGGGAATCGAAGGAGGCGAGGGACTCCCCCGCCCGCGGTTCCTTCGATTCAAGCGCCATCTCCATCCATGAGGGTATTGTCTCCAGGACCGAAGAGCTTACAGAAAATCGGTCTCCCTTTTGGGCTCCATGCGCATGGAACCGGGGGGGCCGGGCGGTCAGAACATGGAGTCCGAGGGAGCGCGGGGCCGATCTACTCTTCGCAGGCGGACCGGATCGTTGCGATGTCGAGGAACATGGGGACCGGTTCCGGGACATCCTGAATCTGCCCTGCGTGCGAAGGGGCCGTTTCGAATCCGAACTTCGCATAGTAGCCGACCGAGTCGGGCTTCGAGTCCACGACCACGCCGACGCACCCGAGATTCTCCCCCATCTCAAGGGCTCGCATGAAGACGTAGCGCAGAAGCATCGTGCCCAGGCCCTTTCCCTGCATGCTCCGATCGACGGCCAGCCTGGCCAGTCGGAGCACGGGAAGGGGGTACCTAGGGAAGCCCTTGAGAGAAGCGAATTCGTCAGCCTTGAGCGAGCCGGGCGCGACGGTCACGTATCCGACGATCCGGCCGCTCTCCTCGGCTACGTAGGTGGCTCCGATGTGGAGGACGTATTGGTTCTTCGCGGCGTACTTGCGGAGAAATCGATCGAGTTGCTCGTGGCCGGAGGAGAAGGGAGAGCAATCGTCGGTCTCGCGAAGCGCCCTAATGGAGACCATTTTCGGAGACCGGTTCGCCCTTCATCAGTTTCCGAAGCTCCTTCGTCGGCTTCGGACGCGTGCGCAGTCTGTGGAGAATGCGCCCCATGGCCTCTTTCGTGACCACGAGAGTCGGAGGGATGATGAACTCGGCGGGCAGTTCCCGGAGTGCCTGAAGATGGTGCTCTAGGGCCCGCTGGATGACGAATCCCTTCTTGAGCCCTCGCGCGCGGACCAGCTTCTCGAGCTCGTCCTTGACGGAGCCGGAAATGAAGGCGGACACTTGGGTTTCTTTTGCCATCTCTACGTACCTCAATGATAATCTACATAAGTGTAGAGAAGGAAGCAAGCCATTCTCAACGGTGACCCTATCCCGGTAGGCATCGTGGCCGCGGTAGCGGCGCCGGGGGTGCAGATGCCAGGCGCGACGGCGAGGCGAGCCTTGAAGAGGGCCGCCGAGGAGGAGCAACGCCGCAGATGCGCCCTCGCCGCCGCCATCCCCCTGGAGGGGACGGGCCTTCGCGACGCCGAAGCGGCCGTGGCTACGGCCGCGCAGACGGGCCGAAAACCGTCGCCATCCGGCGTCACTCGTCGTCGACAACCTCTTCAAGGTTAGGTCTCCTCCTCGTTCCTGGCGGGATCCTCACGGCCGGAACCTCATCGCTGTCGAGTCGGAGCGTTCGCCGGCACCAATGCAGATAGAGCCGCGCGGGGAAGCGCAGCCACGGAATGACCTGATGGAGCATCCGATCCGCGGCCGCTTGTCAGATCGGAGATACACCGCCTTCAGATGAGGAGGTGTACAGATTCACGCCCTTTGAAGCGGGGAGTTCTGACGGAGCCCATGGTGCAATTCCCGTGCCGAGAGAGGGATGGGATCCGCATCGGCTTGAGGATTCACTTCCGATCCGCGTGCTTCATTCGTGCTCGGACGTCCCAAGACCGAGAAGGGCTACACCCTCGATCACTCCGCGGTCGCGGGTCAGCGTTCGGGGGGAGTGGGTTTATCGAAGCCGGTAGGATCGTGCCTCGTTCGATACGCTCTCGACCGGCCAGCGCGAGTCCTCTGCCGCCCAGCGCTGCCGGATGGTGCCGTCGATCGAAGCGATGGTGATTTCCGTGTACTCCCCGCCCGCACCCACGAGATGATCCGGCGTGGGCCTCGGCGCCCCCGGCTCCGAAAAGCGCAGGGTCGTGAACGCGTCGTCCCCGGCGCTCACCGTTCCCACCGTCCCCGCACCGGGAAGATCGAAGGGAACGCTCGTGTTCCGCGCCGAACTCCCCTTCCCGTCGCCCGGGCCGAAATGGTGCGTCCGCGGAACCCACTCGCCCTTCTCGCGCGAGGTCCGGGCCAATCCCCGCAGCGCATAGCTCCGACCGTCGACGAAAAACGTTTCCGGGCGAAAGTCGGCCGCGTCGGGAAGATCGACCACGACTTTCCGGCAATCGGCGCCGTCGAATCGCGCGAGACCCTTCACGCGATAGCGAAAGCGGATCGGCTCCTTCGACCAACCGCCGCGCGGTTGATGCATCTGCCTCAGCCAGGTGTGGACGATCCACTCGTCGCCCTCCTTCCAGCTCGGACTCAGGGCACGGGTCGGCCGTTCCGATTTGGAACTCTCGAGCACTTCCGAGGGAGTCGGGAAGGAGGTCGGGGGACGACGAGTCGGAATTCCGTTCGGGTCCGCCGAGGTGAGCTTGGCGACCCCCCGATTCCGACGATCGACTTCCGAATCTCGGCCGCTCTCGGGGCGGCCTCGATGAGAAGCCGCACTCTCTTGGCCGGATTCGGGTCCCTTGCCGCTCTTCCTGCGCATCGCTACGGATGTCGCGACGAACAAACCGGCTCCGGCCGCAACCGCTAGGACGATGGACAATCGCTTCCGGCACATCATTGGACCGTCATGCTATAGGAGTTCTTCGCGCCCTGATACCCGAAGACCCGGATGTAGAGCGTGGTCGCCTTCGTCACGGAATAGGTGATGGTCTCGCTGTTCGTCGTCGACGTCGACCGGCCGACCAACTTCGTCGGATTGTAGAGATACATGTCGAGGTCGCCGCTCGCGTGCGTGAACTGGATCGAGACCTTGAACGTGCCCGGCTGGACGGCGATCTTGTACCAATCCTCATCGAGGCATTGGAGGGCGGGGTAGGTTCCGGAGGCGACCGTCGCCGACGTCGACTTGGTATCGTTCTGCTCGTACGAATCGTCCGTCCCCGTCGAGGTTCCCGCGCCGGGACTGATGGTGTAGGGAACGCCGGAGCCCTGGAAACTGTAGACCCGGACAAAGTACGTTCCCGAGGGCACCTGGAGCGTTTCGACATCGGAGACGGAATCGGAAAGCGCGACGACCTTTCCCGAGGTGTCGAGAAGGGCGGCGTCCAAGTCGCCCACGGAATTTTGGAAGGTAATCGTAACCGTCTTGCTCCCCGTCACGGAATACCAGTCTTCGTCTGAGCAAATCCCATTCAGAGCGGTCGAGAGAACGGTCGCCGTCGACTGGGAGTCGTTGTCCTCCGCCGGATCGTCGGCGCCGCTTTGAATCCCGTACTGCACCGTGGACTCGTCCAGACTGACCAAATCCGCGCCTTGGAAGGCCATGACGACGAAATGGTGGCGTCCCGCCTGCGTCCCGGTCCAGGAGAGGGCCCAGTCCGCCCCCGATCCGTCTCCCAAATACTCGAGATCTCCTCGGACCGCCGCGAAATAGGTGCGATTCTCCGAGAAAACCTTGGAGACCGCCTGGCGATAGTAGGCGACCCGGTCCACGCTCGCCCCGGTCGAAATCGTGGTGGTCAGGCTCATCGTTCCGGACGCCGAGAGAGCGTTCCGGATGGTTCGGGCCTCGCGATCGATGCGAAGGGCATCGGACGGCGTGCCGTTGAGATGGAGGGTGGCGACCCGGGCCGCTCCTCGCTGGTGATCGTTCGACAGGATTTCGAGCACCTTGCCGTACTCGATCTTCGAGTTCTCATCGGCATCCGGCCCTGTGGGATTGTAGGTGGGAATCCACGCGAAGTCGGGATGTTTGTCCACACTGGCGCCGGTCCATCGGCTATCGACGAGCTTGCCCGCCGCATCGGTGTCCAGTTCGTAGGTATAGGTCTGAGCGTGCTCGACCACGCCGAGGATGCTGTAGTCCACTCCGTCGCTTTGGTAGTAGAGGGTGGTCGTCACCGAAAAAGTCTTCCCCCCGCCCACGCGGTCCTTCAGGAACGTCACGTTGCTCTCGTAGGCGTGGGCCGGGAAGTTCCACACCTCGGCGCCCGCCTCCATGTCGAAGACGACGCCGGATCCGTTCTTGATGTGCGTAACCAGAATCTGATGGAAGACGTGCGGGTAGATGTCCTTGTACGCCTCGATGACGTTTTCCTCGTACCACGAGATGAACCATTCGAGGACGGCCTTGAAGTCGGCGGGTTTGTAGGTTCCGGGGAGGGTGTAGCTCGGATCGTCGTAGAGCTCGCGGTACATTTTCACGTACCAGTCCTTGTACTTCCGAGCCGCGAGCGGACTGCCGCTGTTGAGCGCGTTGAGAAGAACCTTGGCGTCCTCATACGACGGCTTCAAGTTCCCGTAGTCGTTGTAGCGCCGTCCGGTGAAGTAGGCCTGCACTCCCCAATAGACCTCCGCCAACATCCCCTTGAGATCCGAGACGTCGAAGCGGATGCCGTTCGAGGTGATGGGCGCGTGCGGCTCCTTCTCGGAGAGAGAGGAGGCCGCCCAGCCGTTGCAATGTCCCCACCATCCGAAGTTGACGCCCTGCTGCTGGTACTGGGTGGCCTCGTCCGGATCCACGTGGTGGTTGAGGGTGTCGTCGTTCAACTCGGCCGCGGCCGATCCCGAGTCGGTACCGTACTTCTTCTGATGCCACCGGTCGTACTTGAGGAGGGCGGACGCGTCGTTGTCGGCGATCCCGGCCGCCGGGTCGTACGACTTCGTTCCGGAATTCCAGGTGAAGTCGTCGGATCCCACCAGGCCTTTGGAGAGCTTTCCGCCGGCGAAGCTCCACCATTGTCCCGCGAACGGAATGGTCTGGACGGTTCCCTTGTCGACTCCCGCCACCAGCACGAAGTTCGAGTCGAGTCGGATCTCGTTCGAGTCTTGAGCCCCGAAGGCCGCCGGCAGAATCGCCAGCGCGAAGATCAGCGAGCGCGTCACGGATCACCCCCACCAAAGAAGGCGGGTAGGATACCGATTTGACGCAGCGTGTCAAGAGCGAAATATCTCTCAACGTGGAGCGGGAGCTTCGCCGATGAGGAGATCGTGGCAGTGGATCGGGACCGCACCAGTCTCTATCTGGGCCTTCTCGCCTTCGTGGCGGTCGGCGCGATTCTCTATTTCGCCCGTTCGGTGATCCTTCCGCTTCTCCTGGCCGTTTTCCTGACCGCGATGATCGGCCCGATTCTCCGCGCGCTCCAACGGCGTCTTCCGCTCTGGCTCAGCCTCGTCGTCGTGCTGCTCGGACTGGCCGCGATCGTGGTGGGCGGCAGCGCGCTCTTCGCCATGAGCTCGATGCAAATCGTCCGCAAGGGTCCCGAATACGCCGATATCTTCCAACGCCGGCTCGAGGAGCTCCTGGCAAGCTTCGGCCGCGAGGACGTCAAGATCAGCTGGGAGCAGGTCGGGCTGGGGAAAGGCGCGGGATTCGCCCTGGCCTTTCTCGGCGCGGGCTTGGAATCCGTCGCCAATGCCGTCGGTCAGGCGGTCATCGTCCTCATCCTGACGATCTTCATCGCCTTCGAGGCGAACCAATTCGAGAAGAAGGTGGGAATCGGCTTCGGATCCGACACCGCCCGGAAGATCGTCGAGTCTTTCACCGCGATCGCCGCGGAGATCCAGCGCTACGTGATGACGAAGACATTCCTGAGCCTCCTGGTGGGCCTGTGCAACTACGTCGTGTGCGTGATCGTAGGAATCGACTTCCCGATTTTCTGGGGCGTGCTCGCCTTTCTTCTCAACTTCATCCCCAATATCGGGTCCACCGTTGCGATCGTCCCGCCGGTGCTCCTCGCGTTCGTCCAGTTCGGGACCCCCACCCGGCCGCTCGCGACTCTCGGGACGCTCATCGTTCTCCAAAACCTCATCGGAAACGTCCTCGAGCCGAAACTGCTCAGCCGCTCGATGAAACTCTCCGCGCTGGTCGTCTTCCTCTCGATGATCTTCTGGGGATGGCTCTGGGGGATCACCGGCGTGGTCCTCTCCGTTCCCCTCACCGTGGCGGTGAAGATCGTCTGCGGCCACGTGGAGGCTCTCAAGCCCGTGGCCGTGCTCCTCGGCGGCGCCCCCTCCGAGAAATCAGAACAGGCGCTCGGATAGCTCCCGCGCCTCGTTCCACACCCGAAGCGCCGACTCCGTCAGGAATCCGCGCGTGAGGCGGTGGAACACCAGAAAATCCTCGTCCAGCGCGTCCACCCACCCTCGCTTGGCCGGATCGCCGGCCGCCTCCGCCAGTCGGCAGGAGGCATGGACGATCGCCGCCCCTTCGGTCAGGCTTCGAACCGACCTCAACACCGCCACGGATTCGTGGTGGAGCTGCATGCCCTCGCAAAGCGCGGAGGAGAACTTCCATGCCTGGCCGAGGAAGGCGCCCACTTCGCAGTGCGTGATCCCCAGCACTCTCTTCTCCGCGGGCAATTCCTCCTCGCCGCCAGCGCAGAGCCGCATCACGCTCGACATCTCCCCGGGAAAGTGCTGATGCAGGACCGGGACACCCAACTCGTGCACGATCCCCGCGGTCGCGTATTCCTGGGCGTCCCTACCGCCCCCCCGAGAGGCGAGACAACGCGCCCAGCAGGCGGTCTTGATCGAGTGCATCCAGAGGGCTTGGGCCCGCTCTCGGCCCAAGGTCTCGAACCGGCTCGTCACGACCGAGGTGAGAATGACCTGTCTCAGCGACCGGACTCCGAGGAGCACCAGCGCCTTCGAGAGGGATGAGACCTTGTTTCGAATGCCGAAGAACGGCGAATTGACGAGTCGAAGGAGTTGCGCGGACATCACCGGATCCGACTCCAGGAGTTGGGCTACACTCTCGAGTCTGCAGTCCGGATCCTCGAGCATCGTCAGGGCATTTTGGACGACTTCGGGGAGCGTCGCGAGATTCCCGATGCGACGGAGCACCTGCCGCACCTCGCGCGCTCTGCGGGGGGACGAGGAATCCGCCGAGATCGGCGACTCGTTCGAATTCCGGAAACGCTCGAGAAGCCCCGGGAGTTGTTCCGTAGGGACGGCGCCCGTCAGGACGAGACACTCGCCGAGGAGGCGGACTTCGTCTTCCTGCGCCAGGAGAATGCCGTCACGGCTTTCCGAGGTAAGGAACCCCATCGAGACGCAGAGATCCCCGAAACGATCGTCCCGCTCCGCCTGGGTGGCCAGCACACGCAGGAGGTCCCGGGAGGTCAGTTCCCCCCGCACCAAGGCGAGCTGTCCGAAGCGAGAATCCAGGCTGCGGCGGACCAGGGCCGCCCGCTTGAGCTGGCTCATCGTGAATCCGCGCGAGACGACCAGGAACTCCACGAATCGACGCAGGGCGGAAGGTCGATCGACGGCCAGTTGGGCGATCGGGGCCATGTCATCCCCTCCAACAGAGACAATCTCGGGCTCCCTCGATCTTATTTCTGCAAATACAGAGCGGAATTCTCAAAAAAACGTCTGACCGAATTCGCGGAACTGGCTCTCTCGGATACGGAATCTGGAGGGGAAGGAGGCCCCTCATGCTGACCGCGGAAGAACGCCGCACCGTCGCCGCCTGGGCCGAGGCGTTTCTCGCCTTCGTCCGATACGAGAAGGAGAACGGAAAGGCGTGGACGATTCTCCGGTACAACCCTCTGAACCACTCGCTCCTGACCCCGCTCAACTACGACATTCCCTCCATCTACGGAGACGTGGACGTGGA
>CAZGKV010000154.1:0-9150 GCA_964526305.1 uncultured Planctomycetales bacterium | reverse complement strand
GTCGGGGCGGCGGGATTTGAACCCACGACCTCTTGGTCCCGAACCAAGCGCTCTAGCCAGACTGAGCCACGCCCCGGAAGAGCGTGGATTATAGCAAGGGGTGGGGCCACCGCAAGCGAAGAGTCTTACCGAACGTAGATCTTCGCGTTCGAGGTGAATTCCGGGATCGATTCCTGATTCGTCTGAAAGGCTTCGACTTTGATCCGGCGATCCGAGAGCACGTGCGCAATGACGAGCCCCTGCAGCGCGGAATAGTCCGGAGTGTCCGTCAGGGCGCCACGTGGGTAGAGCCGGTATACGACCTTGCCCGAAGTCTGAGAGACCATGGCGGGGTCCGGATCCGTCGGACTCGCGGCGTAGGCTCCCATCATCGCGAGTTGGCCCCCGATGGAAACACGAACCATCGTCGGAACTTTGACGTCGTAGACGAAGGCGATCTGCTTGTTCCAGTTCTCGGGCCAGTCGCTTTGTTCGGCGGGCACGCCCTCGAGAAACCAATTCCCCACGAGACGGCCATCCTGATCGAAGTCGATCTTGCCTTGCGGGTCGGCGCTGTCGCGAAGCACTTTGGCGAAGAGGGCGCTCCGGAGCGGCTCCTCGTAGTACGCCAACGGCGAGACCGTATGCTGGGTCTGCCAATGGTAGCGGTTCGGATCGATGAATCCGGGAAGAGTGACCGGTGTGTAGATGGCGCCGAAATCCACGGCGCGAGGACCGCTGGAGGTGCCGAGAACTTGCCCCGCTTCGACGGTCATCCCCACAACGATGCCGGGGCCGGGAAGGACGTGATCCAAGTAGTAGTAAAAGGAATTCGTGGATTGGACGAGGACTTTGAACGCTTCTCCGACCGGAAGGACGGATTGGACCCGTCCCCCTCCGGGAAACACGACGGTGTATTTCCGATCCGGATCGGGAAGCGGTCCCTCGTCTCCGAACCACATGAAAAAGTACATGTGATCCGTCGGAATCGTGTGATCGGGGGGCGCCAGATTCCCCAGAGGAACGATCCGACTGATTTCGCTCAAGGGAATCGGGCTGAAGGTGAATACGCCGGGCCCATCCGCCAGGGAAGGCTCGAGATGGGAGGGTGGAGTGTCGCCGCCACCGCCACCGCCGCCGCCGCAGCCGAGGAGGGCGAGAAGAAAAGCGTTCCGCATTCTCATCATCGTTCGACCCTCCGCATCGCTGTCCTCTAGCGGACCGGTCCGAGCGACATTGGAGAAAAAGGATCGGAGAAGGGTAAACGGCCCGGTTTTTCGAGGGTGCGAATCGGTCCAAAATAAAACCGCCCAGAAGTACCTGCGCGGGAGAGTGATTGTCAGCGTACTCTGGGCGGACAGCTGGGGTGGGGTATAGGCTGAGTTAGTCGGTCCGGATTTCGCAATCCCCTTTCCGGGGAGCGACAAGGAGAGACTTCCGAGATTCGCGTCCCGATCTCCCCTTCACCGCATTCCCCTCTCTCTACTCCACGCAAATTATAAACTACGTTTTGTATTTGTCAACATGTTGTGGATAAATTCTTGGGGGTTCGTCCCTGGACGGGCTCGCTCCTTGCGAGTTCGAAATCGCGTCGGGCTATGCGGTCCGAAATCGATAGCCGATTCCCCGAAGGGTCTCGATCCAGCTCGAGGCATCCCCGAGCTTACGTCGCAACGAGGCGACGTGCGAATCGACGGCACGTTCGTGCGCCGCTCCCAGAAGTTGCTTTCGAGTCAGAGCCTTCCCCGGAAGATCCAGGAGCCATCTCAGGATTTGAAATTCGTGCGGGGTGAGCGATGCCCGCGGACGGACCAGCGCCCGTTGGGAAACATCCAGAGCCACGGGACCCGCGGTAAGGACCTCCGGATCCGCCGTTCGCGTCCGCCAGCCGAGCACCGCCTGCGCCCGCGCCGCGAGTTGCGCTCCGTCGACGGGAAAAAGTTGGACGTCCGCGGCCCCCGCCTCCAGCCCCGCCGCCAACTCCGTCTCCTGTCCGGCCATTCCCAGGAGAATCACCGGAGCCGGACGGACCTCGTCGAGAAGGCAGAGCCCCGATCCGTCCGGGAGCGCGACGCGCAAGACCACGATCGACGGTCGCGTTCGTCTCAGTCGCAAGCCGGCGTCCGACACCCGACGGGCGCCGGTGAATTCGAACCCGGCCTGGACGAACGACAGCCGCAAGAAACTGAGGACGGTCTGATCCGGATCGACGACGAGAACGACGTGCACTTTCCCCTCTCTCCCATTTCTCTCTCCGACGCTATGATACCACGGCGGGCGCGACGGACAATCCAATTCGACGCGCGAGCGAAGGCGCGAGGGCCGGCCCCAAGTCCGGGGTCGATCCTATCTCCCGCTCGACGCTGGTCACCGCGCCTCTTGGCACACCGCAGGGATGAATCCGCACGAACGGCTCCAGATCGTCGGCAACGTTCAGGGCGAAGCCGTGCATCGTTACGCCACGCTCCACCCGCACGCCGATGGAGGCGATCTTCCCGTTCGAAGTCCAAACTCCCACGGCGTCTTCCTTCCGGAAGCCTCTCACTCCGAACTTCGAGAGCGCGTCCACGATCGCCTCCTCCAATCGCAGAACGTAGGCGCGCACCCCCAGACGGTGCTCTCTCAGGCTCAGGATCGGATAGCCGACGATTTGCCCCGGGCCGTGATAGGTAACGTCTCCCCCGCGGTCGATTCGGCGAACGGGAATCCCGCCCGGATCGAGGACGTTCCGCTCGTCGGCGTTTCGCCCGAGCGTGATTACGGGCGGATGGCGCAGGAGCAGCAAGAATACCCGCGCGGGTTCCGCTCGTACGCGGGCCGCGTATTCCCGCTGCTTCGCCCACGCTTCATCGAAAGCGACCAAGCCGAGGGGAAGGACTTCGAGCGCGCTCACGTAAGCGTGACGCTCCGAATGTCGAGAGGTTGAACGGAGGTGCGAAGCTCGTCGAGGGCGGCCGGCGTCGCGGGGTCGTCGAGCGTCAGGAGGATGACCGCCTGCTGCCCCCGTCCCGTTCGGCCGACCTCCATTCGGGCGATGTTGATGGAGTGTCCCCCAAGGATGGTGCCGATCTTGCCGATCATCCCGGGGACGTCCGGGTACTGCATGTAGAGCATGAATCGGGACGGGCGCAGGTCCAAGTCGAGCGTGTTGATTTGGGTGATGCGCGGCTCGCGCCCCTCGAACAGCGTGCCCGCGACGATGCGCCCGCCGCGCTCCGTCTCCACCCGCACGGCGATCTGGCTCTTGTAGTTCCGAGCGTCCTTCCGGCGCTGCTCGCTCACCTGAACTCCGCGGTCTTTCGCCGCAATCCGCGCGTTGACGACGTTCACGCCTTCGCCCACGGCCGGACGGAGCACCCCTTTGATCGCCGCCTGAGTTACCACATCCGTGTCGAATCCCGCAATCTGGCCCATGTAGGTCAATTCGATTCCCCGGACGGCCCCATCGGAGAGTTGGACCGCGAGCGACCCCAAGTCCTCCGCGAGCTTGACGAACGCCGCGATCGACGGATCGCCGATCGACGCGAGGTTGGTGGCGTTTCGCACGACGCCGTTGGAGAAGAACTCGACGAACTGATTCGCGATGTCGATCGCCACCTGGACCTGGGCCTCCTGGGTCGAAGCGGCCAGATGGGGCGTCAGCGTCGCTTTTTCGTTGCGAAGGAGAGGGTGCTCCTTCGGGATCGGCTCCTGCTCGAAGACGTCGAGAGCGGCTCCCGCGATCGCCCCCTTCTCGAGCGCCTCGTGCAGGGCCCCCTCGTCGATCACCCCTCCTCGGGACGTGTTGACGATCCGGGCCGTCTTCTTCATCCGTCCGAACTCGCGCGCCCCGAACATTCCCCGCGTCCGATCCGTCATGGGAACGTGGACGGTGATGAAGTCCGCCTCTTGGAGCATCTTATCGAACTCGAGAAGCTCCACTCCGAGAACTTCCGCGCGCTCGCGCACCAGATGCGGATCGTAGGCCACGACCCGCATGTTGAAGGCCTTGCCGTACGCCGCCATCCGAGCGCCGATCTTCCCCAGTCCTACGATGCCCAGCGTCTTCCCTTCGAGCTGCACGCCGGTGTAGGCGCCTCGTTCCCACTTTCCGTTCCGGATCGACACGTCCGCCCGGACGATGTTCCGCGCGTTCGCCAGAAGCAAGGCGATCGCGTGTTCCGCCGCCGCCGTAATGTTCCCGAGCGGCGCGTTCATCACGATGATGCCGCGGCGCGTCGCCGCCTCCTGATCGATGTTGTCCACACCGATCCCCGCACGGCCGATGATCTTCAGACTCCTCCCCGCTTCGACGATCTCCTTCGTAACCTTCACCGCGCTCCGGACGATCAACCCTTCGTAGGGGGCCACGGCGAGTTTGAGATCCTCCGGCTTCATCTTTCCCCGATGGTCCACCTCGACCCCCCCGTGGCGCAGGATCCGGGCGCATTCCTCGGAGATATCGTCCGCGATGAGGACTTTGGGCATGGGGGGCGATTCTAGGCGCGGAGCGCGCCCATTGCAATAGGTCGCGCCCTATTTCCGAACCGGAGAGATCTCCACCTTCGGAACCTGTCCCAAAAGGTCGGTGAGCCGGGCGCAAAAGCCGCCGGGGCCTCCGTTGTTCTCGATCTTGAAGAGGAGAAAATTGCGGCCCTCTTTCAGACACAGCCGAAAGCAATACCGATCCATTTCGACTCCGCGGTGCCCATGTTCGGCGTGAACCAGCTGGCCGTTCAGAAAGATCTTGGCACAGTCGTCCTCGCCGAAGAACAGCTTCACCCATTGTCGCTTCTTCGCATACACGTATGTCGATGCGTAGAAGATCCCGTTGGGACGACCCTTGGCGTAGGGCACGAGGTCGAAAACGTCGGTCTTCGACGGAACGACTTCCCACGCCCGGACATCCAGCTCCTCGCCCGTCTCGGGGAGATAGGTCCGCTCCAGCCCCTTGTCGTCGAGATGGTCGAATCGCGGGGAGAGCGACCAGACGCGAACGAACGGGGCTTGCGGGCGACCGGCGATTTCGCGCCACATCCAGGCCGTCACATGATCTTCCGCAACGTGACGGCGCCAGAGGTGCTCCTCCGTCTTGGAGCCTTCGTAGCAGGCATCGTTCTTGGGATCCGGGGCGGCGATCATCCCATCGCGAAATCCTCCCCGCCGGCGCAAGAGGTCCGTCGCGAACCCCAGCCAGACCCGGAACTCGCGCGCCCCTACCGCGGCATTGGACTCGATATCCCCTTCCGTCCACAGGAGATTCGCGTACCTCATTCCCCGGAAGTTGGGTTCGATCCGGACGCTTCTCCCGAAGTTCAGCCCCTCGCCGGCCACCACGGAGGAAATCAAGAGGTCGAATTCCGCGTCCTTGATGCGCGGAAGTCGATTCCGTTCCAGATCGTCGGGATGCATCCAGATCCCGTCCCCGTCGACGCTGAGAGAACGGACTTCCTCTTCTACGGGAAGGACTTGGCCCTCGATTCGCACCGCCCCGCGCGTCACCTCCCACACGGTCCGCTGGAACATCTCGAATCCCCGACGGAGATGGCGCACCGCCGCGTCGCCCACTCGGTATCGGTACGAGCGCTTGTCCGGAGCTCGATAATTCACGTGGCGCCACACGAGAACCGAGACCCGCAACACGGCGGCCTTCTTTTCGTCCGGGTTTCCCGGCACGCGGGCGTGAAGGCGATGGAGACGACGCCGGGCCTCCGTCCGCTCCTCCGGCGTCGCTTGCGGGCAGAAATCGATTACGCGCTCGAAGTGGTACAGCGCCTCGGTCCAACCGTCGGGGTCCTTTTCCAGAAAGGCGCCGGCCCGGAGATGGGCGGACGCGCGGGTTTCCTCTTCCTCGGCGGGGTCCTGGAGGACCAAAAGGAACAACGGGAGGAACATCTACTTCACGGACACCCGATCGAGATACTTGCCCTCGCGGGTGTCCACGCGGATGACGGCGCCGTTTTCGATGAAGGGGGGAACTTGGACGACCGCCCCCGTCTCGAGCGTCGCGGCCTTGTACACGTTGGTGATCGTCGCACCCTTCAGCCCGGGTTCGGTCTCCTTCACGCGCAGCTCGACCGCCGCGGGCAACTCGACGCCGATCACGCGGCCTTCGTAGATCTCGACCTTGCAGACCGTATTCTCTTTCAGCCACCGCGCATCTTCGCCCAGGAGCTCCTTGTGAATCGGGATCTGCTCGTAGTTCTCCTGGTTCATGAAGACGTAGTTGTCTCCCTCCTGGTAGAGGAACTCCATGTCGGATTGGTCGATGAACGCCTGCTCCAGTTTGTCGCTGGAGGAGAACCGCTGCTCGATCGCCGCCCCCGAAGCGAGATTCCGCATCTTGATCTGGATGACCGCACGCAGGTTCCCCGGCGTGTGGTGATAGACGTTCATCACGAACCAGAGTTTCTCTTCGTATCGAATGACCATGCCCTTGCGGACTTCGGTGGCGCCGATCATCGAAACTCCTCCGTAGTTGGGGTCGGTAGGGTAGCCCGCTCTCCAGAGGAAGTCAAGCCGTCTTCAGTTCACCCCGAATACCCAAAGGACCGCGCGCCAGTGTTTCCAAGGACGCGTGGCTCCGGACATGAATCCGAGGAACCCGAGCCCCATGGTGACGGCGACACCGCGCGCAAGCAGTTCCCCGATGATCGCCCGCCACCAACGCAGGCCGTAGAGTCGGCGGAGATTGGCTGTCTCGACCGATCCCTGCCAGAGCACGACGCCCGCAAGGCCGATCGCGACCGCTCCCTTCACCTTCCACAGCCCGAGCACTCCCGCCTCGTAGAGCGCCGCCGCAAGCAGACTGAAGATCCCCGAAATCGCGAACGTGGATAGAAGCAAGGGCAGGATGAGTCGTCGCCGCTGGAGCGGATCGGAGAGAACATCGGAGAGGATGACATAGAGAAAGGTATTAATCAGGAGTGCGGCCGCGATGACGGCCAGTCCGACGAGAAAGGTCCCATGGGGGACTCGTACCCAGACGCGGTGAGCCGAATAGAGACAGTAGATCGCCGAGGAGAGGACGAAGAACAATCCCAGCGGGACGAAGTTATGCAGCCCTGCGAGGGAACGGTGCATCCCTTCGACGGCGGGAAGGGGTCGAAACGGAAGGCGGGCCACCGTGGACCAGCCGGGCATCTACTTCCTCTCGGGTTCCTCGTACACCCAAGTCGTGTCGGCCGGCGACCACGATACAAGTTCCTCGGGCCGGAAGAAGATCGGGATCTCGCGTGCGGAAGACTCGGGCGAATCCGAACCGTGGATGAGATTGAATCCCTTCGAAGTCGCGAAGTCGCCGCGAATGGTGCCGGGAGCGGCCTCGTGGCCGAAGGTGGCCCCGAGAAGCGCCCGCACTACCTTCACCGCGTACGCGCCTTCGATCGTCATCACCACAACCGGCGACGAGGTGACGAACATCACCAAGCCGTCGTAGAACGCCTTGCCCTTGTGGACGGCATAGAGCTCGGTCGCCTGCGACTCCCTCATGGAGACGAGCTTGAGGCCGACGATTTTCAGCCCCTTTTCTTCCACTCGATTCACGATGCGTCCGACCAGCCTGCGCTGGACGCCGTCCGGCTTGATCATCACGAAGGTGCGTTCCATAGGCGGCGCACTCTATCAGATGGAGGCCGGGTACGCAAGCGACCGCGTACCCCGCCAAATGCTAGATGCTCGATGCTCGATGCTAGATGCTCGATGCTAGATGCTAGATGCTTCTTCCCCCTCCTCGTCTTCCTCCACCACCGCCGTCGATGGCTGCCCGTGAAGCTGAGACGGCTGCGCATGGCGCTCGAGGCGGGCGGCGATCTTCTGCCGGCGCAAGAGGTCGAGACCCGCGTCGCCGTTCAGATCCACGGCCACCTTCTTCGACACTCCCGGCGTCTCCATCGTAATCCCGTACATGACGTCGGCGACCGCCATGGTGCGCTTGTTGTGCGTGACGAGGATGAACTGGGTCTCCTCGACGAATTCGCCGACGAGCGCGGCGTACCGCTCCACGTTTCTCTCGTCCAGCGCGGCATCGGCCTCGTCCAGGATGCAGAAGGGGCTGGGATTGGCCCGGAAGAGCGCCATCACCAACGCCAGGGCCGTCAGCGACCGCTCTCCGCCCGACAGCAACGAGATCGTCGTAAAATCCTTCGAGGGAGGCTTCGCCATGATCTGCAGCCCCTGGTCCATCGCATCCACTCCCTCGGTCTCCTCGACGACGATGTCCGCTTTCCCTCCGCCGAAGAGCTTCCGGAAGAGGACATTGAAATGGTCGCGCACGATCGCGAAGGTCCGAGCGAAGTTCTCCTGGCTCTCCCGATTGAGTTTCCGGATCAATTCCTCCAACTTCGATTTGGTCGTGGTCAGGTCCTCCAGTTGACCCTGGAGCTCCGACTCCCGCGTCTCGAGACCCTGCAATTGTTCGAGAGCTTCGACGTTGACCGCGCCGTAGCCGTTCACCTTTCGACGAAGCTCCTCCACCGCGCCGGCGAGGTTCGCCCAATCCACGCCTTCCTCCTCGGGCTCCCCCCAGGCGCCGGACAGATCGATCCCTTCCTCCCGAGCCCGGGCCTGGTGGTTTTCCTGCTTCACCCGCTCCTGTCCCTCCTCGATGCGCAGCCCTTGGACCTGTTCCGCGCACGAGGAAAGCTCCCCCTGGGAGAGACGCACGGACTCCTCGGCGGCTCCGACCTCGTCCGCCCGCCCCGCGCGTTCCGACTCCGCTTCCGCCAGTCGCGCGCGGCGCTCCTCGATCTCGATGGAGAGTCTCTGTTGTTCCGCTCGCCTCGCGGCGAGTTCTCCCTCGACGGACTCCAAGCGGGCCCCGGTCTCCTGCGCCAACTCCGCGGTCTTCCGAACCGCCGCCTCCGCCTCCGCCAGATTCGATCCGAGCATCTCCACGCGCTTCTCGATGGCCTTTCGCGTCTCCTCGACGCGAGCGCGCTCGACCCTCGCTTGGGTGAGGCGGTCGCTCAACCCCTGGCGGGACTCCTCGTACCTCGCGGAGGTCATCCCGAGGCCGGCGATCTCTCCCGCGACGCGTCCCTTCAGGCCGGTAAGTTCGTCGATGAGATCCTCGAGCTTCGCCGCGCGTTCGCGGAGCGCGGCGGACTGAGCGCCGATTTCTTCCCGCTCCAGCCTCGCCGTCTCGATCTCGTCGTCGAGCACCCTGCCCCGGGAACCCAGCTGCTCCTCCCT
>CAZGKV010000153.1:0-9240 GCA_964526305.1 uncultured Planctomycetales bacterium | reverse complement strand
TGCCGATGTCGATCGTCGACTCGCCGAGCCCAACTCCGGGAAGGGGGGCGAATTCACGGCCAAGTACGCGCCTTGGGACCTCGTCGGTGCCGCGATCGCGCCAAGGCCAAAAAGTTTGAACGGTACTTGAAGTCCGGATCGGGTCACGCATTCGCCCGTCGGCACTTCTGGTAGTTTGAATCGGTTCGCCGCGCGGACCGGACACTCGACTACCTCCGCCGAAAGTGCGGCAGGCAGAATTCGCAGAACCCCCGCAACGCCACCAGGCGCTTTCGGCACCGGACGCAGAACGCCTTGCGGCACGATGGGCAAGACTTCGAGCCCTTCCGCACGTACTCCTGACATCCCGGACACTTGAACTCGTCGGCCCGCGGCGCCAGCGTCAGCTCCGCCGCGACGGAACGGAGCGGCTCGCCGCAGACCTTGCACTTGGACTCCGCCGCCGGGTTGGCGGTCTCGCAGAAGCCGCAGCGGACCATGCGGCCGAAGTTCTCGAGGGCCGCCGGAGATTCTCCCCGCTGATATCGACCGAGGTCGTCGAGGAACTCGGCGACGTTTTGGTACCGCCGAGCGGGCGCCTTGGCGAGCAGCTTCTTGAGGATCGCCTCGAGGCCGTCGGAGATTCCCGGGTTCACCGCCTGGGCCGGCTTGGGCGCCGCCTTGAGATGCTGCTGCATCAATCGATCCAGGGCCTCTCCCTCGAACGGACGGCGGCCCGTCATCATGAGATAGAAGACGCAGCCCAGACCGTAGAGATCGCTGCGCTCGTCCGCTTTCTGGCCCAGCCACTGTTCCGGGGACATGTAATAGGGAGTCCCGACGACGAGTCCGGAAATCTCGTCCGGATTCTCGACGTCCTGGGCCAATCCGAAATCCGTGAGCTTCGCCTTTCCGTCTTCCGTCAAGATGACGTTGTCGGGCTTGATGTCGCGGTGGATGATCCCCTTCTCGTGCGCGGCTCCCAGGCCCCGAGCGACGTCCCGCACCACGGCCAGGGCTTGCTCCTCCACCATCGCCCCGCCCCACTCATTCAGGCGGACGGAGAGCGTCTCGCCCTTGAGGAGCTGCATCACCATGAAGAAGTAGCCGCGGAAGAAACCGACGTCGTAGACCTGAACGATGTTCGGATGTTCCAGACGCGCGATCGCGCGCGCCTCGAGAAGGAGCCGCTTTACCTGGGTCGGATCTTTCGAGACGGAAGAGAGGAGCTTGACCGCCACCATTCGGTTCAGGCCGAGGTGCTTCGCTCGATACACCGACGCCGACGCGCCGCGCCCGATGAGTTCCAGGATCCGACATCCCCCGACCTCCAGGCCGACGGGGGATCCGCTCCGCGGCTGCGCCTCCGCGGGGCCCGCGACACCCACGGATTCGTTCGATTCGGCCGCCTCCAGCACCGTCTCGTCCACGGGGCAGCGCGACCGCCCGAGCCAGGAACGGATGACGTTGTACTTCTCCCGACACGCGGGACAGATCGCGATCGCCTTGTCCTGATCGTCCAAGAGTCTCTTGACCTGTTCCGCCGTGAGGATCTTGCGATCGACCAGGATCTTCCCCAGGTTCTTGTGGATCCCCTGCTCGGTCAGTTCGGCCTGTTCTTTCAGGCACTCTTGAACTTGCTCGGGGGTCGCCAGGCCCCGGGAGACGACCAAGCGGCCAAAGCGTTGTCCTTCGTTCTCCCGCAGGACTTTCGTGTCCGACTCGCTCGTGCGGAGTTCCTGGAGCTGTTGGAATTGCTCCGCCGTGATGAGCCCGCGACGCAGGAGAATCTCCCCGATGGAAGGGGGATTGGAACGGCCGGACCGAAGCCGGAGGCACTCGTCCATCTGCGCCTGAGTGACCAGCCCTTTGGCGACGGCCAGCCGCGCCACCAGGATCGTGCTGTCCTCGTTCATCTTCCCTTGCGGAGCTCTTCGAGAGCCTCGCCGGCGACATAAAACGACCCGGCCACGAGGACCCGGTCGCGCGGGGCCGCCCGTCGAAGGGCGAGCCGGACCGCACGGGCGACCGAGCCAATGGTCACGGAGGGGAACGGCGCGACTCGGGCCAGCTCCGCGGGCGGCACGGCCCGCGGGCTCCGCGCCCGCGTCAGGAGGCCCACATCCGTCGCCGGCGCGAGTTCGCGGAGCATGGTCCGGAAGTCTTTGTCCCGCGACGTCCCGAACACCAGCCAACACCGGCCCGCACACGGCCAAAGCGCGCGACGGAGGGCTCGGATCGAGACCGGGTTGTGCGCGACGTCCACGATCACCTCCGGACGCCGGGCCACCCGTTCGATCCGGCCGGGAAGGCGCACGCCCGCGAGTCCCCGCTCGACGATCCCCCGGGAGACCCCGAGCCGAAGCGCGACCGCGGCGGCCAGCGCCGCGTTTTCCATCTGATGCCGGCCGGGCATCGGAAGACGGATCCGCGCGGCGGGTCGGCCGTCCACCTCCAAGACGAATTCTATCACCCTCGGGTCTCGGACGGAAGGCGTCCGGATCCGCAGCTCGCGCCCCACCCTCGCGATCACTGATCCCGCCTTTCGCGCACAGGCCTCGATGACCTTTCTCGGTTCCGTCTTGCGTTCCGAAGTGAAAACCGGGACCCCGGGCTTCACGATCCCCGCCTTCTCGCCGGCGATCTTCGCCAGCGTTCTCCCGAGAAGTTCCGTGTGGTCGTAATCGATCGTCGTGATGATGGAGAACTCCGGCCGAATCACGTTCGTCGCATCCAGGCGTCCGCCGAGCCCCACCTCCACGACCGCGATCTCGACCCGAGAGCGGCGGAAGAGCCAGAAAGCGGCCGCAGTAACGATTTCAAAGAAGGTCGGGCGGAGCCGTCTCATCGCCGGGTCGAGCGCATTGAGAGCCGTCACGAATTCCGATTCTCGGATCTCGCGGCGGCCGATCCGGATTCTCTCGAACAGATGCACGAGGTGCGGCGAGGTGTACAGGCCGGTCCGCATTCCGGCCCGGCGAAGTATCGCCTCGAGCATGATCGCCGTCGACCCCTTTCCTTTCGTTCCGGCGATATGGACGGACCGGAAGGCCTCCTGCGGATTTCCGACGGATTCGAGCACGTCTCGCATTCGATCAAGGTTGTAGGTGCGCGCGTCGTAGTCCGCCGGCCGACGCTGTTCGTAGTCGGTGAAGCGGGCGAGATAGCGGAGCGCCTGTTCGAACGAGCGGAACAGACTACTCCTCCTTGATCTCCCAGAGTTTCACGGATTTGTCCGCTCCGGCGGAGGCGAGGAACCGGCCGTCCGGGCTGAAGGTGACCCAGTACACCGTATCGCTGTGCCGGTAGAGATCGAGCTGCATCTTTCCGGTCGGGATCTCCCACGTTCGGATCCGTTTGTCGGCCCCGGAGGTCGCGACGGTTTTTCCGTCGGGGCTCCAGCTCACGCAGTAGGCCCCCTTCTTGTGGCCCGGGAGGACGAGAAGCGTCGTGCCGCTCGCGACATCCCAAATCCTCACCGTCTCGTCGCGGCTGGCGGAGGCCAGGTATTTCCCATCGGGGCTGTAGGCGACGCACCGAACCCAATCCGTATGGTCTTTGAGCGTCTTGACGGTTTCCTCGTCCGACACGTTCCAAATTCGGATCGTCTTGTCCGCACTGGCCGTCGCCAGGAACTTCTCGTCCGGGGTGAGCGCGACGGAGTTAACGAGGTCGTCGTGTCCTTCCAAGAGGAGCATGTCGGTTCCATAATTGACGTGCCAGAACTGGGCGCCCAGACGATTCGTCGCGACGAGACGTCGGCCGTCTTTCGTGAACCGCACGCAGGAGACCGCGTCTTTCGAGCCCGAGAGGGTCTTGATCTCTTTCCCCGCCTCGACGTCCCAGAGTTTGATGGCCCGGTCCACCCCTCCGGAGACCAGGAGAAGCTTCTTCTTGTCTTGAAAGAGATGGAGAGACAGGACGCGCCCCTCGTGACCCTTGAAGCGGCGGATCTCCTTCTCCTGCCGGATGTCCCACAGACGAATCGTGCTGTCCTGCGATCCGGAGACGAGGGATTTGCCGTCGGGGGTGAAGGCGACGACCGCGACTTCGTGATCGTGACCTTCGTAATTCCGAGGGCGAATGCTCTGGGCGTAGACCGGGGTCGCCAGAAGGAAGGCGACGGGAAGCCACGTCTTCATCAGGGTGGTACGCCGCGCTCGGGGTCGCGGATCGGGAATTTCCATTTGCACGATTCGAGGATAGTACGCTAGAGTATCCGGCGCAAGAATGAAGGTCGCCATTCTGGTTTTCCTGACGCTCTCCCTCCTCGCGGCGGCCGCCTCGGCCGCGACCGTCACGTCGAAGGGAACGTTTCAGCTCCAATTCCTTCCGAAGGACATGACGCCGGTGCCCTACACGTATTTCTTCGGTACCTTGGCCCTGTTCTTCTCGACGGTGACGCTGACGTTGACGGGACGGGGCTGGGAGCGCGACGAACTTCCGCAGCCCTTCGTCGATAAGGTGAAACTCGGCGCGATGGCGGCGCTTCTCGTCGCCAGTTTGCCCGCGATGATCTTCCTCTCCGTCCTCATCCAGGAAATCCGCAAGCCGAAAAAGCCCACGGTGCCCGAGCGGTACCGTCCGGCCGCGTACGAGCGCGCGATTTCGGAACCTCGCTCGTGAGCATCGCAGTCCGACTCCGTTCGCTCTTCCCCCGAGAATCGCAGGTTCCCGAAATCGTTCGAGTCGAGCCCCGCGGGAACCGGAACAGCCAAGGCCGACGGGGTCCCGAGGTCTTTCCCTTCCCGGGCCGCAAGGATTCCGCGGAGGGGACGCTGCCGGTCACGGATGCCCTCCGCGCCTTTTCGATTCGCACGAGGGTGGCCGCCAAGGAGGGAGACCCGAATCGGGACGTCCTGACGAGGATCGTCCGCGAGAGACGCTCGAAGTTTCTCTCGACGGATTTCGTATTCTGAGGGAGGATTCTTCCATGAAGAGACTCTGGATCGGCACCGCCCTCGTCGTGCTTCTGGCCGCGTGCGGATCTTCCGGAGGCGGATCGACCGGCACCGCCGACGGGAAGAAGGGGGGGCCGAAGTGTCCCGGCTGCGCGCAGCCGATGAAGCCGGGCGACGCGTGCATGAGGGAGGGAACCTGCGCGAAATGCGACACCTGTCCCACGATGAGGTGCTCGAAGTGCGGCCACGACGCCAAGTTCGGAGAGCTGTGCTGCACGTGTTTCGCCTGCATCCAGTGTTGCGGCTGCCCGAAGATCCAGTGCGAGAAATGTGGAATCGCGAGAAAGTCGGGGCTGATGTGCGCCAAGTGCACGTCCTGCGCGGCCTGCGATTCCTGCAAGACGAAGTGCCTGGGGTGCGGAGCGGAGAAGAAAACCCTCGCGGTCTGTCCCAAGTGCGTCCGCTGCATGAAATGCTGCCCGTGCGCGAAATGACGGAGGCGACCTCATGATGATCCGCGCCCTCTCGACGTGTGCCTTGGCGTTTCTGACGGCCTGCGCCACCCGCCGTGCGGAAATGACCTGCGCCGTTTGCCGGCCCCAAGAACGGCTCTCCGATGCCTGCATGAAGGACCAGGGCTGCAGCCAGTGCGGACATGCGCAATGCGATCGGTGCGGCAAGGGGAAGGCGGGACCGGGCTCCTGCACCTGCGAGACGACGAGCCCGGGCGGGACGTGCGCGCAGTGCGGGAAGAAGTCTCAGGGCGGCTCGACGACGTGTCCGGACTGTGCGGCCCGCACCCACACTACGCGCTGCCCCTCGTGCGGTTCCGAGAAGAAGCACGAGACGTGCCCGACTTGCGGCACCTGCAAGGAGTGCGAGCACCGCCGCTAGCGAAGCCCCTCGTCACCCCGGCGAGCGAGGCGGAGAATCTAGCAGGAGCGAGGAGGCTCGTGAAATCGTCGCTCGATCCCGGAGACTTGGTCCCGGGCCATCGCGTCCTCCCGCTCCGCGACGGTCGCGAGGCCTATCCCCGGATGCTCGAATCGATTCGGGGAGCCCGGGAGCACGTCCTCCTCGAGACGTACATTTTCGCCGACGACACGTGGGGTCGGGAATTTCATCGCGCTCTGTGCGAGCGCGCCCAGGCCGGAGTGCCGGTGCGGGTGATGTACGACGCCGTAGGATCGAGCGACACCCCGCGGGAATTCTTCGGCGACCTCCGCCGCGCCGGGTGCCGTGTGAACCAGTTCAATCCGATCCACGGAATGCTCGACCCCCGGAGGCGCCGCCGCAATCACCGAAAGCTGCTCGTGGTGGACGGCCGCGTCGCCTACGCCGGAGGACTCAACATCGCGCGCGAGTACGCGGAACGCTGGCGGGACACGGCCGTCGAGATCCGCGGCCCCATCGTCGCCCACCTCGCCTACATGTTCCTCACGATCTGGGCGAAGGAGGAGCGCCGCCATCCGGGAATCCCCACACCCCCGATTCCTCCGGCGGAAGGCACGACGGCGACGTTGGCGCTCTCGAGCGACCGGTGGAAGAATCGCTGGCGCCTGGCGCGATCGTACCGCCGCGCCATCGCGCAGTCGACGAAGCGGGTGTGGATCTCGAACGCCTACTTCATTCCCAGCCGCCGTTTTCTCCGGGCGCTCCGGCTCGCGGCCAAGCGGGGGGTGGACGTGCGCGTTCTCGTCCCGGCGACGACGGATGTCACTCCCGTGTACTATGCCAGCCGGGCTCTTTTCGCCCGGCTCCTGCGCTGGGGCGTCCGCGTCTTCGAATGGCAGGGCGAGATGATGCACGCCAAGACCGCGGTCGTCGACGGAGAGTGGGCGACCGTCGGGAGCTACAACATCGACCACCTTTCTCTGATGCACAACCTCGAACTCTCGATCGTGGTCGTCGACCGCGACTTCGGCGCCGCGATGGAGCGGATGTACGAGGAGGATCTCCGCCGGTGTCGAGAGGTCGAGGCGCGCGAATGGCGACACCGTCCGTGGACGACGAAGCTCCTGGAGCGGTTCTTCTTCTTCTTCCGGACCTTCTTGTAGACCGATTTCCCTAGCGCCCTCCTCATCAGCGCGGAGCCCCTCGCCGTCCTGATTCTCCTGGGAGCCGGTTGGAGACTTCCCTGGATCTCGAACCGAATTCCTCGGTGGATCTTGGCTTTCCTCCTGGTCGCCACGCTCGCCCTCTTCTACGGTCTCTGTGCGGCGATCTCCCTTCCTCCGATCGGCCTTCGGAACGGAATCGACCTCGCTCCCGCGAAACAGCCTTGACTTTACACGTATCGCTATATATCCATATCATATCGGTATGGATTGGAACCTGCGGTTTCGGGGGGACGCGCCTCTCTATCGGCAACTTGCCGGAGCGATCTCCTCGGCGGTCGAAGCGGGTCGGCTCAAGCCGGGGGACCGCGTACCCTCCGTCGCCGATCTTGCCAAGCGCCTCAAGCTGTCGAAGATCACCGTGGTCAAGGCCTACGGAGAGCTGGAACGCCGCGGCGTCCTCTCCTCCCAAGTAGGGCGCGGGACGTTCGTGGCGGAGGGGCCGGCACGGCCGACAGAGGCGCGGCCGGAGATCACCCGGTCGATCCGAAAACTCCGCGAGACGTACGCGCGCGGACTGCGCGAGATCCTCTCGCTCGACCGGCCTCCGGGAACGCTGAACCTCGCGGCGGGAGTTCCCCATCCCGGCACGGTCCCCGACGGGACCTTAGAGCGGCTGACGAAGGTCGCTCTCGCCAAGAATCCCCGGCGGCTTCACGAGTTTTCCGCGTCGGGGCTTCCCGAGCTTCGGGAGGCCATCGCGGCACGCCATCCGGGCGTCGCGTCCGACCAAGTCCTGGTCACCAACGGATCCCAACAGGCGCTCAATTTATTGGCCTGTTGGGCCCTCGAAGAGGGGCGACCCGTCGCTTGCGAGACGCCGACCTTTACGGGCGTCCCGGGTTCGTTCCAAATCGTGGGCCATTCGGTCGAGAGCGTCCCCTGGGGTCGGCCCCCCTCCGGCCGGGCGCTCCTCTATGTCTGCCCCGATTTCCACAATCCGACGGGCCAAACCCTCGGGGAGGAGGACCGGCGCGCCATCGCCGAGTGGGCGCAGCGGAACGACGGCCTCGTGGTGAGCGACGAGATCTTCCGAGACCTCCGCTTCGCAGGGCAAGCGCCGCCGAGTCTCTATTCGCTCGCCCCCCCCGGCCGGCGCGTGATGGTCGGGTCCCTGTCGAAAACGTTCATGACCGGGCTTCGCGCGGGCTTTCTCATCGCCGATCGTCCGCTCGTCCAAGACTTGCTCGCATACAAGCGGTACATGGATCTGGGCGGACCGGCGTTAACTCAGGCGGTCGCGGCGGTATTCCTCCGCGACGGATACGAAGACCATCTCGTGGGGATGCGGGAATACTATCGCGTTCGTCGCGACGCCGTGCTCAAGGCCCTGCCCGGGATGCCCGAAGGTACGACTTGGACCAAGCCCGAGGGCGGGTCCCAGATGTGGGTAACGCTCCCGCGCGGGCTCTCGTCCATCCGACTCTATCTCTTGGCCTTGGAGCGTGGAGTGGCGATTTCGCCGGGTCCCGCCCACGACATCGACGGGCGATTTGTGAACTGTTTCCGCATCGGCTACGGCCATCTGGCCCCGGAGGAGCTCAAGGATGCGGTGGGGAGGCTCGCCGAAGCGGTGAAGACTCTTCTCAGACAGGGACCGGTGGAGTCGGCCACCGGACTCGGAATCCACGTGTAGGAGGATCGCATGGAAACGACCGGTACGCTCAAAGTCAAGACGGGACTCGCGGAGATGCTCAAGGGTGGCGTCATCATGGATGTCACGAACGCGGAACAGGCCAAGCTCGCCGAAGACGCGGGGGCGGCGGCCGTGATGGCCCTCGAGCGCGTGCCCGCCGACATCCGGGCCCAAGGCGGGGTCGCCCGCATGGCCAACGTCGCCAAGATCCGCGAGATCCAAAAGGCGGTCACCATTCCGGTGATGGCCAAGTGCCGGATCGGCCACTTCGTCGAGGCGCAGATCCTCGAATCCCTCAAAGTCGACTTCATCGACGAGAGCGAAGTCCTGACCCCGGCGGACGAGTCGTTCCACGTCGACAAGTGGGCCTTCCAGGTGCCGTTCGTGTGCGGATGCCGAGAACTAGGCGAAGCGCTCCGCCGCATCGGCGAAGGCGCCGCGATGATCCGCACGAAGGGCGAGGCGGGCACGGGGAACATCGTCGAGGCCGTGCGCCACATGCGCGCGCTGATGTCGGGCATCAAGAGGCTCACGACGCTTCGGCCCGAGGAGCTCATGACGGAGGCGAAGAATCTCGGCGCGCCGTACGAGATCGCGAAGTGGGTCG
>CAZGKV010000152.1:0-9285 GCA_964526305.1 uncultured Planctomycetales bacterium | reverse complement strand
TCCGACAATTCCACCGGCGTTCCTCGCCGACTTCGGGACCGCCCTTCGTCGATCGCGACGTTCGTGGCGATCCGGTAGAGCCACGTCTTGAAGCGCGACTCCGACTTGAAGTGCGGAAGTCCCCGGTAGACCTTGAGAAACGCGCTTTGGAAAAGATCGTCCACTCGCGCCCGGTCCGCGATCTGATGGGACAGGAACGCGTAGATGCGATCGCGATAGCGAGCGAACAGCGTCTCGAAGGCGAACCGCGGTTCCTGTCGCGACCTCAGGGCCACCTCCTCGTCGGAGAGGCCTTCCCACCCCGGGGGTACCTGCATCTCGTAAGTACAGACGCTCGAGAACGGGACGGGTTACGCGCGAAGAGAGATTTCCGAGAAGAGTTCGGCGACGGCGCGAAAGGCGTCGTCCACGGTAATGGCGGCCATCGCATGGCCGTTCAAGCCCGGTTTGTAGACGACGCGGTGCATCGGGTTATACGGGCCATACACCGCGGGATCTTTCGGGCCGAAGAGTCCGACGCTCGGCGTCCCGACCGCGCCGGCGAGGTGGAGGGGACCGGAATCGCATCCGACGAACAGGCGGGAGCGCCGGAGGAGTTCGGCCAAATCCAAGATCGACCTCGTCGGCGCCGAGAGGACCGCATGGCCCTCGCTCCCCTCGACGACCCGAGTCGCGAGCTCCCGTTCCTCCGGTCCCCACGTCACGAGGGTGCGCAGGCCCAGTTCCCTCCCGGCCCGGGCCGCCAGCGCGGAGAATCGTTCGGGAAGCCATCTCTTCTCTTTTCCGAAATCGCTCGTGCCCGGATGCATGGCCAGGTAGGCGGCGATCCCCTCGGAATCCAGGAAACGCCCGACGCGATCGCGGCTCTCCGAGGATTCGGGAAGTCGGTAGGAAGCCGCGTCTACGGAGGCGCCCAGAAAGGCCGCCACGGCGAGGAACTTGTCGACGCGATTGATCCGCTCGCCCGCCGGGGTGACGTGTACGTTGGTGAAGACGTGGTTCCACTCGCGGCAGTGGCCGCGACTGAATCCGATCCGGCGGCGCACGCCGCTGAACAACCCGTGCATCGCCCCTTTGAGATTCCCTTGAAGGTCGAGGGAGACCTCGTAGCGTTCCCGGCGGATCTCGTGGATCAAGCGCGCGGCCTCCCCGAGCGCCTTCCAGGGATGCCGCACCCAGCGCCGGCGCGGAAAGAGATGGACACGGTCCACGGCGGGATGTCCCCGAATCAGGTCGTACGCCCGGTCCTCGACCACCCACCCGATGTGGGCGCGGGGATACGACTTTCGGATCGCGCAGAGCGCGGGGAGGGAATTGACGACATCGCCCACGGCGCTCAGCCGGATCACGAGAAGACGCGACTCCGCGTGGAGCCACAGGGGGCGCGCCGCCATCAGCATCCCGGAATGGTATGTGCGTGGGGAGGACTCCGTCAAGGGCCAGCCTATTTGACCCCGCCGGGTGCATGTGCTACCCTTCCGCCCCGTGAAGCCGCGATTCTCGGCCACCGTCATCTGCAAGAACGAAGAGCACAACATCGAGGCGTGCCTCCAGAGCGTCTCCTGGTGCGATGAAATCGTGGTCGTGGACTCGGGAAGCGCCGATCGGACGGTCGATCTGGCGAGGAAGTATACCGACCGGGTCCTCTTCAATTCCTGGCCGGGCTACATCGCCCAGAAGAATTTCGCGCTCGATCAGGCGACCGGGGACTGGATCCTCTCCCTCGACGCGGACGAGCGGTGCACCCCGGAGTTGAAGGAGGCCGTCCTTCGCGAGGCGGAATCCGCGGAAGGAATCGCGGCGTTCGCGGTACGCCGACAGGTCTGGTATCTGGGCCGGTGGATCCGCCACGGCGGATGGTATCCGGATTGGAGAGTCCGCGTCGTCCGTCGAGGCCGAGCGCGCTGGGGCGGCACGGATCCTCACGACAAGCTCGTACCGGACGGACCCTCGCGACGGATCCCCGCGGACATCCGCCATTACACGTATCGGGACTTCTCCCACCAACTTCGGATCATCAACCATTTTTCCGACGTCGTCGTCGACGGCTGGCGGAAGGAGGGGAAGCGCGTTCCGCTTCTCATGGCGTTCCTCCATCCCCCCGTGAAGTTCCTCGAGTGCTACGTGTGGAAACTCGGAATCCTCGACGGGTGGGGCGGCTTCGTCATCGCGCTGGCCTCGTCGTTCTACGTTTTCGCGAAGTACGTCAAGCTGTGGGAACGGACGCGCTGCCCGGCGCCGCCGGCCGACGCCCCGAAATCGAATTGATGGCGATCGCGCGAGCCCTCTGGAGCGAGACCTCTCGGACGGCATGGCTTCTTCTCGGCTCGGCCGTCCTCGTCTTGGCCTTTCTCGGCACCGGCGAACTCTGGACCCATGAAGGACGATGGGCGGTCATTTGCCTCAAGATGATGGAGACGGGGAAGTACTTCCATCCGTACCAATTCGACGAGGCCTACTACGACAAGCCGCTTCTCTCCTACTGGATCATCATCGGATTCGCGCGGGCGCTGGGAGGACTCCACGAGTGGACGCTGCGGCTCCCGAGCGCCCTCGCGGCGGTTCTCTCGATCTGGTGCACCTATCGGATCGGCGCCCGCCTCTTCGACCGCGCGACCGGGCTCCTGGCGGGATGGGTCCTGACGACCTCGGCGATGTTCGTTTTCTGGGGTCGAATCGCCTCCGCGGACATGCTGAACGTCCTCGGCACCATCGGTGCCGTAGCGTGGTACGTCGAACGGCGGGACAAACCCGGTTGGCTCAGCCACTCCCTCTTCTGGCTCATCCTTGGGGTGGCGTGTCAAACCAAGGGTCTCGTCGCCGCCGTGGTGGCTTACCTCGCCGTGCTTCCGGATCTCTTGATGGGAAAACGATGGCGTTCTCATCTCCGCCCCAGTCTCTTCCTCTCTCTGGTTCCCGCGGTCGCCGTGTACATCGCTCCCTTCTTCGCCTCGAGTCTCCTGGATCCGAAGTACGAAGAGAGCGGACTTTGGCAAGTGTTCCGCGAAAACGTTCTCCGCTATTTCGCCGCGTACGATCACCAGAATCCCCCGTACAGTTACTTCCTCTGGCTCCCGGGATTCCTGATCCCCTGGTCGCTTCTCCTCCCCTGGGTGATTTGGCGTGCCGTCCGCCGATGGAAGGATCTGTCTCCGGCGTCCCGGTGGCTGGCGTGGGCCAACCTGCTCGTCTTCCTGATGTTCACCGCCAGCGGCAGCCGCCGATCCTATTATATCCTCCCGATGCTTCCTCTCACGGCGCTTTGGCTTGCCGACTGGCTGCGACCGAGGGAGGCGTCCGCATCGCGGTTGCGTGCCTGCGCGGCTCTCGCGACGGCGGCGGGGGCGCTGATCCTGGTTTGGTTCTGCATCGCGATTCCGTACAGCCTTCGCCTGGGCGGATTCCGCCTGTTCGCCCAGGAGGTCAAGAGCGTCGCGGAAACGCGGGCACCCTGGGAGAAGTGGAACGTTCTCCTCGTGGACATCTCGCCTCACAGCGGATACTACCTCCACAACGGCCGCCTTCCTCATAATGTGAACTTCCCGGATCGGAACACCGTAACAGCCCATCTCAAGGCGCATCCGCGGACCATCGTGGTCACGCGCCGGACGTGCCTCGCGGAAGTCTTGACGTTCTTCGATAGGGAGCCGCAGATCGTGCCCCTGCGATCGCGGCTGCCCGAGGGCCTCCGGAGTCTCCAGTCCGAAGAAGACGCGGCGGTGGCGCTCATCCCCTGACTTTGGTACAGTCCCCCTTCCAAACAACGGATGATCCTCCAGCGATACATCTTTCGTGAACTGGTCGCGGCCTTTCTTCTCGTCTTCATCCCCATCACCTTCATCGCGCTGGTCGGGATGCTCTTCCAGATCTTGAAGCTGGTGCCGTCGACGGGATTCTCGATCCTGCTGGAGGCGATCCCGATCGCGGTCGTATACATGGCCCCTTGGGTGTTGGCGCTCTCGACGTGCACGGCCGCCACGCTCGTCTACGGTCGAATGGCCGCGGAAAACGAGCTGGATGCGGTGGTGACCAGCGGGATCCATCCACGGCGACTCTTCACGCCGGTGGTCGTATTCGGACTCCTCCTGTGCGCGATCTCCTTCGCGTTGGCCACCTTGGGGTCTCCCCGCGCGCGACATCATCGGAGGATCCTGCTCCGGAAATCGCTCCTCCTCATCCTCCAATCGCCGCCGCACGGGAATCAGACCTTCAAGGTCTGGGGGAAGTACACCCTCTCCTACGTGAATTCCGAAGACGGCGTCCTGGAGCGCCCGGTGGTCGTCGAGGTCGTCTCGGACGGCGTGATGCGGGAGTCGTTCGCCAAGTCCGGCCGCGTCGTCCTCTCGAACGACCAAGCGCCCGAAATCATCCTGGTCAACGGCGAAGTGTGGGAAACCACGCCCACTTCCACGCACCGCCTCAGCGGGCAAGGCGATGTGCGGGTGCGCTTCGAGATCGAGAATCTGTACGCCCGATCCCAAGTGCCGGCGGAGATGTCGAATCGCGAGCTCCGCGCGGAGGCCAAGCGGATCCGCAACCAGGAGCGCAAGGATCGGGACTATGAGCGATTGGACCAGCTGTACTCGGAATACCAATCGCGCTACGCGCGCGGCGCGGCGCCGATGTTTCTCATCGCGATTTGCGCCGCGCTTGGAGTCTTCGTCCGCAAAGGGAGTCGATTGGCGGGACTCGGGGTATCCATGCCGCCGTTCCTCGTCTACGTGGTCGCGGACCTCTTCTTCCACAGCCTCGGGAACCAAGGACGGGTATCGCCGCTCGTCTCCGCATGGGCTCCGAACGCCATCCTGGCGTCGATCGGAGCCCTCCTGGTTTGGAAGGTCTGGCGGCGATGAGGCTGCTGGATCGATACTGGCTCCGGACGTTCCTCGCTGCCGCGGCGGTCTTCCTGGTGACCCTCCTCTTCCTCTCCATGGTCATCGACTTCGCCACGAAGGCGGAACGCCTCATGGCGATCAAGTCCATGAGCCCCACGGCCTTTCTCCTTCGCTACTATGTGATCCGAGTTCCGGTCTATCTGCACTTCATCCTGCCCATGGTGACCGTCTTCGCCGCCTCGTTCACGTTCATCCGCATGGCGAAGAACAACGAGCTCCTGCCGATCCTCACCTCCGGGACCAGTCTTCGGCGGACGGCGATCCCCGCCGTCGCCGCGGCGCTGCTCTTCGGAGCGGCGGACGCGGTGATCGAAGAAGGGATCCTGCCGGCGCTGAGCGACGAACTCGGGAAGACCGACGAGATGCTCGTCAGCGATCGGATCGACTTGCGCGTCACCGCCTACGGCCCGGACGGAACGCACGTCACGATGGAGAGCTACGATCGGTTGAACCGGACGATGGAACGCGTACGGCTGACCAAGATCACCCGCGAGGGGCGCAAGGAGCTCGTGATCGTGGCCGCGCGGGGGCGCTGGCTCGAGGTGCAGCAGGCCTGGATCTTCCACGAAGGATACTGCGAACCCTACGACGCCGGCGGCGATCCGGTCCTCGTGGACTCGCCTCGGGGACGCCCGGTCGCCAGGCGCGACCCCCTCCCCAAAGACGGCTACGTTCTCCGGAGCGACTTCACCCCCAAGTGTCTCTTCGAGGGCTTCCGATTCTTGAACGACTTCGCGCGCGTCGAGGACCTCCGGGAGCAGATCCGCAAGTTCCCGCGCGCCCGCCCGCCGCAGGTCACGTATCACTCCCGATTCTCCTTCCCGCTCACCGGGCTCGTGCTCCTGCTCCTGGGGCTTCCCACGGTCTCGGCGACCCGCGTTCGGAGCTTCTTCCGCGGCATCGCGATCACCCTGCTCCTGGTCTTCGCCTTCTACGGGGTGCATCTGGCGTGTCTCGAGTTGGGATACAAGGGTCGTCTCGCGCCGGCGCTCGCGGCCTGGACCTCGATCGGTCTCTTCGGCCCGGCGGGCGCGATCCTCTTCTGGCGGATGCGGACGTAGGCCTTTGGTATACTGAGATCGAGACTATGGGACGCTGGAAAGAACGCATGGAACGACTCGGCCGAGCGAACGCGGAAGCCCGGGACCGAGCCTTGCGTTCCATGACCGACGAGGAGGCGGCCAAGATCCTGGAAGGCCTCCTTTCCCACCCCGCCGTCCCTCCGCTCCCCCGATCGGATCATCCTGTCTCGCTCTCTCGTCGAATGCGCCGCCGCAATGTCTGACACCAAGGCGGTCTTGGAAGCCGCCCTCGACGTTGTCGAATCCCGGGACTTCACCTATTTTCTTTACGGAGGCGTGGTCGCGAGCCTCTGGGGCGAACCCCGGTTCACTCAAGACGTAGATCTGGTGCTCTTTCTCCCCGAGAGTGAGACCTATCGATTTCTCCGCAGACGTGGGCCGCCTCCCCAGAGGACCTTGTGGTGTACAAGCTCGTCGCGGCACGAAGCCGAGACCTGGAAGACATCCGATCGATCCTGCTCCGGAGGAAGGACCTCGACTTGGCCTATCTTCGCGGGTGGGCGCAGTGGTGGGAAGAAGAAGGCTCGGAAGGAATACTCGCCAAGCTCGAATCGCTGCTCCGAGGCTCGTGATCCGCTACCGATGTCTCTCCCGCACGCCCTCGAGCCTCTCTTCGAGGAACCTGTAGAGCCCCCGGAGGATCATCCCTGGCTCGGCTCCTCGGGCGGCGGCGCCATCGTCACTTCCGTACCTTCCTCATGTTCGACGCGCGCGATCGCCACGAGCTTGTCGGTCGGCTCCAGGCGGATCAAGCGGACGCCCTGAGTGTTGCGGCCCATAGTCCGAATCTCGCGGACGGGGATCCGGACGAGAATCCCTTGCTGCGTGATCATGATCAGGTCGTCCCCGTCGTGGACTTCCTTCATTCCCACGACCTTTCCGTTCCGCTCCGTCGCCTTGATGTTGATGACGCCCTTGCCCGCGCGCGACTGCAGCCGGTAGTCGTCCAGCGGGCTGCGCTTGCCGAATCCGTTTTCGCAGGCCGTCAGGATCGTGGCCGCGGGCACGGGAAGGATCATATCGACGACCCGGTCCCCCTCCTCGAGCTTGATGCCGGCGACGCCGTACGTATCGCGGCCCATCGGCCGCAGATCGCCCTCGGGGAATCGGATGCTCATGCCCTCGGCGGTCCCGAGGATCACTTCGCTCTCGCCGGTGGTGACCGACACGCCGATCAACCTGTCCGCCTCCTCGAGCGCGATCGCGATGATCCCGCTGGCCCGCACGTTCGCGTACGCGGAAAGCTCGGTCTTCTTCACCAGCCCGCGTTCCGTCGCCATGACCAGATACCCCTTCTCGAAGCTCTTGACGGAGACGGAGGCATTCACGCGCTCGCCGGTCTTGAGATCGAGAAGGTTTACGATCGGCTTTCCGCGCGCCGTGCGGTCGAGTTGGGGCAGGTCATACACGAATCGCCGGTACACCCGTCCCGTATCGGTGAAGAACAGGACCGTATCGTGGGTCGAGGCGATGAACAGATCCTGGATGTAGTCCGTTTCCTTCGTCTCCGCGCCGATGATTCCTCTCCCCCCCCGCCTCTGTTTGCGATAGCTCGTCAGCGGCACGCGCTTGGCGTATCCGAGGTGCGAGAGGACGACCACCATGTCCTCCTCCTGGATGAGATCCGCCTTCTCGAACGTGGCCGCCACTTCCGGGCTGATCTCCGTTCGGCGCGGATCGGACATTTTCCGAAGCTCGTGAAGATCCTCGCGGATGATGTCGAGCACCAGCGATTCGTTCGCGAGGATCGACTTGTACTCCGCGATCTTCTTCCGAAGTTCGTCGAGGTCCTTCAAGATCTTCACGCGCTCGAGGCCCGTCAAGCGGGCGAGCGTGAGTTTCAGGATCGCCTCCGCCTGGAGCTGGGTGAACGAATGTTCCGCAACGAGCCTTGCCTTGGCGACGGCGGGGGATTCGGAGGCGCGAATGAGCGCGATGATCTCGTCGAGCAGATCGATGGCGCGGGCCAGGCCTTCCAGGAGATGAGCCTCCCGCTCCGCCTGCTCGAGAAGGAAGCGCGTCCGGCGGCGGATGATCTCCTTGCGGTGGTCGAGGTACGCCTGGAGGAGCTCCCGGAGATCGAGCGTCTTCGGCCGACCGCCGACCAGCGCGATCATGTTGATCGAGAAGGTGTCCTGGAGGGACGTCGATGTGTACAGTTGGTTGAGGATGACTTCCTCGTCCTCTCCCTTGCGAATCTCGACCTCGATGCGCATCCCGTCCCGACTCGAGAGATCGCGGACATCCCCGATTCCCGGGATCTGATCCTCCTTCACGAGATCGGCGATGCGTTCGATGAGCGCGGACTTGTTGACGTTGTAGGGAATCTCGGTGACGACGATCACTTTCTTTCCGCCCCGGAGATCCTCGACGGCCACTCGGCTCCGCACCGTGACCAACCCGCGCCCCGTCTCGTAGGCCTCCCGAAGCCCGCCGCCGCCCATGATGATCCCGCCCGTCGGGAAGTCCGGTCCCGGGACGTGCTTGAGAAGGTCGCCGACCGTCAGATTCGGGTTCGCGATGAGCGCGAGCAGTCCCTCGCAGATCTCGCCCAGGTTGTGCGGCGGGATCGAGGTCGCCATGCCCACGGCGATGCCCATCGCGCCGTTGCAGAGAAGATTGGGGAACTTCGAGGGAAGGACGAGCGGCTCCTCGAGCGTCTCGTCGTAGTTCGGTCCGAAGTCGACCGTCTCCTTGTCGATGTCCTCGAGCATCTGGACGGCGAACGATGTCATCCGCGCCTCGGTATAGCGCATGGCCGCGGGAGGATCTCCGTCGACGGATCCGAAGTTCCCCTGCCCGTCAACGAGGGCGAATCGAATCGCGAAGTCCTGGGCCATCCGCACGAGCGTGGGATAGATCACCTGCTCCCCGTGGGGATGGTAGTTGCCGGAGGTATCGCCGCAGATCTTCGCGCACTTCCGGTGCTTCGCTCTCGGCCCGAGCCCTAGCTCATGCATCGCGAAGAGAATCCGGCGTTGGGAAGGTTTCAGACCGTCGCGAACGTCGGGGAGAGCGCGGGAGACGATGACGCTCATCGCGTAATTGAGGTAAGAGGTCTTCATCTCCTCCTCGACCAACGTCGGAATGAACTTGGAGGACCCGGCGGGAGGAGGACTCTCTGATGCGGCCATTTCGGGGCGCGATTATAGCGGAAAACCGTCGGGATCTGAAGTTTCCCGCGGATTCTGACGAATAGCCCTGTGATGCAATTCCGCACGGGGCTCGTGGCGATGCTCGCCGGAACCGTTCTCGTGGGGGCCGAGGTTCATCGACGGATCCGGATCCGAATCCGCGCCTCCGAACAG
>CAZGKV010000151.1:0-9496 GCA_964526305.1 uncultured Planctomycetales bacterium | reverse complement strand
ATTCCCGTCCGCCCCGCGACGCCATCGCTAGTTCGCACGCCTCCTCGACGATCTCGTCGCGGAGTAGCGCCGGATCCGCGAGAAGCCGATTCGTATAGGACCCCCTCTTCGCCTTCATCCGTCGCCCCGCGACGACCGTCTCCAGCACCTCCAGGATGTCGGGGAATCCGGCGCCGAAGCACGTCGGCGTTCCGCGATGGCAGGCGGGGCCCGTTTGCTCGACGCGCGCGAGGAGCGTGTCCCGATCGCAATCCCAGTGGAGGCTTCGGAGTCTCTGAAGATGGCCGGAGGTTTCGCCCTTCCTCCAATACTTCTTCCGGCTCCGGCTCCAGTAGTGCATGAATCCCGTGCGGAGAGAACGACGCACAGCCTCTCGGTCCGCGAAGGCCAGCATCAGCACTTGGTTCGACCGGACGTCCTGCGCGATCACGGGCACGAGTCTCATCGTAGGATCAGTCCTCTCGTCCGCAGGAGCTCCTTGGCCTCGCGGACCGTCAGGGTTCCGAAGTGGAAGATCGAGGCCGCCAGGGCCGCGTCCGCGCGGCCGCGCGTCAACACTTCGTAGAGATGCTCCGCCGATCCGCATCCCCCCGAGGCGATGACGGGTACGGATACCGCGTCCGCCACCGCCGCGGTGATCTCGAGATCGTAGCCGGAGGTCGATCCGTCCGCGTCGATGCTCGTCAGGAGGATTTCCCCGGCCCCCAAGCCGCACACCCGTTTCGCCCAGTCGATCGTGTCCAGTCCGGTCGCGCGAGTCCCGGCGCGGGTGTAGACCCGGTGGTTTCCCGCTTCCCTCTTGGTATCGATCGCGACTACGACGCACTGCGAGCCGAAGTCCCGCGCCGCTTCCGCGACGACCCTCGGGTCCTCGACCGCCGCCGTGTTCACCGATACCTTGTCGGCCCCCGCCCGAAGCGTCGTCCGCACATCTTCGACCGAACGAATCCCCCCGCCGATGGTGAGCGGGATGAAGAGACGCTCCGCCGTCCGACGGGCCACCTCCAGCATCGTCCGACGTCCTTCGACCGTCGCCGTCACGTCGAGGAACACGATTTCGTCCGCTCCCTCCCGCTCGTATCGGGCGGCGAGCTCCGCCGGGTCCCCGACCTCGGCGAGCTCTTGGAACTTCACCCCTTTGACGACGCGCCCATCGCGAACGTCCAGGCAGGCGATGATGCGCTTCGCGAGCATGCTCACCGCCTCCACCGCACGCTCCCCTTGGTGCTGCGGAGTTCGAGCTCCGCTCGTGTCGCCTCCCCCAAGGCCAACCCCAGCGCTTTGAAGCAGGCCTCGTTCACGTGGTGGAAGTTCTTCCCTCGCACCACGACGTTGTGGAGCGTGATCCTGGCTTCCATCGCGAAGCTTCGCAAGAAGTGCGCGAGCATCTCGTCGGGCAGGTCGACGTGGCAATACGGCCGGTCGACGAGGTCGACGCTCACCGTCACCAAGGCATCGTCCATCGGAACGGTCGCACTTCCAACCCGGCGCACCGGACGACTGCGGAGGGCGTCCCGGAACGCCTTTCCCAGCGTGATCGCCACGTCCTCGTTGATGTGATGATGGAAGTCGCCCCGGGCACGAATCCGAAGGTCGAACCGGGCGAACTTGGCAAACGACTCCAGCATGTGGCGGAGCCAGCGGTCGGGGAGATCGATGTCGTAGCGCCCGGACCCGTCCAGGGCGAGGGCGAGCGCCACGTCGGTTTCCTTGGTCTTGCGCGCGAGCTTCCGCTTCCTCATTCGGAAACCCTCTTCGCATCCTCGAAGGTGAATCGACCCGAGTACAGCGCCGAGCCCACGACGACGCCATGGGCGCCCAGCTTCTTTAGACGATCCAGGTCTTCGAGCGTCGCCACTCCTCCCGAGAACACGACCGGACGCGGGGAAGCGCCCACGACGTCCTCGACGGGGCCCCACTCCAGCCCCGCGCCCCGTCCTTCCACCCGCACGTTGGTATAGAGGAAGCCGGCGATCGGCGAGAGCGACGCGGCCCGGACGAAATCGCGGACATCCAATCCCGCCGACGTCTGCCATCCCTCGATCACGAGATCGTACCCGGAGGCATCCACGGCGACCATGATCCGGTACGGATGGGCTTGGGCCATTCTCGCCAACCACTCGGGATCGGTGACCGCGCGCGTTCCCACCACCACGGAGTCGGCCGCAAAGTTCCCTTGCATGAAGAGCCGGAGGCGGCGTTCCTCGCGAATCCCTCCCCCCACTTGGATCTTCACTCGGCGCCCTCGGCATCGCGGAATCAATCGAATGATCGGGACGTCGTTGCTCCCCGCTCCTAGCGCGCCGTCGAGATCTACGACGTGGAGCCAGGAAGCGCCCGCCGCCATCCACCGGTCGGCCACCTCCTCGGGCGAACCGTACACCTTCTCGACCTCGCGGTGCGTAGCGTCCAGTTTCACGACCTGACCCCGGACCAAGTCCATCGCAGGATAGACGATCATCTTCGCTCGCCGGCAAATTCTACGAAGTTTCGGATCACCCGAAGTCCCGCCTCGCTCGATTTTTCGGGATGGAACTGCACCGCCCAGGTGGAGGCGCGCACGCTCGCCGCGGCGAACGGCCCTCCGTAGTCGGCGGTCGCAATGCATCCCTCGCCGCAGGCCGACGGGGCGTACGAATGCACGAAGTAGAAGAAGCTCGACTGAGCCACCCCTCGGAAGGGCCCGGAAGCATCGTGCCGGACCCCGTTCCAACCGATGTGCGGCAATCGGGAATGCGCCAAACGTCGAACGCGCCCCGGGAAGAGTCCGATCCCTTCGCCCTCCCCCTCCTCGCTCGATTCATGGAGGATCTGCATCCCGATGCACACGGCAAACGCGGGGGTACCCGCCTCGAGGAGATCGCGGATTTGGCGACGAATCGGTGCCAATTGCCCCGCGACCTTTCCGAACGCCCCCACCCCCGGAAAGAGCAAGCACCGCCCGGACGCGGTTCGGGACAAGTCGGACTCCACGCTCACCTTCGCCCCCGCGATTTCGAACGCCTTCGCGAGGCTGTGAATGTTTCCCACGCCGTAATCGACGAGCGTTACCGGCAGCGCTTCCATTCCGCCAAAGCCTCGACGAACCGATCGTTCTCCTCCGGCCGTCCGACGGTCACCCGAAGATACCCTTCGAGCCCCGCGAAGTCCGAGAGATCGCGCGTCAGGATCTTCCTCGATCGAAGGAACTCGCGCGCCCCCGGACCGTCCTCGACTTCGATGAGGATGAAATTGGCGTCCGATCGGCAGGGACGGAAGCCCAATTCCGCCACGTCTCCCGAGAGTCGGTCCCGCTCTCTGCGGATGGCGCCAACCGAAGCCCGGAGGAACGTGGGATCCGCCAGCGCCTCGAGGGCCACCTCTTCCGCGAACGTCCCGACATCGAACGGCGGCTTCACGCGAGCCAACGCGCCGATGAGGTCGGCATTCCCGACCGCATATCCGACGCGAAGCCCCGCCAGTCCGTGCGCCTTCGAAAACGTCCGAAGAACGAGCAGCCGATCCCATTCGCGGATCTGCGAAGCCCAGTCCTGTCCGCAAAAGTCCCCATAGGCCTCGTCGAGGACGACGATTCCCGCCGCCTTGCCCAGGAGCGCCCGGATGGAGTCGGGCGGGAAGGCATTTCCCGTCGGATTGTTCGGCGAGGCGAGGAAAGTCACCTTCCCGCGACAGGACGCCAGCGCCTCGGCATCGAGCTCGAATCCGGGTCGTGCCAGCGGCGTCTGGACGATTTGCGCGAGGTTTACTCGGGCGTAGAACGGATACATCACGAAGGTCGGCGAGGGAAACGCCACGATCTCCCCCGGATTCACGAACGCCTTCGTGACGAAGTCGATCACCTCGTCGGAACCGTTGCCGACGATCACCTCCGACGGGTCGAGCCCGTGATGGTGGGCGATGGCCTCGCGGAGCCTTGTGGAAACCGGCGAGGGGTAGTGGTTCAATTCGAGTCGGCCCGCTCGCGCCGCTACCCGTTCCACGGCCGGATTCTGCCCGCACAGGTTGGTGTTTCCGTCCATGCGGAGAAGACCCGCCTCGTCTCCGGGATACGAAGGGACGCGGCGACCCGCGATCGAACGCCGGAGGAGTTCGTCACCGCTCATGGCGGATCTCGATGGACCTTCGGTGCGCGGGCAGGCCTTCGGCCGAGGCAAGAGCGAGGGCCGCCGGCGCCAATGTTCTCAGGCCGGCCTCGGTCAGTTCCTCGTACGTGATCGTCTTGAGGAACGCGTTCGCCGTGAGTCCGCTCCGCCGTCGCGCTTCCCCGAGCGTCGGGAGAATGGCGTTCGGACCCGAGCCGTAGTCTCCGATCGCGACGGGGGCGTACGCGCCGAGGAACACGGCTCCGGCGTGCCGGATCCGCGGGAGGAGATCTCTCGGGCCTCCCGTAGCCAACACCAGGTGTTCCGGCGCGAACCGATTGACGAAAGCCACCGCGGACTCGAGGTCCTTCGCCACCAGGATCGCCCCGTGCGTACGAAGGGCGGCCTGGATGATGGACGACCGCGGAGCGGCCAGGGTCTGTCGCTCGAGCTCCCGATTCACCGCTTCCGCGTGGTCCGCGCTCGTCGTCACAAGAAGGGCGCAGGCGGCGGCATCATGTTCGGACTGAGCGACGAGATCGGCCGCCACGAAACTCGGATCCACGGTTCCGTCCGAGAGCACGAGGATTTCCGTCGGTCCCGCGAGGAAGTCGATGGCGACGTCCCCCGCTACGGCCTTCTTCGCCGCCGTGACGTAGCGATTTCCGGGACCCACGACGATCTCGCAGGCCGGCACCGTCTCGGTTCCATACGCCATCGCTCCGATCGCCTGGGCGCCGCCGACTCCAAATGCCCGCGCGATCCCGCAGATCCTGGCCGTCGCCAGCATCACCTCCGGTACCGCCCCCCGAGCATCGGGAGGAGTGCACAGGATCACTTCGGGCACTCCGGCGACGTTCGCCGCCGCCGCCGCCATGCAGAGGCTCGAGGGATACACGGCGAGGCCGCCCGGCACGTAGATCCCGGCGCGTTCGAACGGCACGACCCGCGTCCCGACCACGACTCCGGGCTCCGGGGAGTACTCGAAATCGCGGACCAGACCCCGGCGATGGAATTCCGCGATACGTTCGTACACGCTCCGGATCGCCGCGAGAAGTTCCGCCGGGACCGTGGCGCTCTCCCATTCCCCGGGAGTCACCTCGAAATCCGCACGGTCGGAACGATCGAACCGCCGTGCGAACTCGCGCACCGCGGCGTCGCCTCGGCGACGGACGTCGTCCACGATTGCCCGACAGGCGTCGAAGGTGGTCCCCTCCACGACGCTCTCGCGATCGATCGCGAAGCTCTCCAGAGGGCGGACAGGGATCAAGGAATCAGCCTCTCGATCGGAAGCACCAGGATCCCGGTCGCTCCGGCGCGCTTGAGTTTCGGGATGACCGTGGTCAGTTCGTCCTCGTCGACGACGGCGTGCACGGCGACCATCCCCGCCGTGGCCAATTGCATCACGGTCGGCGCGGAAAGGCCCGGAATGATCCGGCCGATCTCCGCCACCTTCTTCTTCCGTACGTTCGCCATCAGATATCGCTTCCGCGATGCGGCCTGCACGCCGGCGAAGGCATGGATGAGATCGTCGATCTCTCCGTGCTTCTTTCGAAGGGCTTCCCGGCCGGCGAGGAGTACCGCCCACGAATCCAGAATGACGTCGACGAGGCTGAGATGATTCTGCTTCAGGGTCGATCCCGTCTGGGTGAGATCGGCGACGAGATCCGCGACGCCGATCCGAGGCGTGACCTCCGCGGCGCCGCTGACGGGTACGATTCGGACGTTCTTTTTCCGCGCGGCAAACCAGGCTCGCGTCACATTTGGAAACGAGGTGGCGACCTTGGCGGCCGCGGGGACATCGTCGAGCGAAGCGATCTTCGAATCGTCCGGCGCCGCGACGACCAGGCGACACTGTCCGAACGAGAAATCGAACACCTTCTCGACGGTGCATCCCGTCTCGCGGAGGAGATCGAGCCCGGTGATTCCGAGGTCGGCCGCGCCGAATTCCACGAACTCCGGGATATCCTGAGCGCGGCTGAAGAGGACTTGATATCGGCCGCCGTTGGCGGAAGCGAGGAGCGTCCGGTCGGAGGGATGGCCCACCCGGATCCCCACGGATCGAAGAGCCTCGAGGGCCTCTTCGGCCAGACGTCCCTTGTTGGGAACGGCGATGCGGAGCGCCACGCGGGGACTATAGCAAAGTTCCCTCCCCTCGGCCGGATTTTTGTTGACTCCTTCCGGCGCCGCCGCTATAGTCCCGCTCGCCTGGTGACCCGATTCCCAAGGGGCAACACCCGTTCCCATTCCGAACACGGAAGTTAAGCCCTTGGGGCCGATGATACTGCCGGGAATTACGTCGGCGGGAAAGTAGGTCGTTGCCAGGCTTATAAAAAGCCCTCGAACTCGGGGGCTTTTTTTTTCCCCTCGCGGTATACTACGAAACACCTATCTTGTCATGGGGGGAATGCGATGAATCCGGATGAAAAGAGCTGCCCTTTCTGCGCGGAAGTAATCAAGGCCGAAGCCACCATCTGTCGCTTCTGCAAGAGCCAGTTGGGACTTTCCGTGCCTCAAGTCCAAACCGCTCCTCCGCCGAAGTCGGGCGGCTTCCCGGTCTGGGCGATTCTGCTCATCATCGGCGTGGTCACCATTCCGGTAGTGGCCATCGTGGCCGCCATCGCCATCCCCGGCCTGATCAAGGCCCAAGGGAAGTCCAATGAGCGCAATGCATCCGCCTCGTTGAAGACCGTGGCGACGGCCCAGGCGGATTTCCGCTCGAACGACCGCGACTGCAATCGAGTCATGGACTTCTGGACGGGAGACATTGCGGGACTCTATTGCATCGACAACAGCGCTACCGGTCCATCCTACCCCTATCCGATCAAGCTCATCGAAGTAAGCGTCGCGCTTGCGGATTTCGATCCGAAGCCAGGCCTTCACGTAAGCTCGGGGTGGGGAGACAAGGGCGCCGGAGAGACAGACGTGTACGGCACTTCGATTTCCACCTACGGCGTGCAGTCTTCCAAGGCCGGCTACTGGTACATGGCCCTCAGCGAAGACCTTCAGGTTACCGCGAACGGCGACAGCGGAGAGTATCGCCAGAATACCGGGGCCGCGCGCGAGGCGAAGCACAACAGGTCTCGATTCGGGGTGGCGGCCCTTCCGGGGAAACACGGTTCGGGCGGGAAAAACGTTTTCATCATCAACGAAGGAAACACGATGTTCAAGCGCGACTTCCGGGGCGATGTGGTGTCCGACAGCGCGATCCCCCCGCGGACGACGGGCAAGTTCAATGGGAACTGGCCGACGGACTTCTCCCTGACATCCGAGTGGACGAAGTTCTACTAACGTGCCGGAGGAATCGCGACGACATCGCCTCCCCACCTGGGCGAAATACCTGCTGGCGGTCTGTGCGGTCGTGCCTCTCGTCGTCATGACCCTGGTCATTCTCGTACCGCTCGTCCTGCGGGCGAAGGCTCAGAAGGGAGAACGCACGGCGCTTGCCTCTCTCAAGTCGATCGCGGCGGCGGAGGAGGCATTTCGCCGGCAGGACTCGGACTCGAACGGAGTACTCGACTATTGGACGGGGGATGTCGCGGGCCTGCGGGGGATCGACCCTGGGATCGCGCGGTCCGACTTGGAGCCTCTGGCGGAGGTTTCCCTTCCCGCCGCGCATTCGGGGAACTGGTTTCGAGCCCTAATCCGGGACGGCGCTCGCGACGAGGCGTACGGGCAGGACACGGACGGATCGGGAAGGCGCGTGCATCATCGCGACGCCTTCGGATTCGCCGCCCTGCCGGAACCCGGCCGGTATCAGCCGCGCGTCTTCGTGATCAACGAATCCAACGCGATCCTGTTCCGGGCCTACGAGGGAGACGTTTTGCGCCCGGGAACCCCGCGTCCTACCGGCTCCTTCGCCGCCGAGTGGCCGGGACCGACGACAAGTCGGCTGTGGAGGAAGATGCCGTAGGTCATTACGAGCCGGTCCGTTCGTCGTCGCCGCTCACCGCCGTCTCGTCTCTCTCCTCCCCGCTCTCGGTCGTGTACACCACGTCCTCCTGCCGCAGGACGAGATAGGAAAGGACGCTCAGCGTCGAGAGAAGCGAAGCGGGCACCACGAGCGCGAGGCCGTCCCGCACGCCCTGATACACGGTTCGTTCTATTCCTCTCCCCAACCAATCCCCACGACCCACCGTCATGGGAAGCTGAAAGGCCATCTCCAGGATCCACGAGGAGAATCGGAATCCGAGGAGGACGATCCCGCTCACGAGAAAAACATGGACGAGCATCCGCCCCGTTTGACTCCGAACGTAATGGATCGTGATGCGAAGAGCCTCGCGGAAGCCGCATCCCTCCACGGCCAAAGCCGAGCCCCCCACCATGAGGAGGGACAGCGCCCCGATCCCCGCAATCGCGGCTCCCAAACCGAGCGCGAACGGAACGATGTAGGCGATTCGAAGTCCGGCGGCGAAGACGGCGCTCGACGTCCGAACCCATTCGAGCGCTACGAGCAATCCCAGAATCAGCGCCGGCGGCAGAGCGCCGGTGAGAGGTATCCCCAACAGCGACCCCACATTTCGAACAAGGTGGCGACCCGCTTCCCGCCATCCCGCATCGATTCCCTCGACTTGCCTGCGCGTGAAGAAGTCGAGCACCAGAACCACCATCGTCACGGCGATTGCGAGAAGGACTCCGGCCGCAACTCCGTACTTCTCTCCTCGAGCCAGAGTGAACGCCGCCGTCGCCGGGACCAGAACGAGGGCGGCCGTGGCCAACTTGCCGGGAGCGAGCGCGAAGGTCATCGCGCGCAGGAGATCGTTCGGCGAAAAGTACTTCGCCACCAGGGGCTCGAGACCTTTGGGACGCGCAGGCGGGACTCGCTTCTCGTTTCGGCCGGGCTCACTGTGCCGGAAGCGGGCGGTCTTGCGCGAGGTCCGGGGCGTGGGCTGGGGCGCGAAGTGCCCGGCCAGTTCGGGGACCTCTCCCGCCGCCGACCAAGGCTCCCCCACTCGCTTGACCATATCGGTGGATCGCAGTTGCCCGGCCCGGATGAGCCGGACGACTTCCTCCAGGGGAACCAAGTCCTCATGGCCCTGGAGCCCGAGCATCCACTCCTTCATCTCGGCCGTCATCCGAGGAGTCGCAGAGCGGAATCGACTCGAGCGAGAACCGTCTCCTTGCCCAGGATGCGAAGCGTTTCGTGCATCGGCGGGCTCGCATCCCCCCCGGTGAGGGCCACTCGAAGGGGTTGCGCGACTCGTCCCAACTTGAGTTGATGCCGCTCCGCAACGCGCTTCAACATCTCCTCCACCGGAGTCGGGTCGAAGGAGTCCAGCGAAGAGAGTTCCCGGCGCAGTTCACGGAGGATCGCTTCCGCACCGTCGACCTTGAGCCACTTGGCGAAGGCCTTCTCCTCGGGCGTGACTTCCGCGCGGAACACGAATCGGGTCGCGCTCACGATCTCGTCGAGG
>CAZGKV010000150.1:0-9712 GCA_964526305.1 uncultured Planctomycetales bacterium | reverse complement strand
TCTGAGAGGCTGTGAAAATCGGGCCGGAGGCCCGATTATTTCACAGCCTCTCAGCGAAGATTCGCGGGATCCAAGTAAGGACCGAGAAGTCCTACCACGCCGGCGGCAATTTCCTCCAAGGACCCTGAAACCGGCATGGGTTCCCAGCGCCCACCCGAGGTTTGGAAACTCAGGCCGTGGGCCGTACCTCCCAACGGAGTCGCACGGGCGACGGTGGACGAGTCACCGTCTGGATCGATCACGTCGATGATCAGATGGCCTGCTCGGGGCCTGACGTTGACATGATCGTACGGGCCGCATCGACGAATCAGTTCCTGCGACGATAGGGCGGCCAAGGTCAGATCGCTTGAGCGCATCGTTCCCCCTCTTGGCTATGGTCCTGCGGCGAGGCAACGGCGAATCCGGTGAACGACCACCGGAAAGGGTGCTTGGCCTTTCCGTTCCAGTATGCCACGAAGGCCGCAACCGCCGTACTGAGTTGCTGAAGGCTCCGGAAGTTTCCGTTGCGCAGGCATCGCCGCTGCAGGACCCCGAACCAGAGTTCGACTTGGTTAACCCACGAGGCGTGAATGAGTGTGTAGTGAAAGCGAAAACGATTCTCATGACGCGTATTGAACCGCTCCCAGCGCTCTCCCTTGTGAATACTCAGATTGTCCCACACCACATGGATGATCCCGGGAATCCTCTGGGCCACTTATTCCATGAACGCTTCCAGATCGTTCCCGGTCCGCGTGTCCCCGCATCGAGTCAGCACGTCTCCGTGATGAACCAGGAACGCCGCGATCAGCGATTGAGTGCCGTGGCGGATGTACTCGAATTCCCGTCGGCCCGGTTCCCCCGGGCGGGCGGGGCGATCAGGATGTTTGCCCTCCGTGGCCTGCATCCCCGTCTTCTCGTCCACGCAGACCACCGTCTCGCCCGGGGGAGGATTCAGATACAGCTCGACGATCTGGGCCACCTTCGAGCGGAAGTCGGGATCGGGGCTGTGCAGCCACAATCGGTTCTTGTGGGGCTTCAAGTCGGCCCTCTGGAGGATCGTGTGCAGATGGGACCGGCTGATTCGGACGATGTCGCGCTTCTCGATGACTTCCTTCAACAGGTCCAAGGTCTAGCCATGCAGCCCGTTCTCTCCTTGAGGGCCAGGTTCGCACGCGACGGAGACGATCTGGCAGCGTTGGGGGATTGATCCGTGGTTTTCTCCCGCATCGCGGTCTATCGCCCAGCCCGTCCAGACCTGATCGGGCGAATCGCCCTCGCCATTGGCTGACGGTGTCCACGGAAACGTTCATCCGAGAGGCAATGGACGATGAGGATCCTCCCGCCGCCGCAGCCAACACGATTCTGGCCCGTACCGCGTCTCGCGGGCAACTCGTAGCGGCCGTGGCCCGTTGGCGAAGCTTGAAGGCCTCGCCGGGTTTGAGAATCACCTTTGCAGGCGGACGACCGCGATTCCCCTTCCCGATTCCCCTCTCCATCCATGGGATTTATTGGAAGGATTTCGCGAATGCAGTACTAGGAAGGCGCGAGGTCGTGGGCCGGTTTCTTTGCACTCAAGATTCTTCCGTCCTGGGCCAAAGCGATGATCAAGTCCAATTGGTGCGCCAGTCGAGCAACCTGACTTTCCGACAAGCGGTGGAGATACCGGCTGGATCTCTGCATGGACTTTCTGGCACGCACAAAGACACTGAGCATCTCCATGAATACCTGATGCCGTTTCCTTGAGCGCTCTCGTCTCGGGAACCGGACAGCGAATTCTCGAAGAAAGGCAACGTCGCTTAGCTCGGCAAATGGGCAGGAAAACGGTACTTCCCCAAGGACGCACTTTCTTGAGAGCGCGGGGGGCAGGGTGCTGAGTGCGTAAAGCTTTGTCAGACTTAGAGTTCGGAAATGTTGCATCAATGCAACATTCTCGCGAACGAATTCCGAAACACGTAGGTGCCGGAATGCTGTCTCGCGCCCCATCCGGCCCATCTCGCGGAGCCACCGGCCGAATCGGCGTCCTGCGAGCCGTTTCGCTTCGGCCAGGATTTGGGCGGAATGGAGGATATGGTCCAGGGTCTGTCCCCGGACTTCGACTCGGTGTTCCTGTAGCTGCCGGGCAAGAACGCCGAGTCTTGTGCTCACCTCTGATTCCATCAGGGCATTCTCCGTCCCCCTCTTGTGCTCCCAGCGGGCCCAGAATCGATGAGAAATCGGTCGAGCTCTTCGAATCTAGACGGCGGCTCATGTCTCCCGATAGAATCCGGCGCCTATGGATTTTCCTGTAGTCGACGCCCATGTCCATGTGCAGCCCTGGCGCATGATCAAGCCGGAGGCCCTGCGGATGATGCAGGGAAAGCGGGCCGACCTCGGGCGGCTGGAAGAGTTGATGTATGATCCGTCGAAATTCCTCCGCTACCTGGATGAGGAGAGGATCGAGCGGGTCGTAGCCATCAACTATGTGAGTCCCGACATCATGGGCTTCACGGAGGAAGTGATTTCCTACGCCGCCGATTTCGCGCGCGCCTCGCAGGGGCGGGTGCTGGCGGTCGGCTCGGTCCATCCTACCCTCACCCAGGATGCAGACCGGGCGATGGATGTTCTGATCGCTTCTGGATTCCGCGGCATCAAGATGCATCCGTGCCACCAGCCGTGTTATCCGAACGCCTATCGACAGGGGAATCGCGTCCTGGAAACCGCGTATCGACGGGCGGAGGAAGCGGGGATGGTACTGGTGGTTCACACCGGGACGTCGGTCTTCCCTGGGGCGCGCAACGTGTACGCGGATCCGATCTATTGCGACGACATTGCGGTCGACTTCCCGAAGCTCAAGATCGTCCTCGCGCACGGGGGCCGACCCTTGTGGATGGAGACGGCGGTATTCCTGGCTCGCCGATTTCCGAATGTGACCATGGATCTCTCGAGCCTTCCTCCCCAGAAGCTCCTGGACTATTTCCCTCGCTTGGAAGACCTCGCCGACAAAGTTCTCTGGGGGAGCGATTGGCCTGCCCCCGGAGTCCCGGGCATGCGTGCCAACGTCGATCGGTTTCTCGAATTGCCTCTCTCGAACGAATCGAAGCGCAAGATCCTGTACGAAAATGCACGGAGGGTGTATGGCGAGTGAGGGGATCGCCGTCCTCGGCGCCGGTACGATGGGAGCGGGGATCGCTCATGTCGCGGCCGCGGGCGGGCTCGAAACGACCCTCTATGACGTCTCCGAACCGATGCTTCGACGGGCTTTAGGTGTAATCGAAGCGAACCTCCGGAAGGGAGCGGAGAAGGGGAAGATCGCCGCTTCGGACGTGGAAGAGACTCTGCGGAGAATTCGCGTTTCCACCGAGCTCTCTCCTGCGGTATCGAACGCGGTGCTGGTGATCGAGGCCATCCCCGAAGACTTGGAACTCAAGCGCCTGCTGTTCGGGGAGTTGGATCGTCACGCCCCGGCGGAGGCGGTCTTGGCGACGAATACGAGCGGGCTCTCCATTACCGAGATCGCTCACGCGACCTCTCGCCCCGATCGAGTGATCGGGATGCACTTCTTCAATCCCGTCCATCTCATGCGTTTGATCGAGATCATCTGTGGGGAAAAGACCGGCGACGAGGCCGTTCGCGTCGTCCAGGAAGTCTCGCATCGCATGGGGAAGGAGACGGTGCTGGTCCGGGAATCCCCGGGATTCGTCACGAGCCGCATGAACGCCCTGATCGGAAACGAAGCCTTCCGGATGCTGGAGGAGGGTGTCGCAAGCGCCTCGGATATCGACAGGGCGATCAAACTCGGGCTCAATCACCCCATGGGGCCGTTCGAGATGGTGGATCTCGTAGGCTTGGACGTCCGCCTCAAGATTCTGCAGAATCTCCACCGGACTCTCGGGGAGAGGTTCCGTCCGTCCCCGATCCTGGAGAAACTTGTCGCGGAGGGGAGGTTGGGACGCAAGGTAGGGAAGGGGGTCTACGAGTACCCGGCCTAAGGCGGCGCTTGACTCCCCAAGAAGGATTCTTATTATTACCCTTCTCATGGCGGGGCTCACTCGAGTCGGCAGCGTGAAGGATCTCGCTCCGGGCACGGCGAGAGTGGTCGAGGTGAACGGGCACGAGATCGCGCTGTACAATGTGGCCGGGTCGTACTACGCCACCAGCAACTTGTGCCCGCATCAAGGAGGACCCCTCGGAGAAGGAATGATGGAAGGGGCGACGGTGATCTGTCCGTGGCACGCATGGGTCTTCGACGTGACGGACGGGACGTCCCCGGTGAATCCTCGGCTCAAGATTCCCTGCTATTCGGTGACGGTACAGGGAGAGGATTTGTTCATCAGCTTGTGAGGAGGGGCGGTCGATCACACGACCGTCCTAGGAGACGGAATGGCCTACATCATCGCGGAACCGTGCGTCGGAGTGAAGGACAAGGCCTGCGTCCCGGCCTGTCCGGTGGACTGCATCTACGAGGGCGAGAAGATGCTCTACATCCATCCGGACGAATGCATCGATTGCGGCGCGTGCGTCGAACCGTGCCCCGTACAGGCGATCTTCCCGGCCGACGAACTCCCCTCCAAGTGGAAGTTCTATACGGAGGTGAACAAGAACTTCTTCCCGGAGAAAAAGGACGACAAGGCCTGGGAAGGCCATCCGTTCCCGGAGGAGCGCGCCAAGAACCCTCCGAAAGTCTGATCGGTCATGTCCGACTCCTCCTACGTCAATTTCCTCTGCTATCGCATCCGACCCGACTGGTGGCGACAAGGATCGGCGGCTCGCGTCGAGGGCGTCGCCGAATTCCTTCGGACTCTCGACCAACCCGGAGTGGAGGTTCGCCCGTATCTCACCGCCGGATTGCGGGCGGATTGCGAGTTCGTCCTGTGGACCATATCGAAGGACATGGCCGGGCTTCAGGACTTCGCGTGCTCCCTCCTTCGCACGAACCTGGGTCGTCATCTGGAGACTCCCTACGCCTTCTTGGCGATGACGAAGCCGACGCCGTATTCCAAGGCACATCAGCAGCACTTCGAGATCGCGGCGCAGACGGCCCGGTGGCTCTTTCTCTATCCGTTCACCAAGACCCATGAGTGGTATCAACTCCCGTTCGAGCAGCGCCGGGAAATGATGGCGCAGCACAACGAGATCGGACACCAGTTCCCAGGGGTGCTCATCAATACGTGCTACTCATTCGGCCTGGGCGACGACGATTTCCTGCTGGCGTTCGAGTCCGGCGATCCCAAGGAGTTCTCCGATCTGGTTCAGAAACTGCGCGAGTCCAAGGCGCGTCCCTATACTCGGAACGACGCCCCTCTTCTTCCCTGTCGGAAGGTTGCCGCTCAGGAATTGGTGGAGGCGTTGGGACTGTAGTTCGGATGCACTCCGCGGGAGAATACTGCGGGGTACTGCCGGCAGAAAATGAGGAAACCTGGAAGCCAGGAAAGAGGAACGGAACAGAGCAGGGGCCTGGAGCACGAAGATCTGACGGGCAGCATCATCGGTGCCGCCACCGCGGCCACCGTGACCGGGATAGATTCTTGTCCTCAATGTCGCCAAGCCGACGCTGGAGGCGAAGAGGATTCTTGCCTCCGAGTGGCCGACACCGTGACAGCCCTTCCTGGCTTCCACATAAGACCAGAGGTTTTCCCCCGTGTGTGGTATATAATGGGCGCCCGTTCAAGGAGGGTTCATCATGGCGCAGAAGAGGCTCTACTTCGCCTACGGAGAGAGCATGAACGTGAATCGGCTGAAGAAATGGCTGACCCAGCGGGGAAGCCGGCCGGACGGAATCGTCTCGGCGCAGCGAGCCGTGCTCAAGGGTTATTCGCTCGTATTCAACGTGCGGCGCGAGGTGCCGTGGAAGGCCGGAGTCGCCAATCTTCAGAAGGACGATCCGGGAAGCGTGGAAGGGGTGCTCCTCGAAGTCGACAACGCCGCCGAAAGCCTCGTGCAGCAAAAGGAGGGGCCCGGGTGGAAGCGGATTCCCGTCACCGTCGTGGGCGACAAGGAGAAAACCTACGAAGGGGTCCAGACGTTCGTCGCAGCCCAGCCCGAAGTCGGAAAGACCCATCCGCCGACGAAGGCCTACGTGGAAATCATGCTCGAGGCGGCGCGGGCGTTCGAATTCAGCCCCGAATACCTGAAGAAGATCGAGGGCGTTCCCACCGCGGGGTGATCAGTCGACCATCAGTTCCCTCACGTGCTCTTCGGCGCAGGCCCCGAGCGCGTCGAGTGCGTATCCCCCCTCCAGGACCGATACGAGCGGCGCGGGTGCTTCTTTCCGGAGGATGCGAGTGAGCGTCCCGAAGTCTTCGGGGAAGAGGCCGAGTCCGCCGATCGGGTCCTGTGCGTAGGCGTCGAATCCGCAGGAAACGAGCACGAATTCGGGCCGGTGGGATCGGCAGGCGGTCCGAACCCCATCCTCGAACCGGGCGACGAGCGTCCCCCGATCCGTACCCGCCGGCAGCGGAAGATTGAGGACGTTTCCGCACGCGCGCCCCTCGGCTCCTCCGGTGCCCGGATAGAAGGGCCATCGATGCGTCGAAAGGTAGAAGACCGATGGGTCCTCCGAGAAGATGTCCTGAGTTCCGTTGCCGTGGTGAACGTCCCAATCCACGATGAGGACTCGGCGGCGCAGCCATCGCGCCGCGACGGCGACGTTGTTGAAGAGGCAAAACCCCATTGCGGCGTGGCGGGTCGCATGATGACCGGGAGGGCGCACCAGGCAGAAGGCGGTGCGATCGTCCCCTTGGGTCACGGCCTCGCAGGCCGCCAGGACGCCCCCCACGGCGCGGAGGGCGGCCGCCATCGAGCGTTCATTCAGATAGGTATCGGCGTCGATCCAGCACGGAGGGTGGAGCGAGCGGAGATGTCGAAGATGCGATTCCGCATGGACGAGGAGAAGTTCCTCGTCCGTGGCATCGCGAGGCGGGCAGGGCTCCAACCGCTCCCAGATTCCGCGTTTCCTTAGATGACTCTCGATGGCCATCAGCCTCTCGGGACATTCCGGATGGCCGGGAGACGCGTGGAGAAGGAACAGGGGGTCCGTGACGAGCAGAGTCATGGCCTCACGATCCAAGGATAGCGCCGGCCGCGAAACTCGCGCTCGGTCCCGCGGGCGCCCTGCGGTTCCCCCAGGAGATCGAACGCCACATAACACTTCCCCGCCTTCAGCGCCGCGAGAATCGCCCGCTCCGACAGTTCGTTCGCCAGGACATGCGTCGAGACGAAGCGGAAGGCGCGCTCGTAGGGATCCAGTTGTACGCCGAGCAGGTTCACGTTGCGATGGGCGTCGTTCCCTGCGACTCCCGCGATCTTCAATTCCCGCCATTTCCGGAGCACGTTCGGATCGAGTTCGCACAGCGGCAGGTAGAGATGGTCCGGATCCTCCCGCATCAGCCTCGCGAACTCTGTGAGGACTTTCGGATTGCGGAGCCCGGCGCGGAACGCGGCGTGGACATTGTAGATCTCCATTCCGTCGAGGCCGCGCAGGGACCAATCCGTCACCTCTTCGGGATGGCAAATCAACGCCAATCCTCCCTGCGCATGGATCTCGTCGATCATCGCCTGTGGATCTGGGGCCCGTATGGGTTCTCGTATCCCTACGGCGAGGATGTTGTCGGAGAGCTCCGCACCTTGGATGAAGAGGACGCCGTCTCGGATTCCCCGCCATCCTTCGCGGAGCGGCTTTCCCGGATCGCTCCTGGGAGGGTGGTCCGTGATCACCACGAAATCCACGCGCGCCGCCTTGGCCGCCGCCAGGATCTCCTCGTACGTTCCGGTGGAGTCGTGCGAGTACTTGGTATGGCAGTGGATGATGCCGCGATAGTCCCTCGGTGCCGCGCATCCGACGAGGACGAGGATCGCGGCCGCGCGCATCACACCGACCAAGGTTCGCGCTTGTTGGGATCGAGATTCAGGTCCCGCATCGCCTTCGAAAGGGAGCGCCGGGGGAAGTGGCCGGCGCCGGCGAGCCGGGCGAGGGTGGAATAGGCGAGGTGCTCCGCGTCGACTTCGAAGAACCGTCTCAAGTTCGCGCGGGTGTCGCTTCGCCCGAATCCGTCGGTCCCGAGCGCGGTGAATCGATCGGCCAGCCAGGGAGCGATCTGTTCCGAAACGGCGCGGATGTGATCGCTGGCCGCCAGGATCGGACCCGAGGTCGGGCCCAGCTGGGCCACGAGATAGGGAACGCGCGGATCTTCGTCCGGATGTCGGTGATTCCAGCGATCGACTTCCATCGCCTCCCGGCGGAGCGTGAGGTAACTCGTGGCGCTCCACACGTCCGCGCTTACGCCGTACTTTTCCGCCAGGAGCGCCTGGGCGCGAAGCGATTCGCGAAGAATCGGGCCGCTGCCCAAGAGCTGTGCCTTCTTCATCTTGGGATCCGTCGGTCCGCGCTGGAAGAGGTACAGTCCCTTCACGATGCCCTCCTGAGCCCCTTCGGGCATCTTCGGCATCGGGTAGTTCTCATTGTAGAGGGTGAGGTAGTAGAAGCAGGACTCCTGATCTTGGTACATCCGCTTCAACCCGTCTTGGATGATGACGGCGACCTCGTACGCCCACGCGGGGTCGTAGACCCTCACCGTAGGAACGACGCTGAAGAGGAGCGGGCTGTGCCCGTCCTCGTGCTGGAGCCCCTCGCCGTTGAGCGTGGTCCGTCCCGCCGTCGCTCCCAGGAGGAAGCCCTTGGCGCGCGCGTCCGCGGCCGCCCACACCAGATCGCCGACGCGCTGGAAGCCGAACATCGAATAAAAGATGTAGAACGGAATCGTCGTGACGCCGTGGGTCGCGTAACTCGTTCCGGCGGCAGTCCAGGTCGCCAGGGAGCCCGCCTCCGTGATCCCCTCCTCGATCATCTGCCCGTCCTTGGCCTCGCGGTAGCTTAGGATCATGTCGGAGTCGACCGGCTCGTATTTCTGGCCCACGGACGAGTAAATGCCGAACTCCTTGAAGAGGCCCTCGAGGCCGAAGGTTCGCCCCTCGTCGGGGATGATCGGGACGACGCGGCCGCCGATCTTCGGGTCCTTGAGGAGGATTCGCAGAGCTCGGGCGAAAGCCATCGTCGTGGACGCGACGACCGTCGATCCCTGGAGAAGCTCGTGGAATTTCTCCACCGGCGGGATCTCTTCCTTGGGCACTCGAACGGCGCGTTTCGGCACGAAACCGCCGAGAGTTCTCCTGCAGTCGAGCAAGTACTGGATCTCCTCGCTGTCCTTGGGGGGCATGTAGTACGGCGCCTCCCCGAGATTCTTGTCGGGGATCGGGAGCTGGAGAAGGTCCCGGAACTTGCGGAGCTGGTCCTCGGTGAATTTCTTCCACTGGTGGGTCGCGTTCCGCCCTTCGGCTCCCTCCCCGAGCGTCCATCCCTTCACGGTCTTGGCGAGGACCGCCGTCGGACGTCCTTGCGCGCGGGTGACGGCGCGCTCGTAGGCCGCGTAGACCTTCTGGACGTCGTGTCCTCCCCGCCGCAGGTAGCGGATCTGATCGTCCGAGAGCGTCTCCACGAGTTTGTGGAGCTCCGGATACCTGCCGAAGAATTCCTTGCGGGTATAGTCGCCGGATTCGACCGAGTACTTTTGGTATTCCCCGTCGAGGGCTTCGTTCATCCGCCGGACAAGCAATCCCGTCTTGTCCGCCTCGAGGAGAGGATCCCAGTCCCGTCCCCAGATGACCTTGATCACGTTCCATCCCGAGCCGCGAAACACCGCCTCGAGCTCCTGGATGATCTTGCCGTTGCCGCGCACCGGCCCGTCGAGCCGCTGCAGGT
>CAZGKV010000149.1:0-9744 GCA_964526305.1 uncultured Planctomycetales bacterium | reverse complement strand
CCCGAGCCCGAGCAATCCGTAGAGCATCTTCTTCTTCTCCGGATCGTCCCCCCCGAGGACCTCCGTCAGCACCGTAACCCCGATCTCCGCCAGCATGCCCTGACTCACGCGTTCCACCCCGTGCTGCAGGATCGCGTGCATCATCTCGTGCCCCATCACCACCGCAAGTCCGTTCTCGTCGTACATCGCGGGAAAAATCCCCGTGTACACGCAGATCTTTCCCCCCGGAAGACACCATGCATTCAGCGTCTTCGGATTGTCGACCACCCTCACCTCCCACTGGTACTTGGGAGGCGGAATCTTGTCCCACCCGGCCTCGGCTACCGCCGCCATCCGCATTGCCGCTCGATGCACCGGCTCGACGTACACCGGATCCCACGTCACCGGCTCCTTCGAGAGCATCTCTTGATACGCCTGGACGCCCAGCGCCAGCTCCTGATCGCGGGTAATGAGATTGAGCTGATTGCGGCCGGTGTACGGATTCGTCTGACAGCCCGCTAGAATCGCGGACAGAAAGGCGACCCGACGAAGGTTCATGGCGGAGCGATTATATCACAACCGTCTTGAGAAGAAATCGGCGAGGCGCTCCTCCATCGTGACTCGATCCTCCTCCCCCCGCGGCATGTGCCGCTCGTCCGGCAGCAGCAAGAGCTCGTGCGGCTTCCTCGCCCGCACCAGCGCCTGCACCAACCGAGCGGTATGACGAAAATGGACGTTCTCGTCCAGCATCCCATGAATGACCAGGAGCGCGCCGCGGATCTTCTCGACGTGCGTCAGGACCGACCCTCCGCGATACCCCTCCTGATTCTCTTGGGGTGACCGCATGTAGCGCTCCGTGTAATGCGTGTCGTACCCCTCCCAGGCCGTCACCGGCGCGCCCGCGACCGCGGCCCGAAAGACCTCCCCCGCCTGAGCCAGACACATCGCCGCCATATAGCCGCCATAACTCCACCCGAAGACGCCCACCCGATTCGCGTCGATCAGTCCCTGGGAGGCGAGGTGCCGAACGCCATCGACCTGGTCCCGCACTTCGATCGTGCCCATCCGCCCGGCGATCGCCGTCTCGAAGGCGAGCCCTCGCCTCGCGGAACCGCGATTGTCGATCCGAACGACGAGATGCCCCTGCTGCGCCAGATACTGCGCCCGAAGGTCGGCGGTCAGCATCCACCCGTCGTTCACCATCTGGACATGGGGACCCCCGTAGACCTCGACGACGCAGGGCGCAGGAAGTCGCTCCGGCTTGTAGAGCGCCATGTAGAGCGTCTCGCCGTCGCGCGAGCGGAACGGCACGATCTCCGGTGCGGGAAGTTCCACCGCCTCGGACGCGTGGAGAAGATGCATCACCGCTCCATCCGCCCGACGCACCGTCACCGAATACGGCCGCGATCGACTGTCGTGGATGTCGACGAATGCAGACCCGTCGCGGGCGACAATCGCGTCGTGCATTCCGGGTCCCCGCGTGAGTCGCTCCGGCTCTCCACCCGAGAGCGGAACTCGGTACAGATGGCGCTCCAGGGGACTCTCGCGCCCTCCCGCAAAGTAGACTTCCCGCTCCGTGACGCCCGCAATTCCATCGACCGCCCAGGGCCCGGAGGTGAGCGTCCGAATCGGCGTGCCCGTACGATCGTACAGATAGAGGTGCTTGAATCCCGTTCGCTCCGAAGCCCAGAGGAACTCGCCCCCTTCGAGAAATCGCAGATCATGATGGAGATTCACCCACGTCGGCGACTCCTCGACCAGGATTCTCTCCCCCCTCCCGTCCACGCCGTAGGCCCAAAGCTCCAGCCTCCGTTGATCGCGACTTTGGATCTGGACGAACGCTCGACCGTCGGGATGCCAGGCAACTCGCGCCAGGTATCTGTCCTCACCGACATCGACCCAGCGGACAGGACCTCCATCCGCGGAGACGATCCCGAGTCGCACCTTCGCGTTGCGCTCTCCGGCGAAAGGATAGCGATGCTCCTCGATTTCAATCCGCTCCTTCCCCTGGTGGACGATCGGATAGGCCGGAATGTGTCGATCGTCGACCTCTTCGAAGGCGAGAGTGCGCCCGTCTCGCGAGAACCAAAACCCGCTCGAGCGCCCCATCTCCTCCTGCGCGACGAACTCGGCCAGACCGTGGGTGACGCCGTCTCCCCTCGAGAGGCACTTCTCTTCCCCGGTCGCCACCTCGGCCACGAAGAGGGCTCCTTCGCGCACGAATCCGAGAAGGCGTCCGTCCCGCGAGAGATGAGGGTCCACCGCTCCTTCCGCCATCCTTCGTTGCGTCCCGCCGGCGAGGACGTGGACCGCGCCCCCTGAGGGTACCATCAGGACGTCCTTCTCCTGCGCCCACGCGTAGTGGGTGACACCGGTCTCGCGGAGCCGCTGTCTCTCCCGCCGCAGCGCCTCCTCCCTCGTGAGCGTTTCCTCCGTTACGCCCTGCGAAGCGTCGAAGAGACGGGCTCGTTCTCCGGTTCGAAGGTCGAGCGACCAGAGTTCGCGCGTGAGGCCTCCGCCCGGCGAGTGGAGAAACGTAATCGCACGACCGCCCGGAGCGAACGCGATCTTCCCGGGGATCGCCGCTCCCGGCCGCGGGAATCGCGCGACATCCCGAAGGGTCAATTTCATCGCGCCATACAGTATCCGGGAGTGGTCCCTCCGGCAAGGCCGTCCTTTCCTCCTCGACTTCTCTCCTCGCGCGCCGCATAATTCCCCGGATTCCTTTTATGGAGATGGCGATGAACTTCTGCACGCTCTTGCTCGCGGCCGCGATCCAGCAGGACGAAGGAAAAGAGTACTGGAACTTCAAGACGGGCACCCAGTGGCTCTACGTGGAGAAGGCGGGCAAGAACACGACAACGTCCAAGATGACCGTGAAGGAAGTGAAGGACGGGAAGGTCTTCCTCGACAACGAAGAGACTAAGGAGGGCGAGAACGAGCCGTTCAAGACGGAGAAACTTTGCATGTTCTTCGACGACGGCTGCGTCAAGTGGTCGAAAATCGAAGAAGACCAGGAGAAGGTGATGTTCCACATCTTCAAGCCCGCCTCGAAGAAGGGCGATAAGTGGAAGAGTCCGTTCGCGGATTCGGGCACGGAGGTCGAGATCGAGAACGTCGGCACGGAAGACATCACCGTCTTCGAAAAGGAATACAAGGGCGCCATCCACTGCCGCTTCGAAATAGACCGAGGCGAGGAGAACCCCAAGATGACCGCCGACTTTTATTTCTCCAAGGGCATCGGCCTGGTGAAAATGGAGATGAAGTCGGGAAAGGAGACGTTCAGTATCGAATTGAAGGAGTTCAAGGCCGGCAAGTAATCCCGCGAATCAAACGCCCCTCTTTCGCCCCCGCGGAAGAGGGGCGCTTTCTTTCTCCGCCGCCGCGACCCGATTCAGGGCCGCCTTCCCTTCCGGAGTGAGCCGCGCGCCTCCCCCGCCCCGCCCTCCCCGAACGTGCGCCAGGAGTTGCGAACCCCAACGCCGGTTGATCTCTCGGGACCAGAGCCAAGCTGTCCGATACGTGATCCCCAGTGCGCGACCGGCGGCCGCCAGCGACCCCATCGCCTCGACGGCGCGAAGGTAGTCGATCTGCCGCGGCCCCACGAGACCACGACGCCCGACCAAAGAGGCTCGAAGACGCGCTTGGAAGGGGACCTCGGGAACCACCGCCGTGGCCTTGACCACGGCATAGACCGGCACGCGCGGGCGCAGTCTCAAGTCCGACACGGCTCGACGAGTGACGAGCGCGACGAGACCGAACCCGACGTCGACCGTGATGTAGACCCCATCCGGGATCCGCCGCACCGATCGGACGTGGCCCGCAAGGACGTTTCGAGCGCTGACTCTTCCGGGAGGCTCGACACACAAGAGGACGTCGTCGGGTCGGATCCGCACTCTCGCCTTCTCGCCCCGGCGGATCCCGGGCCAATCCCGCCCTGCGAGGCGACCTCGCGATAGTCGAAGCCACGCGAATCCGTCCCGCCGATCGAAGGACTCCACGATCACGTCGAATCGGTTCATGCGGCCCCCGTATGGAAAATGGCGGTCGCCTTCAGGATGGCCACGACCTCCCCGCCCGGTCGCAACTCCAACGCGCGGACGGCCTCCGGAGTCACGAGCGCACGCACGGGCGGCGCCGCAAGTCGAACGAGGACGACGCCGCCGGCCTCTTCCAACTCCTCTACTCGCGTCCGGATGCAATTCCGCGCGGAGATCGCGCGAGGAATCTCCGAAGCCAGGAGGATGTCGTGGGCGTAACACGCGAGCCGCACCTCCCCGGTAGCGGTCTCGGGAATCATGGCGCTGAGCTCCACCCCTCCCACGCGAAGGCGTCCCGGTCCGAGCACCGTACCGGAGAAGTAGTTATCGATGAGCGTCTCGCCGAACCGGAGGACGGAAGCGCAAGGTCCCATCGCGACGACCCTTCCCTCATCCAGCCGTACCGCGAATTCGGCCATCCCGATGACTTCCTCCGCTCGATGGCTCACGAACACGATCGGCACCTCGAATCGACGACGGAGGTAGGTCAGCAACGACATGGCCTCGCGCCGCCGCGGCTCGTCGAGTCCCGAAAAGGGCTCGTCCAGGAGGAGGAGCGACGGTCGGCTCAAGAGACACCGGGCTAGCGCTACGCGACGTCGCTCCCCGCCGCTCAAGCTCCCCGGCATCCGATCCAAGAGGGGAAGAAGGCCCAGGGCTCCCGCGACTTCCGAAGGATCGCCGGCCCGCGGGCTGTACGTCAGATTGTCGCGGACGGAGAGATGGGGAAACAAGAGCGCATCTTGAGAGAGGATCCCGAAGCCGCGCTTCTGAAGGGGGAGCTCCGAGAAATCCCGTCCGTCGAGAACGACTCGCCCGCTTTCGATTCCCGCCAGCGCATGAAGGAGCGTGGTCTTCCCGGAGCCGCTGGGACCGAGAATGGCGACGGAGTCCGCTTCACACGCGAAGGAGGCTTTCAGCGCGAAGCCGCTCTTGCGACGGATCCGAGTCTCGACCTCCAACTTCATGATTCGGTTCGCCTCCGGCGATCCAGGATGCGCGCGACCAGAATGCCGGCGACGCCGATCGCGATCGAGAAGATCACGAGAGCAGTAGTATGGGCTTCGGCGCCCGGGCGTTCCAGGGCCGCGTAGACGGCCAAGGATAAGGTTTCCGTCTCCCCGGGGATTCGGCCCGCCAGGACGATCGTCGCGCCGAACTCCCCGAGCCCGCGCGCGAAGCAGAGCACGGCGCCGGCCAGGATTCCAGGGTAGGCCAGCGGGAGGGTGATGCGAAAGAACGTAGCCCACGGACCGCGTCCCAGCGATCGCGAGAGGGTTTCGAGGCGAGGGTCCACCGATCGGAACGCGAGAGAGATACCCGCTACGAGGAGGGGGAATCCGACGACCGCCGCCGCCACCACCGCTCCCAGCCAATGGAAGGCGACGGGAAGTCCGATCGTCTCGAGCGCGCGGCCGAGGAGACCGCGCGGCGAGAAGATCCGGAGGAGCACGAGTCCCGTCACCACGGGAGGGAGAACCAGAGGGAGGTAGACCAGCGCGTGAAGAAGCCCGCGAACCGGAGTCCGCGATCGTTCCAGGACCCACGCGACGGCGGTTCCCGGCGCCAGGCTCAAGGCGGTCGCCGCCGCTCCGACGGAAAGGGAGATCCACACCGCGGTCACGGGCGTCTCCGGAATCCTCTTCGCTCCGCGGACTCCAGGGTCGCCGGGTCGCGGAGAGCCTCGAAGTATCCTCGGCCCCCCGAAGTGAAGAGGACCGCGACGTACACGATGGGGGGATGGGCGTCCTCGGAGAACACGCGCGCGATGCGGACCTCGGGCGCGAGGGCGGCGTCGGTGACATAGACGATCGCCGCGTCCGCGGCGCCGGCGACCACCTTGGAGAGCACGTCCCGGACGCTGGCGCCGTATACGACGCGCGAGGGCACCTGCATTCCCGACCTCTCGAGCGCAATGCGCGCGTATTTCCCCGCCGGGACCCCTTCGCCTCCGAGCGCCAGACTCTCCGGCTCCCGGTCGGGGGCGTCCCGGCGCACGACCAGGGCAAGTCGGTTCTCCAACCAGTCGCGGCGATCCATGACGCGAAACATCTCCACCCACTCGGCATCGGCGCTCAGGAACACGTCGCACGGCGCCCCCTCTCGGATCTGGCGGCTCAGAAGCGCGGAGGAGCCGGTCTGAACCCGGACGGGCGTTCCCGTTCGCTTCGTCCACGCGGCCCCCGCCTCTTCGGCCAGCTCTCCGACACTCGAGGCTGCAAAAACGACGATGGCCGTTCGAGGACGGCACGAGGCGGAAGCCATTACAAGCGTCAGCGCGAGATACTTCATATTATAACTCTATTATATATACCACAGTATATCTCGAACTTTCCACGCTCCATTCTCTACTCCGAATCCGGACTTCCACCTCGAGCCCCCCTCCACGCCCGATGATACAGAAATAGCCAGGCTATTTTTATATCATGATATAAAAATAGCCTGGCTATTTCTATATCATCCGATTGGTGCCAACTAGGGAGGCGTCGCAATATGTTGGCAATAAACATATTACGCTTTACCTAAGGATATGACAACGATCCTTGGCAGAGGAACGCCAATAGTCGACCGTTTGATGTCGAATTCTCGCGGGGATGGAATGGCATGGGGGTTGCTAATCCCCTCTTGTAGATCCCGCTCCAACGGCCCCGACCTGTTGTCGGGGCCATTTTTTTAGGTATAGAGCTTTCGCCGCATGGGGTCCGCCACCGCCGCATCAACCTTGAGGACGGTCAGGGCGGCTTCGAAGAGCGAACGCTTCAGGAATAGCTCGACCGGATCCGACACCTGGTAGTGGCGCGCGATCTGGAGAAGGATGTCGCGCTCCGCAGGTGTCAGGTGGTTTGCCTCGGTCAGGCGACGGAACACGGACTTTCGAAGCCGCGCGGCGCGAGCCCCGGGCGACGTGTAGTGCCGTACCAGGAGAAGAACCAGGCATACGGCTGCGACAAAGGCGACGACGCCCAACACGACCCACGCGTCGACTCCGCTCGATCTTCGAAACCCGCGCCCGATATCCTCGAACACGTTCATCCGCCGTTCTCCTCCGAAGGATTCGCCAGGCGCGCGAACGCATCCGCGATCTTGGCCCGTACCTTCTCGTTCGGCTCCCTCTCCAATCGCGCCCGGAGCAGCGGAGCGGCCCCTTCGAAGCGCAACTCGCCGATGGCCCAAGCGGCGGAGAGCCGCATGTTTTCGTCGGGATCCTCCAACATCCCCTCGACCGTGGATCGAACCTCTTTGCGTCCCAAGTTCCACAGCGCCTTGGCCGCATTCGCCCTCACGCGGTTATCCGGATCCTTGACGAACGGAAGCAGGAGCGCTGCGAACCGCTCGTCGCCGAGTTGCTCGAACGCCTCGATCGCATTGGCTCGAATCCGCCGATCGGGGTCGGCGAGCGCTCCGATCAGAAGCCTCATCCCCTCCACGTTTCCCGAGAGCTCGACGATCTTGATCGCCGTCGCCCGCACGCGCGTGTCCCGGTCGTTCAAGAGCTCCATGAGGAGCGGCTGCAGATCCTCTCCCGCCTCCACGTAGTTCACGATCCGCAGCGCCTTGAGGCGCCGGTCCGCCTCCATCGAATTGATCTCGTCGACCAGCCGATCCAGCATCGTGGCGTCGATCTTCGCCAGAGCGCGCGCCGCCAGTTCCCGCGTTCGCTCGTCCAACCGATCGAACGACCTCAGGTAGCGGTCGAAGCTCTCCCGCGAAACTTCGCGCACCGCGATGGCCCGGAGTTCCGGGTGGGAAGATCCGATGAAGGGAGCCAGCAACTTGGCCTTATCGGCCGGCGCCGCTTCGGCGATCACCTTTACCGCCGCGACCTTGACCTCGTCCGAGGCGTCGCCGAGCCCGGAACGTGCCACCTCGAGGGCCAATGGGGAACGGAGTTCCTTCAGCGCCGAAAGCACTCGGGCGCGAACCTCCGCATGCCCGCTCTTCCACAATCCCCGAATCATGGAATCCCGCGTCTTGGGATCGACGAAAGACTTGGACACGAATTCGATCAGCTTGAACGTGAGAGCCGGCTCCAGTTCGGGGCTCTCTTCCACGATCTTCCACCAGGGGATTTCCCGAACGCGAGTGGAGAGCTGCAGGAATTTCTCGGGGGGCAGCTTCGCGAACCACGCCGCGAGCGCCCCGAGGAATCCGGGGTCCGTCCGGCCCTTCATGACATCGAGCGCCGCCTGCCGGAGGTTCTCCTCATGCTCGAAATACAATTTGAAAAGGAGATCGAACGCCGCGTCCGAAGTGGCCCGCTCGAGGAAGGCGAGGAACCCCCGATAGATCGGGCTGTCCCGCCGGGCCAGCACGATGTCGGTGATGAGCTTGTACGCCGTGCCTCCCATCTCTACCGCGATTTCGATGAAGAGGGTCTTTCGATGGATCTGAAACGTCCGGAGAAGGACCTCGAGCGCCTGGAGCATCAGGGCCCGGTTCTGCTCGACGAATTGACGGCTCCGCTCTTCGCCCTGGGAGTGCCAATTCAAGAGATGGTAGTGGTAGCGCAGCGCGATCTTCTCCATGGCATCCGCCGCGTTTTCCCGGATCACCGTCGAGGCGTCGTTGACCGCCAGAGCCAAGAGGTGCGCGACTTCGACCTCCCCGATGGCCGCGAGCATCTCGTAGGCGGATCGCCTCATTTTCTCCAGTCCGCTCCGGATCTGCTCGCGCGCCACGGCAATGAAGTGCCACTTCTGCTCGAGAATCTTCTTTCGAACTCCAGGAAGGAGCCCCGGGAAACACCGCACGACGATCTCGGGACGGTTGAGCCCCTGGGGATCGGCCAGGAGACGAAAGGCCTCGGCCTGGATCTCCTCGTACGGCTCCATCAACGCCGTTTCGAGATGCGATACGGCCTCGTCCTTCGGCAAAGTCCGGATGACGGCCAGGGTAGCTTCCAGTCCCATGTCACGATCGAAGAGCGGCCACGAGCTCCTTGAATCGGCGGCCCCGCTCCGCGAAGTTCCGAAAGAGATCGTAGCTCGCGCACGCCGGAGAGAGGAGAACCGTTTCGCCGGGACGCGCGGACCCCGCCGCCTCCCGGACCGCCTCCTCGAAGCCCTTCGCCTCCACGACCTCCGGCCCGCGTCCCCGGACGAGGGAAGCGATCTTGGGCCCCGTCTCCCCCAGAACCACCAGCACCCGAACCCGACCGATCATGCGGTCCGCGAGCGGTTCGAAGGGGAGCTTCTTGTCGTATCCTCCGGCGAGAAGGACAATCCCCCCCGGCAGGGCGTCCAGGGCGGCCATCGTCGATTCCGGGTTGGTCGCGATCGAGTCGTTGTAGTACTTCACTCCGCCCTTTTCGACGACGAACTCGAGTCGGTGCTCGACTCCCGGAAACGTGTTGAACACCTCCTCCGCCGCATCCCGCCATCCTTCCCACCGCGATCCCGCCGCGACGAAACTCGCCGCCGCCGCGGCCGACATGTTCTGAAGGTTGAACCAACCGGGAAGCTTCCGCTTCGAGACGTCCACGGTAAACTTCGAGCCGGTCAGATAGAGGTACACCGTCTGGCCGTCCCCCCGCGCCCCCCGCATCACGCGCTCGCGGATGCTGAAGTGCATCGTTCTCGAAGGGGAAGCCTTCGCGAATTCCCGTACGATCGGGTCGTCCCAATTCAACACCTTCCACTCGCCCTCTCTCTGATGGGCGACGATCTGCCGCTTGGCCTCTACGTAGCTCTCCATGGTGCCGTGGCGGTCGAGATGATTCGGCGTC
>CAZGKV010000148.1:0-9990 GCA_964526305.1 uncultured Planctomycetales bacterium | reverse complement strand
TCGCGTCGTAGTACAGATAGGCGGCCTTGAGGCGATCGGAAGCGAGCCCGGGGACGAGGCGGGAGGCCTCGGCCAGCGGAATCTTTCGGTGAATCATGCCGTCGGGGAGTCCTGCGGCGACGTCGTAAAACCAGAGCCCCGTGTTCAAGGCGGCCCTGCCCGCAAGGCCGGATCGGACGGGAAAGACGAACGGAAGGTCGCGAATCAGATGCGGAGCCAGTCGGCGCAGCCGATTTTTTTCCCTCGAGGATTCGAACGTAACCTTGAATTGAAACTGTTTGAGGTATCGCAGGCCCCCGTGGATGAGCTTCGAGGACTTGCTCGAAGTCCCGCTCGCGAAGTCCCGGCGCTCTACCAGGGCGGTCTTGATTCCGCGAGCCGCAGCGTCGAGGGCGATCCCCGCTCCGGTGATCCCGCCGCCGATCACCAGGAGATCGAAGGTCTCCCGGGCCAGGCGGCCGAGGTTTTCCTGACGAGTCCGGGGAGATAGCTCCATGGCGACTACGGAATCAATTTCCCCGGGTTCAAGATTCCCTTCGGATCCAACGTACGCTTCAGCGCCCGCAGCATTTCGACTTGGAGTCTCCCGCGTTCCCCCTCGAGCCAAGGGCGATGATCGGCGCCGACCCCGTGGTGATGGCTGATGGTCCCTCCGTGCTCGAGGATTTCCCGCGCGGCCGCCTCTTTGGCCGCGTGCCAGAGCTCGATTTCGCGATCGAGGGCTTCGCAGATGAACGTGAAGTAGAGCGACGCGCCGTCGGGGTAAAGGTGCGATACGTGACACATCACCAAGGGAGTCGGGAGCACACGCTCCAAGGAGGACCGGACGGCGAAGTAGAGCGCTTCGATACCGGACCAACCGGCCGCCGTTTCCAACGTCTCCACCAAGAGGCCGTAGTCCATCATCGTGTCGCGGAGATAAGGGAGATCGAAGCGGGACTTTTCCCAGTGCCGCCCCGGACTTCCTCCGATGTCGAGTCCGCCGCCCTTCCGGGCAATCCAGGCGGCCGCGGAGGCATCCCGCTGCTCTTCGAATCCGAGGAGGAGATGCGCGCCGCCTCGGACGTACGCGCCCTTTCCGAGGAGTCGCAACAGCTTGAAGGCCCACTTCGAATCCGCGCGGCTTTGCTTCAAGAGAACTTCCGTCTCGGGCTCGTCCGAGAGGCGCGCCACCACGGGGAAGGGGCCTCGCTGGCTGAGAGTCCGCACGCTCGACAGGGCCTCGTGAAACGATTTGAAGAGGATCGAGCGGTAGCGCATTCTCTCGAGGCGAGGTCGAACGCGCACCACGGCCTCGGCGACGATGCCGAGGGTTCCCTCCGACCCCACGAGGGCGTCGCGGAGCTCCGGCCCGCTCGCGGAGGCGGGGACTTCGCGCGTCACCACCTCTCCTACGGGCGTCACGACGCGAAGCGCGACGACCCGATCTTCGATGCGGCCCCATCCGGTGGAATTCTGTCCGGCGGATCGCGCCGCGATCCAGCCACCCAGGGTGGAAAACTCGAAGGATTGGGGATAGTGGCCGAACTCCAGGCCGTCGCTTCCCAGGATTCGTTCGAGGGCCGGACCGAAGGCCCCGGCCTGGATTCGCGCCGTCAGCGAGACGCGATCGACGTCGAGCACCCGGCCGAGTCGCGTCAGATCCAGAGTGACGACGCCGCGCCTACCCTCGGCCACGGGATTCACTCCGCCGACCACGCTCGTCCCGCCGCCGAACGGGATGACGGCCCATCCGTCGCGCTCCGCGGCCTTGAGCACGCGGCGGATTCCGTCGACGTCTTGCGGGTAACAGACCGCGTCCGGCGCATGATCGAGCCTGGGTCGTCGGAGCCGAACGAGATCGGGAAACCCCCGACCCGCGGCATGGGCCAATCGATCGGCCTCGGACGAGACCCCCTCCACCGAGAGCGCCACTTCGGGATTCGCCGGGGGAAGATCGGGAGGAGAGACCGGCCTCTGCGGTTCGCGGCGGGGAGCGCGAATCTTCTCGAAGAGGAAATCGCGAAACGAAGGATCCAGCGGGGTCTCCTTCGCCAGGTCGCCCCATCCCCACCATTTCATGGGCGCCCATCATAGGGGCGCCCCGACCCGCACGCAAGGGCGAGCCCAATTCGATTGACTTGCGGCCGGATCCGCCGATATCCTCGCGCCACATGCGCCGCTCCGTCGGGCTTCTCCTCTCTCTGGTTTCGTGCGAAGCCTTGACGGGACCGGACTTGGGAACCGTCGGTCGGATGCCCGAGGATTCGCGCTCCGACGATCGTCGTTTCGACGACCTCTCGAGCGCGTATCTGGCTTGGCACTATGCCCAGCACCCCGCGGAAGCGACGGAAAACGGAGTCCACGAGTACGACGACGCCGTCGAAGAAGTATCGAGGGACGACATCCAGGCACGAGTGGCGGGTCTCTACTACCATCTCCGAAAACTGGGCAAGATCGACCGGGCCCGGCTGAGCGGATTGCGGCAAGAGGATGCGGCGATTCTCGAGGGACGAATCCGCGCGGAGATCGTCGAACTGGAACGGATGCGCCGCTGGGAGCGGGATCCTTCGTGGTACGTCGAGATCCTCGCGGAAGGGTTCTACTCCGTCACGTTTCTCTCGACGGAATCGCTTCCGAGTCGGATGGGACATGCCGAACGGCGCCTTCGGGAGGCGGGCGCGGTTTTCCGGGCGGCGCGGGAAAACCTCTCGAATCCCCCTCGGGAGTGGACGGAACTCGCGATCGCGGACCTGGACCGAGTGCATCGGTTCGTCCGACGGGTGATGATGATGGAGTTCGAGCCCGCGATCGCGTCTTCGATCGTGGCCGGGCTCGCGGAAGGCCCGCCGGGTCTCATTCGAAACCGGAATCGTTGGCGGGCGTGGCAGGAATTCTCCGAGTCGCGGGCGGAGGCTCTCCGGAGGATCGAGGAATTCTCGGATTGGCTTCGCACGGAAGGATCGCGCCGCGCCGGAGTCCTCCCGGTCTGGGGCGCGGAAGTCCTCGGCGAGTACCTCCTGCATCGAGAAGGAATTCGGATTTCCCCGGCCGAGCTGCTGACCGCGGGAAAAGCGAGGCTCGATCGAACTCGCCGGAGCCTCGAGTCCACCGCTGCGGAAGTGGAACGGGACGTCCCTCCGGCGCTGCTCGTGCGGAAGATGCGATCGGACCACCCCAAGGAGGAGGAGATCCTGGACGGGATCCGAGCCGCCGTGGGACACGCTTCCAAGACGAGCGAGGGATTCGTGACGCTTCCCAATCCCCGGATCTCAGTCGCCGGTACGTTGCTTCCTTGTTCCGACCGGGAGATCCGAATCGAGTGTCCCGGCGAGGGGACGATAGTACGGATCGATCTCCCCGACCCGAGTTGGCCGGAAGACCGGAAGGAAGCGCATTTGGCTCGCTGGCCCAGGGCGGGAGCGAACGGGACGGCGATCGCCGAAGGAATTCCGGGACGCGTCGTCGCGCGGCTCGCAGCCTTTCGCGCCGGCGGGATTCGACGGGTATTCCGATCGCGGGCGTTCGAGGATGGATGGGCCCTGTACGCCGGTCGTGCCCTTGGCGCAAGCGACGGCTGGTCTCGCTTGGCTCTGACTCTACGTGAAACGATGGCGGCGTGCCGGTGGGTGGCCGCGTTGGAAATCCATCTCAGCGGGATGAGCCTCGACGACGCCGCCGGGGTTTTCGAGAGAGAGGCCCATCTCGATCGCGAAGCGGCTCGGATGGAGGCTACGCGTGCGTCCCTCGATCCTCTCCGGTTCGCGGCCGCGTGGGGCGCGGATCGGATCGAAGAGGTCGTCGGCGGAGACCGCAAGGAATCTCGCGACCGCCTGCTTTCCGAAGGACTTCCTCCGCTCCCGCGGGCGTTGGAAAGGGTGAAAAGCGCAAGATAGAAAACCATCCGGCGGCGATGTGCCATGCGGGGCCATGAGCGACTCTGACGCCGATTTCGATCTTGCTCGACGTGCGGTGGATCTCGGCTTGCTTCGCCGGGAACAGGTGGAGGCCGCGATCCAATCGTACGATCGATCGCAAGGTACGAGGCTCCTGGCGCACCTCCCCTTGACGCCGGCCCAGATCAAGACTCTCGAGAGTTCCCGTCCGGTTCCCGCGGAAGCCGCAGCCGCCATGCAGGATCCCACCAAGCGGGTCGGTCGCTTCTGGCGAGTGCGGAAGCTCGGCGGAGGCGGGATGGGAATGGTGTTCCTCGCGTGGGAGCCCGACCTCGCCAGATGGGTGGCGCTGAAATTCCTCCGCTCCCTGGCCGACGAGCAGGCGCTCGCCTTCTTTCGCCGGGAAGCGCAGCTCGCGGCGGCCCTGGATCATCCGAACATCGCGAAGATCTACGAGATCGGGGAGCACGAGGGAGCCCCGTACATCGCGATGGAGTTCGTCGACGGGACGACGCTCTCCGCGGCCAAACTCTCCGCGGCCGAGCGCGTGACCGCAACGACGACGGTCGCGGAGGCGGTGGCGTTCGCGCACTCGCGCGGCATCATCCATCGAGATCTGAAGCCGTCGAACGTGATGGTGGACCGGCAGGGCCATGTCTTCGTGTTGGACTTCGGGTTGGCGAAGGAGATCGCGGTCGATGCGCCCAGCCTGACCGGCACCAACGCCGTCCTGGGGACGCCCAACTACATGGCTCCGGAGCAGGCGCGAGGCCAGGCGACCGCTCAGAGCGACGTCTACTCGATCGGCGCGATTCTGTACGAGCTCTCCACCGGCCGGCCTCCCTTCGTGGGCGACACGTCGTCGGACGTATTGGTCCAAGTGCTGTCCGTGGAACCGATATGGCCCCGAAGACTCTCCCCGGGCATCGCCTCCGATCTCGAGGCCATCATCCTTCGGGCGTTGGAAAAGGATCCCCGTCGAAGATACCCCGGCGTACCCGCGTTGCTGGAGGACCTGCGGGCCTTCCAAGCCCAGGAGCCCCTCCGGCATGCGCGTCGGCCGACCTGGGGATACGTGCTGGCGAAACGGATCCGCAAACAGCCGCTCCTCTGGACGTTCGGGGCGATGGCGATCGCCGCGATTCTGGGCGGCGGAACCTTCGGCTCGATCTCTCTCGCGGGGCGAGTTCAAGCGGATCGTCGCGCGAAGCAGCAGGCCGAGGCTCGATCGCAGGCCGAGGCCCGCGCGAGGCAAGAGGCGGAAAGTCGAGCCGGGGCCGAGGAGGAAGGGCGCCGCCGCGTCGAGGCGAAGCAGGAACAGCTCGTCCGCGCCCTCGCCCATCTTCAATCGACGCGCGCTCGACAGGCCGCGGAGGCCGGGGACTTCACCGCCGCCGCCGCGCTCTATGCGGAGGCGAATCGACTGGCCCCCTCCACCCTCGCGACCGTGAACACGGAGTTCTTTCTCTCGCGCCATCCGCGGCTCTCCGCCGTGCGCGCACACTCCGGTGCCATCGTCGGATTGACTTGGGACCGCGGCGGAGAGCTTGCCGTCGCAGCGTTGGGATCCTCGGGCCTCGAGGAGGCCGAAGTTCCCGCGGCTCTCTCGCCGAACGGGGAATTCCTGGCGACCGCGAAAACGGTCGCAAAGGAAGACAAGCGCGAGTACCTCCTCCGCCTCCGCCGCCGGAACGACGGGGAGATCGTGAGTCGGGAACGCATCGAGGTGTCTCCCAATCCGGTGGTCGCCTTCGCGCCCGACGGCCGGATCCTCTACGTACACGAAAAGTCCGGAGAGATCCGGGCGCGACGGGTGCCGGGATTGGAGGACCTCACTCTCGTGGCTCGCACCGCTCCCGGACAGGTAATGATGTCGATGTGCGTTTCGAGCGACGGGACTCGGATGTACCTCTTCGCGGCCGGCCTCTACGAAATCGCGGAAGGTCGTACGCGGCTGTTGTACGGCGGCCCGGATTCTATGGCCCTCTTTCATCGACTGCGTACCGTTCCGGAAACGACGCTTCTGATGGTGGCGGCGGGAAAGGCGGCGGCCCTTTTCGATTGGCGATCCCAACGGATGGCGTTCACCGGCGCCGCTCACGACGACTATGTGGACGCCTGGGATGTCGCGCCGGATCGCAGCGTGTGGGCGACGGGGAGTCGCGACGGGACCGTTCGACTCTGGACCTTTCCCGAGTGCAAACCCGCGGGTCCGGCCATGCGCGTCGCGGGAGGCGTCCTCAGTCTGCTGTTTGCGCCGGACGGAAGGGCGCTCGTCGCCGGAAGCTACGATGGAAAGCTCTACCGGTGGGAACTTCCGGAAAGTCCGTGGCGAGAGTTCGAGGCGCCCGTACCGATGCGCAATTTCCATGTCTCCCCGAACGGGAATCGATGGGTCGTCGAAGGTCACGATCGTACGGTGCGGATCGTCGATTCCGGAACCGGGAGAGAGGTCGGGACTCCCGTGCCGATGCCTGAGGGTTTCCCCAGTCTTCTTTTCTCGCAAGATTCCGCTCGTCTCGCCATCGTCGCCGCGAAAGATCTCAAGGTCGTCGAGCTGGAATCGGGAAGATTCCTGGGCGAACTAACCTTCTCCGGCACTCTCGGCTGGCCCGCATTTCTTCCCGACGGACGCGTCCTGGTTACGGAAAAAACCGGGTCTGCGATTTGGACCCCAGGGGGAAAGATCGATCGCCTCCCGGAGGGAGCCTACGCCCTCGTGCCCGGAACGGCGCAGCTTCTGGAGGCGGTAGGGAATCGCCTTCGCCTGCGCGATCTTGCCGCGAATCGGGTGCTGTCGGAGCGGGAGATCTCCGGGAAGGTCGTTCGACTCTTTCCAGCCGGCGCCGGAAATCGAGGCTTGTGCCACTTTGAGGGCGGGCGCATCCTCGTGTTCGGTGTGGCGACCTTGGCCGGCGAAGGATCGGAGATTCGTTTGGATCCCGCGCCGGAGAGCGTGTGGATCACGGAGGATGGATCTGTCGTTCGAGGCCTGTCGGGCGATGTGGAGGTGCTCTGGAGCCTGAGGCTCGGTCGCGCGTTGAAGCCTCCTCCTCTTCCGAAGGGAGCGAGAATCTGGGAGGGGGCTCGCTACGATTCGCGCTTCGTGCGCGCCGCGGTGCACGAAGGAAAGTCCGGGCGATTCTGGAACTTGGAGAAGGGCGAGCCCTACGGCGAGGCGTTTCCATGGGAGAGCGGTGTCGGGATTGCCCGGTTCTCTCCGGATGGCCGAAGTTTCATCGTCACGACCCAAAACTCCATTCGACTGCTCGACGCGGAGACCGGCCGTCCGCGCTGGGCTCCTGTGACGCTGCCCGCCTATCCCGACGATGTGGGCTTCGACCCGTCGGGGAGGATTCTGATGATCGGCTGCCGCGGGGAGGGGATCTACTTCCTCGACGTGGAAAGCGGCGGCCCCGTGGGGATGCCGCTGGCGCATTCCACGAGGGGAATGGGGATGAGCACCCACGGATATCTCGACCTCCGCACGGGTCGGATCGTCACCTGGCACGAAAGCCGCATCGTCACCCCAAACACCATTCGGGTATGGGACGCCCGGTTCCTGCTTGCGACCTCCGACCCCAACACCCTTCGCACTCGGACGGGACGGATCACGGGGGCTTGCGTGAACGAGGTGGGGGCGGTGGAGGCTCTCCCTGTCTCCGAGTGGGAAAAGCTGAGTCGGTAGTCGGCCCGAGCAGGGGCGTCCCGAAATCGCTAAGCGAGAAACCAGCCCATCCGCTCATGTTGGAGCGTCTCCCCAGCGATGCGAATCGGGGGACGCGCGATCGATGGTTGGGGTCTTCCCGGGGAGAGGGTATGCGCTCTGGATCGATGGCGCTGATGCTGGCTCTGGTCGGCCTGGTGTTGGCGGTAGTCTCGGACGACTCGACGATTGCGGATACCAGCACTTCCACGAGCGAGTCGACGATAGTCTCGGATGATTCCCCGCCGGTTTCTCCTTCGATCGATTCGACGGCAATGTCGACAGACAGTTCCACCGAGACCATCTCGCCCGCAGGGGATTTCGTCTGCTTCAGCTCCCAATCTTCAAACCTCGACAACGGCGTGCAGGGCAAGTACGTGGACGTGTTTCTGAAGAATCTCTCGACTGGAGAAGTGTGGCGAGTGAGCCAGAATCAGAATGGTGTACCCGGGAAGGGAGGGGCGATCTCTACGCAGAGGACTCGACCTAATTGTCCGCAAAGGAGATCTCAACCCACATTCCATGGGAATCGTCGAAATACAGCATGAGTGTATCCCTTTCCCCCAGGACTCGACTGGGGCCGGCAAGATCTACGTTGCCGAGATTGTTGATCGTGACCGTATACGTATCGCTCGTCCCAATGAGAATGAGAAGGTCTCCCGCTTGGCCATTGGCTATTGCAGTCGTCGAGCTGAGAGTCACGGCAGATGAAGCGTTAAGCGTGATCATGCTACTCGCGGGGGTGATGGTCCCGCCACCGGTAACCGTCATTGCGTCGCGATAGAAATTGAAAATGAGGCCCGAGTTCATGGTTAGTCTGGTCGTGCTCAGAGTGAGCCGTGTGTTCCCCGCGGTGGAGAATCCGATCGTGTTTGCAGTCGATCTAAAGATCCCCGTGTCCGGGTCCGTATAAAAGGAATACGATGGAGTGCTCGCGGAACCGGCCGGCCCAGAGATCACACCCGTGAACCGCCCCGAGCCGGCTACGTCCAGCAGATAGCTTGTGTCCGTCGTAGCGCCGATCGACACAGTGCCGTCCGCCTGAATCCGCATCCGTTCTGCAGTCGTATCGCCGACCGAACTGTCACTCTTGGTGTAGAAAGCCAAGGAACCTCTGCTTTGGATGTTTTCCCGGATATGGACAATCTTGGCTCCAATGTTCGTGTCGATCGTAGACGTCGTAAAGGCGATGCCGCAACCCGTGGAATCCGTGTCGCTGTTCCGCCAAAGGCGCAGAAACTGGTTAGCGGCCCCCGCGCCCGTACTGTCCAGGTTCGCTGACGAAATGTCAACGAAGGACACGGGATCGTTCGTCCCTACCCCCACAAACCCGGATGCATCAATTCGAATCCGCTCCGACCCGCCCGTAGAAAACGCAAGCTCGTCGCTTGTCGTCGGCCGGAACATCCCGGTGTCGGTGTCGCCGTTGAAGGTAAACGACGGCGCGGCCGCGGATCCCAACAGGCTGCCGACCACGGGGCCATCGAAGCGAGACGTCCCCGCATCGATCCAAAGGGCATAGGCATTCGTGATCGTCATGTTGGTCCCGGCCGTCGGGGCGCCCGCGACATAAAGCGTCGCTGCGTTCGTCGTCGTCACCGAGGTGTAGGACGCCGCGAGCGTCGGAATGTGGATCGAAGTGAAGACAGCATTCGTAGCCGTCCCGGAAGCCGCGGTACTACCGTCCGTGTACGTCGCCGCCGCGCCGTTGAACTGGATTCCTGCCGTTCCCCAGGCGTTCGCCGCGATGGCGCCGGCCAAGTGGAGTCGGCCGGAAGGATTTCTCGTACCGATCCCCAACCGCTTGGTCGAGTCGTCCCAGAAGAGATTCGCGTTGTCCTGCGTGTACACCCCGCTCCCCCCGGAGAAAACCACGCTTCCCGCGGGAAAGGTCGTCGACGTGCCTGTCCCCCCGTATCCGACCCCAATCAGAGTACCGTTCCACACTGAGCTGGTGGAAATCGTCTTGTTCGTCAGGGTCTGGGGGGAATCCGTATTGACGATGGTCCGAGTGGCCGAGTCGTAGTAGTAGAGCACCGCACTCGAAAACCAGACGTCTCCGGGGGAGGGCGTCGTCGAGTTCGCTCCGTCCAAATTGAAATAGGCGGCGCTAGATGCGTTGAACTTGACTCGGCACCACCCGAAGGTCACCAACGCCGGATCCGCTACCCCTCCCTGGAAGGATAGTCGAGTCCTGGTGTTGCTCGCATTGTCGTTCGATTTGATCTCCACCGCTTGTCCAGCCACAGGACGAAGGACGAGCAGGAAGAGGAGGATGCCCATCACGGAACTGAGGCTCTTCCCGGGGCTCTTCCGGCGGAAACGCCGGTACCCGGGCTGAGAACTCGATGCGTCTAGTGTCCCTTCAATCCTGAAACCATCAGTTCCGGGCCCGGAAGGTCGATAAAT
>CAZGKV010000147.1:0-10359 GCA_964526305.1 uncultured Planctomycetales bacterium | reverse complement strand
GGGGCCGAACGCGCAAGCCATGACCGCCTTGATGAAGAACAAGCTCGGACTCTCCTACGGGGACATCCGGATCGCCTTTCACGACTTCTTCGGCATTGAGCTGAGCCGCGGCGGGGCGGCGCAGATCGTCCTGCGCACAGGCGAGCGCGTCCAAGCCGGGTACCGCATGATTCTCGAGACCGTCCGACGTAGCCGGGTGGTCTATCCCGACGAAACGGGATGGAAGGTTCGGGGGTTGCTCCAGTGGCTGTGGGTTTTCGTCACCCACACCGCCACCGCCTTCGTGATTCGAGACAGCCGGGGACACGACGTTCCAGAGGAGATCCTCGGGCCTCGCTGGTCGGGCCGGATGATTCACGACGGGTGATCTCCCTACGACTTCTTCGAGGACGCGGAGCATCAGCAGTGCAACGCGCATCTCATCCGCCGGTGTCAGACCTTGCTGTTGACCGCGACGCGAGGCGCCGTGCGATTTCCTTGCGCCGTCTTGAATTTGCTCCAAGGAGGCTTTGCGCTCCGCGATCGACGGGACGCGGGAGACTTGTCGCCCCACGGTCTGACCGTGGCCGTTGGACGGCTCGAAGCGCGGCTCGAGAGGCTGTTGGGATGGAGGTTGTCCCATCCGGGCAATCGGAGATTCGCCAAGCATCTGGCCGCGCATCGCGACGAGATCTTTCCGTTCGTCAAGCGCCGGGGCATCGAAGGTACGAGTTGGCCTGCGGATCAGGCGATCCGGCCAGCCGTCGTGAATCGGAAGGTGTTCGGCGGCAACCGCGAGCCGAGCGGCGCCCGGGCTCAGGAGCGGCTGGCCAGCATTGACGCCACATGCCGTCAACGCGGACTCTCCGTGTTCGAGTACCCCAGCCGCGTTCTTCGAGCCGCGGGGCATCAGCGAGACGATCTCGCCCTACCCGCTAAACAGATACGAATATAGACTCCGGCCTTGTCGAGTTCTTCACGAGCAAGAAGTTCGTCTAGTTCTGTTGTCACCGCCGCTGGTCCAGTCTTCCGTTCGCTGACCGGCGATGAAGCCGCGGCCGAGCCGTTGAGGATCAACGGGATGGACGTGATCGCCTCCGCGGGGAGGTGGTCGCCCAGACCGGCCGGGTCCGCCGGCCCGCGCGGTGTGTTGTTCGGCCGGTGGTCCAGTCGTCGCGCGCCAACGAAAATCGCCGGAGACGTTTCCGCCTCCGGCGTTGGGATGGCGCCGGGTTCCTACTCCGCCTCACCCTCCAGCGGTGCGCCGAGGACTTCCTTGGGAAAGCGGAAGGGCTTGCCCGTGAAGCGCAGGATGCTGGCACCATCGACGAACCGGTCCTCGTCGCGCAGGGAGGCGACGACGCGGGCTTCGTCCATCGGACTGGCCGTCTTGGCGGGCGTGTTGACGTCGAGAAGGCGCGCCTTCATCGCCGCCGTGCTCTGGACCGCCTCGACGACGACCGGGACTTCGGAGCGGCCCTCGGCGCGCCAGAGGGCCAGTCGCTTGAATCCGTCGAGCACTTCGAACGCATCCCCCGCGGCGGCCACACGAAGCGGAAACGCGGCCAGTTCCGACCGATCGGTGCGCTCGTCCCGCAACGGCGCGAAGGTCGTCCGCAGCCGTTCGATCGCGACGAAGATCATCGCGTCTCCTCCGGAAGCGGCAGGATCTGGAAGAGCGGGTAGCGGTAGGCGATGAGGCCACGGTGAACGAGGGCGAACCGCGCCTGGATCACGTCGCCTTCCTTAAGGTTGAGCTTCTTCGCCAAGCCGGAGTCGGACCAGAACGAACAGCCGTTCCGATCCGCGGCCAGGTGAAGGAAGAACAAAACCGCGGTCTCTTCGAGCGAGAGATCCTTGAGACGCTCGCGGAGGCGATGATCGGCCCATGCGAAGTGTTTGGGCAGCGTGCGCACGCGCGCGGGATCGACGGGCGCGCGATCCGTCGTCGGGTTCGTCATGGGCGCGGAGGATATCCGGGCGCTTCGAACCGGCCTACGGCATGACCATCGAGGGAGTCGTCTTCCGCGGCGAACTCTTCATCGCGATTCCACGAACGTTGGAGCGATGAATGGCGATGGAGCAATCGCCGGCGGCCTTCCCGGAAGGCGTTCCGGCACGATTCACGGCAGAAGACGGTTCGCTCGCCCGCCGGGCGGACCACGTCGGCGTGACATCGGTCGCAGCGAAAAACGAAATCGCACAATCCGGTGAACTGCTGACACCAAGCCGCGGGCGGCGAGCGCGATCTGACGGCCGCGTTTTCGCTGAGCGCGCTTGCTGCGACGGTTCTGGACTCTTCGGGCGTCGGCGCTGCATGCCTTCGTGCAGTAGCGCTGATTGCCGCGCTTCTCGAAGGAATTCTTGCAGTCCGCCCAGCCGCAAATTACGTTCGAGGGATCCTCCGGTATTTCAAGGGCTGCGCGGGCTCGTCGTCCGCGCGGGTTAGCACCCTCGGTGTACCGGAGGTTTTTGTTTTTGTCGAGAGCCGGCTTGGAAGAACTACTTCAAGCAACTCTTGAAGAAAAGCGGCATCGCCGCTGGGCATCTACTTCGGGGGACGGGTAGTAGCCGGGGAAGGACTGGACCACCGGCCGGAAGAAGAAATCGGACCACCGGCCGTCATACCTACCTGGCCCCTAAGAGAATCGTATGCGTTCACGGGGTCTCTTTCACCCCGGTAGAGTCTTCTGAGCTACTACTCCTGAAATTCGTCGCACAGCGCGAGGATTTCAGGCGGGCTCGGAGAGGAGTTGTTCGAGATCGGCGTCGCGATTGGCCCAGAAGGCGGCGAGGAGCGTTCCCTTGCAGGTCAAGACGTAGCCATGGGTCTTCTGTATTTTGCGGATGAGGCCATGAGCCCGCAGGAGACGGATGTGTCGCCCGACGCGTGCGGCGATTCGCTTCTGGTCGGCGGCGTCGAGCTTGGTCGACTTGGGGTGAAGGATTCGGCGCAGGTCCCGGTTGCGGAATCCGGAGGTGGCGAACTCTCCGCGCGAGACGGCCACCACGATCGCGACCGATCCACCTCAGGTTTCTTGCCCCAAAGTCTGCCCCCTCCACTCCTCGAATTCGCCATGGGGAAGAGGATGCCCGGGCCGGGGCTTTCGGTCCCCAGCCCGGGCGGAAGCCTACTGATTCCTGGCCCGGTATGAGTTTACGCTCGTGGCCTCGCCACAGTCGTACCAGTGAGGTCCCTCTCCTTCCAAGTTGTGGAAGGTCACTTCGTGGTCCTCATCGAATCCTCCGATCACGGCAGTCAGAAGCCGGTGGTAATGCGGTGAGGAGCGGGGAATAAACACGGACGGACCGACCAGACTCCTGCCCAAGGTCACCCAGGTGCCCCAGAGGAAATAGATGGTAATACTCTGGATCTGGCCGGAGAACGTTACTACGTTTGACAGCTCTGACAGTCGGGCATCAGGCAGGTCGCCCCATCGCCATACCCTTGCATATGAGTTGCGGTCGACAGAGAAGTAGTATGGCCAATAGGGATTCTCCTTTGCGCCCACAAACGTCAGCGTGTGATTCGGGGGGGCGTGTCCCGCCAGCTCGAATAGTTGGCGCGCAGTCTCTTCGGGGACCGAGGACTTGATCCAGATCATCAGCCAGGGTCCGGACTTGGGTCTGAGCACGATGGAGCCCCACTCCCAAAGCGAATCCTGCAGCTTGTACGACTCGACATAGACGACTCTGCCCTCCGGGGTCGTCGCCTCGGCGATTCCCGCGGCCGAGAGCATGGCCAGGAAGGCAAGTCCCACGAGAGACTCTTTCATCGAACCATCTCCAAGAAGAGACCTATCGAATCTTCGACTCGACAAGGAGAACGCGCTCATTGAAGCGATCCAGGAATGCACGCATTTCCGGCGACGGCATGCCGGGCTCGCGCGGGAGAGACGTCACGTGGGAGGCGATCCTCCCCACGTAGACGTCGATGGTGTCGGTCCTTAGAAGCCGCGCGAATTGATCGTCGTTGATTTCGTCCAGGAGCCATCGGCTCAAGCGCTCCCAATCCTTCCCCACCTCCTCCGACGGCCGCGGCTCCGGTATCTCTGTGCGCACGGGAGTGCCGGCGGCCGGCACAGACGTACCCATTTGCGTTGGGGATGCATCCGTCTCCGAAACGCTCGCGCCCTCGCGCGAATCGACCGCGCGTTTTCGCGCCTCATACGGGGCTCGACCCTTGCGGGCGATCGATGCGACGCACACCAGCATCGCGACCGATCCGGCAAGGATCCACAGGTAGGCACGCCCCACAAGAGCACCCCAAGATTCGTATGGGTTCCAGTATCGGATTCCGTGGGAGCCCATTAATAGAATCGTATGCGTTCACGGGGTCTCTTTCACCCCGGTAGAGTCTTCTGAGACTCTACCGGGGTTCACCGCGGAGGCGCGGAGACGCGGAGAAGAGACAAATCGGGGGAGCCTCCCGGCATGGGGAAGGTGGAACCAGGGAAGAGACGGCGGTTCTCCGCGCCTTTGCGCCTGCGGTGCAAGGGGAGCGTGAACGGGTACCAGAATTCCTTCCACACTCCTTGAGTTCACCCGCCGGGGGGAATCGTCTTACGACCGGTGTCCCCGATGCAGGGCTGTAACCCCTTCTGGTGACGGGGCAAATCCGAGTAGGGAATTGTGATTCACGAGCCGGCTCTCTCCCAGCCGCAATAATCCCGCGGCGCATCCGTTCCACGGGTAAACATGAGGTGCCATCCATGATCGGCCGGCTCGCTTTCCTCTGCCTCCTACTGCCTCCCTCGACCGTGCAAGACCGCCCCGGACCTTGGGACGGCGATGCTTGGCTCCTCGAATCGAAGGACGGTCTTCGCTTCACCCGCGTCCGCAAGCTCGTGGAGGGCGCGGGCGTTCCCACGCTCATCGCGGACGCGCAAGGGCGCCTCATCGCGCACTTCCAGTGGTTCCCCAAAGATCGCCAAGAGGCCTTCGATCGAGTGGCGGTCTCCTTTTCCTCGGATGAAGGCGCGACCTGGACGCCTCCTCGTCCCATCGTCATGGCCGATTTCCCGGAGGACATGATGCGTCCCTTCGATCCGACGGTCGTCGCTTTCGACGATGGCCGGTTCCGGATGTACTTCACCAGCAGGAAGGGGCGTGAAGTTCCCGCCATTTATTCGGCCCTCTCCGACGACGCGATCACGTTTCGTTTCGAGTCGGGCCCACGTTTCTCGGTCGAGAACGAACACGTGATCGACTGCGCAGTCGGGAGGCTCGGCAAGACCTGGCACCTCTACGCCCCTCTTCAAGGCCACGAGGGAAAGGGCTACCACGCGGTCTCGACCGACGGCCTCAACTTCGAGCGGCGCAAGAATGTGTCGGTCGACGCCCGCGGTTCCTGGCTCGGATGCGCGGTGACCGACGGGGAAACTCTTCGCTTCTACGGCACGATGGGCGGCGGGAGCTGGTCTGCCACGTCGGCGGACGGGGAGTCCTGGAAGCTCGATCGCGCCGAATCACGGGACGGCACCGCGGATCCGGGAGTCGCGCGAACGAAAGACGGCCGCTGGCTCAAAGTCGCGACCGCATTTGCCCGTGGCCAAGAGCGCGCCCCGGGTCCGCGCGCCGATGCCGTGCTCGCCGTCGGCAATCACCTCTTCGTGCTCGAGGGCGGAACTCTGCTCAAGCTGGACGCGGCGACGGGGAGGACGGTCGGATCGCTTCGACTCGACGGTTCCGACCGCAAAGCCTATTTCGACTACATGCGCGGCCTCGACTCGACCCGCGCGGTTCGAAAGACCTGCACCACGTTCGATCCTCCCCGCGCAGTGAAGTTCGGACGAAAGTCCTCTCTCGGAGGCGGAGGTTTCCCGCGGCCGATCAAGCTCGGGGACCGACTCTGGGTATTTCGAGCGAGAGCGTCCCAATCCAGCGTCATCCGTCTCGACGCGAATCTCTTCCCCGACGGAGTCGAAAAGGACCTGACTCCCAAAGGCTCTCGTGACGTCGACCACGACCTCACCGTCTCCGGGGACTACGTGTATCACTATGCGATGAAATCGGGAGGGGCCGGCCAAGTGCGGAAATACGACAAGGACTTCAACGTCGTCGCCCAGACGGAAATCATCCGAGCCGGTGGAACGGACCTGATCCTCGATCAGAACATCGCGGTTCTCGACGGAAAGGTCTACGCGGCCGGAGAGTATCGCGAGCGGGGCCCCTGGCGCTCTACGGATCAAGGCGAGCAGAACATCCCTCCCGACCCCAAGCAGGCCCGGGGCGTCTACCTTCGAGTCTTCGACCTCGACCTCCGTCCTCTCGGCGACAAGAAGCTCGTCGCAGACATCCCCGGAGCCGCGGTTCGGAATCAATTCTGGGGATTAGGAACGAGCCAACTCCGCGCCGACGGATATCACTGCCTCGTCGTCCACACACCGGTGGGAAACGTGGCCAGGTTCCCTCGAGGGGAGTCGATCGGGGCGCGACAGATCTTCGTGCTCCGGTACGACTCGGACTTTCGGTTCGTGGACGCTCACGGACCGCTCTCCGACACCGACCGCGACAACTTCTGGTGCACGGGAAGTTGGTTCGAAGACGGACGCTATTACATCGTCTACGCCTCGGTGGCCGGAGGGTACATCCCCGGCCCCGGCGAGGAGAGCACCGGGAAAATCGTGGACAATCTCCGACTGGGCATTTTCGACGAGACCTTCCGCGAAATCGAAACCGTCGACCTCACCCGCCTCGGCGAAGGCGGGATGCTCCCCGACATCCTCAAGGTCGGGAAGCGGCTCTACGTCACGTACGTGAAGCACGGCCACGAGAAGGCCGTGCTTCAGGAGCTCGTGATTCCGTAGGCCTGGGTCAATCGGAAATCGCGATGGCAAATCCGCCCAGGGACTCGCTGGTCCCGCCCGAGATGCCGTCGCCCTGCGTGCCGTCGCTGCGGACGCTTGCTCGTATCGTCCGCGCGGCCTCCCGGTCATGGAGGAACACGTCTTGCCAATGATTCGAGTCACCCGAAACCAGATTCGAGGCCCGCGATGCAAAGGCGATCCATCGACCGTTGCCCGAGAGTCGGGGGGCGAAGGAATCCTCGTTCGTCTCCACTCCATCCGAGCCGACGGCGATCCGCTCAGTATTCCCCGATTGTCGGTCGAGGAGGAAAATGTCGGCCCTATGGTTGGAGTCTCCCAAGACAAGATTGTCCGCATACGAGTGATAGGCCACGAATCTGCCGTCGTCGGAGATGGAGGGGGAATCGGAGCTCCCGCCTCCATACTGACCCATCGAATTGATGCTGATCGGATAGGTCCTCCGGCTTTCCCGGTCGCGCAGGAAGATGTCCGTCAGGGGGGTCACCTTCCCCTGGGCCAAGTTTGTCGCCACGGACGGAAACACCACGTAGCGGCCGTCCGCGGAGATCGAACCGCGAAGGGACATGCCGTTCCCTTCCGTCCCGTCCGTGGCCACGCTCGCACGCTCCGTCACCCCTGTTTCGAGATCGCGCACGAAAACGTCGATCGCGGCATTGGTGTCCCCTGTTACCAGGGTGGTTGCCCTGGACTGGAAAGCGACATGCCGGCCGTTCGCGGAGAGGGACGGCCACATCGAAGATCCGTCTCCCTCGGCGCCGTGGGTGGAAACGCTCACCCTGGAAACGGCGGAAGCGGCGAAGTCATAGAGGAAGACATCGTTGGTCTCATTACGATCCCCTTCCACGAGATTGGAAGCCAGCGAGGTGAAGGCGACTCTCATGCCGTCGCCGCTGATGGAAGGCGAGTAGGAAGGTCCATTCGGGGAACTACCGTCTCGAGTCACGCTCACCCGAGTCGTCTGGCCGGTCCGCCGGTCGAACCGAAACACGTCGGTCACTCCGATGCCGTCGACGGCAACCAGGTTGGAGGCGTCCGAAGTGAATGCGACGTACCGGCGATCTCGTGAGATCGAAACTTCGCGGGAGCTGTCGTTGGCCTCCTGGCCCTGCATTCCCGTGCTCACCCTGGACGTCCCGCCCGGTCCGGGATCATGGAGAAAGATGTCCCCCAAACCGTTCGTGTCGTTACCGACGAGATTCGTCGCCCAGGATTCGAACACGACCATCGGAGGGCCGGACTCCGGCGCCGGAGGAGGGAGGGAGATCTCCCCCCCTCCCCCGCCTCCACCGCCGCAACCCATCCCGCCCACCATGGCCACGAACCCCACCCAACGATAATTCGCCATAGGATCCTCCTCAATGCTGTGCAGGTCCTATTGCGAATGGGGTAAGCGGCCATTACCGCGAAATCCAGCGCCGCCAGATTCGCAACATCGTGCGGTTGTAGAGAAGGGGCCCGTGGAAGATCCGAGGCATCCGCCCCCGAAGCATCTCAAGCGCATTTCGCCACCGGGACGGTTTCGGGCCAAAATACTGCGGGTGACTGACGACGACCCACCGGCCCCTCGGATCCTCCCAACGAATGCTCTGCGGAAGACGGGGCCGGTCGATCACCTCTATCGAATGGGGCAAGAGGCCGTGATAGAACACGACGTCGCCGGGTCGCAGATCCCCTTTCTCGTCCAATCGATGGGGTCGCTCCGACCGATCCCAGACGGTCAGTCCCCCGCCGGAGAAATGATTCCCCAGGAACGAGAGAGGGAGCACGAACACGATCGGAAGAACTTGATCCCGGTCGCGGTGTCGAATCCCGCTCGCCCCCGGCGGGTAGTGATTGATCGTAAAGCACGTCCCGGGATGCACCGGGCTCAACCCGAGTCCCACGCCCGGACTCTGACCGCAGAGTCGGTTCCGCAGGGCGTGGAGGTGAAATGCCAAGTCGTACGTCACGTCATGATCGGGCGGATTCCACCAGAAGTTGTTGAAGCGCTGCAGGGCGTCCCTCGTCCCCTTCCGCCAGCCCCTCACGTAATCGCGCCGGAAATTCCGGCTCCCGGCGCAGCGGATCCACGTTTCTCGCGGACGGCTGCGCGCAAGGAACGTGGACCAGAATTCCCGGGCTTCCTCGATCAGCTCGGGACGGAGGAGCCCGCGAAAGACGTATACCCCGCTCCCCTCCCAGAGTTCCCGGCGCGCGCGCTCGAACTCTTCGTCGCTCAGCGGAGAACGGAAGCACGCTCCGTCGCGATCGGAGAGGAACGGCGCGAGAACATCGTCAATATCGGTCATGGGACAGAATCACGGTGACGCGATCGATCGGAGTGCGCTCCAATCGGCCTCGAACGAGCCCGCGCCATCGGAGGCGCCCGGAGACTTCGCTCTCTTCGACGACTCTACCTTCGGCACTTCCGAACCAAGCCGGGAGCGAAGCCCGGGATCTTGCGAGCACACTCTGATGAAGAACGACCACATAGGCACCGGGCGGTCGCCCCGCATGCCACGGTCGAAACCGTTCGGGATTCTTGTAGCCGGCGTACAGGCGGAGCAACTGACATGTCGCCCGATCGGAGACCACCACGGAGTCGAACTTCAGGTGCGGACTCGCCACTCTCGCCGCGACGGAATGCATGCGCGCGTCGTGATGGAGAAAGAAACTCGCCGGGATCGTGGGAACCACGAGGAGCATCGCCACGACGATCCCCATCTTTTCCAGACGGCGGAGGAAATACGCGCAGAGGATCGCGATGGGAGCGGCCAGAAGAAGCAGGACGCGAGCGTGCAGGAGAAGGGCGGGACGGTACGGCGAAAGTTGGATCGGCCAGAAGTTGAGAAGAATGATTAGAAGGCCACCCCACCACGCGATGGGCCGTACCCGCACGTCCCTCCGTACGATCACCATCGCCGCTCCCGCCAGTGCCGCCATCGGCCACAGCAGAAACATCAAGTAGGAATCGCGAAGAGGAAGGAAGAGGGTTCCGGGCAGATCTACCAGGAGCCGTTTCGCCGTCGGGGCCTCTGAAACGATGCAGGGATGGTTCATGGCTCCGACCTGCCAATCGAATGTCGTCCGGAACCGGAATAGCGGATCTCCGGACGCGACGCCATACGCGGCGCACTCGATCAGAAGGATGGCTCCGAAGCCTCCGGAGAGCCAGAGGTGATTCCGGTTCGGCTTCCCCGTCAAGACCAAGAGGATAACCAGCCCCAGAAAGGCCGTCTCCTTGACCAGGTGAGAGATTCCCAGGAGCACTCCGGCGCAAAGGAACCAACCTGCTCGTGAACTCTTGCGCCCCTGAAGGGTCAGCGCAACCGACGCCGTCATCAGCGCCGCCGACGGAACATCGGGATGGCAGTAGGTGGCGTAAAAGACGTCGACGGGCAGCACCGCCAGAACGGCCGCCGCAATCCATGCCGTCTTCTGGTCCAAGACCGTCCGCGCAATCCAGAATACGGCTCCGATTCCCAACAGGGAGGAAGTCAGGCTCGGCAGGACGGCGCTCCACGGCCCGGGTCCGAAGAGGGCGAAGCTCGCCGCGACCGTCGCCAGGAAC
>CAZGKV010000146.1:0-10621 GCA_964526305.1 uncultured Planctomycetales bacterium | reverse complement strand
GGATCAGCGCGCTTCGCCGGGTCGCCGCGAACGTCATCGACGCTCCGGCGAGAGCGACGGCACCGCATCCGAGTTCCACGAACGAAAACCGCCGGAGGAGGGAGCCGAAGAGATCCCCCGCTTGATCGCGCGGTAGGGACGCGAAGAGGTACGGCGCCACGAGTGCGCCCAAGACGACCATCCCGCCGACCCAGACTGAGAGACCCAGAAAATACAGTACCTGCCCGGTGCGGGCGATCATGGCAAGGCCTGCCGAATCGCAGACTCCGCAACGAGGGAACAGCGCAGCTTGTGTTCGGGCAGCCCCCCCAGCCGCTCCACGAGGTCGACGTCGCGGATGTTCCGCGCCTCCACCAAGGGCCGGCCCACCAGCAGCTCCGTTAGGACAGAGGAACAGGCAATGGCCGCCGCGCACCCGAACGTCTTGGCGCGGGCTTCGCGAATGACCCCGTCCTGGATTCGCAAGGTGAGCTTCATCATATCGCCGCAGACAGGATTCGTCACCTGAGCGACATGCGTCGGCCGATCGACTTCCCCGGTGTTCCGGGGGTTGAGGAAGTGCTCCAGGACCGTCGGATTGTATTCATCGAAAGGCATGTTCGCTAATGCTTGCCGCTAGAGGGCCCACAAACCAGGGTCAGCGCGCCATTTCACCCGAAGGAATGGGCTGCCGCCCGGCAAAGCCATCCTCCATGTGATGATAATACTCTACCGTCTTCTCCCCCCGTTTCCAGCAGAGGAATACGAGTCTTCCTTCGATAACGCCGTAGAAATCCACCAGTCCGGTATCGACGCTCTTCAGCACCACATCGAGATCCGTGAATCGCCGGGCACACTGCTCGTACTCGCCCTTCGCCTTTTCCAACTCCTCCGTATAGTGGAGGAATTCGTTCCGATCGGGGTTGCTCTCCGACTGGATCTCCTCTCCCCACAGCATTTCCAGCACGTCAAGCTTACCTTTAAGGTATCTCAGACGGTCCCGGACTCGGTCGAGGTCGTACAGTAACTCCTCGAGTCTAGGTATTTGGCTGTTGGCTTCGCGGACGCTGAAAATCTTCGGACCCATGCGGCAGGACAAATAAAAGGAGCCAGGCCACCGCATCGAGGTTTGACCCTTTCATAGGCGGCCTGGCCCTGGAGAGAGGGGGAAACAGATTTTGGGCAAGTCGACCAAACACTGTCAGCGTAGCTGACCTATCCCTGCTTGGCCCACCATGCCCGAAGCTTAGCAGCCCAACTTCCCCCGGTTGCAGCTACCCCTTTCGGGCTTGCCCGATCGCCCACCCTACGATGGGCGCTTCAATTCTGCTTTGAAAGAACGACTGGCCATCCCGTTAGACGGCCTCTCACAATCAATCTTACAACTCCGGAAGGTGGGAACTTGTTCCCTCCCATCTCCGGAATTCCTTCCTCTCTCCCAAGCTTCCTCTACACTTACTTACGTCCGAACGGAGTATACGTTAGAAGTACTTTACTGTCAACAGAATTTGAGGGCCAGGGGACCTGCGTACCAAATCTCCTGAACACGTACCACATGCATAGGACGAGTCTCCATCGAAATTCTCACCGGTTATTTTCGTGCAGACTCTCAATTCAAAAGCAATTGACTTGAGCAATTGACTTGCCAGGCAGATCATTCTTGCAAACATCCGATCCCTCCTTATAATGACACCCCATTCAGGACAGGTTTATGCCGTCACCGCCTGAGAATCGACCTCCAGGAATCGGGATCCTGGCACTTCAATCCGGTCTCATCACCCAGAAACAACTGATGGAGTGCATCGAGGCTCAGCGTGCGGAAGGAGACGCCGCGGACCTCGTGCAGATTCTTCTCCAGAAAGGTTACTTGAAGGCGGAGCAAGTCAAGCAGTTGAAGGAAGCCAAGCCTGCCTCACGAAAGGAAGTCGCCTCTCCTTCACAGACTCGTCCTAGAACCGGGACGACCACCGCGACCCCGCGTCAACCTCCCACGGCGCAGACCTCCGCGGTGAAACGGGCGACCTCCGCCGCGCCCGCCGTTGCGAGAAAGACCGGGCAGCAGCCGGCTGCCGATACCGCTTCACGGAAGCCCACCGCACAGGCCCCCGCCGTCGGCAAGCCGACACGACAATCCCCTGCGGCCGCGACGTCCTCCGAGGGCAAGCCGACAAGCGTTACGAAAAAAACCGATAGGCGACCGGGGACTCGATCCACCACCGCGGTTCGGAAGGCCACGCACGTCGCGCCCGCCCTCTCCGACCCGAGCATGGAGGGAACGGGCGAGCCCCCTCGAGCTTCGCGCAGTAAAGGACTGGTGATCGGCCTCTCCTTTGCCGGAATCCCGATGGTCCTCCTGATCGCCTTCCTTATTATTCAGAATGTTCAGGCGCGAAGGCTGACGACGGAGTCCAAGAAACCGCCGACTTCCAATCCCTCAACCGGAGTTCTGAACAACAAGTCCTTCTCGGAGGAAGACGGGGACACCTCGGAAACGGTCGTCCTCTTTCGAATCGACGACGGGTCAGATCTTGGACGTCGTTGGAACGGGATCGTCGCGGAGCTCGGGGAGGGCGGCCCCGAAATGTACGCCCGCTCCTTCAAGCAGATCCAGCTCGTCGTCGCCGACGCCAAGGGAACGAAGCACGAGAAGAACCTCCAGGGGCTCTACAAGCGGATGCTCCGCGCGATCAAGAGCTACGGGGAGACGATCTTTTCCTTCCTTGCGGAGCAATCCGCCACCCTCGCCAAAGCGGGAAAGTACTCGGAGGCCGTCTCCGCCTGGGATTGGTTCCCCAACGTCGTGGACCCCCTCGAGCTTTTCCGGGTTCGCATCGAGGACGCCAAGAAGGCGACGCGTCGGGCCGGAAGCGAATTCTACGCCAACTTGAAGGAGCAGGCGGAAAAGCACGCCGCGGCAGGCCATTTCGAGGATGCCAAACGCTTGATGATGCAAGCCCTCGAGATCGGATTCCCAGAGGTCACCGAGGAGGCGTTCAAGAAAGTCGCGGACTACTCCAGCCGGGAATCCGAGGCGTCCCGCAAGGCGGAAGAGGAAGCTCTCAAGAGATACGAGAAGGAGGTCCGGGATCAAAAGGAAGCGGGCGCCGTTCTCGACGCCATCCGCTCCCGGTTTTGGGAACTCGTGACGCAGAGGAAGCCAGAGGCCGTGGAGGCTTTCCTCAAATCCGAGAAAGCGAATCGCCCCTCCGAACCCTTCTCCTCGGAGTTCCGGCTATTCGACCAGGTATTCGCCCGAGTTCGGGACCTGGTCGACACGGCCGGAGCCGCCCTGCGCTCAAGACTCGGTCAAACCGTCACCCTTTCGTTCGTGGACCAGGTCAGAACCGTGCGTCTCAAGGAAGTCGGCGGGGGGAAACTGACCTATATCGTGGAGGGCCGGGAGCTCGCGGAGAGTCTATGGCGTCTGCACGCCTCCGAACTGTCCAAGTTGGCGGGGAACGACCCGGCGCGGCAAGCGGCCGCCCATCTCCTCGCCGATGAATTCGACCGGGCTTCCGAGTCGGCGGCGCAAGCCGGGGAGACCGGCCGACCCATCGCCGTCTTCGTCGAAGGATCCGCCTCCTATGTCCTCAAGAACGAAGCGAAGATCCGCGATCGCGCCCGCAAACTCGAGACCGACCGGCAGTATGAGAAGGCGGCGCGCGAGTACTCGAAGCTCGTGGCGGTCCCCTCGCTCCGGCCCAAGGCCCTGAAGGATCGCGCGCGGGCGTACTTCCAGGCCGAGAACTTCGTGGCCGCGGTCCTGGACGTCGAGCATCTCTTCGAACTGGACGTCGTCGACCGGGAGGCGATCGACATCCTGAACAAATCGTACGAACGGTCCGCGCTCATCTCCAAAGCCGTCGCGATCTACGAGAAGGCCGCGAAGAAGCTCCCGGAGGACGCGCACGTCCTGGCCGCGCTGGTGGCGCTGTACATGAAGATCCATGAGTACGGGAAGGCGCGCGAGGCACTCGCCAACGCGCGCAAGTTGAAAAACTGGGACCCGTCCCTCGTGAGCTCGGCCCACCTTCTCAGCGTGGACGAGAAGGGAGCGTTCCCGGGAAAGTCCTACAAGATCCAGCTCGATCGGTACATCGTCGAGACCGACATCGCTCAGAAATTCACCAACGAGATCGCGCAATTCATGGGCGAGGTCTATCGTAACTACAAGAAAGTTTTCCCGTACAAGAAGAACGAGAATCTCCATTTCTATGTGAAGATCTTCGCAACGGAATCGGAATTCGCGACCTACTACAAGGCGGTCACGGGGACCGACATCGCGAAAGGCCACGGCAAGGTGCTCGCCTACTACATGCCGCTGACCAAGGAACTGGTCGGTTGGAACGCTCCCGATTTGAAGTCCACCTTGATGCACGAAGGGCTGCACCAATTCATCGACTTCTACGTGGACGATTGCCCGAATTGGTTCAACGAGGGATTCGCCTGCATCTTCGAGACCTCTACGGCGGAAGAGGTGAAGTTCAATGCGGAGCGCCACCAGTTGGCGAAGGCCGGCATGGCGCGGAAGTTCCTGCCTTCGCTCCGGGATCTCCTCCAAATGACGCGGCAGAAGTGGAACGCGAGCGAATACACGGTCTACTACTACGGCCAGTCTTGGTCCTTCATCTATTGGATGATCAAGCAAGGACGCCGGGACATCCTGGACAAGTACTTCGACGAGCTGATGAAGGGCCGCACGGCTCCGCAGGCGTTCGATTCCGTCTTCGGAACGGGGAAGGTCAATTTGGACGAGCTCGAAGCCAAATGGCGCCTTGCGGTGTTCAAGGATAACTACGACTGATGCCGGCCACGCCGGCGGAGCGCCTCATCGTCAGCGACGCGATCGACGCAGGCGCGACGACCCGCCGGTCGCGCCCGAGGTGGTGAACATCTTCGAATCGTCGCCGATCTCACTCGCCAGACTCTCGTGATCCACCTGCACGATCCACCAGCCCGAGGATCTCGATTCGACCCAGACGTCGAAGCCCGGCTTCGTCTCTCCGGGGCACGCGAAGGTGACGCGGATGTGCGCCTCACTCTCCCCCACTCCGACGACCTGAAATCGCGCCTCGGAACCGCGCGACACCATCACCTCTCGGGTATTCCGGATCCACTCCTCCAGAAGGGGATCGGCGACCTCCTCGCCCACGTAGGACCGATACGCGGCCGCATCCGCCGTTCCCGATTTCACTTCGGACAGAAAGCCCCGAACCGGGGACATCATGCTCTCGCGGGCCGACGCCTTGCAGGAGCCGAGGAGCGCCAGGCTCATCAGGATCCATCGGCGCGTCATTCTCTTCTCCACCACGACGGCTTGTACCCGTCCGGCTTGATCGAATCGAGCGTGGTCTTGAGACTGGCCAAGTCGACGGACGCGATCCACCAGCCGGACCAGCGCTCCAGAACCCCGACGACGAACGAAGCCTCTTCGGCGCCCAGGAATTGGACGCGCACCCGCGCCTCCGAATCCCCCACGGCGGTCACCTCGCACTCCACGTCCCGCCCTAACGCCTTCACTACCTTGGCCAGAGACTCCGACCATTCCCGGATTTCGACGTCGCGGACCTCGTTCGCAAAATACGCACGGTACGGCTGGATCATCGTCGTTCCGGATTCCACCTCCCGCAGGAATCCCTGGATCGGGGCCTGACAATCCACATGATGCCGCGAGCGGCAGGCGCCCAGGGGAACCAGGAGAAGAATCCACGCGAATCTCATCCCCGCCCTTCCTGGAACGGATCGATTTGCCGGATGCGCCATCCCTTCTCCTCGTACTCCACCTGGAATCGGAAAGCCTGGATTTCCCCGCCGGTGAAGACCACCTTGATCTCGGCCTTCGGACCCAACGAACCGATGATGTCCAGCGTGTGATCGCTCCCGCAACGCTCGATGGCGTCCGCGATGAGACGAATTCGTTTCTCGATCTCCGGCTCCTCCATTTTCGCGGAGAAGCAATACTTGAGACGGGCCGGACCGCGCACCCCGGATTTCACCTCGCTCAGGAACTTCTGCACCGGATCCGTCATCCCTTTGAATTGGGGTCCGCCGCAGGAGGTCCCGGAGAGAAGGAGGCACAGAAACCCGAGTCGGACTGTGACGGCGCCGACCCCCCGCCGCTCGGCGGGGACCCGGCCGGCGCCGTCCAACCGAGGCCCCGGAGGGCCGGCCAAAATCGGCCGGCCGATCCGGAAGCCGTTGTCGGGGGTATGGCGAGTGATGGATGGCATCTTCAACTCCTCGATTTCAGTTCTCCCTCGAGCCGGATCACGCAAGAATTGAATCCGGAGTCGTGGGAGATCTTCACGATTCCGACGCCCGGGCACAGCCACCGCGTCTCGCGGAGGTGGAACGTGCTGCCGGAGTCGGCCTTGAACTTGATCCTCCAGCATTTGAACGTGCCGGCCGGGACGGTCACTTCCTCCTCCCCTTCGAACGTTCCCAGATACATCACCTTCTGCCCGAGGGGAGGTCCCGCCGTCACTCCTTCGCCGTACTGCGCCCCTTGCTCCGCCGGCCCGCGTACGTACCACATCGGCTCGTCGGCGAAGCTCAGGTTCACATCGCCCAGCGTGAGTCGATATTCGCGCACGCCCTTGCCCTCGGGGGCCAGGTAGCGGGTGATGACCGGTTTCCCCTCCCGACGAACCATCATCACCGAACATTTTTTCTCGCGGATGATCTCCTTCCCCGAGATCTCGATCGTGAACTCCTCTCCATCGGGAGTCACGTAGGTCCAGATCTTCCCTTGATCCAGCGGGACGCTCACCTTTCCGCATCCGCTCGGAAGAGCGAGCAGCGACGCCACCATCGCGAACTTCCGCATTTCCATACCCTCCGACGCCTTATCGGAACCAAGCCAGACGCGTCTGCCGGATCCCGTAGAGCAATCCGAGCATCCGCATCTGAACGACCATCACGTAGATCTCGAGGAAGGTGACGATCGGACCCAGGAAGAGCGCGAGTTCGTGGGACATGATCAGCATCTCGACGATCCCCGATCCGATCCAGGTCCCCGCGAACACCACGGCACAGAGCGCATATTCTCTGGGAATCCGGAGGAGGCTTCGAACGACGAAGACGGGATTCCACGCCGCCCACGGAGTTCCCAGGAGGGCGTTCGCCATAAGGGCCATAGGGAGATAGGCGAATCCCACCAAGGCAAAGAACACGTAGTACGAGAGCAGGAAAACGACGAAGCCGGCGTCCCAACGGCCCACGAGGTCCGGATCCCCGGCCTCGTCGAACAGGCCGGTCGCCTGCGTGCTCGCGAGATATCCGGTCATGAGGATCAGAGGCAGGAATGCTACGACTTGCGCGGAGACGATCTTGGCCCAGTCGGTGAGGAGTTCGGTCCACATGCTCGGATCCGGCCAGTGCGGAGGATCGTCCTCCCAATAGGCCGCCTTCTTGGCCACGTCCATGAGCCACATCGCCAAGTAGCCGAAGACGATCACGCCGACGAAGACTCCCACGAGGGGGAAAAAATTGATGCTGGCGACGACTCGGATGCCGTAGAAAAAGAGCGACCCGAGGATCAGCATTCCCAGGCCCGCCCCACGGAACGGATATTGGAAGACCCCTTTCAGTCCCTCGGCGAACGTCCCGGGTCTTCGCGCATATTTCATCACCGTGGGGAGGTCTTCCGGTTCCGCGACCGCCCGGATCTTCGGGAGCAAGTGACGCTGCGATGGATCCAGTTCCAGAGCGCGGGAGAAGTAGAGATAGGCTTCCGGCCTGCGCGAGAGTTCCAGTGCGGCGTTTCCGGTGCGAATGAGGAGGTCCACGTCCCGAGGCTCTTCTTCGAGGCAACCCAGAAGTTCCCGGAATCGCTCCTCCGCCTCGGTGGCCTTGGTCTCAGTTGTCGACACGTCTCACCCCCGACAATTCCCGACGCAGATGTCATGGCAAGAGACATGCCAGTGCCGCGAGACTACCGCATTACAACATTTTCAGGAGCATAGCCTTACGTATGGTAACGAATGTTCCATGGGTGGCAGACGGTGGGAAGGAAAACCGTGGATTGAATTCTGACCAGTGGGCTGGGACTCCCGGACGTCTCGATGAAGAGTGACTCTCTCACGAATGCTCAAGGTCGCCCTTGGACTTGCGGGGCTCTGTCTCCAAAACTGCGCCCCGCGCGGCGTGCGCCCGCTTGATCCCAAGGACGACGAGTTGCCAAACAAGCTCGATCGCCTCATTAAGCGCACGGCGGAGAGCTGTCGGTACGCGCTCGGGTTGTGGAAGTTCGGCGGAGCGGCCAAGTCTCCAAGAGGTTACTGGAGTGATCCCAGGAGGATCCGCCTGGCATTTTGGCGGACGGGCCCTCTCCGCGTGAATCCCAATCGATTGTCTCCCGAGAGACCCTAGAGGAGGAACCTCGGTCGAGCTACCCCCCCTCCCGGCCCTTGCGAATCCCGTGCTTGCGCATGCGCGTCTTCAGCGTGTTCCGATTGATGCCGAGCTCCTCCGCCGTATGAGAGATGTTCCAGTCGTTGCGCTCGAGAGAGTCGATGATCAGCTTCCGGTCCATTTCGCTCAACTGATCGCGAAGCGACTGGTCGCGCCCGATCGATCCCGTCGTATCCCGGATGTGCGCGGGCAATTCCTCCGCTCGGACCTCCCCGGTGGCCAACACGCTCAACTTCCGCAGCTCGTTCCGCAGCTCTCGGACGTTTCCCGGCCACGGGTAGCGCATCAGCAGACCCATCGCGGAGGGCGCGACGCAGAGCCTCCCCGACTTGGTCTCCTGCGAGATCTCGGAGAGAAAGTGCTCGACCAAAATCGGCAGGTCGTCGGCGCGTTCTCGGAGCGCCGGTAGGCGAACCAGGAACGTGTTCAATCGGTAATACAGATCCTGGCGCAAGCGGCCTTCCTCCAAGAGATCCGCGATCTCCTCGTTGGTCGCCGCGACGATGCGCACGTTCACTCGCACCGACTCCCGTGCCCCCACGGGCCACACCTGCGACTCTTCGAGCACCCGCAGGAGCTTCTTCTGCATCCCGTCGCTCATCTCCTCGAATTCGTCGAGGAAAAGAGTCCCCCCGTCGGCCGCTTCGAAGAGACCGGGCCGCGACTGATCCGCCCCGGTGAAGGCCCCCTTGACGTGCCCGAAAAGATGCGATTCGAGAAGCGTCTCCGCGATCGCGCCGCAGTTGACCGGAAGGAAGGGCTTCGTCTTCCTGGGACTGTTGAAGTGGATGGCCTTCGCCACGAGTTCCTTTCCCGTCCCCGTTTCTCCGCAGACGATCACGGGATAGGGGCTCGGCGCCACCCGTTCGATGAGCGCGAACACCTTCTGCATCGCTTCGCTCCGGCCGAGAATCGCGCCGAACTGATAGCGCTTTCCCAGCTCGGTCAGCCCGTTCCGGACGACGTCCTGCAAGCGCGAGACCTCTTCCGCTCGGCGTCGCAACTCGGCTCCCTGCTCGATGGGCCGTCCGATCAACCCGGCAAACGTCACGAGAAGTTGTTCCTCGTCCTCCTGAAAGCGTTTCTCGCGACGCCGGGAGTCCAAGTAGACGGCGCCGAGAACTTTCCCGGAGGACACGATGGGGACGGCGAGGATGGAGGTCATGCCGAGGCCTTGCACGCTGGCGATCCCCGACGCCCAAGTGTCCCTTTCGACGTCGGCGATCCGAACCGGCTGACCGGACGCGATCGCGCGCCGCAGGATCGTCGAGGAGTAATCGTCGGCGTCCAGTTCCACCGGCCGATCCGGCATGTTCAGCACCGCGCGCAGCCTTGCCCCGTTCTGGAGGAGGAAGATGAGTCCTCGATCGGCATCGGCGGCCTTCGCCATGAGGTCCAGGGTTCGCCGAAGAAGCTCTTCGACGTCGCCCCCCTCCCGAAGGATTCGCGAGACCATTCCCACGACGGTCCGACCTTGGCGGACCTGGACGAGCTTGTCCATATCCGCCGCGCGCTCCAGTTCCGAGGGCGCCTCCGCCGGCATGCACGATTCGTAACGATTTCGCCCGGTCGATTGGGCCCTCCCCAACGCCTCTCCCGCCCGAGCCCGCAACTCCGCCGTCGAGACGGCGTCGTCCGGGAAAACCGCCCCTCCGGCACTCGCGGTGATTCGAATCGGCCCTTCGGGGACCGCAAACGGATGCTCGCGGATCCGAGAAAGAACTCGCTCCGCGGTCGCGCGAAGTTCGTCGCGTCCCACGTCGCACAGGAGAACGGCGAACCCGGTCCCCTCCTCGCGATACGAGATTCCGTCGTAGTTCCGGAGCGACTTGGCCAATACGGCGGCCACCTCCTCCAAGATCCTGGTCTTGCCGGGCCCTTCCTCCGGGGTGTCGAGATCCAACAGCAGAAGGCCGAAGCGACGCGCATGTCGGCGCGAGCGGTTGGCTTCGTTTTCCAGAAGACGTTCGAAATGCGAAGGGGTGTAGACCCCGGTCGCCGGGTCGCGAGCGATGGAGAGCAGATTCCCGGCCGTCCGTGCGGCGAAGTCGGCCGCGGCCCTCACGAACTCCCACTCCTCCTCTCGTGGAGGCTCTTTCGCGGCGAAGAGCAACGCGCCCAGGTTCCTTCCGCGATCCACCAGCGGCAAGCACCGAGCCTCCCGGAGTTCCCCCTCGCGTCCTTCCGACGCCGCGCGCTTGAGAACCGGAGCCCTCGGCCGTGCCCCGTG
>CAZGKV010000145.1:0-10633 GCA_964526305.1 uncultured Planctomycetales bacterium | reverse complement strand
CGCCGGCGAAGGCTTCGATGAGGTCGAGGTCTCCGTCCGAGTCGAGATCGGCCAACGCCAGGGAGGTTGCGGAGCTTTGCCCGAGGAGCTGTGAAGAGGGGAGGAAGGCGGGGATGGCCTTTTTCGGAGAGGGAGAAGGGTCGTCGGATTCGCCGCCGCCCCCGCTCCCGCCACAGCCAATGGCCATGAGGGCTAGAGTCCAGGAAAGACATCGGTGCATCTCGAGCCTCCTTTCGTTACCCAAGGGATCATTGCGAGAGGCCCGAAACCGTCTAAGAAATCACGCAAGGTCTTGACGACATCCGCGGCGCGTGATAGACGGACCGTCCGATGGCTCGCGCCCTTACGCTCCTTATTCTCTCTCTCGGCTCCGTTGGCGGCGGAAGCGACCAGGCACCTTCGGCCGTGGCCGGATCCGCCGAAATCCTCCCGAAGCTCAGCGTGGGGATTCAACTGCGTCCGCGATCTCCTGCTCTGGGAGGCGATCGAGCCGGAGCCCGGAGTGATCGAGGGCCCCTACCGTTCCCGGTGCTCTCCACCGCACTGGCCCATCGCTCCGTTTTCTCCGTCGAGGGAGTTGTCTCGCATGGCAGGCCTTTTGCCGACGACCGCCCACTTGAGTTCGACGGTGTCGTCTTTGATCTTGGTTACGACGAACTTGACGGCGAACTTGAGGTGGTCTCGATCGTCATCCTCGCCGTATTCGACGACCTGGTAGTAGACATGGCCCTCCACCGGACGGACGCATTCCTCCCTCCAACCCTTCTCGGGGGCTTTCTCGACCTTCGCGAATTCCGCCTTTCCCAAATCCGCGATACGGTTTTTCATTCCTCCGTGGGCGTTGATGTGAAGGAGCCCGCAGCGGTTGAAGACGAGGTCGACGGCGTTCTTGTGCCGGGCGGCGTCCTGGGTCTCGTAGCGGAAGCTGAAGGCGGAAGTGCCGTACTCTCCGTTCTCCTTGCGAAGGGTCAGCACGACCTTTTGTTCCCTCTCCTCTTTGGTCTTCTCTTGCGCCGAGGAGGTGGGAAGAACGAGTGCTAAGGTAAAGAGAAGGCTCATCGGGTATCCTTTCAAGATCGAGGCATTATACCATCCGCTTCTTTACTTGCACCTCGGATCGGCATACATTGAATCCCCATGAGGGACGCGGGATGGGTGGCCGCCGCCTGCCTGGCGATCGTCGGCTGCGGGGGAGGAAACGAAGAGCTGCCTTCGTCCCTCGCGGTAGCGCCAACCTGCGAGCAGATCTACGAGAACGGGCATCCGCTCGCGTGCGCCTCCTCCGATCCGGTGGTGCTCTCCCGCGAGGACGAACTGACGGCGCTGACGAACGAATACCGGATTTCCCTAGGGATGGACGCGCTCGTCGACGATCCCGCCTTGCGTAAACTGGCCCGCGCGCACTGCGAGCACATGATCCTTCACGGATTCTTCGCGCACGTCAATCCCGAGGGGGACTGGCCGTGGGATCGCGCCACCCTCGCGGGCATCGAGTGGGCCGATTTTGCCGAGAATCTGGCGGCGGGCCAGGAGACGGCTCGTCAGGCGTTCTGGCAACTCCTCTCGTCTCCGGAACACCGGCGAACGATCGAAGATTCGGCGTGGACCCATCTCGGCTGCGGATATGCCAAGGATGCGACGGCCCCGTACGTCCACTACTGGGCCCAGAACTTCAAGCGGTCAAAGACCGAGAGCCGATAGCCGACCGCGTCCGCTGGAGAATTCGTCGCGCGACCGTCTCCGCTTCCCAGCGCCACACCTCTTCCGCGTGCGACGCGCCGCGCCGGCGGCAGCCCTCCGCCTGATGCAGGGCGGCCGCGAGTTCCCGCTTCCACCTCACGACGGTTTCGTTCTCGTCCATCACTCCACCGTACGGAGGGCGCCGGAGTTCCTTTACATCGATGTCCGATGACCTCCGACATCGGTCTTCATGATATACTCGCGCTCCATGTCCAAGGACGAAACCGTCCTCGGGGAGGGCTCGCGCGATTTCCCCACCACGATCTGGTCCGACATCCTGGCGGCCGGAGACCCGAGCAGCCCGGCCTGTCGTGGAAAACTGGAACACTTGATGCGCCTGTATTGGCGTCCGGTCTACGCCTACATCCGCGCCGCCGCTCGCAAGTCCGCCGACGACTCCAAAGATCTCACCCAAGCCTTCTTCACCCATCTCTTGGAAAAGGACGTCCTGGCCCGAATGCGCCCGGAGCGGGGGAGTTTCCGCGGATTCCTCAAACGGTCGACGCGGAACTTTCTGGTCGATCACGAGAGAGCGCAAGCCTCGCGCCGCCCGGAAGTACCCCTCTTCAGCCTCGATGCGGTCGGGGAGGATCTGGAAGGGCTACGAACGGGGGAGACTCCCGACCAAGCGTACGATCGCGAGTGGTTCCGCTCGCTCTTCGCCGCGGCGATCGACGATCTCCGCCGCCAGCTCTCGAAGGAGGGCAAAGAGGTCTATTTCGAAGTGTTCCGGCTCTACTGTTTGGATCCGGGCCAATCGGAAGACACGTCGAGATCGACCACGATGTCGGATCGCTCGCCGCCCTCCGCGCCCACGTACCGCGAAGTCGCGGAGAAGTTCGGTCTCAAGGAGTCCGACGTCACGAACTATCTCAGCTACTGTCGAGCGGCGGCGCGCAAGGCGTTGCGAGCGCGCGTTCGGGATTACGTGGGCTCGGACGAAGAAGTGGATCGCGAACTCGACGAGGCGGCGGGCGGATGAACCTCGGCGACGACGCCGTCCGTCGCTTCCGCGATTTCCTGGGGGAGCCCGAGACGGCCGAACGAGGCGATCGAATCGGCCGATTTCTCCTGCGCCGGGAGGTGGCGCGCGGGGGAATGGGGATCGTCTACGAGGCCGAAGACGTACGCCTCAAGCGCCGCGTCGCCCTCAAGGTCTTGAAGGAAGGAGACGCGGGGCCCGACGAACTCGCGCGGCAACAGCGCGAAGCCGCCATCGCCGCGCAACTCCGACATCCGAACATCGTTCCCGTGCACGAAATCGGAACGGCGCCGGATTCGACCGGCCGGTCGATCCACTTCATCGCCATGGATTTCATCGAGGGACGGACCTTCGCGGACGCGATCCGCGATCCGAACGTCCCGCGCGGAGAGCGACTCCGCATGCTCGAGGACGTGGCGCGCGCCGTCGCGTACGCGCACGGGCAGGGCGTCGTCCACCGCGACCTCAAGCCGGCGAACGTCCTGGTGGATGGGGAAGGGCGCGTTCACTTGACGGACTTCGGACTGGCAAGGTCCGAGTCTTTCGCAACGAGGCTGACGGCGGCCCACACGGTGATGGGAACGCCCCAGTACATGGCGCCCGAACAGGTCGCGGGACGGCTGGACCAAGTGGATGTCCGGACCGACGTCTACGCGCTCGGGATCATCCTCTATGAGGCGCTCACGGGAAAGACCCCATTCGTATCCGCGGTGCCCGCGGTGCTGTACGAAGAGATCCTCCGGCGCGAGCCGGCCCGCCCTAGGGCGCAGGACCGATCGATCCCGCGCGATCTCGAAATCGTATGCCTGACCGCGATCGACAAGGATCGCGAACGGAGGTTTTCTTCCGCGACGGACTTCGCGGACGACCTCGCGCGGATTCGCCGGGGAGAGGCGATCCGGGCGCGACCTCCGAGCCTCCTCTATCGATGGCGAAAGCGATTGGCGCGTCGCAAGGCCCTCGTCGCCCTCTCCCTGGCTTCGCTCCTCGTCGTCGGTGCGATCGTGGCGTACGAACGCCGGAACCAGCGTCGAGCCCGGGCGGACTCCCTCCGGCAGCTCCACCGGCGCATGGACGATACTCTCGCGGCGGCCCTGGCGCTCCGGAGGGCCGGACGCCTTGCGGAGATGCGGCAATTCTGCGGGAAAACGGAGGAGGCCTGCCTCGAGGCGATCCGCGAATTCCCCGACCGCCCCGAGCCGCGCTACGAACGGGGACGCGTGCTCCGCGCGCTGATGCGGGACGACGAGGCCCTCGTCGAGCAGGACCGGGCGCTCCGCTTGAGTCCGCGTTTCGGCCCGGCGCTGTACGAACGAATCGTCCTCACCGTGCGTCGGTATCGCCGCCGGGTCGCGGAGTTGGTCCAGGACTATTGGCGCGAAGGGAATCGCCGGGAGATCCCCTCGCGCCGAGTTCTCGCCTCGAGGGACACCGAGGCGTCTTCGGATTTCGCACGGCTGGAGCAGGACCTGCGTGACCTCGGCGGAATCGGAGACGAGCGGACCGATTGCGCAAGGGGTCTGCGGACGTGGATTGCGGGCGATTCGGAGAAGGCGCGCGAGTTCCTCTCCTCCGCTCTCGCAGCCGATCCCGCCCTCGAGGAGGCCTATGAGGCCCTCGCGACACTCGAGCTCGAGCAGCGCCGATTCGAAGAGTCCGTCCGATGGTGGACGAAGGGGATCGAGTCGGACCTCGGCTACCTGCCTCATCTCGAGGGAAGGGTGCGAACGCTGCTGGAGTGGGGTGCCTCCTCGGGCTCCGGAGAACACTTCGAAAAGGCGGTGGCGGACGGTGTCGCGTTGGTGGACAAGGATCCCTCTCGTCCCGCGGCCTGGCATCTTCGGGGGGTGGCACGCTTCACCGCGGCGGTTCCTTCGGGAGAGGAGCGGCTTTTTCGTGACGCCGTGGAGGATTTCGGGGAGGCAATTCGGCGGTCGCCCTCTTGGGATGAAGCGTGGATGGGACGCGGACTGGCGAACCTGAACTGGGGGGCGCTTCGGCAATCGAAGGGAGAGGATCCTCTCGGCTCGTATTCTCTCGCCTTCCACGACCTCGGACGCGCGCAGGAGTGTCGACCGGATCGCGACGGACCTTGGGCCGCGCGGGGTTTGGTGCGCCTCAATCGCGGCGTGTGGTCGGACACGCCGATGGAATTCCTCTTGGCGCTCTTCGATCTCGATCAGGCGCTCGCTCGGAATCCGGGTCGCGATCGGACGTGGCTGACGCGAGCGATGGCCGAGCGAAAACTGGGGCGTTGGCTCGAAGAACGCGGCGGAAACCCTCGCGAGCGATACCTTCGGGCGATCGCGGATTGCGGCGAAGCGCTCCGTCGCCATGCCGCCCGCGGGGAGACCTGGGAGTTGCGGGGTTCGGTGCGGATGGATTTGGCCGAATCGCTCTCCGACCCGGTTCCCCAATTCTCCCTGGCGGTATCCGACTTCACCGAGGCCATTCGAAGGGGATGCCCTGCTCGCCTCAAACGCGCCGATGCGCTGGCGACGTGGGCATCGACCGCGGGAGAGATGGATCTTTGGCGCCGTGCGGTGGAGGACTACGATGCTTGGCAACCGCAATCCGAGGTGAAACTCCGTCGGGGCCGCGCGCTCACGAAGTGGGGAATGCTGATTCAGGGCAGGGGCGGGGACCCGTCCCCCCACTACGGCCGGGCGATCGAGGATCTCGCGGCGGGTCCGGACCAGGATGAAGTGTGGGCCGATCGCGGGTTCGTGCGGCTCAACTGGGGCGTGTACTCGGCCCGCCGCCGTGTGGATCCTTCCGCGCTTTTCGCGGAAGCGGTCCAAGCCTACGGCCGCGCCGTTCATCTCGCGCCCGAACGCTCGGCGCACCGGGTCTATCGCGGACGAACGTTCGAAGAGTGGGGGACGTGGAAGCACCCGAACGGCTCCGCGGAGTTCCGTGCGGCGCTGGCCGACTACCGTCAGGCGATCCGAATCCGAGCGGATCTCGAACCGGAGCTCCGCGAGGCGATGGAACGGTGTCGCAAGCAAGCGGGGGAGTGATTTCGTTATGGAAGCGCGCCGAGAATCCGTACAGTCCCTACGGATGCGGTCGGCACGGTGGGCGGTCCTGCTGTCGATGACGGCCTGCGGAACTCCTCCGCGGACTTCCCAGTCCGACTCGGCATTCGTCCTGCTCGAGAAGGAGGGAATCCGGGAGGTTCTCCCCGGGACTCTCGAGGTTCGCTCCCATCGACTCGCGAACGACAAGGGGAAGGTGACCTTCGAGCTCGAGGTCAGGAGTCTCGCCTCCGAGACCCGGAAAGTGCGAATCGCCGTGCGCTTCTTCGACGCCGAATTCCGGACCGAGTACGAAAAGGGACCCGTGGTTTTTCCCGAGAGCCTGGAGGGGGGCGCCGTGCGGGTGCTGCGGGGAAGCCTGGATTTCACGGGCATGCCCGAAGGAGGACGGATCGCCCGCATGGGAATGGAAGCGAGAGTGGAGCGATGATCCAAAGTCTTCTGGTCGCGATGACCCTCGTGGGAGAGGAGGGACAGGAACGGCTCTTCCAGAACGCGCAAATCGTCCGGTTGATGGCCCGGAAGGGCGAGAAAGTCTGCGCGGGACCGCTCACTCTCTTGATCGATCCGGTGACGCATCAACCCGTGAAGTCCGTCGTCGTCGATCCGGCGAAGAATCAACTCATACCCGCGGTGTACCGACATCCTGGCGAGGCGGATCGAGTTTCCGTCTTTCTCCTCCGCCCGATGGAGGGACGATCGGAAAAGGCGGTCTATCGCGGAAACGGAGCGGAAATGCTCCTCGTGATTCCGGACAACCTCGGGGACCGGGATGTGCGCAAGCGTTCGTTCTGGTCCGAAGGGCGGAAAGACGGCCGGCGTCATGTTCGGCAGGTGACGTATTACGAGATCGTCGCCTACACCTCCCGGGATGCCTTCGCCGCTTATCGATGCGAAGGAGCCGGTCCGCCGGAGAAGGTCGGCTATTCCGATGAGAACCCCGACGGGAGTCGAACGGCGGAGGTCGTCGTCCAAGCGGAGGGTGTGCACGTCTCCGGCGTGAGCTCTCCCGGCCGAGTCAAGATCGGTCAGGAATACGAGATCACCGTATCCATTCGGAGCGACGGGATCAAAGGGCGCCTCCTGGTGAAGGCGATACGGGACGGCAAGGATGTCCAGGAAAAGGAGACCGACCTCGAGCGTCGCCCGGCCGACGTGACCTATCGATACGTGGCCGAGCGGGAGCCCGTCGAGCAGGTGAACGTCACCTATCGCCGGGTGGAGGAGCTGCTCCCCGAGAAGGCGGATGCGAAGGCCGTGGCGGAGTCTGCGCCTCCGGTTGGATTCCAGGACGCGAATCCCTGCTACGAAGGGAAGCCTTCCGCCCTTCGCGAGGGTATGACCGCGTCACGGTCCGGCAGCGGAAAGTCGTTCTTCCGACCGGGAATCCTCCTCGGGGCCGGCGGGACGGTCTTGGTTCCCGTGGCGATCGCCTTGCTTGCCGACGGGGGCAAGGAGGAGCGAAAGACCCTCGTCCAAACCTCTCTTCAGGACGGAGACGCATCGGCGTCGGAGGAAATCGTCTTGGAGCTCACCCAGGGGAAGGAAAAGCTCCGATTCCCTCCGTCGAAGTACCGGCGCTCGGAGAAGGAGAGCGTTCTCGAGGAGGTAACGACTCGAGAATCAAGGACGCTCACGCCGGAGGCGATCCGCGAGCGCTGATGGCATGCCTAGTATAATTCTCCTAGACTAGGATTCGATCTCGGCCTACCATGACCGTCATGGTTCGGTTTGCTACGGTGGCGGACTTTCGAGTGAATCCTTCCAAGGTCTTCCGCGAGCTTCGTCGCGGAGAAAAAGTCGTCGTCACCCGAGAGGGAAAGCCGGTCGGGGTCTTGATCGGAATCTCGGAGGACGACCTGGAGGACTTCATCCTCGAGAACCATCCTGCTTATCGGGAACGCTATCGGAAAGCGCGGCGAGAGTATTCCCGGGGTCAGGTAAGGACGCTCGCTCAGGTTCTGGGTCGGTGATCCTCTTTCCCCGCTCGGCCGAACGCGATTCGGACCGCCTGGACCGGCCCGTGAGGGAACGCTTGGGAGCGGCCCTGGCCGTGATTGAGCCCGATCCGTGCGGGGGCTCCAACGTCAAGAGACTGCGGGGCGCTCCCGCTCGGTTTCGTCTTCGTGTCGGAGACTACCGGATCGTCTTCGACCTCCTCGGGAAGACCCTCGTCGTGCTCCTCGTTACTCACCGCAGCGAGGTGTACAAACGCGCGCGGCGAATACGAAGAGGAGATCTCGGAGCAGGGCCGTAGTCACGGGCGTTGCAGTGCGGCGAAGAACTTCGCCATGCGATCGTGCGGGGAACCGAACTTGGCGCGATAGTCTTCCAGCGCCCGAGCGATGGCTTCGTGAGCCTCGGCGCGGTCGTAGACGTGAGGAATCTCCACGCGGCGAGATTCTCCCGCCGTGCCCGGGAGTTCCTTGTAGGTCAGGAAGTAGTGCCGCAGTCGATCCAGGAGCCCCGGGGGAACGTCTCCGATCTCGCGCCAGGAACCGTACGTGGCGTCTCCCTTAAGAACGCAGAGGATTTTGTCGTCCGCCTGTCGAGCTTCGATCATCCGCAGTCCGCCGATAGGGATGACGGGCACCAGAATGTCTCCGTGAGTGAAGTGTCGCTCCGTGATCACGCAGACGTCCATCGGATCGCCGTCCCCCAGGATCCCCGGGGTGCCGGTCCGTTCGGAGCAGAGCGCGCCGACCCGTTCGCCGCAATACGTCTGCGGGAGGAATCCGTAGAGCGTCGGACAGGCGTTCGAGTACTTCTGCGGGCGATCCACCTTGAGATGGCCGCTTGTCTTGTCGATCTCGTATTTCACCGTGTCGGTCGGCGTGAGCTCGATGTAGCCGTTGTAGACTCCGTCCTCACCGCCTGGCGCGATGCCGTGCCAGGGGTGCGGCTTGAAGAGCTGTCCCATGAGGGTCGTGAGCTCGTTCATGCCTCCTCCAGGACTTCGCGGATCGCGCCCGCCTCCTCGCAGACCCACGGATCGATGCCGGTGTAGTCGCCGTGGAGTGCGCTGGGCGGCCCGGGAGAACGCCGGCACCACGATTTCAATTCGCACGGGGCGCAGGAGGGAAAGTCCGCCACGCGCAATTCCCGGATGCGACGGAACAGCGGCGAGGTGCGCCAGATCTCGCGAAACGACCGGCGGCGGACGTTTCCCGCGGCCAGGGGCACCGCGATGCAGGGACTTACGTCCCCCGAGGAGAAGATGCCGCAATTGCTGCGAGCGCAGTTGCACTTGAACTCGTCGTCCGTCGGATCGGCCGGCCGCCTCGAGAGATGGGGCCGGAGCGGACCCCGATACAGCTCCTTCAGTCGGGGGATGTCCAGCCTGGTGGCCAGGCTTCCGTCGGTCCCGTCATAGCGACCCGTGATGGTGGTGTCGATTCCGTACGTGAGGCCCCGCCGGGCGGCGAGTTCGATCATCTCCTGCGTTTCGGCCGCATTCCCTTTCATCAAGGGGAATTTCATTCTGACATAGACCCCGCGTTCTTGGAGCCGATCGATCCCACGCATCGTCCTCTCCCACGAGCCGCGGACGCCGGTGATCGCATCGTGGATCGCCGGAGTGGCCCCGTACACGGAGATCGAAACGCCGAGCAGGCGGTCGTGCGCGGCGAGGCGATCGCATGCCTCGGCGGTCAGGAGCGTGCCGTTCGAGAGCAGCGCGACGGCGAAGTTCAGGGCACAGGCCTCCGCCAGGAGATCCCAGAACCGCGGATGAACCATGGCCTCCCCGCCCGTGAGACTGAGGTAGAGCGTGCCCTCTTCCCGCAACTCCCGGAACACCCGAATCCAATCCTCGTACTGCATCCCATCCGCGTGCCTCGGAGCGGGAACCCGGCGATCGAAGTTGTAGCAGTGGACGCATCGGATATTGCATCGGAGAGTCAGCTCCACGCTGGCTCCTAGGGGGATGCAGCGTCGATAGGCTTCGCGGATCAGCTCAGTTCCCAGGCCGTCGGAGACGGGGAGTCCGTGCTCGAACATGTGGCCGGATTCTATCACCAGCGGATACGATCCCGCCTCAGAATCCAGAGGAAAAAGGGTCCGCCGAGGAGCGCCGTGACGGCGCCCACGGGGAGTCCGACCGGGGGGATGGCGGCTCGGGAGACGAGGTCGCAGGCGAGGAGGAGCGCGCCCCCGCCCATCGCGGAGCACGGAAGGAGCGTCCGGTGATCCGGCCCGACGATTCGGCGGGCGACGTGGGGGACCATCAGGCCGACGAATCCGATCATGCCGAACAGCGAAGTCGCCGCCGCGGTCGCAAGCGCTCCGGCGAAGAGGATGGCCGCCGACGTCCGCCGCGCATCGATGCCCAGCGGCGCGGCGTGCTCCTCGCCGAGGGAGAGGGCGTTCAGCGGTCGCGCCATCAAGCACAACAAGGCGAAGGGAGCGGCGACGTAGGGAAAGAGGGCGCGCGCTCCGTCCCAATTCGCCGACGCGAAACTTCCCAGGAGCCAGAAGAGGACGTCGTTCCAGTTTCTCGTGGTGAGGAAAAGAACGACGGAGACGAGCGCCGAAGTGAAGGAACCCACGGCGAATCCGACGAGGATGAGATTGCCGATCGGAAAGCGTCCGCCGATGCGGGCGAGCGCATAGACGAGAGCGACGGCCGCGAGGGATCCGGCGAAGGCGGCCCACGAGACGGCGTGGACGCCCGCGAACGACGTTTTCCATCCGAGGGCGACCGCAACGACGGCGCCGAGAGCGCCGCCTCCGGACGTGCCGGCGACGAACGGATCCGCCAGCGGATTTCGGAAGAGTCCCTGGAAGGCCGCGCCCGCGGACGCCAGCGCCCAGCCGGCGAGGATGGCCGCCGCGACGCGGGGGAGGCGCATCTCGAGAACGACCAGTCGGTCCG
>CAZGKV010000144.1:0-10753 GCA_964526305.1 uncultured Planctomycetales bacterium | reverse complement strand
ATCAAGCAGTCCCCGAAGGGCGCGGGGATCGACCTCGTGAAGCAGAGGCTCGCGGTGGCGGCCAACGTCATCCACTCGCTCGACGCGGCGCACATGATGCTGACCGTGGTGGCGCTCCGCGCGGCCGGGCTCGCCGATTACGCGATGGTCCACGACAGCTACGCCGTCCACGCCTGCGACGTGGACCTCATGGCGCGCATCTTGCGCGAGCAGTTCATCCGCGTCCACACGGAGTTCACGCTGGCGAAGCTCTACGAGGACCTCAAGCGCCAAGCGCCGGGGATCGAGCTTCCGCCGCCGCCGACGCTCGGAACGCTCGATCTTGCGCAGGTGCGGGCGTCCGAGTACTTCTTCAGCTGATCTCTTCCGCGCGAGCGGAGGCGAGCGCAGCCATTCCCTTCGCGCGAGCAGCATGCGTCGCGAGCGATCCCTTCCCTTCGCGCTTCGCGACAGCTCTATCTCTCCGCCCCCTCGTCCTCGCCGCCCGTCCCGGACTCCGGAAGAGCGGACGAGGCCCTCCTTTCCCCCTGCTGAAGGCCGTTGGCGGCCTTTCCGGAAGGCGCTGTTGGAAACGCCCGTGGAGTCAATTGTAGCGCTGAGAAGAAGAACCGAAGACCGCTACCCCAATCCCCGTAACTCCTGGTCCATAAGTCTTCGGATTCTACCGCTCTCCAGGGGCCGGAGATGGATCGGAGTTGAACAAGTCATCCGGGCCGGCCTGTCACCGACCGGTCTTCGAGCCGCGCAACTTCCGGTACAGCGTGCCGCGATCGATCTCGAGCATCCGGGCCACCCTGGCCTTGTTGCGGCCCAACTGCTCGTACGCCCACCGCACGTATTCGGTCGTGTGCTCGGCCAGGGGAAGGACCTTCGGGGACGACCCGGTCGGAGGGGCGCCGGGCGCGACCTGAGGTGCGCCTTCGACCAGACCTGTGAGGTCGGCAAGTTCGATGACTTCTCCCGGGCGCTTCATCGCGACTGTGCGATAGATGACGTTCTCCAGTTCCCGCACGTTCCCGGGCCAGGAGTGAAGGGTCAGTGCCTCCAGGACTCCGGGGGCAAACCCGCCGAGGGGTCGGGACATCTCCTTACTGTATTTCCGGAGAAAGTGCTCCGCCAGGAGTGGAATGTCGGATCGCCGCGCCCGCAGGGGAGGGAGGTAAATCGGAAAGACGTGGATCCGGTAGAAGAGGTCCTGACGAAACCGCCCTGCCCGAACCTCAGCAATCAGATCGCGATGGGTCGCGCTGATAAGGCGGAAGTCGACGCGAGCCGAGCCCGTGGATCCTACCCGCTGGAGCGTCTTCTCCTGAAGGACGCGGAGGACCTTGCCCTGTACCGACAGCGGCAGGTCTCCGATCTCGTCGAGGAAGAGCGTTCCGCCGTTGGCGGCCTCGATGTACCCGATCCGCTCTCCGGCTGCGCCCGTGAACGCACCCCGAGCGTGGCCGAACAACTCGCTTTCGATCAGGCTTTCGGGGATCGAAGACGGGTTGACCGCGATGAACGGCCCTTCTTTCCGACTCGAATCGCGGTGAATGGCCATTCCCACCCGCTCCTTGCCCGTGCCGCTTTCACCGTAGATCGCGACGGGGACGGAGGACGCGGCCGCGCGAGAGATGAGGTAAAACACCTGGCGGATTTCGTCGCTCGTGCCGATGAAGTCCGGGAAACTGAGGCCGTGCTGCGTCTCCAACTGCCGCTGGCGCTCCTCCCGGAGGTAGTGAACCTCCCGGGCATGAGCCATCTGAAAGGCGGCGTGGTCCACCCGGAGGGGTTGAACCAGGAACCCGTCCACTCCAGCCTTCATCGCCGCGCGGTCGTGGTCGCGGAGTTGGGCGTCGGTAACGACCAGAAGAGACATCCGGGGATGGGAGGCACGGAAATCTCGAACCAGTTCCGCCAATGGATCCAAGGACAGATCGACGATCACGAGCCGGAAAATCGCATCCCCCAGGAGCTTTCGTGCATCGGCGGGCGTGTGAGCGACGAGGAGATCGAACTTCTCCAGAGTGGCGGCCGCCCGCTTCAAGACCCGTACGACGGACGGCTCCCTTACGCACGCCAGGACCCGAAACTGAAACACCCTTGACTGTAGCATATCACTACGGTATTTCGCAGCGACTGTTGCGTTTCACAACATCTCCACCCCTGAAAGGGCACGAAAATCCACGCAGTCTGGAAGCAACTGCTTTGCCATGCTGGGTCCTTTGGCGGAAGCGGGCGCTCCGACAGGCACCTTCCCGGGGACGGCGTTTCCGGTGCCGCAACGACCGCAACCATCTCCCCGAGGTTCTTCTCTCTCAGTGTCATCGACTTGTGAGCCGAAGAGTGGCCTCGCGATCCACTCCTCCCGCGGCCGTACGTTCGCGCCGGCGCGCGTCCTCGTTCAACGCTCCTCCGGGCCGCGCTTCGCGTGCCCCGCAAGAAGGGAAGTGGCTCTTTCAAGAGGTGTTTGACTGCAGACCCTTGGTGCCTGGCACGGCGCTTGCCATACCCGAAGTCATGATCCGACGAATCCTGGTTGGACTCGGCGGCCATCCGTTCGCGAGGAGCGCCGCGGAGTGCGCGGTGGATCTGGCCCGGCGCCACGGCTCCTCCCTGACGGGTCTGGCGATCGTGGACGTGGATTACATCCAAGACTCCGTCGTGCCGATTCGACTGCGGGTCAGTCCATACGGGACTCGGGCCGCCCAGCGGGCAGTCGACGAGGTGGAGCAGGCCGCCCGCGCGGCGGTGAGGGAATTCCGCCGCATATGCACGGCCGGGGACTGCCGTCACGAAACCCTCCAAGTGGCCGGCCATCCGCTGAATGCCCTCCTCGAGCAATGGCGACTTCACGATCTGGTCGTGTTGAGCATGCGCGGCTTCTTCGAAAGCCGCTTCGCGCGCGAGCCCCAAAACGCGATCTTCCGGCTGCTCGCGGGAGGCGTCTCTCCGATCCTCACGGTAGCCGATCCGGTTTCAGAGGTCCGCCGCGCCTTGATCGCCTACCACGGCACACGGGACGCCGCCAAGGCGATGAAGCAGTTCGTGCAGTTCCGCCTCTGGCCTGAGCTGGAGTTGCATGTGGTCTGCCTGGAACGGCCTCAAGAGGAGGCCCGAAGGCTTCTTGGGGAGGCGGCTCAGTATTGCGGCGCGCACGGCTTCGAGGTGCAGACCCACTTCGATCCGGGGCCCGCACGCCACAGGCTCCTTCCGCTGGCGACGGACCTTGGAGCGGACGTGATCGTGTTGGGAAGCAGCCCCCGTAGCTTGATCCTTCGCCACATCCTCGGCGACACGCTTCTGACGGCCATTCGTTCCTCGGATGTTCCGCTGTTTCTGTCGCACTGAGGAGGAGGAAGCGGTGCTTCGCGGCCTGTCTCTGTTCGCGGTGCTGCTGGTCTTCTGGCTCGCCCTGTCCGGGAAATGGGACCTCAGGCTCGGTTCCGACCGGTACTTGACGGCCTGCGGAGTCGCCTCGTGCCTCCTGGTCACCTGGCTCTCCCGCAGACACAAGCTCCTGGACGAGGAAGGGCACCCGGTGCATCTCGCCCTTCGCCTCCCGTTCTATGCGACCTGGCTCTTCTGGGAGATTATCCTGGCCAACATCGACGTCATCTGGAGGATCTGGAGCCCGGGGATGAAGATCTCCCCCCGCGTCGTCTCGATCCCCTTCCGCACGAAGACCGATCTGGGCGCGGTCATCTATGCCAATTCGATTACCCTCACGCCGGGGACCGTGACGATCGGCGTCGATCCCGAGAAGGGTGAGATGCTGGTCCACTGCCTCACGAAAGAAGCCGAGGAAGGCCTGCGGTCGGGCGGCATGCTCCGCAAGGTGCTTCGGCTGGAGGGGAGTGAGCCGTGAACCTGCACGCGGTGAACCTCGCGGCGGGATGCGTGGTCATCCTCGGGATCTCCCTGGTGCTGTTCCGCGCGATCCGGGGCCCGACGTCCTACGACCGAGTGCTCGCGATGAACGTGATCGGCACGAAGGCGGTGCTGCTGGTGGCGCTCATCGGGTTCATCACGGGCCGACCGGAGTTCCTGGACATCGCGCTCCTGTACGCGGTGATCAACTTCGTGGCGACGATCGCGATTCTCAAGTTCGTCGAATACCGGCGGTTGGGATGACGCATTGGATCGACTGGACGAGCACGGCGCTGCTGTTGCTTGGGAGCTTTGTGCTCCTCAGCGGCGCCGTGGGTCTGATTCGCTTTCCCGATTTCTACAGCCGACTCCACGCGGCGGGGAAAAACGATTCGCTGGCGTTGATCTTATTCATGATCGGCCTGCTCCTGCAGTCGTTCCGGTACGGGACGGTGGGGCTCAGCGCCGGCATCCGGCTGGTGCTGATCGTCGCCTTCATCCTGGTAACTTCTCCGGTCGCCACCCACGCGCTGAGCCGCGCGGCGTGGATCGACCGCGTACAGCCTTGGAGGCGGGAGGGCACGAATGACTGATTACGTCCTCCTCGACGTGCTTCTCCTTGCGCTTCTCACGATCACCGCGGTCGCGGCCGTCGCGATGCGGAATCTCTTCGCCTCGACGGTGATCCTGTCGATCTACAGCTTCCTCATGGCCTGCGTCTGGTCGAACATGGATTCGCAGGACGTCGCGCTCACGGAGGCGGCCGTCGGGGCGGGCGTGTCGACGATCCTCCTGCTGGGGACGATTCTCCTCGTGGGTTCGCGGGAGAAGCCCGAACGGGCCGTCCACTGGCCTGCGCTGCTCGCGGTGACCGCGGTCGGGGCGGCACTCTTGTACGGAACCGCGGACATGCCGCGATTCGGCGATCCGCAGTCCCCGGCGAACTCCAGCCGCGTCTCGAAGGGGTACATCCTCCAGGACGTTCCGAAGGTTGCCGACGCCGCGGGACACCATACGGGACCGCGGTCCGAAGGGAACTACTTCCACGACCACGTCCCGAACATGGTGACCGCGGTGATCGTCTCCTACCGCGCTTACGACACGATGTTCGAGACGGTCGTGATCTTCATCGCGGGACTCGGGTTGATCCTCTTCCTGCGGAGGAGAACGTCGTGAAGGACCAGCATATCCTCCGCGTCGCGACGAAGATCATGTTCCCGTTCATCCTCGTCTTCGGGCTCTACGTGATCTTCCACGGCGACTTCTCGCCCGGCGGCGGCTTCCAAGGCGGTTGCGTGATCGCGGCGGCCTTCATCCTCTACGGCCTCGTCTACGACGCGCCGGCCATGAGGAGAATCCTGCCGCGGGGGGTCTCCGACACGTTGATGTGCCTCGGCGTGCTCGTGTATGTCGCCGCGGGCGCTTGGAGTCTCTTGTCCGGATACCGCTTCCTCGACTGGGCGGCGCTCAGTCCCGCCGATCCGGGTTCGGGCGAGCCGTGGGGAATGGGTGTGGTGGAGTACGGGGTCGGTCTCACGGTCGCCATGGTCATGATCACGCTCTTCAACGAGGTGTCCGGATGAACTGGCTTGCACGCTACAACGACTGGGTCGCGATTCTTCTGATGATGATCGGCCTCTACGCGATCGTCGGGCGGAAGAATCTCGTGAAGAAGCTCATCGGCCTGAGCCTATTTCAGACCGGCATCTTCCTGTTCTTCATCAGCATCGGCAAGGTTGACGGCGGGACGGCTCCCGTCTACTTCGAGCCTGCGGGGCGCGACTGGGTTCGGTACAGCAACGCGCTCCCCACTGCGCTCATCCTCACGGGCATCGTCGTGTCGGTCAGCACGCTCGCCGTGGCGCTCGCGATCACCGTGAGCCTGCACCGCGCGTACGGGACGGTCGAGGTGGACGAAATCGAGAAAGCCGATCAGGATGCTCCGTCATAACCTGCCCGCACTGATCGTCGTCGTGCCCTTGCTGGGCGGGATCCTCACGCCGATCCTCTTCCGTCGCGGCGCGAGGCCCTGGGCCTGGGCGACGTTCGTCGTGGCGTCGACGTTTGCGCTTTCGGTCGCGCTTCTCCTCCAGGTCCGCGGCGTCCTGCCGGCCTGGAGCGCCTACCCGAGCTATCCGATGGGAAGTTGGCCGATCCCGTGGGGGATCGAGCTTCGCCTCGACCCGCTCGGTGCCTTCGTCCTCGTCATCATTTCCTTGGTCGCGACGGTCGTCACGTTCGCGGCCCGCCGGAGCCTCGAGCGCGAGATCCCGGAGGACCGCCGGCACTTCTTCTACGCGGTGTGGATTCTCTGTATCACCGGATTCCTCGGGATCACGATCACCGGCGATGCGTTCAATGTCTACGTCCTCCTCGAGACCGCCTCACTCGCCTCCTACATCCTTGTGGGCATGGGGCGCGACCGAGACCGGCGCGCCCTCAAGGCGAGCGTCAACTATCTGCTGCTCGGATCGATCGGCGCGTGCCTGATCCTCCTCGGCATCGGCTACATCTACATGGTGACGGGAACGCTCAACATGGCCGACATGGCGGCGCGTCTGGGGGAGATCCGCGCGAAGTGGGAGGGCGGCGAGATGATCTACCGCCGGACCGTAATGGTGGCGGTGGCGTTTTTCGCCGTGGGTATTGGTCTGAAGCTGGCGCTCTTCCCGCTCCACGCGTGGCTGCCCGACGCCTACACGTACGCTCCCTCGATGGCCTCGGCGCTTCTCGCCGGGATCTCGACGAAGGTCGGCGCCTACGTCGCGATGCGGTTCTTCTTCACGGTCCTCGGACCGGAGGTGAGCTTCCGGCCGATACCGACCGGGACGATCCTCCAGTGGTGCGCGGCGGCCGGGATCGTCTACGGCTCCCTGATGGCCCTCCGGCAGACCGAGGTCAAACGGATCCTGGCGTATTCGAGCGTGGCGCAAGTCGGGTACATCGCCCTCGGGATCGGAATCGCGACCCCGACGGGGCTCCAGGGCTCGATCGTCCATCTTCTCAACCATGCGATCACGAAGAGCGGTCTCTTCGTCGCCCTCGCGGCCGTCGCGCTCCAGGCGAAGGGGACGACGCTGGTGGACCTGCGCGGACTCGGCCGCAGGATGCCGGTGACCATGGCGGCGTTCACCGCGGGCGGGTTGGGGCTGATCGGCATCCCCATGACCGCCGGGTTCGTCAGCAAGTGGTATCTCGTGAAGGCCTCGATCGAACAGGGTCTGATCCTCCCGGTCGTCGCGGTCGTGGTCGGGTCCCTTCTCGCGCTGGCCTACGTGTGGCGCGTGGTCGAGGCGGTCTATCAGCCCTCCGCGGATCCGGGAGTGCGCGAGGCGCCCTGGAGCGTGGTCGTCTCGACGTGGATTCTCATAGGCGCGAGCCTCTTCTTCGGCCTCCACGCGACGCTCACGTCGCGGCTGTCGCTCGAGGCGGCGCACGCGCTCCTGAGGGGCGGACCGTGAACGCGGGACATCTCGCCGCCCTGGCGTTCCTGCTCCCGCTCCTGGGGACGGCGCTCGTCGTCCTCTGCGGGCGGCGCCCAAACCTCCGGGAGGCGATGACGATCCTCACGGGCCTCGCGACCTTCGTGCTGGTGGCGAGTCTGGTCCCCCGACTTCACGCGGGCGAGTCGATCCGAATGGACTTCTTCGAAGTCCTGCCGGGCCTGCCGCTGGCGTTCGACGTCGAACCGCTCGGTCTGCTCTTCGCGCTCGTCGCGTCGGGCCTGTGGATCCTGACCTCATGCTACTCCATCGGGTACATGCGCGCGCATCATGAGGAGCACCAGACGCGGTTCTATGCGTTCTTCGCGATTGCGATCTCCTGCGCGATCGGGATCGCGTTTTCCGGAAACGTCTTCACGCTCTTCCTCTTTTACGAGGCGCTGACCCTCTCGACGTATCCGCTGGTGACGCATCACGGCAGCGAGGCGGCCGCGAAGGCGGGACGGGCGTATCTGGGCATCCTCGTCACTACGTCCGTGGCGTTCCTGTTTACCGGCATCGTGTGGACGTGGATCATCGCCGGAACCGTCGAGTTCCGGCCGGGCGGGATTCTCCAGGGGAAGACGAACCCCCTGACCGCCGCGGTCCTCCTCGGGCTCTATGTGTTCGGCACCGGCAAGGCCGCGGTCATGCCGTTCCATCGTTGGCTTCCCAACGCCATGGTGGCCCCCACACCGGTGAGCGCGCTGCTCCACGCGGTCGCCGTCGTGAAGGCCGGCGTGTTCACCGTGCTCAAGGTGACGGTGTACGTCTTCGGGATAGACTTCCTGCGCGAGACGGGGGCGAGCGCCTGGCTGGCTTGGGTCGCCGCGGCCACGATGATTCTGGCGGGGCTCGTCGCGCTCACGCGGGATGGCCTGAAGGAGCGGCTGGCCTATTCGACGATCAGCCAGCTCGCGTACATCGTGCTCGGCGCCATGGTGGCGCACCGGCTCGGGATCATCGGCGGCGCGCTCCACATCGTTGCACACGCGTTCGGCAAGATCACCCTCTTCTTCTGCGCGGGCGGGATCCTCGTGGCGACGCACAAGACGAAGGTGAGCGAACTCGACGGCCTCGGCCGGACCATGCCGGTCACGATGTCGGCGTTCTTCCTCGCCTCGCTCAGCGTCATCGGTCTTCCGCCGTTCGGCGGATCCTGGAGCAAGCTCCTCCTCGCCATGGGGGCGGTCCAGGCGGGGCACGCACCGCTCGCGTGGTTGCTCCTGGCGGGGTCGCTCCTGAGCGCCGCCTATCTCCTGCCGATCTCGGCCCGCGCCTTCCTCGCCCCCCCGAAGGACGACCACCGTCAGGAGGCCCCCGCGATGTGCCTCGGACCGATCTGTTTCACGACGGCCGGCGCGCTCGCGCTCTTCTTCCTTTCCAACCCGATCCACCGCCTGCTGGAGGGCATCCGATGACTCCCGGCGAGAAGAAACGCTGGCTCGACGACCCGCGAAGCGTGCGGAAGATTGTGTGGAGTCTGTTCTCGGCGTGCATCGGACTTTTCCTCGCGGATGCGCTCTATCACAAGCACCCCCATTTCCCGTGGGAGGGCTGGTTCGGCTTCTACGCGCTGTATGGCTTTGTCGCCTGCGTGCTCCTGGTCCTGGCGGCGAGGCAACTTCGCAAGGTCGTGACGCGCGACGATGACTACTATGACCGCTAGCGTTCCCCCTGGACTCCTGATGATCGCGGGCGCGGCGCTCCTGCCGTTGGCCCGGGGGCCCGTACGGCAGGCGCTGACGCTCCTCCTCCCCGCAGCCAGTCTCGTGTTGCTGCTGCTCCACCCGAAGGGCGAGTTTCTGCCCGTGAGGCTCTTCGACCACTCCCTTCTGCTCGTCCGCGTCGACCGGCTGAGCTTCCTCTTCGGGCTGATCTTCCACATCGCCGCGATCCTCGCGGCGATCTACGCGCTCCACGTGAAGGACATCGTACAGCAGGCGGCCGGGCTCGCGTATGCGGGGTCCGCGATCGGCGCCGTGTTCGCGGGTGACCTCGTAACTCTCTTCGTCTGGTGGGAGATCGCGGCCCTCTCCTCGGTCTTCCTCATCTGGGCGACTCGCACGGAGCGGAGCCGGAGGGCCGGTCTTCGCTATCTGATCTACCAGCTAGCCTCAGGCGTGCTCCTCCTGGCGGGCGTCGTCGGGTACGCGGTGAAGACCGGCTCCGTCCGCTTCGACCGGATCGGGACGGACGCGCCCGGCGGGTGGCTTCTCCTGGCGGCGATGGGAATCAAGTGCGCGTTCCCGCTCGCGCACACGTGGCTCACCGACGCGTATCCCGAGTCCACTCCGACGGGCGCCGTGTTTCTGAGCGCGTTCACGACCAAGCTGGGCGTCTACGCGCTCGCCCGCGGATTCCCCGGAACCGAGATCCTCATCTGGATCGGCGCGGCGATGACCGCCTTCCCGATCTTCTACGCCGTGATCGAGAACGACCTGCGCCGGGTCCTCGGATACTCGATGATCAACCAGATCGGGTTCATGGTCGTGGGCATTGGCGTCGGCACCGATCTGACGCTGAACGGCGCGGTCGCACATGCGTTCGCGGACATCCTGTTCAAGGGACTCCTGTTCATGGCGATGGGGGCGGTCCTCCTTCGCACCGGGACCGCGAACGGCAGTGACTTGGGCGGCCTCTACCGCACGATGCCCTGGACAACGTTCTTCTGCGTCATCGGGGCAAGCTCGATCTCGGCGTTCCCGCTCTTCTCCGCGTTCGCGACGAAATCGATGATCATGACCGGGGTCGGAGACGCGCATCTCGGGACCGTCTGGCTGGTGCTCCTGTTCGCCTCGGCGGGCGTGTTCCACCACGCCGGCATCAAGATTCCGTTCTTCGCGTTTTTCGCGCACGACTCCGGGAAACGACCCGAGGAAGCGCCGTGGAACATGCGCGTCGCCATGGGGCTCGCCGCGGCGATGTGCGTCGGCATCGGCGTGCTGCCCGGACTGCTGTACTCGATCCTCCCCCGCCCCGTCGCGTACGAGCCGTACACGACGTCTCACGTCGTCTCCCAGCTTCAGTTGCTCTTCTGGTCGGCGCTCGCGTTCACGGTTCTCAAGCTGACGGGGCTTTACCCGCCGGAAATGCGGTCCACCAACCTGGACTGCGATTGGACGTGGCGGCGCCTGGTCCCGGCGGTGTGGCGCGCCGCTTTTCTGCCGGCTCTTCGGGCCGTGGAGGTCGCCCGGAATACGGTCTGCGAGTCGATTGCGGTCCTCGTGGCGACCGCCTCTCTTCGCCGCAGAGTCTGGGGAAGCGAGACTGCCGTTCTGGCGATCCTGGCGATGCTCATTCTGTTTGTCTTCCTGGGCCTTAGAGACTAGACCCTATGGAACGACCGGCTCCATCTCGTACGATCGCGGGTTAGTGTCTTTCGACCCCAGAGCCGCATACGAAAGGAGCCGGTC
>CAZGKV010000143.1:0-10774 GCA_964526305.1 uncultured Planctomycetales bacterium | reverse complement strand
GGACTGGTATGAGAAGTATCCTTCCGAAGCGGTCACGGATCCGACGGGGCCCGCGGAGGGTGAATACCGGTGCCTGCGCGGCGGGAGCTGGGACTACAGCGACTACATCACCCGATCCGCGGACCGCCTCACGTACGGACCGTCGGGTCATATCAGGTACGTCGGCTTCCGGGCGGCGGTGCGGTAGCCTCTCCGCCTTATTGACCCTTTGCCTTTTTCTGGTTTGATCTTTGGGGGTGCAGGGGGCCATGCCCCCTGCCGGCGGCACCGTGATCGAGCAGAAGGAATTGCAGAAAAAGCTCACCGAGCCGGCGGTCTTTCAGCAAGCGTACGACTTGACGCGCTGGTACGCGCAGCACATGGCAGGCTTTCCCAAAACGCATCGGTTTACGCTGGGCGACCGGATCGAGAATGGCCTGCTCGAATCGCGCTACCGGTTCCGGTGGCGAGATCGCGGGATGATGCGGGCGCGGGGGGCCTTGGGGTGGATCGGCAGGGGCAAGCTCGCCGTCCGCGCCCGGGCGAAGATGCGCCAACACGATCGCTCGGGCGCTTTTTCTTTGGACGGAAGGGGGACTACCCTACGCAAGACAGGAGGACGGGTCAACCCGGAATTCTGGCTCGGACTGTCTCAGCCAATTCGAGCCGCGCCCTTGGACTTCGTCTCACCAAGAGTGAGAAGGAACAGCGGGCATGGCGCGGGGAAGCACAACGAGAGTGCGTGGAATCGTAGGATGGAGGTTCGAATGGAAAAGGTCATCGCAAGTCAGATGATCGTGGTCGGGGGTGGGGGATCTCCCGTGGTCCTCAAGCCGCGAGTCTCATACGAGGTAACCCAGGCAGGGTACAGGGGAGGCGTGGAGTTTGAGATCCTTCATGGTCACAAAATGGATACGAAGGGTGCGATACACTGCCCGAGCTGCCGCAACCATGGGCAGCCTGCCAGGGTACCCGCGGGGATCCCGATTCTGCTTGTGGTCGTCTGAATGGACCCCAGCAGCTCCAAAGCGATAGCTCCATTAGCCGAGTGAATGACAATTGCGGTGCCACCTCGAATTGTCGGAGTCGGAAGCGCTCTTGTCGATTTGACACTACACTGTGGTAGGGCTGGTGCGGGCGTCCCGTTGACATATGTCTACAGTGTGGCCGGCGCCGATCGGGTCGAATTGACAATGTGGGGTTCTCGAAGGCTGGCAAGAGAGTTGCGCGTTCGACGATCACGGGGTCAGGGGCATTCCATCCGGAGGGATGCCCATGTCGATTGTTCTCTCGTTCGTTCTCCTCGCAACCGCCTCATCCCCATACACCCTCACGCCCGAACGGGCGGTGTACAAGGTCGGGGATAGCCGATCGGTGGTCTTCACCTTCCGCAACGAAGGCTCCATTCCCCTTCAGTTCCCGAGTGCCTCCCCTTGGGTGGTCTGGAATGGCGATGCGGTGGTCTACACCCCATCTGAGCCTCCTGGAATCGCCGAAGTCGCCGCGAAGGGATCGAAAACGTGGTCGTGGAATAAGAAAGACAAGACGGGGAAATTCGTGGGACCGGGGACGTATAGCATCAGGCTGGCAACACTCCCGGGGGGTCCCGAACTAAAGGTGGACGTCGCCATTACCGGGACCGGCTCGCTCGCGGGTACCCACCTGTTTCCGCTGGCTCTCGGGAATACGTGGATCTTCGAATCCTCGAATCCGCAAGACGGGAACACCACCGTCAAGTTCATCAAGAGATCGGGGACTAGCGAGATGTACCTTCTCCAAGGACTTGGGGCCGCGAAGCCTTGGTGTCAAGTCACCGGAGCTCTGAAGCCGGTGTTTTCCATCAACATCTTCGGCTCGGCCTACCATCCGCTCTTCCGGTTTGGCTTGACCAAAGGATCGGTGTATCCGGTGAACATCCCGTTTCTCTCCTGGAAGAAGATCCAAGTGGGGGCCACCGACGAATCGGTGACGACGCCGGCAGGCCAGTTCGTGGGATGCTACCGATTGGACGTAATCGAGGCCTCGAGCGGAGAAAAAACCTCGTTCTCCTTCGCCGCGGGAGTTGGAATCGTCCAAATCGTTCGGAAGAAGGGCGAAAAGGTCGACACGGTACGCCTTCGCCGCGCCAGGGTGAAGGGCGCCGACGGGGCCGTCTATTCCATCGGGCGTGAGTAGGCGAAATCCGTAAACACCCCGCCCCTCCGCCTGCACGAGAGAAGGGAGCGATTCTCTATCGAGACGGCGCTCATTCCCGCGGGTTTTTCCCGGTAGACGGCCGGAGCGTCTGCAGAGAGTCGAACATGAGCCGCTTTCGCAAGCTCATGCACTTCGTAGGCGAAGAAAAGAGCGATTCCACGCAAATCGAGGCCGTCGGCAAGAGTCGCCCGAAGCCGAACCCCGGAGTCCGAGTCGGAACAGTCCTCGGCCACTATCAATTGACTCGGGAAATCGCTCGCGGGGGGATGGGGATCGTGTACGAGGCCTACGACCTTCATCTTGAACGCCGGGCTGCCGTCAAGGTGATGCGGAAGGACGTCCTGTCGGAGACCGCCCTGACGCGATTCTGCCGGGAGGCGGCGATCGCGGCGCAACTCCGCCATCCCAATATCGTGGGAATTCATGAAATCGGAGAAGCGATGGTCTCGGGGGAGAAGACCCTCTACATCGCGATGGAGTTGGTCGAAGGCAAGGCCCTCGGAGCCGTGCTTGCCCAGGGAAAGATCTCGATGGGAGAGCGGATTCGGATCTTCGAGGAAGTCACGGCCGCCGTCGCCCACGCCCATTCGAAGTCGGTCGTCCATCGGGATCTGAAGCCCGACAACATCCTGGTGGATCCCAAGGGGAGAATCGTCCTCACCGACTTTGGACTCGCCTGCACCGATCGATACCGCACCCGCCTGACCCAGTCCCACGCGATGATCGGGACGCCCCAGTACATGGCCCCCGAGCAAATCGAGGGAAGGGTAAAGGAAATTTCGACTCGGTCCGATGTGTTCGCTCTGGGAACGATCCTCTACGAGATCCTAACGAATCGAACTCCGTTCGAGGGGGACTCGATCGCCCGGGTGTTCGCGCAAATCGTGCTTCACGATCCCGTCGCGCCTCGAGCGATTCACAAGCGGATCGATCCCGATCTCGAGGCCATCTGCCTCAAAGCGCTCGAGAAGGATCCGAGACGTCGATACGCAGACGCGGGAGAAATGCTGGACGATCTTCGAAGGAGTCGCGAGGGCAGGCCCATCCGTGCGCGCCGGCTCCGTTGGTATACGCGGTTCTTTCGGTGGGGACGCCGACATCCGAAGGGGATCGGGATCGCTCTCGTGCTCGCCATTCTTGCGTCCGGCGCACCCTTCCTTCTCGCCGATCGTCGGAGCAGGCAACGGATCGAGTCGGAGGCGAAAGCGCTTCGGCGGTTCGACGAGTTGCGCGCCAAGCTTTCCTCGGTCAACGAAACCCTCCGGCGCCAGGACGTGGACCACGACGGTGCGGTTCGCCGTTTACGACCGATCCAGACGGAGGTCGACGAGGGTATCCGACTCGCGCCGCACCTTCCGCAAGGCTACTTTCTGCTCGGATGGGCTCTGGAAATGGAGGGGCGAACGGAGGAGGCGATCGTCCAGTGGCGAAAGTCGCTGGAGCGGGACCCTCGATATGCGACGGCCCGACTTCAACTCGGATCGCAATTGATCCGGCAGGCGTTCGTCGCCTCGCTCGTGTCGGGGCGCGAACAACTCGCGCACCGGCGACAAATCGCGGATCCGATGGCCAGGGAGGGGAAGGAACACATCGAGAAGGTCTTGGCTCAGGGGGCTGGTTGGGAAGACGAGTCGCATCGGGATATGGCCCGGGCGATGGTCGCATACGTGAATCAGAAGTGGGAGGAGGCCGGAGCCATCGTGAAGGAAGCGCTCGGCCGGAATGCCGATTCTTCCCAGACCGCGGACCTATATTGGCTCCAGGGGCTCCTGACGCTCGATTCCGGGAAGCGTCGAGCCGCGTACGATGCGGCGCTGATTCGGAATTCGGGGCACCTACTCGCCCGGTTTTGCCGGGGGATCTACCGGGAGTTGGAAGGCGACACGCAAGGCGCGGTCGAGGATTATGGCCGCGTCGTGCGGATGAACCCTCGATTCTATCTCGCCTTTCACAATCGAGCCATGGTGTTCATTCGGCAGGGAGATTTCGATCGGGCCTTCGCCGATTGGGACCGAGTCCTCTCGCTCCAACCCCGCTTCGCCTCCGCGCATGTGGGCCGAGGAGAGGCGAGGCGCCGTCAGAAGAACTACACGGCCGCGCTCGCGGAACTGCGGAAAGCGAGTCGGTTGGCCCCGGAGTCTGCCGGACTCCACTTTTGTTTCGGACAAGTATACGGGGCGATGGAGGAGTGGGACCAGGCGCTCCGTTCGTATGCGCAGGCGGTCGCGTGCGACCCCACGTACGGCGATCCGTGGTACGAATCGGGCCTAATCCACAGCTTGCGGGGAGCCGACGATTCCGCGGAATCCGCGTTCTCGCAGGCCCTAAACTTGTTTCGCCACGAAGATCAATGGCGTGCCGTGCTGGGACGCGCCAACGCTCGCGCCTCGCGCGGGAAGGCGGAGCCGGCTCTCGAGGACTATGCGAGGGTCATCGAATTCCTCCAAGCCCATCGACAAGCCCGAGATCACACGGAGGGATTGGCCAAGGCGTTTCGCGGGCGGAGTATCTTGAGACTCCTCCGGAAAGAGGACGGTGCCGCGCGCAGCGATCTGGAGGAGGCGGTGCGCGTGTGGCCGGAATTCCGGGACGGCTGGATGGACCTCGGGAAGATGGCCAAGCGGCGGGAGGACTTCGATGGCGCCGAGGCCTGCTTCCTCCAAGCGAGGCGCATCAACGCAAAGGACGCCGAGCCTTGGCATGAGTGGGCGAAGGTCCAGTTCCGGAAAGAGAAGTTCCAAGAGGCGTTCGAGGGATACACGGAAGCGATCCGTCTGAACGGCTCGCTCGAGATCCGGTACGAGGCCCACTGGCAGCGGGGGGTGATCCTGGCGGTGCGGGGAGAGCAGACCAAGGCATTGGAGGACTATGACATGGCGGTGTCGATCGCTCCGGATAAGCCGGAGGCGTATCTACAGCGTGGAATTCTCAAATCGCAGAGGAATCAGAGGACGGCGGCATTGCTGGATCTGGAGAGGGCGCAATCGAACGCCCCGCCGGATTGGATTCATCGTCCGACACTCGAGAAGGCGCTGCGGGTACTGAAGCACGACTTGTATCACAAGTAGATTTGGCCTTGGAGGAGGAGTCGTGAGCAAGCGAGAGACGAGCATCGGCGGTCAGGTGCAGTCGTTTCAATCGACCATCTGGTCCGACATCCGCGGAGCGGGCGATCCGGATAACCCGCAGCACCAAGAGAAGCTGGCGTCGCTTCTCAGGACCTATTGGAGACCCGTGTATGTGTATGTGAGGAAGGCTTGGCACCGCTCGGTCGAGGACGCCAAGGATCTTACCCAGAGCTTCTTCTCGATGCTCCTGGAGAAAGGACACATTTCGCACATTCGGCAGGAGCAGGGGAGCTTTCGGGGGTATCTCAAACGGGCGCTGAAAAACTTCCTGATCAATGCCCGGGAATACGCCGAGGTACGCGGGCGCTACATGCCTACCTTCAGCTTGGATGCTCCGGCGACGGAACTGGAGCTCCTGGGTCTTCCCTCTCCCTCCGAGACCCCGGATCAGGCCTTCGATCGCGAGTGGTTTCGGAGTCTCTTCTGCACCGCGGTGGAAGAGCTTCGTGCGCGTCTTCATGGAGAGGGGAAGGAAGTCTACTTCCGCGTCTTCGAGACCTACTGCTTCCAGAATGAGGAGGGGGCTCCGAAGGACCCGTCGGCGGACCGAGCACCGACCTATCGGCAATTGGGCTCGCGGCTGGGTATCAAGGAGACGGACGTCCGGAACTATCTCAGCTACTGTCGCCGAGAAGTACGCGAGATCTTGCGCGCCAAGGTCCGGGACTATGTGCAATCCGAGGAAGATGTGGACGCCGAGTTGACGGAGGGAGCGAGGTCGTAGCGGGGGACGGCGCCTGAAAGTCGTTGTCCCATCGCGGGCATCCTCTTCCTTGTGGCGAAGGGCGTAGATCCCCATCTGAAAGACCGCCGTCACTTCGATTCCGTGTCCGGCCAAACTACGAATCATCTGTAGCGCCTGCGCTCGAAATTCGTCCGGTCGCTCGAGCTAGCCCCCGAGAGCGACCAGGATGCCCGACGTGGCCTCTTCGGGACGGAGGTGAGCGCGCTCCGGCGTATCGAGTCGTCCTGATGCTGCAGGAGGCGGACGACCTCGGTGGCGCGGGATCGAGTCGCCGGGTCCTCTTTCGGCACGCGTCCCTTCTATCCGGTCGCGGATGGAATTTGACTGAATGACTCGGTGGCGCGACGGCGTACATCCCTTCCATGAGAATCTCCCGATCGCTCGCTCTTCTTCTATTTCTCGGCGCGCTGTCACACGCTTGCCGTACCGCCGTCCCGCGGACCGCCGAGCCGACGCCTCCGCTGAGGCAGACCCTCCTAGTTGTGGCACCGGGAGAATGGAAGTCGGCGCTGGATCCGTACTTCGAATTGAAGCGATCCCAAGGACTGGCGCCGGAATTCCTGGAAGTGGAGAGCATTCAGATCGGCGACCCCAAGGATTGGGCCTCCCAATTGCGGAAACGGATTGCGGCGCGGAAGCCGGAATACGTCTTTCTCGTGGGGGACGGCACGAAGGTCCCGACGTTTTATCACCACAGCGACATCAACTGGAGCGAATTCACGAAGAGCATGTGGCTGTACAGCGATGCCTTCTACGGAGTCCCGGAGGGAGTGGATCCGATGGATCCCAAGCTTCGAGGAATCAGTCTGGCGATCGGGCGGCTTCAAGCGCCGACGGTGGCCGACGTGGACCGATATGTTCGCAAGGCCATTCGATACGAACTGGATAGTCGCGCGACGGGATCGGCCTTTCTTCTGAGCGATCGGAACTATGATCGCGACGATCTCTTGTTCCGAGAATACGCGCCGATCCTCGCCATCTTGAGCAAGGAGTATTGGACCCTCAACCACAAGTTGGGAAATCCGAAGACGTTTAAGGAAGCGGTTCCTTCGGACCTCGCGTCGGCGCTCGATGCGGATTGCCCGTTCGTGTTCTACGTGGGCCACGGGGCCGCGCAGTGGTGGGGCGCGAACAGCTTTGCGCTCGACAAGGTCCGTCTCGCGAATCGCAGACCCATCCCCTTGGTCGTCGCCGTCGCTTGCGAAACGGCGCTGGGCGCGCCGAATGTCCCCTGGTATCCCTATTACACCTCGGACGGAAAGCTTCAAAACTTCTCGAAGTGGGATTCGAAGAAGGACGGTCCGATCACGAGGAAGTTGATCGGGGACGTGCACGCGCTTCAAGCCTGCACGATTACGGAGAACTACTCGAGGAGATTCACCTCCCACGACGACTTCGGGGCGATGGCGTACATCGGGGAGACCGTCGTCACGCACGCGGACTACGGGTTCGTGACCGAACTTCTTCGGCAGGTCAACGCCGCCTATTGCTTTCGGGATGGGGCCGTCCGAATCGGGGATGTCTACAGGAACCTGTTCGGGAACAAGGGCGTCTCCGCCCGTCCCTACCACTTTCAACTGGTGGGGGATCCGAGCACGCCGCTCCTTCCGCCCCGATCGGCACGGTGAGAGCGGGGGTTCTCTCTCTTCCGACGGGCCGGCGGGGGACCGCTCCAAATCAGGACGTCGGGGCACAGGTCGGCCCCATCGGGCCACACGACGGTTCCGCTTTCGACTCGGACCTTGGCGAAGACTCCGAAATCCGAGCGGATCTCCTTGAAAATCGGTCCGACGAGAAGGGAGGAGACGTTCCGCTCCACCACCCGACCGTTCGTGAGAACTAGGCGGAGTCGGAAACCGGAGAGAGGCCGTACTTCCCGAATGCGAACCATCGGCATCAGCTTTCACTCCAATGGGGCGATGGGGTGTAGGCCCAACCCCGAATGGGCGCGGTTCCAGTCCTCTCGGAGTTCACGCCGGGGTTGAAAAGCCCACTCGAGAAACAGACCGAGAGCGCGCTTGGGAAAACGACCCCGGTATCCATGGAGAGTATCGATCTCGATCAAGGGAAAGCGATTCCGGAGGCCCAATCGTTGCACCTTCCCGTTCGCTCTCCTACAATCGCCTGTTCCATGGCCGTCCGTACCAGCACGCTGCGAATCGAAACACGGGGTAACACCGACGTCCGCGACCTGACGTCGGAGCTGCAGGCGCTCGTCGAGGAATCGCGGCTCCGGCAGGGCAGCCTTCTCCTCTTCGTCTCCGGCTCGACGGCGGGCGTCACGACCGTGGAGTACGAACCCGGCCTCGTCCGGGATCTCGAGGAGGCCTTCGAGCGTCTCGCGCCGCGCGATCGACCGTACCATCATCACGAGCGATGGGGGGACGACAACGGCCATTCGCACGTGCGCGCCTCCGTCCTCGGCCCGTCCCTTTCGGTTCCCTTTTCCGAAGGCCGCCTTCTTCTCGGACCATGGCAGCAGATCGTCCTGATCGATTTCGACACGCGCGGGCGTACGCGCGAGGTCGTCGTCCAGCTCCAGGGAGAGTGACATGAGATTCGCCGCCGAGCGTCGCAGCAAGATCAAGTTCCCGGTCGACACCCTGGTGTTTTTCGCCTTCGAAGAGGAGAACAAGCCGCTCGGTCCATGGACGGGGATCGACATTCAGATCCAAAGCAAGGTAGCCGCCGCGGCGAAGAACGAAGCCTTCAAGGCGAAGGAGAAGCAGACGCTGGTGTTCTACCCGCCGGACGGAAAACCCGCCCGTCGCGTCCTCGTCGCGGGACTCGGCAAGCGCGGTCGGTTCGACGGCGAGCGACTGCGACGCGGCGCGGCGGCCGTCGCAGGTCGCGTCAAGGCCAACGGCTCGGGACAAATCGATGTCGTACTGCCGGTCGAAGAGCAGGTGAGTCTCGATCCGCGCGAGCAGGCTCAATCCGTGGCCGAAGGCCTGGGACTCGCGCTCTACGAGTTCCGCTCGTACCGATCCAAGCCTTCGGAAGAGAACGGTCCCTTGGAATCCGCCCGGGTGGTCGTGGATTCCGAGAAGCACCTTGCGGCTGCGGCGGAGGGGGTGCGCCGCGCGGAAGCCTATTGCCGCGCAACGTGTCTCACGCGAGACTTGGTCAACGAGCCTCCGAGTCGCTGCACTCCGCGATACCTCGCCGCCGCGGCCAAGGGGCTGTCGAAGCGCGGAGTCTCGGTACGCGTCTTCGACGAGAAGCAGATTCGGAAGATGGAGATGGGGGGGCTGATCGGCGTTTCGCTGGGTTCCGTGGAACCGCCCCGATTCGTGCACTTAACTTATCGCTCTCCCGGCGCGAAGAGGACGATCGCCCTGGTCGGAAAGGGAATCACGTTCGATTCGGGCGGACTCTGCCTTAAGCCGGCCGACGGCATGCTTCACATGAAGAACGACATGGCGGGAGCGGCCACGGTACTCGGCGTGATGAGCGTAGTGTCCGAGCTGAAGCCCAAGGTGAACCTCCACGGGATCTTCGGGGCGACCGAGAACATGCCCGGCGGAGGCGCCTATAAAATGCGCGACGTCCTCCGAGCGAAGAACGGGAAGACGATGGAAATCGTCAACACCGATGCGGAGGGCCGAGTGATCCTCTCCGATGCCCTCTCCTACGCCTCGGAGCTCAAGCCGGAGGAGATCATCGATGTTGCGACGCTCACGGGGGCATGCGTCGTGGCGCTCGGTACGGAGATCACCGGACTCTTCAGCCCGGATCCGGACTTGGCTGCGGCGCTTCAAACGGCGGCGCGAGCGGCGGGAGAGAAGTTGTGGCCGATGCCGATCGACGAGGACTACCGGGATCTCATCAAGAGCGACGTGGCGGACATGAAGAACTCCGGCGGGCGCAACGCGGGGGCCATCACGGCCTCTCTCTTCCTCAAGGAGTTCGTGGCCGAAGGGATACGATGGGCCCATCTCGACATCGCCGGGCCGGGGCTGGCGGAATCGAACCAACCCTACCGTCCGGCGGGAGGCACCGGGGTCATGGTGAGGACGATTCTCCGGTATCTCGAGGCACGGTAGCGTTCGAAACGGTCCGAAGGATCTCAAGGTATCGCGGAACCATGGCCGCGATGGAGAATTGGCGTACCACGGTTTCTCGCGCGGCGGCGCCGAGGCTTTCCCGCGTGGTCGGTTCCGAGATCAATCGCGCCAAGTCCTCCTCCCACTCCGTGAGGGTTCCCGCCAAGAGCGCGTTGACTCCGCTCTGAACGTACAGGCGGTTGGACGATACATCCGAGGCGACGACCGGGAGTCCTACGGCGAAATAGGCCAGAATCTTGGTGGAGATCTTCCCGCGCGTCCACGGATCCTCGACCAGCGGAGCGATGGCGATGTCGAAGGAGTGGAGATCCGCGGTCTCGGCGGCCGACTCGAAGGGCTTGTGCTCGATGCGGACGCCTTCGAGGGGAAGCGCGCGCTCGCACACGATCTTGAGCGAGAGTCCTTCCACGCGGCGACAAAGCCGCGCCAGAGGCTGACGCACGACCTCGAGATAGTGAAGGTTCGATTCCGTTCCCATCCATCCGATGACGGGCGGCCCGTCCGTCCGCGCCGCCGGACGCGGAGGGTATCGTGTGGGGTCGATGACGCTCGGAAGGACATGGACGACGGCGGGATGGCGGGCGTGCCGCCGCGCCAGGTCGGCCAACACCTCGTTGGTGGTAAGGACCGCATCCGCTCCCCGTACGGTGCGTCGAAAT
>CAZGKV010000142.1:0-10986 GCA_964526305.1 uncultured Planctomycetales bacterium | reverse complement strand
ATCTACACGCGTAAGATCGTCGGCAGCGTCAGATGTGTATAAGAGACAGATCGTTCTCGACGCGAATCCCACGTCCATTCTTCTCGAGGCGTCGCGTCGGGCGGACGAAATGCAGATGGTGATGAAAGTCGTCCGCAACGAAGCCCTCGTCCCCTTTCGAACCACCCGAGTGTTTTCCCCGCAGGGATTGCCCCTCCCTCCCGACCTTCTCTCGGCGGTCTATCGCGAGATCAACGGCCGGGCCGGCGTCGCGGAGGTGGTCCGGCGCTCGCTGTTCCCGCGCTTCGACGCGCTGCGGGCCATGTACGTCCTGCTCTCGAAGGGATTCGCCAAAGTGGTGGACCGCGAGGGCGCCACCATGATGGTGCTCCAGCAAGAGACGAAGCGACGTCCTCCGTCCGTTCGGATTCCCGCCTTGAACGGCCGGGGAAAGACGCTCCTCCTCCTCGGCGACATGATCAAGTACCGAAGCGCGCTCGCCCAGATTCTGCGAGGGGCGGGATATCAAGTCATCGAGGAGGTCGCCAGCGGCATGGCGGGCCTCCTCGCGCAGAAAAGCCGCGCCGATGCCGCGGTCCTCGACATCTCGATCAACGTCGACGACGGATTCACCTTTTGCGCCTGGCTCCGCGACAACCTGAACGTCCCGATCGTCGTCCTGAGCGCCGATCCGTCGCGCGAGGCGGGCCTGCGCGCGCTGGACGCGGGCGCTCGCTCCTACGTGGTGAAGCCGTTCACCTCCGAGGTCGTGCTCCGGACGATCGCGGGCCTGCTTCAGGCGAGTCCCGCGCCGGGCCGGGTCAGCTGACGCGCGAGCCCGGGGCGGCCTCTTTCTCGGTGGTCACCACGATCACCTGTTCGCCCGAAGTCGCCGCCAGCACCATTCCCTGAGACTCGACGCCCCGAAGCATGGCCGGCAGGAGGTTGGCCACGACGACCACGTTCTTTCCCACGAGCTGCTCCGGCGCATACCACGAACGGATTCCGGATACGACCTGGCGCGTCTCCCCGCCCCCGATGTCGACCTTGAGGACGAGAAGCTTGTTCGCGTTGGCGTGCGCCGTCGCTTCGAGGACGCGGCCCACCTTGAACTGGATCTTCCGGAAGTCGTCGATCGTGATGGTCGTGGGCGCGAGGGCGGGGGCCGGTGCGGGCGTGGGTACGGGTGCGGGTGCAGAGTCGCTCATGGTCTCCCCTTTCGTAATGCTTGCCGAAAATCCTCGAGAACATCGTCGACATCCTCGATCCCGATCGAAACACGGAGAAGGCCGTCGGTCACGCCGACTTCGGCGCGTTCGGCGGCCGAGAGATACGCATGCGAGCTGCGAGCGGGGTGCGAAAGGGTCGTCGAGACGTCTCCGAGACTCGGAGCCAGACGGACCTCGCGGCACCCGCGCACGAAACTCTTCGCGGCGGCGAGAGAGGCCAGTTCGAAGGAGAGCATCGCGCCGAATCCCCCGCGGAGGATCCGCCGGGCGCTTCGATGCGAGGGATCTCCGGGTAGTCCTGGATAGTGAACGCGTCTTACCTTGGGGTGGCGAACGAGCATCCGTGCCAAGGCCAGCGCGTTTTCCGAGGCGCGTTCGATTCGAAGAGCGAGAGTGCGAAGCCCTCGGAGCGTCAGCCACGCGTCGAGCGGAGAGACGATCGCACCGACGGTGATCGCGAATTTCCGCGCCCGCCGGATCGTGTCGGCCGCTCCCACGAGGACTCCGCTGACGGCATCTGCGTGGCCGCCCAGGAATTTCGTCCCGCTGTGATAGACCAGATCGGCTCCCCACTCCAGGGGGCGGGTCAAGATCGGCGTCGCGAAGGTGTTGTCCACCACGACCTGCGCCCCGGCACGATGGGCGATCTCGACGATCCGCCGCGCCTCGGGGACGCGGAGGAGCGGATTCGTGATCGTCTCGAAGTAGACGATTTTCGTATTGGGGCGAAGGGCGGATCCGACCGATTCCGGATCGGACGGGACGAACGTCACCCCGACGCCGAGCTTGACGAGTTCCTTCTGGAGAAACGAGTACACGCCTCCATAGATTTCCCGCGCCGCGACGACGTGGTCGCCTCGGCCAAGACTCGTCCAAAACAGCACGAAGGCGGTCGACATCCCCGAGGCGCAGGCCAGCGCGTCTTCTCCGCCTTCCAGATCGCGGACGTGCTCTTCCAGGAGTCGACCGTTGCCGTGGCCGTACCGTCGATAGAATCCGGCCTCGCGCCTTCCCTGCGCGACCTCCAGAAGGAGATCCAGATCGGGAAACGTGTGGACCGAGGCGACGGTGATCGGGGGCGCCAGAGGGTCGGTGTCGGACAGCGGAACCGGTCGATGACGGACCGCGAGAGTGGACGATCCCGGACGTCGCATGGCCCACGAGTGTAGGTGGTGCCGGTGGGGGGTCAAGGAAATGCGGCATCCCGATCGTCCCGATGGTAGAGTGAAAGACATGCAGGGCCCGCGCTGGGTACGAGGGACGCTCCTGGTCATCGTCGCCGCGTCGGCTTTCGTCGCCTTCGCCGCGGGGATGGCTCTGGTCGGGCTTCGCGCCGTTTCCCCCGAGTCCGGCCACCTTTCCACCCTTCTCCCTCTTTATCAGCAGCTTCTCGTCGCCCTCCTGACCACAGCCGCCCTCGGAGTCGCCTACGCCTGGATCGATCGGAGTGGGCCCGAACCGGCCGCGGTGCCGGAGCCGACCCTGGCCCCGCCGAAGTCCGCTCCCTCGCCGGACGTCGCCGCCGTCTTCCAGCAGATGCGCACCTACGTCGACCTCGAGATGTGGGAACTGGCCCTCGACAAGGCGAACGACATCGTCCACCGCTTTCCCGAGAGTCGAGAGGCCCAGACCGTGGGACGAAGCATCAACGACCTCCGATGGAAAGCGGAGCCGAAGTTTTTCGTACGCGGCGCCTCGGAGGAGGACCAGCGCTCCAAGGGACTCGCGGCGATGCTCAAGCACGTCAAGACCTACATGGACCTGGAGATGTGGGAACTCGCGCGACAAAAGGCGCTCGCGATCCTCAAGCATTTCCCCGACTCGCGCGAAGCCGCGGAGGTGACGCCCCTCTTTCAGCAGATCGAACAGAGGCTCAAGAGCCCGGCCGCCGTGCCGAAGGACTAGCGATTGGATACCCTTACGAAGATCCTGCTCTTCCCCTTCACCGCGATGGGGACGATGGTCAAGATCACGGGACGAATCACGGCCGGAATCGTCGGATTCCTCCTCATGGGCGCGGGGCTCTTTCTCCTCGACCCGATCTCGCTGCCCGCCGTCGGGATTCCTCTCCTCGTCGTGGGGCTGTTGCTCACTCTCCGCGCGGTATTCTAAGCGGGCCCACCGAACTCCCCTACGCTACCGCGGCCGCGATTCGACCGCCGACTGGACGGGGAGCAGAATCTCGCCCCGGAATTCGTCGTCCCGTGGGTACTTTCCCTCCACCACGGCGCGCATCGACGGCCTCTTCCCTTCCCCGGTCGAGTACCGGAGGACCGCCTCGACGGACACCTTCATGGATCGACCCGATCCTTCGGAGGTGGAGAGATCCGCTTCTCCACGGAGAATCGCCCAGCGAATTCCTTCCTTCTCTCCCGCAGGCGCCAGACTCAGCGTCCCCTCGATCCGCTCCCACGGATAGAGGTGTTCGTTGAAGCCGGGCGGATAGATCTGGCGCAGCCAGGGGGAGAGCTTCTTCGCGTCGACCGACGCTTGCGCGGACGGATGGGCCAGGACGTCCCACTCCTCCGACTTCATCGAAACCGCTTCGACGACGATCGGCGCTCCGCGGCGGTCTCCGATGCCTCGGGTCCGGACGAAGACGCGCGCGCCCGACTCGACATCCGGAAGTCGGAGCGAGGGCGGCGCCTGGACGTCGGGGACCGTCAGTTTCCGGAGCCCTTTTTCGATCTCCCCTCGGAAGTACTTCGCCGCTTGAGAGGAGCTGTGGCCGGACGGATTGATCGCGCCGTCGGGGAATCCTCCGAATCCGTGGACGAATCGTGCCTGAGAGTCGAGGATAAAGACATAGATGTTCGTGCGCCGTTCCCGATTCGGCACCACCCCCGTATTGTCCCAGAGCTTCCGGATCTCCTCGTCGCCCGGATCCCGCATCCTCCCGCTCCACGTGGACACGATGAAGGGCTTCAATGCCTCGAGCACGCAGACCTGTACGAGGGAACTCCCCCGCACCGCGTTCGCATTCGCTCAGCAATGCCCGCCGTAGAGCCCCCCGTGCTCGTTCTGCACCGTGAGAAGGAGGATCGGACGCTTCTCGCCGGCGGCTCGCTCCTTCGCCTCCTTCCACGAACGCGCCCAATCGAGCCGGAAGATGGACATTTCCGAATCTTTCGGCCGAGCGGCCTCGTACTTCTGGAGGATCCGTCCTACCTCCGCATCCTGGAGAGCGCCGAGGAAAAGGAGTTCGATCATCCTTTTGGCCTTTCGTAGATCTGAAGTCACAACGGTCGGTGCGGGCGACTATTGTGTTTGGGAAGCGACCACCGGCCACCGATGCATCGCATCCTTCCAGATCTGAAACGCGAACACCGACCACAATTCGCGCGCCCGATTGCGGATGCGTCTCTGGTGCTCCTCCCAGAGTCGGCGGACGAAAGAGGTCCGCAGTCCCTCCCGGCCCAAGAAATCGGCGGCCGGCTCTCGCAATTCCTCCGTCAGCCACCGCGCCACCGGCATCGCGAATCCTTGCTTGCGTCGGTGGAGGATCTCGGGGGGAAGCAATCCGGAAACCGCCCGCTTGAGGAGGATCTTTCCGGTTCGCCCCCGGAGCTTTCGGCGCCAGGGGACGCGACACACCAGATCGATCAACTCGTGGTCGAGAAAGGGAGCGCGCACTTCCAGAGAGACGAGCATGCTCGCACGGTCGACCTTCGTGAGGACGCCCTCGCCCAGGTAAAACCGGAACATTTCCGCCAGGGCCCGATCCACCGAGTCCCCCGTCGCCCCGAAGCGCCCGAGATCCTCGTAGATCGCCTCCATCGGAGGCGCTTCCGGAAGCAGGCGTTCGAGATCCCACGGCGAAAAGGAACCGAGCCACGCCTGATTGCGCCAATCGCGCCGGACGGCCAAGCCGCGGAAGAATCGTGCCGCGACGAAGTCGGAACTCATGTATCCATGGGACACGGGAAGGGCGCGGCTGAACGCCTCGGCCTGGCGCCAGACGGCGCGGGGGACCCACGCCAACCGGTCCGCGACGCGGTGGGCGTAGAAGGTCGGATATCCCGCAAAAAGCTCGTCCCCACCGTCCCCCCCGAGCGCGACGGTGACGGAGCGTCGCGCCGTGCGCGAAAGCATGTAGGTCGGAATGACCGAACTGTCGGCCAGGAGATCGTCCATCCGAGACAGGACCTCCGGAGCCAGCGCCGCGGCCTCTCGCAGGGACACCCTCTCGCATACGTGCTCCGTCGAGAGATGGTCCGCCACCTGCTGCGCGTACGGACTTTCGTCGTAGCTCGTGTCGTCGAAGGCGATCGAAAACGTGCGGACGGGTCCCGCTTCCCGGGCCATCGCCGCAACGGTCGAGGAGTCGATTCCCCCGCTCAAGAATACCCCGAGGGGGACATCGCTCACGAGGCGGCGGCGGACCGCCCCCCGAAGCGTCTCCCGAACCCGCTCATCGAGGTCGGCGGGTTCGGCCGCCCCGGCGGGACGTTTCCAGAATCGATGGAGCGAGGATCTCCCGGCCTCCCAGCGAAGCACAGTTCCCGGCTCGAGCTTCCGTACGGATCGTAGGGGAGTCGCGGGAGAAGGGACGAAGTCGAACGCGAAGTAGCGCGCGACGGCGAGTTCGTCCAGATCTCGACGGACCTCGGGATGGCTCGCCACGGTGCGGAGCTCCGACGCGAAGACGATCCCCTCCGGGAGCTCCGAATAGTACGCGGGCTTCTTCCCGCACGGATCTCGGACGATTCGGAGGATTCGGAGTTCCCGATCCCAGAGCGCGAACGCGAACATGCCGTTGAGACGGGAAAGGCCCTCCTCGCCCCGGCGGGCGAACCACTCCACGACGACCTCGGTGTCCGCGGACGTGCGAAACCGCGCGCCCTCCTTCTCGAGCTCGGAACGCAACTCGCGGTAGTTGTACGTTTCGCCGTTGTACGCGATCCAGTAGCGGCCGCTCCCGTCGGAGAGCGGCTGATGCCCTCCCCGCACGTCGATCACGGCCAGTCGGCGAGCTCCCAGGGCCGCCGGCGGCTCGACCCAAATTCCCTCGTCGTCCGGTCCTCGGTGGGTCAGCGTTCGCAGCATCTCGGAAAGGAGCGGGACCGACCAGGGACGGCGGAGATGGACTACGCCTGCGAATCCGCACATGGAGGAGAATCGATGTTCAGGGTCCTCCGCAGGACGTAGGGCGTCTGGCCGCGCGCTTCGTAGTTGATTCGAATCATCAGTTCCGCAACGAGTCCCATGAGCACGAACTGCACGCCGACGATGACGAAGAGGGCGCTCAAGAGAAGGAGCGGGCTTCGAATCATGTATTCGTGGGACACGAGCTTGCGCGCGATCAACACGACCACCGTGAGAATCCCGCAGAGGATCGAGAGGAGTCCCGCTCCTCCGAAAAAGCGGATCGGTTTGGAGGAGTACGATCCGAGAAACTTCACCGTGAGGAGATCGAGCATGACCTTGTAGATACGGGTCAGGCCGTACTTGCTTTTTCCCCGCGTCCTCGGGTGGTGATCCACTTCGATTTCCACGATTCGCGCGCCCCGCCAGCTCACCACGGCCGGGAGAAAGCGGTGCATTTCGCCGTACAGCCGAATCTCCCGGACGGCTTCCTTGCGATAGGCCTTGAGGGTGCAGCCATAGTCGTGGAGCGCGACGCCGGTGACGACCGAGATCAATTTGTTCGCCGCCCACGACGGAAACCGACGCGTGAACCACGGATCCTGGCGGCGGACCCTCCAACCGCTGGCGACGTCGGCTCCCTCCTCGATCGCACGGAGAAGATTCGGGATGTCCTTGGGGTCGTTCTGGAGATCGGAGTCCATCGTCACGACGACTTCTCCCCGCGCGAACTGGAATCCGGCGGCCAGCGCGGCCGACTGGCCGAAGTTCCGGCGAAACACGACGACCCGCACATCCGGATCGCGCGACGCCAAGTCCTCGAGGATCGCCAGGCTTCCGTCGGTGCTCCCGTCGTCCACGAGGACGATCTCGTACGTCCGCCCGATCCCAGCCATGACCTGCTTCAATCCCGCGTAGAAGTCCCGGAGATTCTCCTCCTCGTTGTGGATCGGCGCAACAATGGTAAGCTGGGGATCCGGCATGCGGGGCGCCAGTATACGAAAGTACATCCTCCCTGTAAGGGATTTCTCACGAGGGCACGCGCCGGTCGAGGACTCACCCAGATCTTCTTCGCTAGGGTCGGCGTTGGGGAATGGCTCCAGGGTACGGCGACAGGCATCGACGGAACGCCGGTAGAAGTCGAAAGCAACGACGGAGGCCGCGCCGTACTTGAGGCACCAGGTGCTGTTGCGACCCATGCCGCAACCAGCGTCGAGGACACTTTTCCCGCGGAAGGACGCGGGTTGGAGTAGGGCGATCCATCTCAGAAACTGGTTCTCATAATCGGGGAGGATCTCGGAATACCTCGCCCACTCGTATCCAAACCGGTCAGAAGAGGACCTAGGGTTTCTTCACGCGTGGCCGACGAAGCCGCGGAGACTTTCCCGCTCGCTGCCTGATGGCGTAATGACGTTCAGGCGGGGGTCAGGCACGTCGGCACCAGGTGATCCAAGAAATTCCTGCCTGGCTCGGTTTTCTTATGATAGCCTTCCCAGCCATGCGTAGAGGGATCGCGCTCGCCGCCATCGGCCTCACCCTGACCTCCTCCGCGTATTTCGCCTTCAAGCAGGGTCGAGCCTGGTCGAAGCGGGGGTGGGGTGCGAAGAGCACCGAATTCGAATCCTTCGTGCGGGAGATCGAGGTGGCCGTTCCTCGGGAGGCGAGGGTTCGGGTGAACGCACCACGGGGTCGCCAGGCTACGAAATACGCCAATCTTCTCAATGCGCGGCTCCATCCCCGCATCGTCGTCGTCGAGGGGCCGGCAGACTGGGTCGTCGATCTCCCCGACGAGGAGTTCGACCGCTCCCGAGCATCGTTCCGGCGAGCCGGCCCGTGATCGCGTTCGTGCCCCTCCTCGCCGGATTGGGCCTCGTCTCCGCCGTTCGCTTGCGTCCCCGGACGGGCGCCGGACTCGTGGGCGGCTCCCTCTTCCTCGGGGTCGTTTTCCTGGCTCTCTGGACCCATCTCTTGCTCTTCGTCCGAATCCCCGTGAGCCTGGCGAGCGTGCTGGCGGGAGCTGGGGCCGCCGGAATCGCCGGGGCGATTCGATTCGACCGCACGATGTTCCGGGTCTCTTGGCGACCCGGCTGGAACTCCGTGCCCGTGTTTCTTTCCCTCGCCTTTCTCGTGTACGGCGCCGTCTCGTGGAATCTCTTAGGGTATGACGGCGAGGTGTACTACGTCCTCAACGCGAAATCGATCCTCCACTACGGCACGTTTTGGAATCCCGATTTCACGGATCCCGCACGCCTGCACCCGTCGGCGCGCCGTCCGCTCCTGATTTCCTGTTTCTACGCCGACTACACTCTCCTGGCGGGAACAACCGATACGCGCGGGCTCCGACTCTGGTTCGCGCTCCTCCATGCCGGTGCGCTCGGGGTCATCCACGATCGATTCAAGATGCCCATGCTCTGGCTCACCGTCCTCGCGTGGCTGCCTGCCTTCTGGCACGATGCCGGCGGCGTTTTCACCGGATACGGCGACGCGACGCTCGCGGTCCTGATTCTCTTGGGCGTCGGCGCGCTCGCGCAAGGAGAGAGAGTCTTGTCGGGGGGAGCCTTCTCGGCGGCCGTACTTCTCAAGCAGGATGCTTGGCCTCTCTTGATCGCGGTACCGTTGGCGACGCTGGCGGCAAAACCGCGGTCGCTCCCTCGTACCCTCCTCGTCCTGATCGCGCCCGCCCTCCTCGCAATCGCTTGGGGAATACTCTCCTCGAAACTCCCGCCTCGACCGGACATCGGGAATGCCGGGCAAGTCAATCCGGCGCGTCTCGTCGCCTCGATCCCAAATTGGCCGACCGTGCTCGGCCGGTTCGGCTCAGAGATCTTGAAGCCCGCCCACTGGGGTTTCTTCTGGGTGGTCACGGCCGGAGGGATCGGCTTGATGGCGCGTCATCTGACGCGCGAAGATGCGTGGTGGCTGTCGATCGGGCTGTTCCAAATCCTGGCCTATGCCGCAGTCACGACGACCTACGACCCGTCGTACATCCACTTCGCGGCGAAATCCCAGGCAATGCGGCTTTTCCTGCACGTCGCCCCCCTCTTTTGGTTTTGCGTGGGAAGGCGATGGCAGGAAGTCATGCGGTCAGGATCGCCGGCATGTACTCGTCCAGCGACCTCAGCTTGAGCGCCGGCGCGAATACTTCCGCCAGCGTGATCTCGGAGCGGGCCCACATGTAGGCCGCATAGGGAGCGTCTTTGCGCCCGGTGGACCACAACGACTTGTCGTACTCCTGGCGCCAACTCTTGTCGTTGCTGTGTCCGCCGAAGAAGCTGGCGACCGACCGGAGGAATCCCTTTCCGAATTCGTCGACCGCCTTTGCGTTTGGATACCACTCGTAAGCGTCCTTGAGCGTAAACCAAGGAGTCAAGAACACTTCGAAGGCAATGCAGCAAAACCAGTCGCCATCCACCGGTCCGTAGATACTCGGATAGGTCTGATTCAATTCCGTCGCCTTCGAGCTGAAGGGGCGGTATTCCCAGGTCAGAGTCTGAAATCTCCCCTTGGCGTCTCCGTACTCGACGAAATTCTTGATCAGCATGATTCGCCGGACTCCCTGATTCTGCTGAGTCTTGATCGCTTCTTCCGTATACATGGTTGGCCTCCCCGCAAGTTCGACTCTCAGAAAGTCATGCACGCTTTCCGTCCCGTCGTGTTCGAAATAAACGAGTTCGCCCCGCATCCGCATATCCTGGAACAGAGTCGAGGCCAGAAAGGAGACGATATGAGGAACCTATTGATAACCATGGGGTTGGCTACGGCGCTCTTGAACGGTTGCTGCGTCGTCGAACGGACCACTCACGAATACGGCATCGACAATCGCGAGCCCGGAATGGAATCCGGCGACTATATCAGCGATCCCCATCCCGGACTGCCGTGTTTCGATGGGTGCGATCACCACTATCACGCTGGGCGTTGGTTCCGCTCGAACCATCGTCACTACTCGCACCGATGCGGAGATGCGTACGACCGGGGCCTGAAGAACGGCGTTTGGACGCTTCACTAGCAAAGGAGACTCTATGAGCTTCGCACTGATCTTGTTCCTCAGCGTGCCCGCCCAAGACGCTCGCGAGTTCGAGCGTCGCGGGTATGAACAATACGACCTGGCGGACTTGCGGAACGCGCTCGCCTCGTTCCGCAAGGCGATCGAACTCGATCCGAAGGATCAGGAATACTCGCGGCTGGACGTTTGGATCATCCGCTCCCGACTGGGCGCCCCGGGTGCGGCCACCCAGGAGTTGTCCGAGTACCTGGGAAAGCGGATCACGGTCGACTGGTACGCCAAGATCGCCGCCTTCCTGACCGGGCGGATTTCGGAGGAAGAGTTCCTTCTCGACGCCCAGAGCGGAAGCGCCGACACGATCGGCGAGCAAAGCTGCGAGGCGTTCTTCTACGCGGGTATGGTGCGTTCGTTGAACGGCGACAAGGCGAAGGCCGGCGAGTACCTCCGACGGTGCGTCGCAACCGGTCAACGGAGTTTCCGTGAATACGTCGGCGCGGAGCGCGAGCTCGCCCGTCGGGGATCTTCGTTCGAAGCCTCGCTCACCCTCCAGGCGTGCCGCGACGGCGTACTCTGCGTCGCCTTCAGTCCCGATGGCCGGATCGTCGCGACGGGAGACCGAGAGGCCAAGGTCCGTCTCTGGGATCCCCGATCGGGACGCCTTCTGCGAACCCTGAGCGGCCATGCCTGGCC
>CAZGKV010000141.1:4184-11022 GCA_964526305.1 uncultured Planctomycetales bacterium | reverse complement strand
GTGCGCGAGCCCGAAGTCGGTGAGGACAACCCGGCCGCCGAATTCCACCATGATGTTCGTCGGCTTGATGTCTCGATGGACGATTCCTTGACGATGCGCGACTCCAGCGGCGCGGGCGGCCTTCTCGAGAATCGAAAGCAGTTCGTTCCGAGGGGTCCTCTTCGCGGAAAGGAGATCCTCCAACGTGTCGCCTTCCACGAATTCCATCGCGATGTAGTGACAGGATTCTCCGGGATGCCCGCGCACGGTCCCGAAATCGTAGATCGTGACGATGCTCGGATCGTGGACTTGGGCGAGGATCCCGGCCTCGCGGTGGAAGCGATCGACGAGATTCGGGCCGGCCCGACTCGTCCAAAGGACCTTCAGGGCCACGGTGCGAGCGATACTCGGATCTTCCGCCTCGTACACGGTGGCCATTCCTCCCTGACCCAGCAGGCGCTTCAGGCGGTATTTTCCGATGCACGTCCCTTCGGCCTGCTTCCTCTCCGCCTCTTGGAGGGTGAGCAGTTCCCGGAGTTTCGAGGGAGTCAGGAGCGAACGTCCGATGAGGATCTCGCCTATTCGAACGACTTGCCCTTCCTGCCGCCGGATTTCCAAATCGCGCAGGGCGAGTCGAAGTTGAGGGGCCGTGACGATCTTGCTTCGGATGGCGATCTGGCCGAGTCGATCGTCCGAGGTGTTCGCCGACATCGACTCCGATACGAAACTCTGGAGCCGGCGGAATTCGTTGTCAGGCAGCGACATCTATCATCTGATGCAGCCGAGGGACCAGGGTGTTTATCGTGTTCTCTTGCTGCCCGCCTCACCGGTCCTGTTCGCTCCCGTGGGATTCGGGGAGAGGCCAGAGGGTTACGCCGGCGATGCGGCCATCGCTGCGTGCGTCCCGGTATCGCTTCTGACCCTCCGGATCCAAGAGGGCCAGGACCTCCCGGTCCGCGTGATCTTCGATCGTCTGAAGCCGGGGATGCGTGAGTTGGAGGACCTCTCTCGTCAGAGTAGGCTGATAGGGCTCCAATACTCTCTCGGCTTCCTCATCTCTCAGGGCCAGGATCCGCATGATCTTGCGCGCGACTTCCAAGTCGTATTCGAGATCGTCGGCCAGGATCTGCGCCAAGGATTCGAGATGATCATCGGTCTGTGGGACCGGTGATTCCTCATGGGGGATTGGATGTGGGTTCGTTTTCCGTTTCAGCGGCGTAGCCTCGGGGGGCACGACGGCCGGGGCTTGTTCCACCAGCCACACCGCCGGCCGTGCGCGGGAAGCGATGGGGGCCGGGAATTCGGAATCGGGAAGGAGCAAGAAGGCCAAGAGCATCGAGAGGAGGCACCCCGACACCGACGCGATCACCCATCGCCTTGTCATACGGACACCCCATTCGGTTCACCGGAAGTCCGGTCCCGGTTGGCCCGGGACCGGATCCGATCTGCCCGCTCACTGATTGCCGATTAGGTCGCTGCCACCGCTGGTTCGGACGAGCTTGGCGAAGGTGAGGTGAAAGATCCCCCCCTCATCCATGTACTGCACAATCCCGATTCCCGGCGCGATCCAGTACTCATATTTGAAACCGCCCGTTTTGTGCGGGGCGACTACCTTGATGCGCGTGCAATGGTGAAACACTCCGGCCGGGGTGGCGATGGTTTGATCGGCCGAGATCACTTTTTGGGTTCCGATGAACTTGGTGTTCCACGAATAGCCCTCGGGTCGGTTGAACTCGAAGAGGGTATGAATCTCTCCGGAGGAGTGTCCCCGGGCGAGGAGTTTCGGGGAAGTCATTTGAGTGATTTTCACATCGACGTCGTCGTGACAACTGGGTAGGGGGGCCTTCTCGAGTCGAAACCATCCCGATCCAGGTTGAGAGGCGCTGATCTTCATGACTCTGGCTTTGGTACAGGGCTGTTTCTTTGAGTAGTGCCATTCGTTTCCGACGGCCAGAGGAAAGGGGGTGGCTTGGGTAGCGAGAGGGCCAGCCGAAGTGAACGCAAAGGTGCGCTGCACGTCGAACTTTGAGTTCCCCTGGAGTATCTTTCCGACGAGGATCGAATAATTCCCTGCCGGGAGCGGATTACCTGCCTTGTCGCGTTTGTTCCATTCCCACGTCTTGGACTCACCCGTCCCGAGAGAGGCGGGGATGGGAAGAGAGGCGAAGTCGAACACGACCTGACCATCTCCCCGCACGATTCTCCAGAGGGCCGGAAGCGATAGGTGCGCTCGATCCGGTTGAGTGTTGAGGAGCGTGAATCGCACCGGATCGGTCGAACCGGCGGCAACGACCGGCTTGTCGACGCGCAGGTCGACTCCCTCCTGCGCCGATGACACGGAGTCCGCGAAGCATGCCGCGACGAAAGCCGCGGCGAAGGATAGAGTCCTCATCTCCGATCTCCCCTACGAAAAGAAGTGAAGAATCCGCATGACCGAGGAAATCCCGGTGCGGGCGATAGAAAGTCTCATGCGCGTGAAAACCGATGCCCCCCAGCCGCGCTGGAAATCCAGAGGTCCCCATCCCCATGAAATCGACGCCCGGTTTTGTTTAACGGAAAACGCGAAGGTACGAGGAATGTCTCCGGGGTGGACGTGTCGAGGACGGTCGACTCCCAGGGCGGGGCGCGGGTCACAAGACCCGCACCCCCCTGATTTGGGAGAGATGAGGATTAGTTGTGAGTACTGTTGAAGAAAATGCTGCCTGGAGGGGTTTCCACCCGAACGGTGAACACGTTGTTTCCGGAGGCCGCCATTCGCAGCATCGAGGAACCTGCCTGTCCGGGCGCAGCTTCGTCCAGACGCGTCTCGTCCAACCACGACACTCCGTCGTCGTGCGAAATCCGCATAAAGACATCCCGTTGAGTGGCGTGATGGCGCGCATCGGTCCAGCCGATACACACGTTGGAGCCGCTTAGAGCGAGCTGGATCTCGACGGCCGGAGATGTCGGGGGACCCTGTCGGACCCGCATATCCTGTGAGAAAGTCATCCCTTGGTCTGCCGATCCGGCCCAATAAACGTCAAAGGGGCCGTGACGATTGTCGTTCCAAGCCACATGGACGTGACCGTTCCGTGAGGCGATGAGGGGGGTGATGGATCGATGCATTCCTGCGATATCGGACTTGTCGAGTCGGATATCCTGCGTAAGCCACGTCGATCCTCCGTCCGCGGTACGGTTGAAGTAGATGTCCTCGGAACCGTTGCGGGTATCCGTCCAGGCGACGGAGACGGTGTTGGCACTGTCACAAGCGACGACCGGTTCCAGGGAGTCGTGGCTTCCGACGATGTCGCCGAGATCGAGGCGTCGATCGTTGCTGAACCAAGTCATGCCATGATCGGACGAATGGTTGAAATAGATGTCCTTCTTGGCAAGGCGCAGACTTTCATAGACCACGAACACGTGGCTTCCGCTCCGGGCGATCTTGGGGCGAAATGAGCGAAGGGGAACGGCGGTATCCACTCTCACTTCGGGGAGCCAGGTGGCACCCCCGTCCAGACTCCGGCGCGAGTTGATGAAACGATGCCCGTATACGTTGAATCCCTCCCAGGCGACGAACAAGTTCGTCCCTTCACAGACGATCTCCGGAATCCGCCCGCCCATATACGCGGTGTGGCTCAGAAGGACGTCCTGCGGAAGCCAAGTGGATCCGCCGTCGGTCGAACGGTTGAAGAATACTTGGCTCACCCCTTGGATGGTTTTCTCCCAGACCAGAAAGACCGACAGCTCCCAGCACGCGATCTTAGGGTTCATGGAGTTGGGATGCCCGGAGAGAGGGGGATCCGTGCTGACGCGGATGTCCGAGGGCTGCCACGTGGCGCCTCCGTCCAAGGAAGAGCGGAAGAAGAGACTCGGATTTCCCCCGATGTCGCGATGGTCGATGAAGGCGACGTAGACGAGGGGACCCCAAGCGGCGATGACCGGCCAGCCGGAGCTCGAGGAGCCGACCGGGCGAGTATCGATCCGGGAGTCGTTCAGCGAAAAAGTAGGTTGAATGGGTCCCGAGGATGGAGCATAGGCGACCAAGCCGTTCCCTCCTTGTTGGCTCCCGCCGACCGCGCCGGCCGAGGACCCGCTGGAATCGCCCGAGCCTCCCCCGCAGCTCCCACCGCCGCAGCCTACCAGTGCGAGATTGAATGCGATCGATGTCATGACGAAACGCCACCCCATGGAATGCCTCCAATTCCCAGACAGAGGTGCGGATATGTGACACGGGCGAACATCGCACCGGGGACTGTCTCATGCCGCGAAACCCTAGTTCTCAAAGTCGGTGGTGCAGGGCTGCGGTCGTATCGTTTAGGAAAAAATGATTTGCCCGGCCGTCACCGGTCGTGGAGTGTGTGGGTTGGAGGAGATCGGTTTGGGAGTCACAGGAGTGTAGAGGGGCGTCGACAGCCCACCGGCACGGAACGATAGCCTCGGATAGGCGATCAACCGAAAGGCAGCGTGCTCATTGCGATCGGGAGTCTGGCACGATGGGCGGCCTGGTCGATGAGTCGTTCCAAAGCCAGGACGGATAAATAGGTGGGCAAGGCCACCATCAGGAACGAACCCTCATCGTCGACGAGAATCATGGCCTTGGAATACATCATCAGCTCCAAGGCATCGTAGCGAATGGTGTCGGAGGATCGACACCGGTCTGCGCACTTTCGGGCCCAGAGAATCTCAAACATCTCGAACGTCATGCACGACGCGTTGAAAAACGTCATTCCGTGGCCCGGGGGATAGTGCTCGCGAAGAGGGCCGAAGTCGGTCCGTACGTCGAGCATCTCGTAGAGAAGGACGTGTCCTTCCTGGGCACCGTAGGTGAGAAGGGCAGAGCGGAGAGGAGTGCGATTCAAGGATCGCGAGAGGGATTCGGCGCGACCCCCGGCTCGGTCCGCGTACCCGGCAAAGGGGCGATACGCTGGGGGGAATGCCAGCAGGAGCGAGTGGAGGAAGTCTGCCTCTACGTCGGGATTTCCATAGCACTCCGACGAGTGATCCGATCCTTGAATCCGCGGGGTCAGCGAAAGGGTCGGATACTCGGCGATTCGACGCATGTTGGTGGGATCGAACCAACGCTCAAAGGAGGAGAGCGGTCCCGTGGCAAGCGAGTATTCCCACATCCGACACCTCCGTGTGCGATTCGGTAAAGGGGTCAAGAAGGGTCGTGGCCCCCATGCACGGGGTAAGGGGCAATCACACATTGGGGTCGCCATCGACCCTTCCAGCCCTTGACTACCGGTTCAATTAGGCTCCTTCACGAGGGCCTCCCGGAGCTCTTGGTGGAGCCCCGGGGAGGCCTTGTCGCTCGGAACGCCCGAGCGGGCGGCCGAAATAGTCACTGAATCCTCCAGGGGGATCTCGAGGACGGAGGGATCGAGGAGTACGCTGTCGGGAGCGAGCTCCGCCATCCAGGCTTCCTCCGTCATTACCGTGGGAGGACGGCACGCATGGGAGGCGTCCGGGGTCCTGGGGAGCATCACGCCGACGACGAGAACCCCGAGAATTCCCACACCCACTCCGGCTGCCGTTGTTTTCATGTGAGTTTTGTTTGTCCACGGTCCTAATGCAGCCGGGCGAGAGGGTCGTTTATTTCAATTGTCGTCAGGACCGGTTTCTCAAAACGGAATTAAGAACCCGAACCTTCCCATCCACCCCGCCAAGCTGGGTAGACGGTACCTGTGGGTAAGAGGTACGTCAGGAATACGCGCAGCGTGTCCTGACGCTTCGGGAGGACGGAGAGCCCTACGACGCGATCGTCGCACGCAGGAGCCTGTCGAATGGACACGCGTACTCGTCGCTTCGTGAAGGAGGCTCTGGTTCATCCGCGGACGTGGAGGTGGAGGGAACCGAAGTTGTCCTAGGATTGCATCTGAGGAGCGCCCCTCGATTCACGCGAGCGCGGTCACGCTACCGGCTCCGGAACGAGGTGTGCGGGGAGATCCGAAGGTCTGGGATCACTCGAGGAAGGCCTGCACCTAGTCTGGAAACGGTCCGTAGGTTAGTCCTGGACCAAGAACAAGGAGTACGGTCTTGCGGGGCTTCCGATAGCCCCGATGGTGAAGATCATGTATCTGCCTCCAACGCTGGCCGCCATTACCTTTCCTTGGAAAGGGGGATTGCCCGGGTGCGTAAAGGTCCCGCCGAAGAGTCCTGGACTTGTTTCCGTTCCCAAAACTACGCTGGCGGTACCCGTGATGGTTCCCGTCTCCGGGTGTGAATAGATACTGGCGGTAAGCGTATTGCTGCCGTTGCCGTTGACCGTACAGGCGAGCGTATCTTCTCCCGCGTCTCCGAGCTTGAACAAGAATCCCTTGTAGGATCCCGTACACAAGCTGGAAGCAGTGAGATTGGAAATGGGAGTCGACATCCCCACGAATCCGCCCTCGTTGGGACCTCCATCGTAGATGAAAAGGCCCGAGGAAGTCATTACAATGCCCACGCCCTGACCTGCCGGTACCTCGGGAGGTGTGATCAGGCCTTCAGAAGCGGAGTATTGCATGTTGGGAACGCTACTCGTACCCGCACTGCTGCCATCCAACCTGAGCATGGTGATACTGGCGGATGCCGTGTCTTGCCCGAAGGTCATTGTGACGGTGCCATAGGCTTGGTCGGTATCGTCCCAGCCGCTCCTGGGAATGTCACACCAATTGTAAATGAAGCTCCCCGAAAGAGGAGTCGAGCTCTTCGCGGCACAGATGATTGCATTGGAGTTCGTTCCGGCTGGTTTGAGGATCAAGGCTGCTCCCGGGTACTCTACGGCGTACCCCACGGCATTTAGCGGGACATCGGCATCGGTGCTGGATGTGAGGGTCAGTTTTAGGAATCCGGTCGAGGTTGTGGACGAAGAGTAGGTGTAGGTCTTTGCCCTGGTGTG
>CAZGKV010000141.1:0-4174 GCA_964526305.1 uncultured Planctomycetales bacterium | reverse complement strand
CCTAGCGTCCATGTCCATAAGTCCCCAGGGGCCTGTGTCCCGCCATACGAGGTGCTTCCGCCGCCGGCGGCTCCCCCCCCGCCACCGCAGTTCATGACCACAAGAGGAATGGCCACGAGTACAAGGCGTCGAAGTGATTTCATGGCTACCTCCGCATAGGTTCGTCATAGGACTAATGTCCAGCCGGGGCTAAGGGCAGGAGGAAAAACTGAAGGATTGTCTCAGAATTGTGGCGGGGGTCCTCAAGCGGGCAGTGCGCGGAGGCGGAAATCCGAGATCCTTCCATGCGGGTGCGAGGAGCGTTTGCGGTGTACCCCGGTGAAGAACCATGCCTCACAAATCCTGCCCTTGGAGGCTGCCGTGGTAGGAATTGACCTCCTTCGCGTATCATGCTAGTGTCGCCGCCCTTGTTGGAGACTATCGCATGACCGCTCGCATCCGGTTAGCCCTCGAGCCGCTCGAGGCACGATTGGCCTTGTCCTGCGCCGGGGGCCTGTCGCACTTCGCGACCGGCATTTCGAATGGGCATGGGCACGTCCCCCATTTCCCGACTCCCCCGGCTTGTCCTCCGCCTTCCGCGCCGGACTATGTCGGTCCGGACGTCAGCTCGGGTCCAGCTCCGACCGACCCCGCCTCGGGAGGGTCGGACACCTCGAACGATGGTACTTTGCCGGTTCCTCCGGCGGGCATCACCACCGCCGACTTTGTCCTATAGCGGTGCCTTGGCGATATTTGTAGTACACGGCGGCCGGCATCTGCTGTCTTGCATGAAATGACGGCCGAGCCGGGGGTCGGTGAATCCGTCTCGGCCGTCGGTGAACACTACCACTCATCCCTTGCAGCTGGAATCGGGATCCGACTTACGATTTCTTGGTAGACCCTCCGATCGACAGCAGAAAGCCAGCGTGAGCCATTGGAGGATGCGATGATCTCACGCTGGTTGGCCCGAGCGGCGCTTCTGACCCTCGCCGGGTGCACCGACTTGCACTTGCACTATTGCCACTCGGACGGGAACTCCTCCGCCGTCGGAGGCAGCGCTCAGTACATCACGATCCAAGGAATCGCCGACTCGGGATTCCAGGGGTCGGGCTATTCGGTCGTAGCCGGAAGCGGGGCGATCGTGGCTATCACCGCCTCCTCCACCCATGTCTATGTCGCCGGGAAGCAGAACGGAGACTGGCTTGTAGTCCGTCTCGATCTTCAGGGTAACCTGGACCCAGCATTCGGATCCTCCGGGAGAGTGCTTCTCGGGGGACCGGGCGAGGATTTCGCCTCGGCACTCGGGATCGCCCCCGGCGGAAAAATCTACGTGGCAGGTTCTCGCCAAAATGCGACGGCCGATGCCGCCCTGGTTCGTTTGAACAACGATGGAACCGTCGATACGAGCTTCGGCAGCGCGGGATGGGCCATATTCGACGGAGGCTCGGTCGACAACGCTTTTGGTCTCGTCCTCGACTCGCAGGAACGTATCGTCGTTGTGGGATCGAGCCGGGACAATTCCAATCACGACCACACAGTGGTTCTCAGGTATCGCTCTGACGGTGCTCTGGATTGGTCGGTACTCGATACGGCCCAAGCCGGGGTGAATGATGGGGCCAACGCCGTCGACGTGGACGATTCGGATCGAATCATCGTGTCCGGCTACGGACAAAATGCCTTTACGGTTCGTCGTTTCCATGTGGACGGAAGTCTGGACGGGAGCTTCGGGAACGCCGGACGATTCGTGCTCGATCATGCGGCGCGAGGAGCCACCAGCAGCGTGGCCTACGGAGTTCGCCTGGAAACTTCTGGGCAGATTCTGGCGACCGGCGACATCGGAACGCAGATGGCCGTCGTTCGACTCAGCGGTAGCGGAACGCCGGACCCGAGTCTCGGTTCGGGAGGAGTTGCGATCTTTTCGAGCGGAGGTACCACAGGACGCGGTATCGCTCTGGGACCTACCGGGGATTTCTACGTCGCAGGATGGACGGTCGACACCATGTCGGTGTGGGGGATGCTGAGGGACGGGACGGTCCGCTGGCAATTCACGTCGGCGGTGGCGATGTTGGCCTACGCTGTGGTATTTGCGGAGACCGGATCCGGACCCAGGCTGTTCGTTGCCGCGACGTATCCAGCACCCGCCGTCGTAGCCTTGCGCTAGGACTCAAACAACGTCCGAATCTCGTCCTGAAGTTCCTGTTCGCTCGAGACCGAATCGCGCAATCGGTTGAGGATCCTCTCCCGCATCGCCTTACGGCAATTGGCCAGGTAGTGATTCACATCGCTGGCCTTGACTCCGAATTCATCGGCGAGAGCTTGGTGAGAAGGCGCGCCCTCGGGGGGCGGGCGGAGTTCGTGCTTCTCGAAAACCCGGAAGTGGATTTCCTTGCCCGCCTGCGTGAGCTCGTGATGGAGATCGTCGACCGCAAGGTCGATGAGCGAATGAACCCACTCTTGATCGAACACGGTGTCTGCCTTCGATTCGGGCGCGACCGCAATCTGTTCCAGAGTGGCCGGGGACTCCTCGTCTAGGGAGACGAGCCGCCGACCGCCGCCGCGCTTCTGGGCCTGGGCATCGCGATGCCATTCGCGGAGAAAGAGGCGAATGGCCCCCTTCAGATAGGTTCGGAAGGATCCGCGCTCGGGCGTGAATCGCTCGAGGAGGCCGCCGTCGATCATCTCCATGAGGAAGTCCTGCGTGAGGTCCTTCGCCTCGTCGATCCCGACCGAACGAATGGAGCGCACGAACGCGAACACCGGCTTCCAATACCGCAAGCAGAGCTCTTGGAGGGCGTTTCGGTTGACCTGGGAATCGCTGTTCACGGCAGAGAGGAGTCGGGACCAACGCGTCTCTGGGAATACGGCGTTCGAACCGCCCATCTTGGTGTCCCAGGACTCCCCCATGACTGGAGTATACATTCCTCGGTAGGGAAAGGAGGCCTTCGCAGATGGGGAATGCCCGCGTGGATCCATGCATCATGGGTTATAATTGTCCCGGACGGTTCTTCGATGAAGCCACTCGCTCGAGAACAATACTCCCACCTCCGCAAGGAGTTTCTCCGCCAACTACGAGCGGAACCGGAGCAGGAAACCCCGGAAGAAGTGCCGGTATGGAGATTGGGAAAATACTCGGTCATTCGGGAGGTCGCCCACGGGGGGATGGGGATCGTCTACGAGGCGCTCGATCCTTCGCTTCGCAGGAGGGTAGCGATCAAGGTCGTACGGGGAAGGGAGCACGAAACTGAGGCGATTTCGCGACTTCATCGAGAGGCGGCCATCGCGGCCCAACTGCGCCATCCCAACATCGTGTCGGTCCACGAGGTGGGTATGGCCCAGGACGCCTCGGGCCATCCCGTCCACTTCATCGTCATGGACTTCGTGGATGGGGGGACCCTTGCCGACCTGTTGAGCCAGGGAGACAAGAGTCGCGCGGAGTTGCTCCGGATCTTCGAGGCGATCGCTCAGGCGGTAGCCTACGCCCATGCCCGAGGGGTCGTCCATCGCGACCTGAAGCCAGCGAACATTCTCATCGACGGATCGGGGCGCGTTCTCCTCACGGACTTTGGGTTGGCCTGCGCGCGGCAATTCACGACGCGGCTTACTCAAAGCCATGCCCAGATCGGTACCCCGCAATACATGGCGCCCGAGCAAGTAGAGGGCAAGAGAGGATGCATCGACAAACGGACCGACGTATGGGGGCTCGGGACGATTCTGTACGAGATGCTGACGGGCCATCCTCCGTTTCGAGAGATGACGGTGGGACGGCTGTACCACAAAATCTTGAATCAAGATGCCCCGCGTCCGATGGCGGGCGGAAGGCCTGTGGAGCCGGATCTCGAGGTGCTTTGTCTGAAGGCCCTCGCGTTGGAACAGAACCGCCGATACCCGAGCGCGGCGGAACTGGCGGAGGACTTCGGCCGCTTCCTTCGGAGGGAACCGATTCAGGCGCGTCCCCCGAGTTGGGGGTACACGGTTCGGCGCGGACTCCGTCGCCTCGGACGGGGAGTGTGGGTGGGATTGGTTGCGGCGGTGGTGCTGGCAAGCGTCACAGGAATTCTCGTCGTGAGGGCGGGGAACTCCAAGAAAGTGCGGAGGTACAAGGAAATGGCGAGGCAGGCCATGGAGCGCGGAGAGTGGGAGCGCGTGAGCGTGTGCGCGATAACTCAGGGTGCCTCGGTCACGTTAGTTGATGTGT
>CAZGKV010000140.1:0-11050 GCA_964526305.1 uncultured Planctomycetales bacterium | reverse complement strand
GCTGCTCGCTTCTCGGCCCGCCGCGGCTCACGAGCCTACCGGGATGTGCTCTAAGTCTGCGATCCGGGGAGTTACTTGGTGCGAAACTCGGCGTCGATGACCTTCTCGCCGCCCCCTTCGCCTCCTTCCGGCTTGGGCGGGGGCGGTGGGGCGGACTCTCCGCGCTTCTTGGCCGCTTCCTCGTAGAGGACTTTCGAGAACTCGTGCGATACCTTGTTGAGTTCCTCCATCGACCGTTTGATTTCCTCGACGTCCTCCCCCTCTTTCGCCTTCCTGACCTTCGCGATGCCCTTCTCGATCTTCTCCTTGTCGGTCGAGGAAACCTTTTCCGCGTAATCCTTGAGCAGTTTCTCCATCTGGTAGCAGAGATTGTCCGCGTGGTTCCGCGTCTCGGCCAACTCCTTGCGTACCTTATCCTTCTCGGCGAAGCCCTCGGCGTCCTTGACCATCTTCTTGATCTCGCCCTCCGAGAGCCCGGTCGAGGCGGTGATGCGAATGGACTGCTCCTTGTTCGTCGCGAGATCCTTCGCATTGACGTGCAGGATGCCGTTCGCGTCGATGTCGAAGGTGACCTCGACTTGCGGGACCCCTCGGGGCGCCGGGGGAATGCCGGCGAGATCGAATCGGCCCAAGAGGCGGTTGTCCTCGGCCATGGGACGTTCGCCCTGAAAGACCTCCACGGTTACGGCGGACTGGTTGTCCGCGGCGGTCGAGAACACTTGCGACTTCTTGGTGGGAATCGTCGTGTTCCGCTGGATGAGCGGGACCATGATTCCGCCTTCGACCTTGATGCCGAGCGTCAGCGGAGTCACGTCGAGGAGGAGGATGTCTTTCACGTCTCCCGAGAGCACCGCCGCTTGGATGGCTGCTCCGACGGCCACCACCTCGTCGGGGTTCACGCTGCGGTTCAGCTCTTTGCCGAAAAACTCCTTCACGACCTTCTGCACCATGGGGATTCGCGTGGACCCGCCGACGAGGACGATTTCGTCGATGTCCTTGGGCTTGAGCTTGGCATCGGAGAGCGCCATCTCCGCGGGCTTCACGCTCGACTCGATGAGGTCCCCGATCAACTGCTCCAACTTCGCACGGGTGACGCGGACCGACAGATGAAGAGGAGATCGGTTTGAATCCTGCGCGACGAAGGGCAGATTGATCTCGGTCTCGAGCATGGAGGAGAGTTCGCACTTGGCCTTCTCCGCGGCCTCCTTCAGGCGCTGCATCGCCATGGGATCCTTCCGGAGATCCACTCGATGCTGCTTGTAGAATTCGTCGCAGAGGTGGTCGATGATCCGCTGATCGAAATCGTCGCCGCCGAGGTGCGTGTTCCCGTTCGTTGAGAGGACCTGAATCACCTCGTTGTCGACCTCCAGGATCGAGATGTCGAAGGTGCCGCCGCCTAGGTCGTAGATCGCGATCTTCTGGTTTTTCTTCCGGTCGAGCCCATAGGCGAGCGCGGCGGCGGTGGGTTCGTTGAACACCCGCTTCACGTCGAAACCCGCGACACGCCCCGCCTCCTTGGTCGCCTGGCGCTGCGAGTCGTTGAAGTAGGCCGGACACGTGATCACGGCCGCCTCCACCTTCTCGCCCAAGTACGCTTCCGCCGTCTCCTTGAGGTCCTGGAGCACCATCGCGGAAATTTCCTGAGGGGTGTAGATCTTCCCACGGATGTTCACCCGCACGGGATCTTCGGGGCCGCCGACCACCTCGTACGGGAACATCCTCTTCTCGCCCGTGACCTCCTCGCCCCGGCGCCCCACGAATCGCTTGATCGAGTAAACCGTGTTTCTGGGATTGGTGATCGCCTGTCTCTTGGCGAGCGCTCCGACGAGCCGCTCCCCACCCTCCGTAAATCCGACCACCGAGGGGGTGAGATTGGAACCGTGCTTATTTGGAATGACCTTGACCTCTTTCCCTTCCATGACGGCCACGACGGAGTTCGTGGTGCCCAGGTCGATGCCGACGATCTTTCCCATCGTGCTTCTCCTACACTGTCAGATGGAGGGGAGGCGCAAAGGCTGTGCCATAGGCGAAGACAGAAGCCAATCGTATCTCTCTGGAAGAAAGGAGGATACCTGCGCCAGCCCCGCCTCTCGCACCAGCGTGCCAGAGTGGCAGGGCAACTCTGCCATGTGGCGTACGCATTTTCGAGGTGATCAGCATCCTTATGTATGTGGTAAGGCTCTCAGCTTCCAGAAGGAAGCGATGTGCGAACACACAGTTGGAGGAGGAGTCTACTCCGCAAGGATCGCTCAGAGTTACGGAGTTCGACCCCTCGCGGGAGAGAGCCTCCGGCACCTCATCATGTTCGAGCGGTTTTCGAGCGCCGTCCTGAATTCAGCCTCGTGTTCTACCCTTCTCGCTTGACTGAGGTTGAGGCGCGACGTTGCCTCGTTACCTCCGCCATCAAGATCGCCGCAGCGTGACTCATCGAAAGCGATGTCGCTCCCGGCATTGTGGGGATGCTCAAGAACCCCGTACACCGGTCGCGCACTTCCCCCGAAAGACCTCGCTTTTCACCGCCCACGGCCAAGACGAGAGGACTCCGCAGATCCGCATCGTAGACGGATCTCCGTTCATGAGGAAGGCACGACCAGATCGAGAGCCCTCGACTACGGAGCCCGTCGATCATCCCATCCTCGCGCGCCACCTGGAGAATTCGCAATCGATCGAAGGCCCCGGACGACGCGCGCATGACCGCGGTCTCGTCGAGATCCCAATTCCGGCGTTTCAGGAGAACGCCATGAACCCCAAGCGCTTCCGCCGTACGCAGCGTCCATCCCAAGTTACGGGGATCGTCGGCGCCCTCCAATAACAGAAGGAAAGCGGGATCGCTCCCTGCGAAGATGGATTCGAGGACGGAAACTTCGTCCGGAGGACGCCCGGTGCAGATCGCGAGCAGCCCCCCGTGTGTTCTGCCGTGGGCGAGTTGATCGAGCGTGGTCTCCGGAACGTGCTTGACCGGTATGCCCCGCCGCCGGGCTTCGGCCAGCACGTCCTCGAGCTTTTCCTCGCTCGCCTCATTGCCCACCAGGATGGACTGGATCGTTCGGCGACCCGCCGCAAAGGCCGCCTGAACGCTCATCCGACCTTCGAGGTGCAACCCTGCCCTCCCGGACATTGCCGCGCCGCCATCCGCCGCTCCGGGACTCTCAAGACTCTGGAAGGACTCTAGGCGGACCGCGCGGGGAATAAGGGGCCCCAACCTGTGGTCGGGGCCCCAAGCGCCGCAGCAACGCTGCGCCACGTTTCACACGCAACGTCATTGTATTCCTCCTGGCCACCAATTCAAGACGGGGAAGGCGGGGGACTCGAACCCCGTGGTCTCTCACGAAACCACCCATCGCGTGTGAAACGAGGGCTCCGGCTCGGAGCTACGCCTTCCGGCGTCAACCGAAATAAGGCAAGATGCGTGCCACGACAGATCCGAGTGAGGAGAGGTACGGGAGTTACGAAAGGTAACGGCTGATGTTACGAAGGGTAACGTGGGTCATTCGGTTAGATACGCCTCGGGAGAAGGACGAAACGGCCGCGCCAGCCAACGAGGCCGACGCAATCCCCCGGGCCCGGGCCCAGGTCGGGCCATCCTCATCCATTCCTTCGCAAGTTCGTAAGACTTGACGGTATCTTGGAAGACATCGCCGTATCGATCTTCAGGTCGAGCCGGAACGACCCGCACTTTCTGGTGCCAACAGTGCATTCCGGAAATTGGATCGGGTTGGGTCGGGAAGGCCAGGTTTTGATGAACTCCCACCTCGGACCAGCCGACGCGCCGGCTGTCCGGATCGCTCGAATCGAAAGGCCGAACGCCTTCCCGTTGGCGCAGCAAGTACCGGCCGGGGCCTCTTTCCTCAATGTTCACCAGCGACGTCGACCACCGCTCGCCTTGATCCGCCCACAGTCGCCAGCGCCCGAAGTGATGGGAGACGCCGATGACGCCCGGGCGGATCCCTTCCGTGACCATGGCGCGCACGACGAAGTAGCCGCTGCCCGTCTCGACACGCACCAAGCCGCCGCTCTTCACTCCGATCCTCGCCGCATCCCTCGGAGCCAGCCACGCCGGATTGGTGTTCGAGATTTCCCAGAGCCACTTCGAATTCGCAGTCCGAGTGTGAATCTGCGTCGGCAATCGGAACGTGGGAAGGAGACACATCTCGTCCGGACCGAGGCCATCGGGATGGACGTGGCTCCGCGCGTATCCCGGGATGGCGTGTTCCTTCCATCCCCATTCCGCGAGGGTCTTCGAGTAGAACTCCAATCGTTTCGACGGCGTGGGGAAGCCGCGGGGCTGGCCGTCCGGGCCTGTCTCCGCAAAGAGTCGATACCGTCCCCGGGTTACCTCGAAGGCTCCGTACTTCCGCATGTAATCGTAGGGCGAAAGTCCCTCGGACGCCGCCTTATCGGGAAGGCCGGGCACGCTGTTCTCGAAGATCCAGCGATAATAGTCCGGCATCGACATCTTGGTTCCCGGCTTGTAGGGCGACTCGAAGTACTTGCGAATCCCGAGCGCGCCGTCCGGGTCGATGCGCCAGGACAACTCGATCCAGAATTCGTCCTCCTCCCACACCTCCCCGGGATTCGTGCCGAGCGTAGACTCGATCCTTTCGCCTCGCCTCTCCCGAGCGACCCGCAACACCGGCTGGCGATACGTGATCCACTGCGAGGCGTGGGTCTCGAAGGACATCGTATCGTGGCGTTCGGGACCCAATCCGAACGGAAGCACGTAGTCGCAAAAGTACGCCGTTTCGTTCCAGACCGGCGTCATGCAGGCGGAGAGCCCGATCCTCGCCTCGTCCTTGAGCATGTCGATCCACGCGAAGCCGTCCGGGTTCGTCCACACCGGGTTGTAGGCGCGAACGAAGTAGGCCGCGAGCTTCCCGCGGTTCTCCCGGAGCAAATAGGGAAGGAGAATCGACATCTCGTGGTGCGCGAGCGGGTACTCCGGCGGCCACAGGAGCTCGCTCCACACCTTTTGAGGAGGAGGTTTGAGAGGGGGAACGGGAACGAACTTGTTCCAGGAGTTGGGAAGCGTACCGCCCTTCGTGCCCACGCTTCCCGTAAGGACGTTCAGGAAGAAGAGGCACCGCGCGACTTGCCATCCTCCGAGATTCCCTGCCGCGGCATTCCGCCAGACGTGCGACGAAAAAGCGCTTCCGGCTCTGGCGATCTCGAGCGCTATCGCTTCGATCTTCGCCGCGGAGACTCCGGCCTCGCGCTCAGCGTACTCCAGAGTGAATTCGGCGTAGAGTTTCTTGAGTTCGGCAATGAAGGAGTCGAAGGTCCGAGGGCCGTCGGGCCTTTCGGTCTCGAGAAACTCCTGCCAATTCACCCATCGCTCCACGAAATCGCGATCGAAGAGGTCGCGGTCGAGGAGAATCTTCGCGATCGCCAGGAGCAGGGCGCATTCCGAGCCCGGGACGGTGGGCAACCAGTAATCCGCGAGCGAGGCCGTGTTCGAAAGCCGAGTATCGACGACGGCGAGTTTCGCTCCGTTCGATTTGGCGTCGATGATCCGCTGCGCGTGGGGATTGAAATAGTGTCCGGTTTCGAGATGGGAGGAGAGGAGCAGGATGAACCGGGCGTTCTCGAAGTCCGGCGAGGGCCGGTCGCTCCCCATCCAGAAGTCGTATCCGGCACGGGAGCTCGAGGAGCAGACGTTCGTATGGGAGTTGTGGCCGTCGATCCCCCAGGCCTGGAGGACGCGCTCCACGTAGCCGTCCTCGCCGGGTCGACCGACGTGGTACATCACCTCGCGTTGCCGTCCCTCCTGAAGCGCCGCGCGGATCTTCGATGCGAAAACGTCGAGGACCTCGTCCCAGGTGCAGCGCTCCCACTGTCCCGAACCCCGGGCTCCCTTGCGCCTGAGCGGATAGAGGAGCCGCTCCGGATCCTGAACTTGATTCAGCATCGCGGGACCCTTGGCGCAGTTGCGTCCTCGCGAATTGGGGTTGTACGGGTTGCCCTCGAGTTTTCGGATCTGCATCGTCTCCTGGTCGACGTAGGCCAGGAGTCCGCACGCCGCCTCGCAGTTGAAGCAGACGGTGGGAACGATGGAGTATCGCTTCTCGACGCGGCGCGGCCATGCGCGCGAGTCGAGCTCCACCCAATCCTCCCATCGCGACGGCGGAGGATGAGGCGTCAGCTCAGGGGTACGGCCTGTCCCGCTTTCACCCATAGTCTTCCAAATTCAAAAGCGCCGGCCAAGGCTCCGAGGGCTCCCAGAGCCCAGAGCACGGGAGAATCCGAAACCGCCGCGGCGACCGGCAGAATCGCTCCGGCGACCAGCACGACGCGCCAGAACGACGGACGCATCCAAACGAGCCGAGCGGCCTTCGCGCCGTCCGCGGAGCCGTGCGCCAGAAGTTCCCCCATCACCGTCACGACGTGCGCCGCCGCCGCAAGCCCGACGAAAGTCTCGAGGGTCCGCAGCACCTTGATCGGAGAGCCCAGGAGGAGCCCCATCAGGAGGAGCACGCTCGCGCCGCAGAGGACCGCTTCCACCAGCAGGTGCACGATCAGAATCGGCCCGGTCCACAGATCCCGCCCTCGACACTGCCAAAAGAGGAATGCCGTGTATCCGGCCGCCGCCGCGCCCAGGAGGATCGCCGGAATCGCCAGGATCTTCCCCGGCGCGAAGATCCATAGCGCGGAAAGACCGGTATAGGCGATCAGCACGTAGGTCCCCAACACCACCCACGATTTCAGGTTCGGCTTGGTCAGGATGAACCAGAATCGTTCCGGGCGCCTGAGATCGAGAGCGAGGAGCCCGCTCGTCACGGCCGTGAGGAAGAGCGCCACGATCCCGGCTCCCCATCCGAGGAGATCCCGATCGCGAAAGAGGAACGCCATTGTCCCGGCGACGATGAGCGCTCCAGCCGCGATCGACTTCGTCCAAAGATACGTCCAGATCTTCCATCCCCAGGGCGCGTCGTGCGGCACGTCGTAGGTTTCGCGAATCGGCGACTCGGGTGTCGCGAGTTCCGGATCGCGAGGAGTGGGAGTCGCGAACAGGAATTCAGGAGCCTGCCGCTCGATCGAGGGGGAAAGCGAGGCTTCGTCCGCGCCGAGATAGAACACCTTCGGCTTCGTCCCTTTCTCGGGCTTCCGGACGCTCACGGGTCGCCGGGCCACGATCCGGGAAATCCGGCTCTCGGGATTATCGAGATCTCCCGGCACGATCGCCTGGGTGGGGCACACGACGACGCAGGCGGGTTCGAGGCCCTGATCCGTTCGGTGGGCACAGTAGTTGCACTTCGCGGCGGTCTGGGTCTCGGGATCGATGTAGAGGGCGTCGTACGGACAGGCTTGCATGCACGACTTGCATCCGATGCAGCGGTCCTTGTCGAAATCCACGATTCCGTCCGGACGGCGGTGGAGCGCTTGGGTCGGACAGATGGCCACGCACGGAGCCGCATCGCACTGATTGCATCTCATCACCGAGAAGAATCGGCGGGCGTCGGGAAAGGTCCCGCGCTCGATGTACTTGACCCACGTGCGAAACACGCCGAGAGGCACTTGGTTTTCCGACTTGCACGCGACGGTGCACGCGTGGCATCCGATGCAGCGGGTCTGGTCCAGGACGAAGCCATAGCGCACGGTCGAGGGATTCTACCATCGTTGGTCGATATACCAAGCGGTGAGAATCCTCTGGTCCGATCGGGCGAGTTGGCTCAAGGTCGGTCTCGTCCTGACGGCGGTGGCCGGATTATGTTGGGAGGCCAACCGTCGGCTCGGACCGGGCTATCCCTCGCTCGGCCGGATCCGCGAGTACCCGGAGGAGACACAAGGGCAGACGGCCCAGATCCCACCCTCGGTGGTGCGCGAGGGAGGCACGGATCGCTTCGTCCTGGAACGGGACGAGGTGACGCTCGTCGTTCATGCGCGGGGACGATGGAATGCCGGGGAAATCGTCGCGGTCCGAGGGCGGGCCGAGAAGGGGGAGCTGATCGCGGAAATGGTCCGGCCGTATCCCGGGTATCGCTGGAAACGGGGGCTCGTCTACGGATTCTCTCTCCTCGCGGCGCTCTTTGTGGCGTGGCGCCTCCTGCGTCGAACGGATCTCGCCCGCGGCATATTCGAGTCTCGATACTGATGGCCGATCTCGTCACTCACTATCTGACCGCCCGACTTCCCGCGGCCCGACTTAGCCGTCCGGTCCAAGCGGCTTTCGTTGCGGGAGTGATGTTGCCCGACCTCGTCGGGAAACTTCTCGAAGTCGTTCTCCACACGGCGAACCGCTTCTACGTTCCCTCCCACACCGTCTTGGGATTGGCGCTCTATGGATACGTGGCGTCCTTCGCGTTCGAAGAGCGTCTTCGGCCGAAGGCCTGGCTGGCCCTCTGGCTGGGGGGATGTCTTCACATTCTCGTCGATCTCTTCAAGGACACGATGGGGTCGGCCTCTTCGGCGCTCTTCCTCTTTCCCCTCGCGGTGGAACCCTTCGAGTTCGGGCTCTACGACCCCATCCACGCCATCTGGACCCTCCCGATCGCTCTGGCGTCGGTCGCGGCATGGGAAGCGCTTGCGCGGACGAAAGGAAACCATGTTTGGGAATAGAGGACTCTTCTGGAAGGCGATCGCCGCGGCCGGTGTTTTCGCCGCCGCATGCTGGTATTGCCATCGTGAGGCGCTCGAGATCAACCCCGGCATCCGTCGGGCTCGGGTACGCAGTCCGAGGTTCGAAGGGTCCACGCTTTGGATTCCCTCCGCCCGAGTGGAATCGGTGGAGGGAGACCATTTTGTCATTCGTGCTTCCGATCTCGATGTCCGAGTCCGCGGGAGGATAGAGGGTCTGCGGGTCGGCGACACGGTGGCGGTAACGGGCGCGTATCGGTCGAACCCTCCGACGCTGGAAATGGAACGCGGCCGGCGGGTACGAGTCCCGAACTGGCGTCGCATCGTGGAAGTCGTGTCGCTCCTCGTTCTCGGCGCGGTTCTCTGGCTCTTCTTCCGGCGCTTCCGAGCGCGCCGGGGCGCCTGGGAGGTTCGATGGCCGACCTCCTGACCCACGTCGCCGCGGCCAACCTGTGCGCCAAGGCGGTGAAGGACGACCGCGCCCGCGCCCTCATCCTCGTGGGGACCTGCGTCCCCGATGTCGCGTACAAGACTCTGATCTACGCGACCGGATCGTCCACGTGGTCGGCCGAGCCGACGCACTCGCCCGTCCCACTCGCGGCTCTCTGCTTCGGACTCGCCTTGCTTTTCGAGGAGTCGATGCGCTCGAAGGCCTTCTGGGCGCTCTTCTCGGGAGGGTGTCTTCACCTTGCGATCGACCTGGGAAAGGACTACATGGGCCAGGGAGTAATCGTCTGGGCCTTTCCCTTCTCGATGGACCGGATCGAGCTGGCTTGGTATAGTCCCGAGGACACACTCTACATGATGGGAGGAGCGGCGGTCGTGCTGGTGCTGACCGAGTTCTTCTATCGGCGGTTCCGAAGGAGGGTCGCGTGAGCGATTCGAAACAATGTCCCGCGTGCGGAGAGACGATTCTCGCCGTCGCGAGGATGTGCAAGTTCTGCCGGTACGATTTCCGGGCGCCGGTGGCGACGCCTCAAGCCCCGCCGAAGAAGAGCAATACGACTCTCATCGTTATCATCGTAATCGTGGTGGGAGTCGTGCTGATCGTTCCGTGTCTGGCGGCCCTTCTCCTGCCCGCGATCGCCCGCGCGATCCGGAATGCGAAGGTGACCTCGTGTGCCAACAACATGGCCCAGCTCTGGAAGATGCAGAGCAACTACATGGTCACCCATGGCGGGTCCCAGAAATCCCTGCCCCGCGAGCGCGGCGAGAAGTTCTGGCTGAAGCTCTCGGAAACGGATCCGCCGCTCGTCGATCGAAACCTTGGAGAGATCTATCAGTGCCCCATGGAAGGGGCCACGGGCTGGGGTACGTGCGACTATCGTGGCCCGAGTTCCACCGTGAACCTCTACGGCGATGGAGACCCGGTCGGCGCGGACAAGGAACGGAATCACGGCTCCGGCGAAGGAGGGAACGTACTCCGGAAATCGGGAGATGTTCAATCCGTCGGATCCACCGATCCTCTCTGGAAGCTGGCCGAAAAGAAAACGATGCCGTGATTCTCGGCCCGGGATAGACTTCCCTTGTGAAGAAGACGTGCCCCGCCTGCGGGGAGGCCGTCCGCGAGTCGGCGCGCTTCTGCGCCTATTGCGAACACGAGTTCGGAGCCTCGGCGTTTCCGGCCGACCTCTCCCGCGGCGCGCGACGCGCGAAGGGAACGACGTTGGTGAGGCTCGGCATCGCGCTCATGGTGCTGGGAGTCCTGGCCGCGGCCGCGGCGATCTTCGTCGGATAGCAATTCCTCAAAACCAAATCGCCCGTTTCGCAATGCTCCCGATGGATGCAACGAACTCAGCCTTGTCCTGCCTGCGGAGAATCGATCCCGGCGGCCGCCCGGCTTTGCCGATTCTGCCGGCATACCCTCCGAGAGGGCCCGCCCGAGAAAGCTCCCCGGAGCCATACGCTTAAGATCGTGCTCATCGTGGTTGCCATCGTCCTCATCGTGCCCTGCGGTCTCACGGTGGTGGGGGCGCTCCTTCTCCCTGCCGTCGCGCGCGCCACGCGCAATGCGAAAGTCACCGGCTGTCAGAACAACCTTTCCCAGCTCTGGAGGCTCCAAGCGTCGTACGCCGCGCGATTCGGAGGCCCTCAGAAGAAGATGCCGACGGAACGAGGGGAGAAATTCTGGCTGAAACTGTCGCAGTCGGATCCCCCTCTCGTCGACCAAGCTCGGGCGGATCTCTTTCAATGTCCCCTCGAACCTTCGGGAGGTTGGGAGACCTGCGATTATCGCGGCCCTCGAGCCGACGTAAATCAGCGGGGGTATTCCGACACGTACCCCGTGGGGGCCGACAAGGAAGGGAACCACGGAAACGGGGAAGTGCTGAGCATCCTGCTCAAATCGGGCCAAGTGAAATCGGTCCTTCCAAACGAGCCCCTTAGGCAGGAAGCCGAGAAGTGGACGTGTCCTTAGAGCCCATTCCGGTAGGCTCGTGAGCCGCGGCGGGCTGAGAAGCGAGCAGCGCCAGGAGCGAGG
>CAZGKV010000139.1:0-11055 GCA_964526305.1 uncultured Planctomycetales bacterium | reverse complement strand
CGCTGCTCGCTTCTCAGCCCGCCGCGGCTCACGAGCCTACCGGGATGGGCTCTAAACGGCAAGCGAACGGCTTGAAGAAGTGCTGGCCCGAATTCTGGGAGCAAACACCGATGGCTCGGATCTACCCTATTTTTCCCTACCCGCACCTCCACACCTCCTAGAGAGACCCGTAGGAGTGAATGGAGGTCCCCATGCGGACGATCATTGCCTGCTGCATCGCCGCGGCCACCGCCCATGCCCAGGACGGGTGGACTCCCACCTTCACCGAGGAATTCGACGGGACTGGGATCGACACCACACGTTGGAACACGTCGGTCCAGCACAACTACAACGGCGAGCTGCAGACGTATGTGGATTCGGCCCTACTCGTGCAGGACGGTTTTCTGCGGGTTTCCGCAACCATGACCACATCGATCCCCTACACGTCGGGGTGGATCGACACGCAGGGGAAATTCTCGCAGCTCTACGGATACTTCGAGATTCGGTGCAAGATGCCAGCGGGTCAGGGATTCTGGCCCGCCTTCTGGCTTCTTCCCGAAGACGGATCGTGGCCGCCGGAGATCGACGTGGTGGAGTTTCTGGGGCACGACCCCAATACGGTTTACTTCACCAACCACTGGACGGATTCGTCCGGGGCCCCTGCCTTCACCGATCCCCCCGGTTTCCTTTCGGGGACGAGCGATTTCACTGGGGCCTACCACGTCTTCGCTATCGAGTGGAATCCGCTTCAAATCCTGTGGTATGTCGACGGTTCGCTCGTCTTTTTCTCGACCCAAGGCGTTCCCGCAACACCGATGTACGTGATCGCCGACCTCGCCGTAGGCGGCACCTGGCCGGGGTCCCCGGATGGGACGACGGTTTTTCCCGGAGAGTTCGATATCGACTACATCCGAGTATTCATCAAGCCCCCTCCCGCCCCTCCGACCCTACTCCGAACTATGCGGAATTCTACCAGTGTGACGCTTACTTGGGTCCCGGTCCCCGGCGCCCTGGCCTACAATGTCTATCAGTCCTCGACAACTGGCGTCAGTAGGATAAGCTACGAGAAGAAGGTCGAAGCGGGTCTCGGTACGTCGCTACTAATCATCCCGGATCTTCCGGAGGGAACGAGCACCTACTTCGTCGTGACCGCAATTGGATCGGGGGGAGAAAGCGAGGAGTCCGACGAAGTCTCTTCGGATTCGGCTCTCCCAACCCTACCGTCCTTGCCCCTCGATCCAGTCAAGCGTTGTGGACTGCTGGGACTGGACGTACTCATTCCCCTTGGCCTCTTCTGGTTCCTTCGTCGGACAAGGCCTGGTCCTTCCCCCTCTCTGCGACGACCCTGCTAATCTCTCGGCACATTCTAGGGAACGCGGTATAATCTCCGCGTTGGGAGGAGAATCGTCCCGGCCTCATCACACAACGGAGGGTCTCACATGAACGGCTTCGTTCGACTCGTATTGATTCTGGTCGGTTCCGCGGGGGTCCTTCCCGCATCGTCTGAGGTAGGCACGGGAGGACCGGAAACGACCGATAAGAAATTCACCTTCACCGCGTCGGGCTTCACCAAGACGGGCACGAAGAAGGGGCAAGGGGGATCGCTTCTGACGAGCTACGTTCGCAAGGCGAACGGAAAGGTTGCGGCCATCCTGAAGGTGAACGAAATCCCGAGCCAAGTGAAGGACCTGGAACAGTTCAGCGCCAACTTGGAGGCAATCTACACGAAGCCGACGGACGAGGAGGGCATGGGATACACCAAGGTGTCCAAGAAGCCGTTCAAGGTGGCCGAGAAGATCAAGGCCTACGCGTATCAGTGGAAAGTCCCCATTACCGGGGAGGACGGCGAGTCCCTGGAGCTGGACATGGAGGAACTCCTCTTCCTCTACGAAGCGGAGAAGAACAAGTGGAGGGCCTACGTCTTCGAGGTATACGGGACGCCCGGGACGCCGATCTTCAAGAGCATCAAGCCGGCGGCGAAGGCCTCCGAGGACGACCCGCCGACCGAGGATGACCCGTCGGGGGAGAACGGCGGAAGCGGCGCGGCGACGACGGTGTCGAACATTCAGTTCAAGCTTGCGCCGGGCTGGAAGAAGGACACCAAGGAGAAAAAGATCGCCGCCGTCTATCACTACTACGTCGAGGGCCAGCTGTACGGCATTCTGCGCGTGTACATCATGGCCGGGGGAACGAGTTCCATGGAAGGCTTCTCCAAGAGCCAGGAGGCGGACGGGTGGACCAAGGGAGAAGTCGACGACCCCGAGCTGACGAACGCGGCCAAGAAACTAGGAGGAAAGCTGCTCGTCTTCATCAAGGACGACGAGAAGACGCACGACCTCACCCTCTGGATACGGAGGCACGAAGGCCACGACTACGTCATCCAGTGCATTCACGCGGGAAACGAGAAGGTGATCGCCGGCTGGAAGCAAGCCGTCACCACGCTCAAGAAGGTGAAGAAGAAGACCGAAGAGACGACCGAAGAAGGAGAGTAATCCCGACCTATTTCTTCGGCGCCGCTTTCTCCAGCGCGGCGCGCAAGGCGGCTTCCTGGAACCCGACGGCGCGATAGGCGATCTTCCCGTCGGCGCCGATCAGGTAGTTGGTCGGATAGGCGGAAACCTTGTAGACGCGGCTGACTTCATCGCTCTGCTGAAGGAGCGGGCGGAAACCGAACTTCTCCTTCTCGAAATACTCTCGGATCTTCTCCGCCGGATCGCCGACGTTCACGGCGAGCACCACTACGCCCCGGTCCTTGTATTCGTCCCAAAGGTTCTGCAGGTGAGGAAACTCCTCACGGCAACCCCCTCAGCCATGGAACCAGAAATTCAGCAGCACCGGCTTGCCCTTGTACTCCGAGAGCTTCACTTTTTTCCCGTCCAGACCGGTCGCCTCGAAATCAGGACCGTCCGTTCCTTGGGGCAGGAGTTCCTCCTTACCGGTCCGCGGATTCATTTCCGTGGCGCCCTTCGGCGGGACGAACGTGAACGCATCCTCAGCGATCTTCGGAGCCAGATCGATGGCGCCGTACTCTACCGTCTGCTCGTAGGTCTCGCCACCCATGCGCACCCGCAATTCGAATCGGCGGGGCTTCCGCTTCGAGTCCAGGTAGAGCTTGTTCTCCGTGTCCTGGGCACCGCTCCATCCGATCACGTCCCAGCGCTCGTCGCCCGCCCTCTCTTCCCGAACGCTCACGTTCTTGGCCTCCTTCAGGACGTCCTCCGATTTCCCCAAGAGGATCGTGAACAGAGGTCCGAACCCCAGCGTGTCCAGCGGAGGCGGGGAAGACTTGACGTACTGGTTCGAAGCCTTGAGATACACCCACATGGACTTTCCGTCGAGAACGCACAGGTATTCCTGGTCTCCCCCGACCAGCTCGATCCTCACGAGGTCTGGACGCTTGGCCCGGATGGCGGCCTTCTGCTTGAGATCGACGCCCTTCCACTTCGACTGGCACTCGAACGCCACCGAGGGGGCGTCCTTGGCCGGCGCGGCGGCGGCCTCCAGAAGCTGCTTGGCCTTGGCGGCATCGTCCTGAAGGGCCAGAACCATCAGCAGCGCTTTCATCCGACCTCCAGAGAGAGCCCCGGCTCCGGTCTCCCGAAGCCGGGGATATTGGTTGTACGATGCAACTATTCCGTCGCCGCGGGGGCGCCCGGTTTGGCGGGAGCGGCCTCCTTCGTCTTGGAGCGCTCGACGACGCGCGCCAGCGAAAGGCCGATCTTCCCTTCGTGAGGTTCGAGTTTCACGACCTTCACCTCGACGAGGTCTCCGGCCTTGAGGCCCTCCCCCTCGGCGTCCTTGTCCACCTTCGAGATATGGAGGAGCCCCTCCAGGTCCCGCTCCAGCTCGACGAAGGCTCCGAAGCTGACGAGCTTCGTCACCCGGCCCTGCACGGAGTTCCCCACCTTGTACTTCTCGAGGAACTGCGTCTGCCAGGGATTCGGTTGGAGCTGCTTGAGGCCCAGCGCGATTCGCTTCTTTTCCTTGTCCACGGAGAGGACCAAGACCTCGACCTTGTCTCCCTTCTTCACGATCTCGTTCGGATGGACGACCTTTTTCGTCCAGGACATGTCGTTGATGTGGAGAAGGCCGTCGATTCCGTCCTCCAGCTCCACGAAGGCGCCGTAGGTGGTGGTGTTCCGCACCTTTCCGACGGATTTCATCCCGGCCGAGTAGCGCTCGTCCACGGTGTCCCACGGATTGGCCTCGGTCTGCTTCAGACCCAGCGAGAGTTCCTGCTTCTCCATGTCGACCGCGAGCACCTGCACCTCGACCGTTTCCGCGACCGTGAGCATCTCGGAGGGATGGTTGATCCGTTTCGTCCACGACATCTCGCTGATGTGGACGAGCCCCTCCACTCCGGGTTCGAGCTCCACGAAGGCGCCGTAGGGCATGAGATTGACGACTTTACCCTGTACTCGAGACCCCACGGGATACTTGGAGGCCACGCCCTCCCACGGGTTTTTCGAAAGCTGCTTGAGTCCCAGCGCGATTCGTTCCGTGGTGCGGTCCACCTTGAGGATCTTGACCATGACTTCTCTTTCGAGTTGCACCACTTCGCTCGGATGGTTGATTCGGCCCCAGCTCATGTCGGTGATGTGAAGGAGGCCGTCGATGCCTCCCAGGTCCACGAAGGCGCCGAAATCGGCGATGTTTTTGACGGTGCCGCGACGAACGTCTCCCTCCATGAGTTCCTGAAGGAGCTTGGATTTCGCCTCCGCGCGATGCTCCTCCAGGAGCTTCCGCCGCGAGACGATGATGTTCATCCGCTTTTCGTCGATCTTGAGAATCTTGCACTGCACCGTCTTTCCCAGGAATTCGCCGATGTCCTCGACGCGACGGATATCCACTTGGGAGGCGGGGAGGAAGACCGGCACGCCCACATCGACGAGGAGTCCGCCTTTGATCTTGCGGACCACGCGCCCGCTGATGACGTCCCCTTCCTTGTTCGACGTGATGATGCGCTCCCAGCCGCGAATCTTGTCCGCTTTCTGCTTCGAAAGCGTGATGACGCCCGCGTCGTCTTCCACGTCTTCGAGGAAGACTTCGATCTCCTTATTCAGTTCGAGTTCGTCCTCGAACTGGAAGTCCCCCTTCGGGACGACGCCCTCGGACTTGTACCCGATGTCCACGAGCACGTCGTCCCCGACGACGTTGAGGATTTTTCCCTTGATGATCGTATCGGGTTGAAAGTTCTTGAGGGATTCTTCGTAGTGCTTTTGCGCTTCGACGGGGTTGGAGGACATGATGTCTTGCGTCAACTTGTCCGCCTCCTCGTCCTTCATCCCCAGGGTTTCCACCAGCCTTCGATTCGACATAGGCGCTACATGCTCCTTTGTATTCTTCGATGACACGATTCGTGGAGCGACCGCACCGCCTCCTGGAGCCGCTGGGCGAACGCATCGCCCTCGAGACGGACGGGAGGCCCGAAGAGGACGTTCACGGTGCCGAAGCCCGGGAATCCCCTCGTGCGGGGCCACACGGCGAACGCGCCTTCGATCAGGACCGGGACAACGGGGACGGCGGCGCGTTCCGCCAACAGGCGGATGCCTCCCTTCATGGGGGCGACGAGTCCGTCCCTCGTCCGGGTACCCTCGGGGAAGACCACGAGGGCGTGGCCGGCCTTGAGCCTCCTGAGCGCTTCTTTCACCCCTTTCACGTCGCCGCTGTCCCGTTCGACCGGAAACGCATTCAAGGCGACGATTAAGGCTCGAAAGGCCGGATTCCGAAAGAGCGTGGTCCGCGCCATCGAATGGATCTCGCGACGGAGACCCAACCCGACCAGGACCGGGTCGAGGAAGCTCTGATGGTTCGAGGCGAGAACGACGCCCCCCGTCGCAGGGACGTTTCGGACTCCGTAGACTCGGACGCGCCAGAGCGTGATCGCCGCCCACCGGCAGCCGATCCGCAGGAATCGGTAGATTCCACTCCTCAATCGCGAGAGGAGCGCGCGCAGCATGCCCCCGCCTCCTTTCGCGAGGGCGAGATTCTATCGGGTCCCGCGCGCGGAGTCCAGCTTGGGGACTCCGTCGGAAGGACCGGAGGGTAGAGCAAGAAGGACCGCTTCCGCGCAGGGCGCTAGACGATTCCAAACTCGGATTCCTGGCCCGTCTGCAAGAGCACACCGCGAAGGCCAGTTTGGAGCGATCAGGTCCGGAGGAGTGGATCGGACACGGGATCGGATTCTTCGAGAAGATTCCTGCACACACCTATCGTCCCAGCGTGCATTGACCGACATGAGGACATCGGCCTCGAATTCCCGCATCGCTCTCGTGGAACCGCGGCCCACAGGTGACGTTGTCGTACCTTCAGCGGAGTTCCAGCGCATTCGGGGCATCGCGCCTCAAGGGAGGATCTCATGCGAAAGATTTCGCTTCACGGCTCCGTCGTCCTGGCGGCCGTCCTCTGTCTTCTCCTCCACCGGGAACGGGACGAGTCGCGACCAACCGGGACGAAGCTGATCGGACGAGGCGCCGGGAACGACGCGGGAAGCGCTCGTTGCAGCTCCCCAATCCTAGGCCGAATTCCCGAGGAATGGGTTCGTGCACTCCCGACGGAGGGCGCTCCATCCGAAGGCGAGAACGGACGGCGTCGCAGTATCACGTCATCGAGTTTTCCAGGAATCCTGCTTCGGAACGAGAAGGAGTATTCGGAGGAGGTGAGGTTTTATTTGCGAGACCGCAACGCCTCGGTCTATTTCACAAGAAAGGGGTTCACGCTAGCAGCAGTTCAGGGGGACGACGGACTCGCCCTTCAGCTTGAATTCGCCGGAGGTCGAGAATCGGACCCAAGGTCCATTGGAGAGACCGGAACCGCCGTCAACCATTTCGTAGGGAATCAGAGCGAATGGAAGACGAATCGTACCTCCCACAAAGGCATCCTCTACTCCGAAGTCTGGCCGAGCATCGATGTGGTCCTTGAGCCCCGCCCGAGCGGAATCGAATACTCGATGATCGTAAGGCCGGGAGGGTCGGTCGAATCGATCCGGCTGGTCCACCAGGGACATCAGAAGATGGAGCTCTCGCCACTCGGCGCACTGGTCTTAGAGACCGAGGGCGGGAGCTTGCTCGAATCGGCCCCCTTCTCCTATCAAGGAGAGGGGCCAACCCGCGAAGAGGTGCCATCGTCCTTCCGCTTGAATTCCGACGGCACCGTGAGTTTCGACGTGAGTGCGTACGACCCTAGCCGAACCCTCGTGATCGACCCGACCTTGACGTACGGAACCTTCCTCGGATCCGGGAACGGCTCATCCGCAACCGGGGAAACCTCTTCCGCGAACACCGTCGCCGTGGACCTTGCCGGCAGCGTCTATGTGGCAGGCAAGACGAACGCTGATTTTCCCACGAGTCCCGGCGCGTTCTCCCCACAGAAGGGAGGCAACTTCGACGCTTTCGTTGCGAAGATCCGGGCCGACGCTTCGGCGTTGGAATGGTCGACCTTCTTGGGCGGAAGGGCAGACGATACGGCGTATGCGCTCGCCGTGAATGAGACGGGCGACGTATTCGTGGCAGGTTCCACCAAATCCAACGACTTTCCCACGACGGCCGGCGCCTACGACCGAACGTACAATCGCAGGACGGATGGCTTCGTGACAAAGGTGAATGCAGGCGGAGGATCCTTGGGGTGGTCCACCTTTGTAGGAGGCAATTCCCAGGATGAGGTCCATGCCGTGGCCTTGGACGGCGCCGCAAATCTCTATATGGCCGGAATGACGCGGTCCGCCACCTTCCCGACGACCGGGGGGGCCTTTGATCGTTCCCACAACGGGTCCTCCGATGTATTCGTGGGGAGGATCCGCGCCGGAGGAGCCGCCTTGGATTGGTCCACCTTCCTTGGAGGCGCCGGTTTCGAAGCCGCCGATGGCTTGGCGATCGACGGGGACGGCAACGCGTATGTCACCGGCTCTACGCGTTCCGCGACGTTTCCGACGGTATCGGGGAGCTTCGACGTATTTTTCAACGGATTTGCCGACGCGTTCGTCACGAAAATCAACGCGGGAGGGTCGACTCTCGGATGGTCGACGTTCCTGGGAGGCCCTGGACCGGACAATGGGCTCTCGATCGCAGTGGACCCGACTGGGAACATCTATGTCACCGGCCGTGCATCCTCTGGGTTCCCGACAACTCCCGGCGCATATGATGAGACCTTCAATGGGGCCGAAGACGTCTATGTGGCAAGAATCCGTGCCGGAGGCGATTCGCTCGATTGGTCGACATTCCTTGGAGGCGAGGGTTACGACCTCGGTTACACGCTCGCGCTGGATGGCGCCGGAGCCGTCTACGTGGCCGGTCTAGCGAGCGGGGACTATCCAACTACCCCTGGATCCCTCGGCGCAACCGCCACTCTGGCCGGTTTGTTCATTACCAAGGTGAATCCGGGAGGCTCCACTCTGGCTTGGTCCGCCCGAATTGAGTCTAGCGTGGCCCATGCCCTTGTTGTAGACGGATCCGGTAACGTCATCGTGGTCGGATCGACATACTCCCCTGAATTCCCACCCAGTCCGGATGCGACCGATATGACCTCTGGGGAGGCAGGCTTCGTAATGAATTTGGATGCCGATGGCACTGGAATGGAGTGGTCCACCCTCCTCCAAGGGAGCGGTGCGGAGACATGCGCGGGCATGGCGATCGACTCGGCGGGCAATGTCTATGTCGCCGGCTCCGCTTTGTCGATCGCGTTTCCGACTACCGCCGGGGCATTCGATGCGACGGACAATGGACAGGCGGACATCGTGGTCACCAAATTGACTACAGGCGGAGGCTCGGTGGCCTGGTCCACCTTTTTGGGCGGAGAATCCTCGGATACCTGCAACGCGATCACGGTAGACTCGGTCGGAAACGTCTACGTAGCGGGAGGGACCTGGTCGGTCGAGTTCCCAACGACGGACGGGGCCTATGGGAGATCGAAGAACCTCTGGTCGGACGCGTTCGTCACGCAGATACTCTCCGATGGTCGAGCGCTCGGTTGGTCCACCTATCTTGGGGGTTGTGGCACCGAGGCCATCTCAGGGATGGCTGTGGACGGATCGGGAAACGTGTACGTAACCGGCAACACTTCGTCCCGCGATTACCCCACGACGGAGGGAGCCTATGACCGATCCAACAACGGCGGATCAGACGTATTCATCACACGGATTGCGGCCAGGGGCCGCGCTTTGGAATGGTCCACCTTGCTTGGTGGTGAGCGCTATGAGAAAGCCAATGCGCTCACGCTCGATGGTGAGGGAAATGCCTACATCACGGGCGAAACGTATTCGCCGACGTTTCCCACTACGGTCGGCGCCTTCGATCGTACTCAGGACGGAGGGGCAGACGTTTTCGTGGGCAGAGTGAGCTCGACGGGAAGCGCGCTGGACTGGTGTACCCTTTTGGGAGGAACAGGGAACGATCGCGGTTTCGCACTGGCCGTGGACGGTGCAGGAAATGCCTATGTAACCGGAAGCACTTCGTCCCGGTCGTTTCCCATCACGATCGGGGCATTGGATCGGAGCTACAACGGGGGAGCCGGCGACGTCTTCGTTGCCAAGATCAACTCCGGAGGAGCGCTTCTCGGATGGTCGACCTACCTAGGTGGGCGGTCGGACGAAACCGGATACTCCATCGCTGTGGACGGGGCCGGGAACGTTTACGTGGCCGGAGAGAGCAAGTCGGCGACTTTCCCGACGACGACGGACGCCTATGATCGCACGTACAACGGGAAGTTCGACGCCTTCGTGACCAAGCTGACCGCGGGCGGGGGGGCGCTCAATTGGTCGACGTTTTATGGCGGCGCCGGTGACGATTCCGTGAGGGGACTCGCCGTCGACGCGTGGGGGTCCGTGTTTGTCGCCGGAACCACCAGCTCCATCCTGCTCCCGACGGCGGGGGGAGCCTTCGACTCCACGTTCAATGGAGGCACGGACTTCTTCATCGCGAGATTCTAGGCAGACGCCGATAGGGTCGGTGTTTCTCTCGGCGCGAGTTCTGATGTCCTCAGGCACCCGGCTGTCTACTTCTTCGAGATCAAGCGAATAGCGACACGCGTCGCTCTGCTCAGGGAATCAGGGGAACGGGGGTCCTTCGTCCTGCGATTCCCGACTCCGGACTCTGGACTCCCGACCCCGGACTTCTTATGATTCCGCCCTACTCATATAGGAGGCTTCATGTCCACGCGCAAGCTGGTCGAGCTGTCCGTCCAGGTGCCGGCCCGACCGGGGGAACTCACCCGCGTCATGCAGGCGGCCAGCAAGGGAGGCGTCAACATCCTGGCGTTTTACGGATACAACGCGAATCCGAATGAAGCCTTCATTCGCCTCGTGCCCGACAACGAGGACAAGGCGAAGAAAGCGCTCGAAGAGGCGGGACTGTCCCCGAAAGTCAGCCACGTCGTCGCCGTGACGGGAGAAGCGGGGAAAGGCGCCGGCGTCAAACTCTGCCAGAAGCTCTCCGAATCGGGCATCAACATCGAATACGCGTATGCCTCCACTCCGGGCACCGGCTCCAGCACCGTGATCTTCAAGGTCTCGGATGCGGACGCCGCCCTGCGCGTCCTGAAAACCTGATGCTCCCGGCCCATTACGATCCGAACCGCGTCGGCACTCTCCACCAGCCGGATTTGCTTCGCGTACACGAGGAGGCCGAGGCGGCCCGCGTTTCCCCGGCGTCGGAAGACCGAGTACGCGTCGCGCTCGTTCTGGTCGATTTCCAGATCGACTTTTGTCACCCGACGGGCTCCCTCGTCGTCCCCGGCGCCGTCGACGATCTGCGACGAACGATCGCCTTCCTCTATCGAAACATCGCGAAGATCACGTCGATCCATGCGAGTCTCGACAGTCACGTGGCGTACCAGATCTTTCATCCGTCGTGGTGGGTCGGCCCCGACGGGCGCCATCCGGCGCCGTTCACTCCGATCCTTCCCGAAGAGGTGAACAGCGGCCGATGGAGCGCGACTCAGGACCCGGAATGGTCGAAGAGATACGTAGAAATGCTCGCCGCGGGAGGGCGCCAACAGTTGATCATCTGGCCCTACCACACGATGGTCGGGGGCGTGGGCCAGGCGCTCGATCCCTCGCTACACGCGGCGGTTCTCTATCACTCC
>CAZGKV010000138.1:0-11069 GCA_964526305.1 uncultured Planctomycetales bacterium | reverse complement strand
ACTTTGCGTGCGCGAAATCCCCCGCCATCCCCTCAGTTACCGAGATGCCGCAGACGCGCTCGCTTCGCGTGCGAGCAGGGACTCGCGGAACGAGGGGATGCCGAACTGCGATCCATGCTGAATACGAGCAAGAGTAGAATCGAAGAAGCGCGGGTGCGCGAGGTCCTTTGGAAGAGAATCGAGGAGGAAGAGCTCAAAGAAATCGACCGGGACGCGGTCCGTCTCGCGGCTTGGTTTGTGGACGAGAAGGAGGATATCGCGGCGAGGCTCGATGCGTTCCGGCAGAAGATCCTGAAGCTCGAGGATCGCTCGAAAGAACCGGCGTTGGCTCTCATGCCCGGACTCTGGTGCCGGATCGGGGTAGGGTGGTATCTCGCGGGGGATCACAAACGAGCGGAGGTCGCTCTTCTCAAAGCGGACGAACTCGGATCTCAGGATGTCTGGGTGTGCGATTTCCTCGGCCGCATTTATCTCGATCGTCAACTTCTCGTTCAGGAGTCGCTCAGTTCGAGTTGCGACGGTCCCGTAGGCGGGGCGAAGATTCTGGCGGAGAGAGCGTCCCGCTATTTCGAAAGGAATCGGGGGAGAGTCTTCAGGAATCCGATCGATTCCTACCTGGCCGAACTCTACGTCATGGTCACGGGCCCGAATCACGAGGAAGTATCGGATCGGGCTCTGGAGGGCTTGCGGAAGTTCCCCAAGGAGGCGCGAAGCGAAGAGTTTCACGCCTTAATCGGCTGGATTCTGTACCGATGTCGCGGGGACACGGAGAATGCAACCAAGTCCTTTCGCGCAGCCCTTGAGCTTCGACCGCATTACCCGTGGGCGCTGTTTTTCTTGGCCAAACTGACCTTGGAGAAAAGGGACGTGTCGGAGGCATTGAGACTCGCGAATCGCGTATTGCACATCAATCCGAGAATGTCCACGGCCCATGCCATCCGCGCCGTCATCCTCTGGGAACTGAATCGTTTCGAAGAGGCGGAGAAGGATGTGGAAGCGTGCCTGGTTTTGGATCCCGACTCCGCCCGGAATTGGACGGTGAAGGGGAAGCTTCTCGAGAGGGAAGGGAAATACGATTCGGCGATCCAATCCTACTCCTGGGCCCTGAAATTGGATCCGGGCCACTCGACGGCGTGGGCGTTTCGGGGAACCTTGCGCCTCCGCCACGGAGAACATGAGCTGGGACTCGAGGATCTCGCGGAGGCCCTTCGAATCCACCCCAAGTACTGGCCGGTGTACCAAATCCGAGGGGAGTATTACCTTGTACGAGGGGACGATGCGCGTGCCTTCGAGGATTTCGATCGCGCCGTCGCTTTGAATCCGAACGGAGTTGAGCTGAGAGACAAGCGAGCCGATCAGCGGATGCGGCTCAGGCTCTACTCGGAGGCCATCGAGGACTTGGACGTTGCCATTCGGTACGGCGGGAAGTATGCCGACCTCTACCGGCTGTATGGAAACCGTGGCGCTGCGAAGGCGAATCTTCGGCAGGTGGACGAGGCGATACAGGATCTGACCAAGTCCCTGTCGCTCAAGTCGGACAATTCAAAGGTCCGCTTCGACCTCGCGATGCTGATGAGAATCAAGAAGCGCTGGGCTGAGGCGGCCAGTCTCTTCGAAGAGGTGGCACGATCGATGCCCGATCGTGGGGAGGCATACTACTACTCGTCCGAATCCTACCTGGACGACGGCCGGATCGACGATGCGATTCGGGTGGTCGAGTGGGGACTAGGGCGACTGCCCGCGGTGCATTCCGACAGGAAGAGGCTGACGCAGTGGCTGGAGGATCTTCGGAACAAGCGCGGGTCGTAGGGAGGCTCAGGCCTTGCCGCCTATGGATTCGGGGCGTACGTGACCACCTTCCACTCCCTACCGAGCCGCGGCGGCTTGGCCTCCAAAACCACAATGGCATAGGGACGAGTCTGCGTCTTCTTGACGTCAACCCCAGGGCCGGGCTTTTGTTCTTTCACCACAATGGTCGCGGAGTTTTTCGGATAGTTCCAGCGCACCAGGGACACATCGGCGCTGTATCCCGTAGTCGATCGATTCCCAAGAAGAACTACGGCGATGCACTGCTTGGAGAAATCAATTTGAGGAGGCACGCCCGTCGGTTTGTGTTTCCAGTAGAAGGCGTGCCATTGGGCCTTGGTCCGGATCAGGAGAACTCGGTTTTTCCTCATTGCGGGCTTCGGATCGGAGATCGGGTACCCCGTCTTCGCCCCGGACTCCACTACGGAGAATGGGATCGTTCCCAACCGGAATCCGCGGATCACCGCCGATTCAAGCGTATAGACTGCCCCGCTCTTGGTTTTCCATCGGACCGGTCCCACATCGAAGGCCAACCAGAGATCCGTGACTGCCCCCGGACCCGTGGGGGAGAAATACTCGAAGGAGTAGCGCCTGCAGTCCTTGAAGGACGTACCGACGGTCGGGCTTCCGACGTCCTCCCAATCGAAGGCCTTGGTCACCTTGAAGTCATTCCCGAACACAAGGCTTGTGTTTCCTGGCGCGGACAGATTGAACAGGGGCACCCAATCGTTGTTTCTCCAGGCGAGGATGTGCTCCCCTTTCCCATATCGGATCTTGGCCGGTTCGAACACGGGAAAGCCTTGGAGGGCGTAGTAGTAATCCGGTCCCGTCACGAGTGCCAGCTTCATCGTCACGATGGACTTGGAACTGGCCTCTCGATATGTCCACTCATTCCCGTGCTTGAGGGGAAACCACCGCAGGTAGTCCCAGAGTTGAGGATCATCGGATTGGGGCGCTCCCAGGAGTGCAAAGGAAACGAGAAGCAGCTGGGTCGCGATCATGAGTATTCCCTTCAATTCACTGGGATTCACATCGGACGGAGAAGCGGGCAGGACTGAGAATCACTGGACACTCGTCTGAATTCGGCCGCTAGTCCGCGTCCGCCGGCTCCTCGTAGGCCTCGATGAGGGTCGTCCACACTGGCTTGAATTTTGAAGGATGCCCTTCGACCGTGAACACGACGTACGGGGAGGTAGCCATCCATGGAGTCGGACCAGGGCCGGGTAGTCGTTCTTCGAGGAGAATGAGGGCCTGGTTGTTCGGGAAGTCCCAACGAACAGTCTTCACCTGAAGCGTCCGCTTCGTCGGGCTGTGCGGCAGGAGGACGGCGACGACGGTCCTCTTGGAGAAGTCGACTTTAGGAATGGGATAACCAGAGAAGAACTCCCCGTAGAGAAGATCAAGTGTGGCCTGCGAACGGATGATGGTAACCTGCTTCTTGGTCACTCCAGGAAGCGCCAGGTTTTTTCCCGCGGCCAGAACGGAGGTCTTGATGGGTCCGAACCGGTGCCCGTTGATCCGCCCGGAAACAAGGTTGAATCCCCGGGTACCTACCTCGGTTTTCTCGATCCAGCGGATGAGTCCCAGGCCGGGAGCGAGCCACATCTCGACCACCGATCCCTCGCCAGACCCGGAAGCGTATGTGATGGTGAACCCTCGACATCCCTTATAGTTCACGCCTTGATTAGTCAGGGTCGCATCGACCTTCAAGACGGTGATCGTAGCCTCGTCATCGTACGCGTAGGGACTTCCCTCCATCGCTCCGAACCAAAAGAGCATCCTGCCGATAGCATGGGAGGGCTCTTTGACTCCGACGATGTTCCCCGTGTTGTACAGGGTGCTCCCCTTGCGGACGAATGGGAAGCCTTGCAGTCTGTACTGCCTGGAGGAAAGCCGCTTGCTCTTTACCACCCTGATTGTCTCTCCATTCTCGGAGGAATAGACCCACTGGTCGCCGTTTCGAAGAGGGAAGTAGGAGGGGGTTTCCTCCTGAACACTCGCGACGAGAAATACGGCGCAGCAAATGGACATCATCTTCCGTCCTTTCTTTCTCGATAAGGGTTTACAAGGTGTTCTGATTTGACTCGATCTCACGGTGAGCCGATGGAATACGGCCGCCCGTCAAGGCCGATGACCTTCGCGCGCCGGAGCCGGTACTCGCCCGGGTGGAGAGTTCCTTCCGTGACGTATTCGGCCACCCCTAGTCCGGGAGCGAACCAAACGAAGAAGCCAAATCGGCTCCCAGGGCCTTTCTGCTCGGCTCGGAAAACGAAGCATTCGGGAATACCGCCGACCGGGGTCATCGCGGTATCGGAAGTCGAGTTGACGACGACGCGCGTCTTTCCGAAGCCCGACTTCGAGACATCGTACATGTGGCCCGCGTTCTGTCCGAAATCGAGAAGAGGTTCCGCAGACGTCGTCCCTTTGAGGGACTTGCTGGTATAGAGGACCGACTTGGTAGCGCCGATGATCTTGCAGAGCATCGACTTTCCCACGAAATTCTTCACCCGGAACCAGCCGGGGTATGAAGGCGGAAGGGAACTTACGGTCATTTTCATGGGAGTAGCCGACCCCTTGGAATGAGCGTACTCCCATTCGTTCCCATTCATGAGCGGAAGAGGCACAAGGCCAGCGATGGTGCCGGACTCGGTCAACGCGACATCACATTGTAGATCGAAGGTGAGACTTCCTTGGATAATGGGTCCGACCTTAAGAGTGTAACTTCCGGGAGATACGAGTTTTCCATCGGAGTCAACCTTGACCCACTCCCACGAATGCGCCTCGCCGGGCTTTACCGTGATTGGGCCGCTCGTTGATGTGATCGGGCTGTAGACGAGGACCTGTCCCTTCCACACGCTCCAGTGGGCTGGTCCGGGCATTGTCGCCGGCGTGTCCCAGTGGCCGTTCCTGAGTGAGAACCGGACCGGAGTACCTTCCTTGATCCTATGGGCAGGCTTCTTCGGAGTCAGCCTGCACTTCCAGTCATCCCCGTTGTCGGGTACGGAGCCCAGGTTGGCCACGAACAGGGCCATTCCCCAAAACAGAAGCATCCTAATTCCCTCCTGATGTACGGCGATTCATGTCGCACATGTGACTCGAATTCCTCCATCTCCCGAGGACCGCAGCGAGCGAGTGCCGTTCGTGTTGCGGTCATCGCGATATGAGAATGTGCGAGTGACGTATGAGAAGTGTGAAGGCATTCCTCCCCTCAGAATGCCCCCGCGCCCGTGCGTCGCTACTCTGGGCAACCGGCGTGCCACCCACCTCCTAGACGAGAAAGCGTGATGCCGAATCGAAATCCGAGAAGAGCGTAGACATCTGTCTACACCGTCGATCAGTCCCCCTGCACTATGTCCAGATACTGCCAGATCGTCGTATTCCCGGGATCGGCCGCACCCTACTGAGCCGACACCTGAAGTGTTGCTGAGGAGGTGGTGTCGAGAGTTGTCGTGCCGGCGTTGGCGGACGCTCCGCCCGTGGCGCTCACAGCCGATCCTCTCGATCGCGGATGTTCAGTGGGTGCTTCACCATGCGAAGGACTCGGGCTCGATCCGTTTCGAGTTGGATCGCAGCGGTAAAAGGCTCGAAGGTTCGATCGCGTTCACCTCCGGCTGGCGGAAGGGGGACTTCACCTGGCGCGAATGGACGTGGGGGCTTCGTCACCGGCTCGCGGGGACGGAAGAGCTCGAACCCCTTCCGGAAAAGGGAATGGCGTTGCGCGTAAAAGCGCTGCCGCCGGACTGGGTGTGGGGAAGGAATACGGCGACGGGACTCCAACCGGGCGATGTCCTCGTAGAACTGGACGGAAGGAGGGATCTCCTAACCGAGGCCGACTTCCTCGCCTATCTCATGCAGGAAAAGAGGCCGGGTCAGGTCGTGGCGGTCCACGTCCGGCGGGGCGGCAAGGTCGTTCGAACGCACATCAAGATTCCCTGACGATCGTATGGCGATCCGGGTTCCGATCTCCGGAGGGCAGCGGACCCTCCGGGTCTTATTCATTCGGGGATCGCATTCTATTTTTCATCACGGGAAATTCAGTCTTTCGCGGTAGATCCTGTACAAATGCGCCCTAGAGGAGACCACGATGAGAAGGGAAACGAAATCCGGCGATGAGGGTCATTCGAGGGCGATCCGTCGCGCGGGCCGGAACTCCGACGCGGCTTGAGCCCCAAGTAATAGGGGCTCCCTGAGTCAAGGGAATCTCCCCCCTTCACGGAAAGGGGGATCCTTCGCGATCGTTTCCGGTGAAGAGATAAACGAGGAGGCGACATGAGTATCCGAAAGGTTCTGTTCCACGGCGCGGGAGTGGCGGCGGTACTCGCCCTCCTGGCGGCGTTTCGCCCCGGACCTTCGGCGGAACGACGCGTCCGCGCAGGCCGGAAGGTGGAACGAATTCAGCGGTCTCCTCGGGAGGATACCTGTATGAAGTCCGTCGTGCCGGCCCGCCAAGAAGGCGAGTCGCGGCCTTCCTCTATGAGCCCCCTCGCCGACCTGGGGGGACTTTCCGCGAGCGATCTGTGCGCTCGCCTGGAGGCGGCCGGGGGTCCGGAAGCCGCGCTCGGCGCCATCTTCGTCCTGGGGAACACGATGCCCATCGGCCATCGTGAGGTCGAAACACTCGTGCGAACTCTCTCCCGGTGGGAAAACGACGTCGTTCGTTGCCAGGCTCTCTGGGCCTTGGGACTGGCCTGGGAAGCGTATCCCCTCGGGGCGGTCCTGGACGTGCTCCGCTCCTCTTCCTCAGTCGAGGTGCGCTGCTCCGCCGTCGCATCGATGGCCGGCCATCTCGACGAGTTCACGAAGAGGGCCGTGAGGAACGAGTTGAGCCGCGAAACCGATGCGCGCCTGTGTCATGAAATCGAGCGTAGTCTCCCTCTCTGACTTTCTTTCTAGGAGGTAAGCCGTGATCCGACTCGCGAATGCAAACAGGAGGTCGGCGCTCGCGCCGGCCATCGCCTGCGGAATCATCCTCTTCGCCTGCGGGACATCCCCCGCGTCGGCGCAGACCAACCTGGCGAAGCGTGCCGTCTTGATGGGCGACTTCGACGGCAACGGGCAAGCGGATCTTCTGACCCTTTCGTCGGATGTGTCCGGTGCTCGTCTGGAGATCTTCCTGGAATTCTCTTGGGGGAATGGGACCTGGGCTTCGCCTCACCCGGTTCTCGTGTGGCTCGTGCCGCCGGACGTCGTTTCGCTCCAAGCGGTCACGGGCGACATCAACGGCGACCGGAAAGACGATTTGATGCTGATCGGCCAAATCGGATCTTCGACTTCGAAAGAGGCGCGCGTCCAGTCGTTCTTCTCCAACGGCGCGGGATTCGTTCAGGGCCCGAGCGCGTTGATTCGACTGACCGCGGCGCTGGTGGACGTCTCCATCCACTGCCGAGACCTGAACGGCGACGGGAAGCAAGATCTGATCTTCATCCGTTCCTCGAGAGCCCGATCGGGGACGGACTTCCAGGCGTGGCTTTCGGACGGCCTCGGCGGCTGGAGCACGACCAATCCGCTCTCTTCCGTGACGCCGATGGGAAAGTTGACTCACGCGATCGCGGCGCTCCGCGTCGCCTCTCAGATCGACCGCGCGAACGGGCGAGCCTCCGCCCGTGGCCCGTTCGATCCGCGCTTGGAACTCGCGGAACGATTCCTCAAGGTTTTCGAGAAATTGACGAGCGTGGAGTCTATCACCAAGAACGCATTCGGCTTCCTCCGCCATTTCGAGAAATACCACGGTCAGGGCATCGTAGGTGAGAGCGGCCAAGGCGGTAGTACATCAGAGCGTACTGGAAAGATGACTGAGAAAGAAATGAAGGAGCGGGAGGAACTGAGGAAGAGGATGGGATCCCGATTTGCTTGGGTTTCAGCCCTCTACCGGATCTATAGCGCCTATAAGTGGGGAAAGAGGATAGACCGCAACAAGGACGACGTGGTCAACCACGTCAGCGAGCAACGATCGCGGTCAGGCCCTTACCCACTGATGTCCGAGAGAGAGAGGGCCGCTCAACACGCCCGGCAGGCTGAGAACGGCGCGCAGAAAGCCCGTGACCGCGAGGACAATGCCGAAAGAAATTACTTCAAAGCGATAGAGGCCGAGCAGAATGCCAAGACACCGGAAGAGAGGCAGGCCGCGGCGAAGGCGACGGAAGCGGCCCGCGCGGCCTGGGAAAAGGCGAGGGCCGAACGCGAAGAGGCGGAAAAGAAGGCGGCAGAAGCGAAGGCGGCGGCAGAGGCGAAGAAGAAAGAGGACGAGGAGAAGAAGGGGAAAAAGGCGGGGATGCCGATCGATCCCCCCGTGTCCGACTTGGGCCTAGAGAAGCTTCCGTATGCCGATCGGTACGGGGTCATCGACTTCCTCGCAATCGGCCTCGTCGCCATTCGTGGCGGCGACGTATTCGTGATCGACGGCAGCGTCTTGGTTAGCCCCGTAGGGGATCGGAACAAGAGCAATCCCAACCCCGAAGGAACGGATCCCGTTGAGGGTCCGCTTACGGCCGAAGAAATGTTGGAAATTATGGCGCGCATCCTCGCCCGCTTCCCTGGCGATCCGCCGGATGAGAATGTGCGGACCGAAGAGTCTTCTTCTGTGGAGGAACTCACGAGGCAGGTGTGGGAGGCCGTGAGCAACCCCAATCCTGACCAACCTTCGAACTCGGGCGGATCGGAGGGAACCCCGCCCGCTCCGAACCCGCTGAAGTGAGGCCGATTCGCGTGGAAGGGCCCCCGGCCATCGGGGGCCCTTCCCATTTTCGCGCACGTTCGGCCGTTCCCAATCGACCCTGTTTGGAACTGTGCCCCCGTTCTGTGATGAGGAGGCAACCGGATCACGGAACTCGCGTTCCCTTTGCGATAGTTTCGGGGAGCGAGATCTTCGAGCGTTTCGCCCGGCTAACAAATGACGGAGGTACCGCCCAATGCGCGAGATTCGCTTTCGCAAGGTGTGGGGGCTGTGCGTCTTCGCGGGACTGACCGCGGGCTGCCCCTCGGAGGAAACCGTTGAAGGCACTTCGCCGGTTGCCCATGTCGTCGGGAACGCCTCTTCGCCCCTCGGGGTCAATCTCGACTTCGTGGACTACTGGTCCGCCCAGTGGCCGTGGAAAGACGCCATGAAACTGGCCGGCGATTGGCTCACCGCCCCCAACCAGCAGACCGACCCATTCGTGTGGGACTCCGGCGTCATCGACATGATCCCCAAGGACGCGGATGGGTATCCCCTGTCTCTGCCCGTGACCGTGGCAGGAACCCAGGCGCCGCAGATCGTCCATACCCTGATTCTGAGAACGGAGGGACTCCACCCCAAGGGGCAGTATACCTGCCTCTATGACGGAGACGGGACGATCGAGTTCGAGATGGATGCGACCATCGTCAGCCAGGCGCCCGGGAAGATCGCGATTCAAGTGAATCCCACGAACGAGGGGATTCACCTGAGGATCACGAAATCGACCCAAGGCAATCACATTCGAAACATCCGTCTCTTGATGCCCGGTTTCAACGATCTTGCCGATCCGTGGCATCCCACCTTCTTGGAGCGACTCAAGAAGTTCTCCGTCGTTCGGTTTGGGCTCTTCCAGAAGATCCTGTGGTCCACGCAGGAGACGTGGGAAAAACGGTCCACCAAGACGTACTACACGCAGGCAAGCGAGCGGGCCGTCGCCGTGGAATGGATGGTCGATCTGGCCAATCGCCTCGGGGCGGATCCGTGGTTTCATATGCCGCACAAGGCGACGGACGACTATGTGAAGAAATTCGCGACGTACGTACGCGACAATCTCGACCCGAAGCGCCGAGCCTACCTCGAGTACTCCAACGAAACGTGGAACAGCACCTACTCGGTCCACGAATACGCGCGAAACCAGGGACTCGCCCTGGGACTCTCCAACGATCCGTTCGAAGCCGCCCTCCGATTCACCGCCAAGAGGGCCGTAGAGATCTTCACAATCTGGGAGGGAGTCTTCGGGAATGCGAAACGTCTCGTGCGTGTCTTGGCTTCGCAATCATCCGTTCCCTGGACGGGGGAAACGCTCATGGATTGGCAGGACGCCTACAAGAATGCGGATGCCTTGGCCATCGGTCCCTACTTCGGAGGCGGTCTCGGGGGGAATCCTCAGACGAAGCAGATGACCGTGGACCAAGTCCTGGATGGCTGTAACGCCGACATCGTGGGCGACGTAGCCGTGCAGATCACCGATAACCTGAAGGAGGCGAAGAAGCGCGGCCTGGACTTGATCGCGTACGAAGGAGGTCAACACCTCGTCGGGGTCGGTGCGCTTGAGGAAGACGCGACCCTCAACTCCCTCTTCGACGCGGCGAATCGTCATGCCCGGATGAAAGACCTCTATCGGAAGCACTTGGATCAGTGGAAAGCGCTGGGGGGGAAGCTTTTCAACCATCACAGCTTCATTAGTGTGAGTGGAAAGTACGGTCGGTTCGGACTCCTGGAGAATCAGCTTCAGGATCCCGCCAAGGCGGTGAAGTTCCAGGCCGTGCAGGAGTTCATCGACAAGAATCCGAGATGGTGGTAGGGGGCCAGGGCGCGGCCTCGCCGTTCGGGTGGGGCCGCGCTCATGGCGCGTACCGTTGCAAGAATTCCAGTTCCTCGACGTGCTCCGATTCGGACGAGCAGTATTCCTGGGTGAGTTCCCGAAGGATTCGCTTCAAGCGCTCCTTGCCGTAGCGCAAGTAGTTCTCCACGTCGTGCTCCGCGCACCCCAGCTTCGTCGCGATCTCCCGTTGCGATTGGTGTTCGAAGTACCGCAGGACCAAGGCGTCGTGATAGGCTAGGTTCAGCCGCGAGCCGTCCCGGCGTAGTCTCTCCAGTCCCATCTGAACGATCGACTTCGCCCAGATCTCGTTGAACCGGCTTTCCTCGGGGGCGGGGACCGGCACTTCCAGGGCTTGCTCCAAGGAGTGCAGCCGCTTCCTCCCTCCGCGCTTCTGGCTGAATTTCTTTCGAAAATCGCTCGCCAAGACGTGCTGAGTGACGCGCATCAAGAGGGTACGGAATTTGCCCTTGTCCCGATCGGCCCGCACCAGGAATTCCTCTCGGCAGACTTGCAGGAAAACCTCCTGGACGATGTCATCGGCATCCGCTTCGGAGAGGCCGTGCCGCTTCAGATACTCGAAGACGGGGGCGCGGTATTTCGAGAGAATTGCCTCCAGGGCTTCCCGCGATCCGGCTTGGGCCTGACCGATCTGGGTCCACATCGTGGTGCTGAAGATGCTCACGAGGGCCCTCCGATACCAGTATAGCCCGAATCCCCTTTCCCGAT
>CAZGKV010000137.1:0-11701 GCA_964526305.1 uncultured Planctomycetales bacterium | reverse complement strand
GCCACCGCGCAGGCGACCATGGGCGAGGACGGACGCCCCTCTGTTCGGGAGGCCGTGCGCGTCTTTTCCGGGATCCTCGCCCGGCGGCCGACTCACCGGGTCTCCCGAATCAACCGGGGCGTGGCCTATTCGGAATGGGGGAGGCTGAGCTGGTCGGATCCGCTCCGGTACTTCGAATCGGCCTTGGCGGACTTGAATGCGGCGCTCGAGGGGGATCCGAACCATCCGGATGCCCGCTGCACTCGAGGGTTCACGCACTTCCTGAAGAGCCGCCGGGCGGAGGAGCATGGACTCGATCCCACGCACTCCCAGGCGCTCGCAGAGCGGGACCTCACGGTGGCGCTGCGGGCGCGGCCGATCTTCGCCAAGGCGCGGGCCAATCTCGGGCTCCTGTTCGAGGCGATGGGACGGAAGTCCGAGGCGCTGCGGGAGTTCGAGCTGGCCCTGGCGATCGATCCCTCGATCGAATACGCGCGGCGGTTCGTGGCTCGAGCGCGAACGGGACGTTGACATCACCGGGTGAAGGACTAAAATGACCCATATGACTCAAAAGACCATATCGCTGGCGGAAGCGAAGAAGCGATTGTCCGAATTGGTGGTCCGGGCGGCCTATGGGAGGGAGGAGTTCGTCATCACTCGGCGGGGTCGTCCGGCGGCGGTGCTCATGCCGCTCCGGGAATCTCCGGCGCGGGACCTGTCCGAGGTCCGGGGATGGATCGCGCCCGAAGATTCGTTCTTCCGATTCCTCCGCGCTGCCCGTACCGCCTCCCGCGAGCGGGGACCGAGAGCGGACCGGGGATAGGGTGTTCCTCCTCGATACGAATGCCCTGAGCGAGCCCCTCAAGCCCGTTCCGTCCCGGGCGTTTGTCGAGAGACTCCGAGCCGAGCGGGAGCGCCGAAAGTACGCATCGACCGTCAGCGTCATGGAACTCCGGTACGGCTGCGCCCGCCACCCTCGCGGAGAGGGGTGGTGGGAGAGGATCCGCGAGGAAATCCTGGGCCGGGTGGATCTGGTCCCCGTCGACGAGGAAATCGCCCGGAGGGCGGGCGAGCTGATGGCGGGGGTCAGACGGCGGGGGCGTCCCCGAGCGACGGAGGACATCCTGATCGCGGCCACCGCGCTCGTCCACCGGCTCACCCTCGTCACCCACCACACTCGCGACTTTGCGGATCTTCCGGGTCTGGTGGTGGAAGATTGGATGGGACGCCCGCGCGGGTACGCGACTCTTCGTGATCCCCCGATTCATTGACAACGGAAAGAGCCGCGGCTAGGGTGACCGCATGCCGTCCTTCGAGCATGTCGCTCACAATCTTCGCGACCACATCGTCACCTTGCGCGAGATTCTCGAGCGGAATCAGGCCACCGGGGACGCTCGGGAGCGCCTCCTGGCGCACATGCTCCGAGAAGAGGAGGACAACCAGCGGATCCTGGCCGAAGAGTTGGCTTCGGCGCCTCCCGAGAGGAAGCGTCTCGTGGAGGTCGCGCTCGACCATAGTCGTTTCTTCTGCGACATCGTGCGGGGGAAGGAGATTTCCGCCCCGCTGGCCAAGAGCCTTCTGGAGCACTTCCAGGAAGAGCACGATCAAGGATTGCTCGCGAATCCCGAGCCCCCGGCGCGCGCGGGATGGACGGTGGGAAGCCTACTGAGAGGATCCGATCCATGAAAGCGTATCAGAAACTCGCCGAAATTCCCGTGACTCCGGATCAGCTCAAACGGATCCAGGACGAGATCGTTCGAGAGGCGCGGCGGACGCTGATCGGACGGAGATTCATCAGCGTCTTCGGTCCGTTGGGGGCCGGGGTCGAAAGCATTTCGTTCGACAGCTACAAGAAGGACGAGGTCGCCGAAATCCATCTCGAAGGGCAAGCCGACCCCAGCCCGATCGGGGCTCATACCGCCGAGGAGTACCGCCGGATTCCGCTCATCTACAAAGATCTCCTGATGCACTGGCGGGACGTGAAATGGAGCCAGGACACGGGTTCTCCCATCGATGCCGGAAATGCCGTCCTCGCGACCCATTTCGTCGCTCATCGCGAGGACGATCTCATCTTCAACGGCCACGAGGCCCTCGGGATTACCGGTCTGGTCAACGCTCCCGGGAGCGGCCGAGTGAAGGGCGGGAATTGGAAGAAGATCGGCATCGCCTTCCAAGACGTGCTCTCCGCGCTCGACCTCCTGCAGAAAAACAACCACCACCCGCCGTACGCCATCACCCTGTCGTCGGACGCGTACAACTCGCTGATCAAGACCGGGAGCGACTCGCCGGTCCTCGAAATCGATCAGATCTCCCGGCTGTGTACGGATGGGGTGTTCCAGTCCCATCTCCTTCCGGAGAGGACGGCGGTGGTCGTTTCGACCGGGGATCAGAACCTGGACATCGCGGTCGCGGAAGATCTGAGCATCGCCTACCTCGGACCGCGGGACATGAACTACGCCTTCCGCGTGTACGAAAGCCTGGTGCTCCGCGTCAAAAGGCCGAAGGCGATCTGCGCGGTCGCGATCGGCGGATAGACTTGCGGTTCCTGGGCGCGCTGACGATTCTCTTAACCGCCTGCGGGAGGGGAGCGCCGACGCCCGTCCCGGCTCCGGACCCGTATCCTCTCCGCGCGGGGGCTCGATGGACCTATCGCTCGGAGCTCGGCGCTTCCGTGGTGCGGGAGATTCCCCGGACCGTGGAGCGAGACGGACGGATCTACTTCGAAATGATCTTTCGGCTCCCCCTGCTGGGAGATCGCCCGCTCCTCCTGAGGAAGGCGCCGGAGGGGGTCGTGGCGAACCACGGCGGGCGGGAGCAGACGATCCTGCACCTTCCCTTGCAACCGGGCCGTTGCTGGCGGATCGACTTTCCCGACCAGGAGATCGCGGATTGCACGGTGGAGGGGGAGGAAGATCGGACGGTCCTGGGCGAGCGCCGACGGTGCGTGAGACTCCGAGTCGCGCGCACCCCACGTTCGGGGGGACGGTCGACGACGGACTTCGAGTGGTACGCCGACGGAATCGGCCTCGCGGCGATGCGGGTGACGTTCGCGGGCGTGACGCAGACGTTTTCGCTGGAAAGCTACGAGCGGTGACGACTCTTCGGTTGGGGGAGGTCCGTCGTCTCTACGATCGGCGCGCCCCCTTCTACGATTCGCTCGTCTTCGCGCTTTCCCTCGGGAGGGACGGCTCCTATCGGGATCGGGCGGTGCGGGCGCTGGACCCTCGGCCCGGAGATCGGATCCTGGACGTGGGCTGCGGAACCGGGCTGAACTTTTCCCGACTCCCCCGGGGGGGCGTGGGCGTGGACCCGAGCGGAGGGATCTTGCGCGTGGCGCGGCGTCGAACCCGTCTCCTGGGTTCGGCCTCCGCGCAGTCGCTCCCGTTTCGGGACGGCTCGTTCGACCGCGTGCTCTCGACCTACGTTCTCACGACCGTTCCGGAGTGGCGTCGCGCGCTGGACGAGATGGCCCGGGTCTTGCGGCCGGGCGGGAGACTCGTCGTCACCGACGATCGATTGCCGCCGGGGTGGTTTCTCGGCCCCGGGCCGATGTTTCGACGCCTCCTTCGCGACGGCTGGGTGGACATCCATCGAGAGGTCGTAGCGGCGATGCGCGAGCGTTTCGATCAAGTCCGTTTGGAGTTCTTGCACTGGAGGTTGATCTACCTCGTGACGGGAGTTCGGGGCTAGCGGAGCGCCTTCTCGTACATCCGATACGTCTTGTAGCGCTTTCCTCCCATCATTTGGAGTGGGCGGTTCATCGCCTCGTTCGACTCCAGGATCCACGACATTTCGGCCGCGACGTAGCCGCGCTCCATGTGTTGGTTGAAGTAGCGCTGATAGAAGAGCGTTCCGATCCCAAGGCTCTGGAACTTCTTCTTGATGCCGAGCGCGACGACGCGGATGGTGGGAATCCGGCGCAGCCGGAACTTGAGGAAGTGAAACCAGCCCAAGGGCCATAGGGATCCGTTGCATTTCTTGAGGGCGACGTTGATGTTGGGGAGCGCGAGCGCGAATCCGGCGGGTTCGCCTCCGACCTCGGCGAAGTAGACGAGTTCGGGGAGGACGATGGACTTGAGGTCGTCCGCGGCGAAACGAATTTCGTCCGTCGTCATCGGCACGAAGCCCCAGTTTTTCTCCCACGCGTCGTTGTAGATCTCCATGATGAGCGCGAGTTCGGCTTCGAACCGCCGGAGGTCCACCGTTCGGAGGGTCACTCGGGCCGAATCCCGGACGCGCTTGGCGATCCGATCGATCTTCTCGCGTTCCACGTCCGTGTGGAGGATGAGGTAGGCGTAGAGATCCATCGCCTTGCGGTAGCCCGCGGCCTCGACGAACGCGGCGTAGTGGCGCGGATTGTGGTTCATCAGGGGAAACGGCGGCCACTCGAATCCGTCGACGAGGAGGCCCGAGGGATCGTTGGTCGAGGGATTCGCCGGTCCCAGAACGCGATCCATGCCTCGGTCGCGGAGCCACGCTTCGGCGGAGGAGAAGAGGGCGGGAGCGATGTCGGGAGCCGGATCCGATTCGAACCAACCGAAGAAGCCGGTCTTTTCCCGATGATAGTCGTTGTGCGCCCGATTCACGATCGCGCTCAGGCGCCCGGCAACTCGGCCTTCCCTGCGGGCGAGGAAGTGCTCGGCCTCGGCATGGCGCCAGAACGGATTGCGGGCGGGGTCCAGGGTCTTGCGTTCCCCCGCGAGGAGCGGAGGGACCCAATTCGAATCGTCGCGATACAGGCTCCAAGGAAGCCGGAGGAACTCGTCGAGATCGCGAGGGGAACGGACGGGAGTGATCTCAACCATGCCCGTTCCAAGTGGGACCCGATCCCTCGAATCGACATGAGTGTGGGGAGAGGAACGGGAATCGTTTTCGAGGATTCACGGAGGACCTTGCAAGGTCAGATCACGCCCAGCTTCTTTCCGGTCTTCTCGAAGATCTCGAGAACCCGATCGAGGATCGCGTCGGTGTGCGTCGCCATGTAGCTCGTTCGAAGGAGGCACATCTCTGCCGGAACCGCGGGCGCGACGATGGGATTGACGAAGACGCCCGCCTCGAAGAGTTCCTTCCAGAATCGGAGGGTGCGCTCGAAGTCTCCGATGATGATCGGCACGACGGGGGATTCCGTGCGACCCAGGTCGAATCCCATCTCGCGGAAGGAGCGGTGCATTCGCCGGACGTTGGCCCAGAGCCGTTCCCGATGCTGGGGTTCGCTTTCCATGATCTCCAGCGCCGCGAGCACCGTGGCCACGTTCGCGGGGGGCATGGAGGCGGAGAAGATCAGAGATCGCGCCCGATGCTTGATGAAGTCCACCGGCTCCTGGTCCCCGGCGACGAATCCTCCCAGCGAGGCGAACGACTTGGAGAAGGTGCCCATGATGAGGTCGACGTCGCTCTCGACTCCGTGATGCTCCGCCGCGCCTCGCCCCGTGGGGCCCATATAGCCGATTCCATGGGCGTCGTCGAGCAGAATCCGGAATCCGTACTTCCGCTTCCGCTCCACGATCCCGCGCAGCGCCCCCAGATCCCCCTCCATCGAGAACACTCCCTCGGTGATGAGGAGCGCCGGCGGAGAGTCCTCCATCTCCTCCGAGGTCAGGATTCTCTCGATGTCGCCCATGTCGTTGTGCTTGAACTTGACCGTCCGACCGAAGGAGAGCCGGCATCCTTCGATGATGGAGGCGTGGTTCATCCGATCGCAGAGGATCACGTCGTCCTTGCCCACGAGGGTGGAGATGATCCCGAGATTGGTTTGAAAGCCCGTGGAGAAGAGGAGGCAGCGCTCCTTCCGGAGGAACGTCGCGAGGCGCCGCTCCAGTTCCTCGTGAAGGTCGAGAGTGCCGTTGAGGAAGCGCGATCCGGTGCAGCCGCTGCCGTATTTGTCGATCGCGCGCTTCGCGGCCTCCTTGACCTTGGGATGCATGGTCAGGCCGAGGTAATTGTTGGAGCCGATCATGATCATCTTCTTGCCGTCGATGATCACCTCGGCGTCCGCGCCCGACTGGATCGCCTTGAAGTACGGATAGAGGCCGTTCGCTTCGATCTGAAGATGGCGCTCTTCCTTGCGGCACTTGGCGAAGAGATCGGAACGCGTCTGCGTCATGGGATCGGCGGAAATTCTATCGGCCGGGGATGAAATTGCAAGGACTTTGGACTACCCGAGGAGCCGGCGCAGGAATCTCCACCGGGGGTTGGGAGGGGCGTCCAGGAACCGCCGGAGCTCCTCGCCCAACTCCGCGGCCGACGCGGTTCGATGATCCTTGTCTCTTCGCATCGCCTTGAGGACCGCCTCCTCGAGCGCCGCCGGAATCTCCGGACGCCGCGCGCGCAAGGGGGCGGGGTCCTCATGGGTGACCCGATAGAGAAGGGCCATCGGACTCTCCGCTTCGAAGGGAGGATGGCCGGTCAGGAGATAATAGAGCGTGGCCCCCAGGGAGTAGACGTCGCAGCGCGCGTCGATCGACTCGAGGCGCCCGATCGCCTGCTCGGGGGACATGAAGGCCGGCGTCCCGAGGACCATTCCCGAGATCGAAATGGAGGACTCCGAGTCCAAGAGTTTCGCCAGCCCAAAGTCGGTCACGACCGGCTCGCCGTCGCTTCCGATCAGGATGTTCCGTGGACTGAGATCCCGATGGACGATCTCGTTGCGATGAGCGTAGTCGACGGCGCGACAGACCTTGATGAATGTTTCGATCAGGGGGCGCAACGGGAGAGATGCGGCTCCGATCGGAGTGCCGTCGATGTAGTCCATCACCAGGAAGTGGAGACCCTGAACTTCGTTCGTCTCATGCACGGCGGCGATATTGGGGTGGCGGAGGCGCGCGGCCATTTGGGCCTCCCGCCGGAAACGCCGAACGGCCGTATCGTCCGGAGAGTTCAGGAACTTGACGGCCACCCACCGCGCCAGTTTCGTGTCCCACGCCTTCCAGACGGATCCCATGCCGCCGTTCCCGACTTCCGAGACGAGAACGTATTGATGGAGGAGGCGCGAAGAATCCGAGAGGAGGGGGAACACCTCTTCGGGGGTGCCTCCACGGCGAGAAGTCGTGCGTTCCTGGACGCACACCGCGATTCGACTTTCCGACATCACGCCCTACTTCCGCTTTTCCGCCGCTGAATTCCTACATTTCGTGCGGAAAGGGGGTGCCATCCGGGTGGAGGAGGTGGAATCCCGTTCCTGCGCGGCCGAGAATGAAGACCGGTTCCGAGCCGCCGGAGAATCCGAGATCCACGGCGCCGCCGGCGTGGGCGATCGGTTCCGGAAGGGCTCGCAGCCTTCCTTCCCACATCCTCCACGCTGCGCCCTTTCCCCGGAGCAGAACGAACAGAGCCCCCGTGGCGCTGACTCGAACGTGGGCTCGATCGAAGTCGCCGTCCTCGGCGGACGCGACCGCGAGCGGTGCCCTCGATGTGAATTCTCCGGCGGCGGATAGCGTCCAGGGTACGCATTGCCACCTCTCCTCCGGTGCGTTCCAGAGCAGGACCCCTCCGTGAACCCTGTCGTCGAAGTCCATGGTGGAACCCGCAGCGACCCATTCCCCGGCCCATTCACCGAGGAGTCGTGTCGTAGGGTCGTCGGAGTTCGGCCAGGGGACGGAATACAATGAGGTACGACCGTTCGAGCACCGCGCGAAGAGAACCGTGCGTCGTCCGGTCGAATCCTCATGGTTCCGCATCCAACGAGGACGGGGACCCGGAAGCTCCCAAGTCGGTCCCCCGGTCACTCGCCCCGGCGCGAGTGCGAGACTCCGGAGCTTTCCTTCGGCCCACACCAGGGCCGCTCCGAGCGGTCGGGCGCCGCTTTCCGGTTCGGGATCGCTGTGAAGGGAGGCGATGATCTCCGCCGTCGGGTCCGGCATGGGAAACGAGTCGATGGGGCCAGGACCCGACAGCGGAGAGAAGTGCACGGCCTTGAATACCCCTCCCTCCATCCAGGCGATCCAATGGCTCTCGCCCGGGATCCGGTTCGGGAAGAGGGATGGGATGGGCCGAATCCGCGCGGCCGTCGCACCGATCGTCCGAACCTCGGCGATGCCCCCCCCGCGGAGAAAGTCGAAACGGGTGCGGACGAGATGGGAGCCATCGGAACCCGGGTTCACCCAGAAGCCGTACGCAACGCGGCTTTGCACGCCGTCCAGCGTCAGGGCCGTCGGCAGGCTCGGAGAGACTCGGAGGCGCACCGGAGCGGATTCGCTCCCGGTTTCCTCGTGCAGAACGGAAAGGTCGTATTCGCCCGGCGGCAGTTCCGGTGCCGCCCGTCGAAGATCGAAACCGGTCTCCAGACTTCTGCCCGGCCCGAGCCGCACGGGTCGTTCGCGAAATACGGCGGAGCCGCGCTCGCGGAAGATCGTTTCCGCCGCGGTCTTGACGTCCACCACTCGAAGCGTGGGCTGCGACATCGACTGGGGCGGCGGAACCACGGGAATCGTTTCCCGACCGAGATTGCGAAAAGTGAGGCCGCAGTCTCTTCCCTCCTGGCAGAGGAGGTCGGGCTTGTCCACCGAAAGTCGAATCTCGAGCGTCATGACGGAATTCCCCGAATGTCCCACCCCCTCAAGGCGAACAGACACTTCGAGCAGAACTGTCCCGTGCTGTTCTGATAGCTCATGACGCAACGCGCCGTTTCCGGAGGATCGTGATCCGCGGGAGTTGCGCCGCCCGCTTCTCCTTGTCCGGGATTGTGGCCGGGCGCGTGATCTCGATACAGGCAGTGTCCCAATTCGTGGCAGGCATTGCTGGTGAAGTCGTACGAGAGGTGAAATTGGTCCGGAGAGAGGCTCTCCGGATAGGCATCCCGTCCGCGCCAAACGAAACAGCCTCGAAAATGCTTGGCCAATCCCGAGTGACTCACTTGACGATACAGCGCCTGCCACGTGTGACCGTTCGCCCCTTGAATCAACGTCAGGCCCGGCAGGCGGCCCTCTCTGGAAACGACTCTCAGGAATTCGGGAAGCGCGTAGTCCAACAAAAGAGCGTCCATTCGCCAGAGATTGACGGGGAGGCCCCCACGGTCCAACGGAATCCGGTGGGGGACGCGGAGATCTCCGAATCGGGCGTTGTAGTCTTGCGGGGACCGCACCGGGAGGTGGGAGACCGCGTTGTCCACCCGCAGTGTGCCGTCCAGTTCTCGGCAGAAGAGGAGATCCAGGTTCAACGACAGGCGCAGGTCGGCCAGACCCCGCTGGGCTCCCGCCACGGCGGCGTTTCGCGCCTCCGTCCATTCTTCTTGCGTCAGGGACTCGGGCAGATCCGCACCGGGCCGATCGAATTCGACTTCGCAGTAGGCCCATGCGAAGTGACGCACGAGGCTGCTGAAGGGCGGCGCGGGTCGAGTCACCTGAAGGTCCGGCAACCCCACTCGGTCGGGGACGCCGTTCACCATCCCGACCATGGAGAATCGGTCCAGATAGCCGATTTCGTCTCCGAGCTGGAAGGGTTCCGCATCCACCTGTCGAAGAAGATCCTCGTGCGGCGTGCCGACCTCTTGCCGGAGATAGCGGCTGATTCGGATGTTGCGCCAAACCACCAAGGTGCCGGTATCCACACGGACCGCCTCTTCATCCGTTCCGTCGCTGGGAAGAGTCGGCGGACCGATGTAGGCGCGGATTCGGTAGCGGTCCCCTCCGCACTTCGAGGGCATGAAGATCACGCCGGCTTCTCCCTGATCGTTCGTCTTCACGCGTACCGCATGACGGTGGCTCGGCTCGGCCACTCCATAGGGGGAATGCGGCAGCGCGCGCCCCGGGTGCGGAGCGTGAAACCCCGGGCGGGAGGCGGTCTCGAAGACGTTTCCGGCAACGTCGAGCCCTCTCTTGCCTCCGCGATCTTGCGGGCAATTCATCCCCTGCGGGTCGATCGCATCGGGGCTTCTCCCTTCCTCGCGCGCCGTCCCGATCCACGGTCCCCGGTCCAAGACCGGCCGCGCGAATCTCTCCAGATCCTCCCCCTCGGCCGGCAGGTGCGAAGGCGGACGGAGGAGTTGGAAGTACACGGTCTTGTCCGAAGCGGGCACCCATGGCTCCGACGCGCTGCGTCTACGTTCTACCCTCGCGAGGATCGGGATCTTCCCCAGGACGGGATTGTCGCGGTAGTAGAGTTGCTCGACCTGATGGAGGTCCGCACCGAACCGCATCGCGGGATCGTAGGTCGGATCGCTGTTGACCGAGGGGGTGCCGAACAGCTCTCTCCCATAGGAATAGCCCCCGGGGATTCGGATCTTCGCGAAAGCGGTGGCGGCGTCCTCCGGCTCGGACGGGGGAAGGCCGCTCCTGGGACCCTCGACGGCCCAGGCGGGAGGAACGGCTCCGGACAGGACGCGACTCCTCAGCCCGTGCACCAGCGCCCGAACCGCGTCGCTCTCCGACGGAATGCGTCCGAGCGCGTGCCGGAGAATCTCCGTCTTGAACCAATCCCAACCGACGGAGAGCGCATCCAACCTGCGAGCATGACCCAACGGGAAGTAGAACAGGCCGAGGACCTGCATCCGAGCCATCTTGCCCTCGTCGGATTCAGGCGCATCCTTGAACAGGTCCTCGATATCGCCGAGGCGAAGGGTAATGCGGTATTCGGCCCGGACTCGGAGCGTGTTGATGTGGGCCGGAGCCTCGAAGTCGGGAGCGACGTGGCCGATGTCTTCCGGACGAGGGGGAGAGGTCGGGCTCGAAGTGCGAGATCGGGTTTCGGTCGGACGCGCGGCAGGCTCGCTCGCCGGCTCGAGGACTCCGCTCGGATCGTCGTGAACCTCCTGGAGTTTGGCCTGCGTGGCGCGATCGGAGTCTCCGGTAATCGCCAGTCCGAACTGGGTCTGGAACCGCCGGAGTGCGGATTCGGTGCCGGGTCCCGGGAGTCCGGTGACGGGCCCGCAGGAGAAGGCCAAGTTGTTCAGGCGTTGCTGGACTCCGGAGAGGCACCGCGCGTCGGGAGCCTCCTCCAAGATGGGATTGAGAGCGCCGATCCGGAGCTCCCATCGAACGGAGGTCTCGCCGCGAAGACCTTCCCCCCCGGGAGGAGCCGGCAGGCGCACGATCAAGTGAGCTCGATGGCACGCCGTCGGTATCTCCATCTCGATCTTGCCCGAAGCGTCGGTCTTGCCCGTCCTGGGATGGGGGAATCCCTCGATCAGAAGGCGGTAGTCCGCGTTCCGAAGCGCGGAGAAATCTTCGTTCAAGAGGCGCAGGCGCAAGAACAACTTCCGGCTTCGAGTCCGGAAGGAGTGGTGGGATTCGCTCGCCCGCCCCTCCTCGCGCCGGCGGAGCCGGACGACGTCGAGGGTGTCCCCGTCGCCCGCGAGGCTCGGACCCTTGAAGAGGAGATTGGGATTGCGGCGCCGCTGTTGGAGCGACGGATTCAGATCCCAGAGGGTCTTCCAATCCTGGAATCCATGGGCGGCCGCGATTCGGCCGATGTGTTCGCTGCCGCGACATCGATGAGAATGGGTCATAGGGGGCGCCATTCGTCTTGGTCGATCCGGGGTGTATCCTCCCGCGATATTTGCAGCGAACTGCGACCTGATTTCTCACGTCTGTTGCCGCGACTCGGTCCTTTTCCGAAGGCGTCAGCGAGAGAACTCATCAGGCTTCCTGCGAGGTTTCCTGGGCGCGGCGAAGGGCCTCCTCTCGGCCGCGTTGCATGATCTTCAAGGCTTCGCCGTCATCGAAACCCTTGGGGTCCCCTTCGATCACCCGGATGGCTTGCTCGTAGGCGCCCACGGCCTCTGCCCACC